>JBEKZM010000069.1:0-35160 GCA_049509875.1 Verrucomicrobiota bacterium | reverse complement strand
ACATTCCTGCCGGCACCTACGCCCTCTTCACCATCCCCGGCGAAGATCAATGGACCGTCATCATCAACAAGGGTGCCAACCAGTGGGGAGCTTACCAATACGACGAAAAGGCCGATCTGGTCCGCTTTACGGTCGAACCCGTGAAATTATCAGAACACATCGAAACGTTTATGATCGAGTTCAACCACCTCCGCGACGAATCCGCGCTGTTGGAACTGGTCTGGGACCAGACCGTGGTGCCGATCAAGATTGAAGTCGATGTGGCCGGCAAACTGGTGCCACAGATTGAAACCGTGATGGCTTCCGACGCCAAAGAGAAGCCGTATTACCCGGCGGCGCTATTTTACTATGATCACGGCCTGGATCTGCACAAGGCCAGCGACTGGGTGGACGCCGCCATCACTAACCGCGAGGCGCATTATATCGTTTATCTGAAGGCGGAAATTCTCGCCAAGTTGGGCGACAAGGATGGCGCCATTGCCGCCGCGAAACGATCCAGCGAACTCGCCGTTAAGGCCAACGACCCCGGGTATGTGAAGCTGAACAGCGACCTGATCTCGAGTTTGAAGTGATCATGCCACAGGGCAAATGCAATTTGGCGGCAGGTGGGCACGAAGGTAGCCCGGGCGAAAGGAAGTCTTACGCTTATCCTCACCCCGGCCCTCTCCCCCGGGGAGAGGGAGGCGTCGTTTCCGCGTCTTGGCGAATCCGTGCCACCGCCTTCGAAAGGATTCAGAGCCCGGCGGTCGCAGCGCGGCGTACGGAGGCTGTGTCAAAAGTGGCTTTCACCAATACGTGCGGCCACCACGAAACGCTGGGAACGCTTCACCCTCTCCGCGTTTTGCGGAGACAGCGGAGCAAAATGGGGAGAGGGCCGGGGTGAGGTGCTTCGTCCCACTATCTTGTCCCAATAACGTCAACCCGACGAATACCAATATGCTGGATCGTTTTTCACACGCGCTCTTCAAGCCGCTTCAAGTTCCTTTATTTCCCGCTTTCTGTTTAGGAGTTCTTGCTTTTGCCGGCGCGGCCTCGGCAGCCGAACCGCTCACGAATGCCGCGCCGGCGATCCTTCAGGAACTGAAAAGCTTCCGCCAGTTCGGCAGCGTGCTTTACGTCGCCGCCCATCCGGACGATGAAAACACGCTGCTCATCGCCTACCTGGCGCGCGGCCGGAATTATCGCACCGCCTACCTCTCGCTGACGCGCGGCGATGGCGGACAAAACGTGCTGGGATCGCAATTCGACGAAAAGCTCGGGGTCGCCAGGACCCAGGAACTGCTCGCCGCCCGCCGGCTGGACGGCGGGCGGCAGTTCTTCACGCGGGCCATGGACTTCGGATTTTCCAAGGATTACCGGGAAACGCTCCGCATCTGGGACCGCCAGCAGGTTTTATCGGACGTGGTGCGCGTGATCCGTGAGTTTCGGCCGGACGTCGTCATCAATCGCTTTTCCACGCAACCCGGAGGCACGCATGGCCATCATACCGCATCCGCGGTTTTGGGACTGGAAGCGTTCAAACTGGCGGGCGATCCCAACGCGTTTCCTGACCAGCATCTGCCGGCGTGGCAGCCGCAGCGGATTTTCCTGAACGGCCGGAGCGAAGGTACGGTCCGACTCGAAATCAGCGGCGACGATCCGGTGACGGGTCTTTCGTTCAATGAACTCGCCGTCCGCAGCCGTGCCATGCACAAGACGCAGGGCTTTGACAATTTTCGCGGCTTTGGCGGCGGCAATGGCCCGCGCACGGAGTCCTTTCAACTGCTCGCCGGCACCCCCGCCACCAATGACATGTTCGATGGCATCGACCCGACTTGGAACCGCGTGCCCGGCGGCGCGGAAATTGATCAACTGGCCGGCTCGATCATCTCCCAATTCAATCCAGCTGACGTCGCCGCCAGCGTGCCGGCCTTGTTGAGGTTGCGCCGCGCGCTCGCCGCCTTGCCGGATAAGGACTCCGTGGCCGTGGAGAAAAGCGCCCTGCTGGATCGCATTTTACAGTCGTGTCTTGGCCTGGAAGTCGAGACCACGATTCCGCAATCCGAAGTCGTGCCGGGCGAAACAATGCACCTGCGACATTCCGTCCGGGTTAATGGCGGCATCCCGGTGAAATGGCTTGAAACACGCTATCCGACGCTTCACGCCCAGACCAGTACGGCAAAAGCGCTGCGTCCAAATGAAACAAACTCCATCGAAGGCCATCAAACCCTTCCAGCAGACACGCCTTTGAGCCAGCCCTATTGGTTGCGCGAGGACCATACGCCGGGCATGTTTGTCGTGGTCGATCCCGGGTTAATCGGGCAACCGGAGAATCCGCCAATATTTCCCGTCGAACAAGTTTTTGAGGTCGGCGGCCAGACGCTGGTGGTGCCGGACCAACCGGTCCAGGTGCTGGTCGATTCGGCAGGCGTGGAAACGCGCCGCCCGTTGGAAGTGATTCCACCGGTGTCGCTCAAATTCGCTTCGGAAGTCGCGCTGTTTGCACCTGGCAAATCCCTTTCGATCGTGGTGGAGATGACTGCCTCCCGGGCGGATTTATCCGGAACCCTGCAACTGGAGACGCCGCCCGGATGGGAAGCTTCGCCGGCGAACCAGAAATTTTCGCTTGGGGCGGTGGGCGACCACGGATCCTTTGCCTTCACCGTCATCGCCCCGATGGAACCGGCCAGCGCAAAAATCACCGCCTGCGCGGACCTTGGCGGCGTCCGATACCGCAACGAGCGCGAGGAAATTGCCTATCCCCATATTCCCCGCCAGTTGCTCCACCCCCTGGCGCGGCTAAAAGCCATCAGTTTGGACCTCGGAATCCGCGGTCACTCCGTGGGCTATTTGCCCGGCGCCGGCGACAGCGTGGCCGACTGCTTGAAGCAAATGGGCTATGACGTCAGCCTGCTGAGCGACGAGGATTTGACCACCAACCAACTGCGCAAGCTCGATGCCGTCGTGATCGGCGTGCGGGCCTTCAACGTGCGGACTAACCTGGCTTCGCATTTGCCCGATCTGTTCGCCTACGTCCAGGCCGGTGGCACGGTGATTGACCAATACAACCGGCCGGATAATCTGAAAACAAACGAGCTCGCGCCATTCGATTTGCACCTTTCCAATGAGCGCGTGACGGATGAAACGGCGCCGGTGACCTTCCTCGCGCCGGACCATCCGGTATTGAACACCCCCAACAAAATCACCGCTGCGGACTTTGACGGCTGGGTGCAGGAGCGCGGCATCTATTTTCCCAACCAATGGGATGAACATTTTACGCCCATCCTGGCTTGCAGCGATCCCGGCGAAGCGCCGTTGAAGGGCAGCCTGCTCGTCGCGACCTTCGGCAAAGGCTATTACGTGTACACCGGACTGGTTTTCTTCCGCCAACTGCCCGCCGGCGTTCCGGGTGCCTATCGGTTGTTCGCCAATTTGGTGTCCCTCGGCAAATGAAGCGGCCAAAATCTGATCCAGTCGACCACGACAGATCTCCGGGCGTGCCGGGCTTCCGCACCTGGAAAACCGTCTATCTTTTCGTCCTGGCCAGTTTTGCCATCTGGATCGCGTTGCTCATTGCGCTGACGAAATCATTTTCATGAGCGCGCTTGATTATGTCGTCCTCCTCGGCTCCATGCTGGCGATTGCCCTCTACGGCATCTGGCGCACACGCGGACGGCGGGACCTCAGCGCCTACTTGAAAGGCGGCCACACGTCTTGGTTTGCCATCGGCCTGTCCGTCATGGCCACCCAGGCCAGCGCCATCACCTTCCTGTCCACACCCGGCCAGGGCTACGCCGCCGGACTGTCATTCGTGCAGGTCTATTTCGGCGTGCCGCTGGCCCTGATCATTATCGCCATGGTTTTCCTGCCCATCTACCGCCGGTTGAATGTTTTTACCGCCTATGAATATCTGGGCAAACGGTTCGACTCGAAAACGCGGCTGCTGGGCGCGGCGTTGTTCCTGTTGCAGCGCGGCCTCGGCGCGGGGCTCACCATTTACGCGCCCGCCATCGTCCTCACCACCGTGTTCGGCTGGCCGCTCAATCTGACCATCATCTGCAGCGGTTTGCTGGTCATTATCTATACGGTGGCGGGCGGCAATGATGCCGTAACCGTCACCCAAAAATATCAAATCGGCATCATTTTCGCCGGCATGCTCGCTGCCTTTGGCCTGCTGCTGGCCAAGCTGCCGGCTGGCCTCACTTGCGCGGACGCCCTGACGCTGGCGGGCGGCTTTCACAAGCTCAACGCCGTGAATTTCTCTGCGGATGTGCACCAGCGCTACACCTTTTGGTCCGGTCTGCTGGGTGGCACTTTCCTGATGCTCTCCTATTTCGGCACCGACCAGTCGCAGGTTCAACGTTATCTTTCCGGCGAATCTTTGCGCGAAGATCGCCTCGGTCTCATGTTCAACGCCGTGTGCAAAATCCCCATGCAATTTTGCATTCTGCTGTTGGGGGTGATGATGTTCGTTTTCTATCAATTCCAGCCGGCGCCCATGTTCTTTAATCCCGCCGCCAGCCAATATCTTGCGGAGCACGGCGACCGCGCCAAACTGGGCGCCTATGAGAGCGCCTTCAACGCGGCCCAGGCCCGCGTACGCCAGGAGCTGGCGGGCTGGCTGCAGGCGCGGCATCAAGGCGATGCGGCGTCGGCGAAAGACGCCCTGGCGGCTGCCGCCACGGCCCGCCAGCAGGCGGAGCAGGCCCGCCTGGACGCCGGCGGCGAATTGTCTGCCGTCAAATACAGCACCACCAGCAACGACGCCGATTATGTCTTCATCACCTTCATCCTGCGGCAATTACCCCACGGCATCATTGGTCTGCTGGTGGCGGCCTTTTTCGCCGCCACCTTTTCCTCCAAAGCGGCCGAATTGAACGCCCTGGGTTCCAGCACCACCATTGACATCTATCGCCACCTCGTGCGGCGCGATGCCACCGACGCCCAGTGTGTGCGGGCCTCGAAATGGTTCACGGCCTTCTGGGGCGCGGTGGCCATTACCTTCGCGCTCTTCGCCGACCTCTCGGAAAACCTGATCCAGGCCGTAAACATCCTCGGTTCCATTTTCTATGGCGCAATGCTCGGTTTGTTCATCGTGGCTTTCTTTCTCCGCCGCGTCGGCGGAACCGCGGTTTTCTGGGGGGCCCTGGCCGCGCAGACGCTGGTCGCTGTGCTTTTCTTTGAATTGACCATTTCCTATCTTTGGTATCCCCTGATTGGCTGTGCCGCGTGTGTGACCTTCAGTCTTTTGTTTCAATGGCTGGCCCCCGGGGGCGCCCACAACCCGGAATTGAACCGCCGATGAACGCTGAGGGACGCAGATTCAACCTGGCGCAGCGCCCTGCCGGGCGGCCGCGGAATGTTTTGCTTTTCCTTGTCTGCGTTCATCCGCCTTCATCCCCGATTAACGGACCGGCTCGCATCCCAAATCCATGAGCACCCTGCCCGTCATCTGCTTTGGCCAGCAACCGTGCGGGTTTTTCCCGAAACGCTTCCTGTTTGCCAAGATCCAAACCGCACGCCGGCTGCAACAGGAGATCGGCGGCGAGATCGTGTTCTTCTGCCACGACAGCGATCACGACCCGCGCGAGACCCGGACCATTCTCCGTCATCGCAAGACCAACGAACCGGCGCCCTTGAATTTCGCCTGCCAGACCAAAAACCAGCGCAAATTTTCACCGTTGAACCTGAAAAAAATCGCCGCCGGCTGGCCGGCGCAGACCATTCTTCAGTTGCCGAACTATGTGGACCATCCGCTCATCGACCTGTTCAAAAAGGCTTCCGCCGCGATCGTTGCCGATTTCTGCCTGGAGATGTATCGCCTCATGGGATTGCTCAACGGCATTCGCGTCATGCGTTCAAGCGATCCCGGCCTGCGCCGCGCCGCCTGCGAGGTTTCGGACTTTTTTGTCGATGTTCCCTACCAGGGCGAGATTGTCCGCGCCCGATTTGCGGATGGCGCCCTCAAGCTGCACGCGGGCGGTGAGGTTTTCATCACGTTGCCGGCAACGCCCTTCGCCAAAGAGCAGATCAGTCCCACGCGCGACTCGCGCCTGCGCTGGATGCAGTCCGTGGTCCAGTGCACGCATTACGTTGCCGGGGCCGGCGAGAGAGACTATCTTCGCACCGAAGAAACACCGGAAATCACCTTTGTGACGCGCGACGCCATCGACCGCTCCGATGAAGCCTATATTGAAATTCAGCCAAACGAACCTTGAACACAGATGGACACAGATGAAATTCCATCCTCAGGCCGGAAAAGTGTGGCAGTCATTGGCGGGACAGAGTCTTGCGCCTGCCGTGACCATGAATCCATCGGTTCGTGCGCGGCCTTCGCGCCGCTTCAATTTCCTATACCGAAGGCCTCCGACAGAACGGAAACCAATAGCAAATCGGCGCACCCTTCCCCCTTGCTTATGTCCAATTCTCGGTTCGTGGAGAGTTCCGTGTTCCTTTTGGACCTGCTCACGGCCCATAAACCTGCGCAAATCCAGTGCCGACGCCACGCCAAGACGCGGGAACAACGTCTCCCTCTCCCCGGGGGAGAGGGCCGGGGTGAGGGGAAACGAGACGCACTAATTTACCATGCCCTCTAAACCTGCAAAAGACCGGTCGTCCCTCGACCCTAGCCACCCCAAGCAGTCCGCCTGCCTCCTGGCCTTCGGCGCCCATCCCGACGACATCGAATTCGGTTGCGGCGGCGTCATCGCCCGCGAAACCCGTGTCGGCCGCGCGGCCCACTTTGTGATTTGCTCGCGAGGCGAAGCTGCCAGCCACGGCACGCCCAAACAACGGACCGCCGAGGCCGGCCGGGCGGCAAAACTGCTGGGTGCCAGCCTCGAATTTCTCAAGCTCGACGGCGACGCGCGCCTCGAAATTCGGGCCGCCCACGCCATCAAACTGGCCGCCATCATTCGTCGCGTCCGCCCGGGTATTGTCCTCGCCCCGAGCGTGGTCGAGAATCAGCATCCCGATCATGCGCGGCTCGGGCGGCTCGTCCGTGACGCCGCCCGGCTGGCGCGCTACGGCGGCTTGAAGGAACTGCGCCGCCAAAAACCCCATTCCATCGGGCAGCTATTTTATTACGCCGTCACCCCCGAAGCCGAGCCGCGCGACATTACGCCGGTCCTGATCGACATTTCCACCCCCGAAGTTGTTTCGATGTGGACCAAAGCAATGCAAGCCCACGCTTCGCAGACTGCCTCCCGCAACTACGCCGAGCTGCAGCTCACGCGCGCCCGATTGCTCGGTGCCCGCGCGGGAATCGAGTATGCCACAGCCCTTTTCCCGAATGACCCGCTCGTCTTGGATTCACTTGCGCACATAGGGCGAAGCGCCCGGCGCTTTTGATTATCATGTTCCCTCGATCGAAGAGAAGCTCCCTTTCCCCTCACCCTAACCCTCTCCCCTGGCGAGAGGGAACAGGTTTTCATGCAGCCAGTTCTTCGGGAACGGCGCTCGCCAATCCTGCCGCTCATTTCCGCCACACGCGGAAACAATTCTCCCTCTCCCCGGGGGAGAGGGCTGGGGTGAGGGCGGGCTTCCCCCTTTGCACAAATCCAACTTGCGGTTCATGGAAAGTTCCGGGGTGAGGGGAAAACACGCGCAGTTATTGCGAACATGCTTGCCCCAATCAGCCATGCTTCCTAATTCATTTTTGAAGGCCTAATATGTTAAAAATCGGCATCACCTGCTATCCCTCCGTGGGCGGCAGCGGCATTCTGGCTTCGGCGCTCGGCGAGGAACTGGCGCGGCGCGGGCACGAAGTCCATTTCATCAGCTACGAACGACCGTTTCGAATGCCCGCCGACGCGCCCCGTCTATTCTTCCACCCCGTTGTCATCAACAACTACGGCCTTTTCAAATATCCTGATTACACGCTCCCGCTGTCCGTGAAGATGGCCGAAGTCAGCCGGGAACACCGGCTCGACGTTTTGCACGTGCATTACGCAGTGCCCCACGCCACCGCCGCCGTGCTGGCGCGTTCGATGTTGGCCCCGAAACAACAGCCGCGCATCCTCACCACGCTCCACGGCACGGACACCACCCTGCTCGGCTGCGATCCCGGATATGGCCCGGCCATCCATCACGCCCTGACCCATTCGGATGCCGTGACCGTCGTATCGAATTTCCTCAAGCAGGAAACGGAACGCCTCATCGGATTTACCGGACCCATCGACGTCATCCACAATTTCTTCGAACCAAAGCCGGCCCGGCGTTCGCGCGAGGAAGTGCGCCGCGAGTTAGGCGTGGGAGACGAAGCGCTGATCCTGCATTCTTCAAATCTCCGCCCGCCGAAGCGCATTGATTTGTTATTGGAAATTGCGGCGCGCATCCGTCCGCGCGAGGCGTTCAAGCTGCTCATTCTCGCCGGCGGCAGCTTTGCCCCCTTCGCCACCGACGTGCGCCGGCTCGGATTGGAAGACCGCCTGATCGTTCGCGAAAACGTGGCTGACATCGAAGACTACCTGCAAGCCGCGGACTTGGGCTTGTTCACGTCCGAGTCGGAGAGCTTTTGCTTGAGCATTCTCGAAGCCATGTGTTTCGCCCGCCCGAGCGTGGCGCCCCATGTCGGCGGCATTCCCGAAGTCGTGGATGATCAAATCAGCGGGCTGCTTGTGCCGTTTGGCGACGTCAATGCACAGACCCGCGCCGTTGAAAGCCTGATCCAAAATCCGGCGCTCCGCCAGCGGATGGGGCAAGCGGCCCAAATGCGCGCCCGTGAACTGTTCTCTGCCGCCATCATCGTGCCGCGCTACGAAGCGCTTTACCGGCGGGTCTGCACAGACTTCTGCAAGTGATTGTCTCGCGCGCGTTGCCAGCCCGTCACAATTCTCCGGGATTTGGGCGTGCTTCAAAAACCCATTTCCTGCGCCGCGGCGCCGCCGCTTCAGCGTCGCGAAGCGACGTCGGAAATTAGCCAGACATGGAGTGTCTGGTCAGGGTTCGCGATTGGATTCGTCCTGACAGGACGATGGATTCGCGGGAACGGGACGAAACCCGCCTGGGCGACTTCCTCGGCCAGATGGGTGTCGCGCACCTGCCGCAGGGCCACGGAATAGACCAGATTGATGTATCGCGAAACGAGCGTCGCAAAGGCCGCTTCGGAATTGCTCCGGGCAAAGTCGTGCAGCAGGCTCAGGTCGTCATTCGGCATTCATGGATGGTATTTACGCCGCCCCGATAAGGTAACAAATTATCCGCAGTGGAGGGACAATTTACGATATATGAATTACGCGATTCGGCGGGATTGGGGGTGTATTTGGAAACACCCCTTGCCTTTGGCATCCCGGAGGGATGCTGGAATTTAGCCAGACACGAAGTGTCTGGTAATGGTTCCCGCAATTGTCCTCCCGTCCCGGAGGGACGGCGGAGATATTTAGCCAGCATCAAGCAACCAGCGTCCAGCATCGCCCCCATGCCGCATTTCAAAGTCTGCATTCCGAACTCAAAGAGCCCGGCCCATAGCGCTCGTCGCGCCGACTTGCCGCGCCGCAGCAGGGCGAACGCGGAAGCATTGCGAAGGCGGAAGGAACAGTGCCCACATAAAACCTAAAACTCTGACAGATAATAAGAAGCGAGAATGCCGTCCCCAGCGCCGTAGGCGCGACATCTATGTAGCAATGAGACAATTTTTTTTGAAATCAAGCTCCGTTAGGAGACATCGATATGACCGGAGAGGCTGAGTTGTTTCAGGGTGGTTTGCAGTGTGCTCATATATAGGATTTGGGTTGAGGGTTAAAACAATCCGGCATCAGTGCCTCATAAGCATCTCACGACGGGATCAAGGGGGTGAGTGTCCAGAAAATCAAGTTGTGGTACCAGTGATTCTTTGTTCCCTTCTGAACACCTTGCGCCTCTGCTCCTTGGCGTCTCATAGTTAAAATCCCGCCCAGCCACAAATACCCCCCCAATGGAGGCGCTTCCCGTTGTCGATTTTAGACCACATACTTCCTATAATTGACATTATTTAAATATTCCTGCCGTTTATGAATCACATCATGTTAAAATACAAAGCATTATAAAATAATTAAAAAATTATGTTTGTGTCATATTTAGACTTTACATTCCCCAAGTTCATGCCAGATTGACACTGTGTTGGACGCATATAGTCCATACGGCGGCCGCGCGACGAGTCGGCGCCTTGCCCTGGCGAGCCGTGGGGCATGTGCCCGGTCTCATGTTCAAGCAGGAGCGCCGAGCATTGCTCGGCCAGCCCCATTCCGCGGCCCTCGGCACGCCGCAATCAAATGGTCCCTTACGCCCCATGGCGCCCCCTCATCCAGCATCAAGCAGCCAGCAACCAGCATCGCCCCCCTTCCGCAATCTGCATTCCGCATTCAATTGATCCGGGCATACATCCGGGCATACATCCGGGCATACATCCGGGTATATCCGGGTATATCCGGCCATAGAAGCAATTTTGAACCCCAACCGCCCAACCAGCCAGCCACCCGCAGTTGCCGCGCCGGCTTGCCGCGCAGCCGGGGTGGGGACGGCTCGTCACCACTCGCTTGTACATCTCATCGCGCGCCGGCTCATCCCGTCGAAACCTCGAGCCTACGGATAAATACAGATATTTACGGATTTTTACGGATAATTCTTGGCCGCTAAAAATGATCCAACCAATCCAAGAAATCCACCGCCAGCCCCGCGGCCCCATTCCGCACTCCGCACTCCGCACTCAGAACTCTCAGAATGCCGAATTCCGCCCCGGTCTCCGGTCTCCAGTCTCCGTCACACCAGAAACCACTCCTTCGAAATTCGGCCTTCGGTCTTCTTTCGGATTTCGGTGATTCGGATTTCGGATTTCCCTTCCGCCTAGCGCTTGTAGTAGCACAGGTACGCCACGTCGCCTGCGGCCTCGACTTCGAATTTCACCTTGGGGGGCACCACAAAGTGCCGGCCCGGGCCGTAGCTCTGCCAGTCGCCGCCGGGCAGCTTCGCTTTGAGCGTTCCCGCCACAATATGCATCCGCTCTTCGCAATCCGTGCCAAAACTGTAATTGCCGGGCTCAATCACCCCCACCGTCGCCGGCCCGTCCGGCGTGTCCACGGCCAGACTCTGAACTTTTCCATCGAAGTAAGTATTGTGTTTCATGCTCCTCCGTTAATGCCTTTTTTCGTTCCGGTTGACAATAAAAACCGCACCCGCACCTCTCCTGGTGCCTATCCAAACCTGGTTCCAATGAGCGTTTCCAATTTACAAAAAGATCTCGCCTTATTCATCCTCCCCAAAAAAGCCGGCGGCTTATGCTGATGCAACCATTATTTTTGAAAACATTTATTGCACAAGGATTCAAATTGAGTAAAAAATAGATGAACGCAGGCTTACTGCCGTACGATGACCAGCAACTTGAAGCACAATACCAATGACCGGCACGGTCAACCCATGGTCTCCGCGCCGCCGAAACAGGGCCTTTACGACCCGCAATTTGAACACGACGCTTGCGGCCTCGGTTTCGTCGTTAACATGAAGGGCAAAAAATCCCACCAGATGGTCTCGGACGCCTTGCGGATTTTGGTCAACCTGGATCACCGCGGCGCGTGCGGTTGCGAAGCCAACACCGGCGACGGCGCCGGGATTCTCATTCAGGTGCCCCATGAATTTTTCGCCGCCGAGGCCGCCCGGCTCGGCTTCAAACTCCCGGCTCCAGGCCAATATGGCGTCGGCCAGTTGTTCCTGCCCAGGGATGCCGCCGAGCGCGAAGCCGTGAAGGCCGAGCTGGCGAGGATCGTCACCGCCGAAGACCAAACCGTGCTGGGCTGGCGCGACGTGCCCACGGACAATTCATCCCTCGGCCAGACGGCGGTGGCCGCCGAGCCCTTCATGGCTCAGCTCTTTGTCGGCCGCAACGCCGCCGTCGCAAGCGATGACGATTTCGAGCGCAAGCTGTACGTCATCCGCAAAATCGCCGAGCAGCGCATCCGCTACGGCGGCAGGATCGACGGCGGCAAGGTGTTCTACGTCGCCAGCCTTTCGGCGCGCACGCTCATCTACAAGGGCATGCTCATGTCCGAGCAGGTGGAGAAATATTATGCGGATTTGCGCGATCCGTCCGTGGTCACCGCCCTGGCGCTCGTCCATTCCCGCTTTTCCACCAACACGTTCCCGAGCTGGGACCGCGCCCACCCCAACCGTTACATCGCCCACAATGGCGAAATCAACACGCTGCGCGGCAACGTCAACTGGATGCACGCGGCGCAGTCCAATTTCCGGTCCGCCGTCTTCGGCAAGGAAATCAAGAAGGTCGTCCCGGTCATCAATACCGACGGCAGCGACTCCGCCCAGTTCGATAATTGCGTGGAACTGCTCGTCATGGCCGGCCGCGAACTGCCGCACGCGATGATGATGATGATCCCCGAGCCCTGGGAAAACCATGAAAGCATGGATCCCGCCCGCCGGGCGTTTTATGAATACCATTCCTGCCTGATCGAGCCGTGGGACGGTCCGGCCTCCATGGCCTTCACCGACGGCATCTGCATTGGCGCCTGCCTGGACCGCAACGGCCTCCGTCCCTCGCGCTATTATGTCACCAAGGACGACGTGGTCATCATGGCGTCCGAAGCCGGCGTATTGCCGGTCGCGCCCGACCGCGTCGCCGTCAAGGGGCGTCTCCAGCCCGGACGCATGTTTCTGGTGGACACCCGCGAAGGCCGCATCATCGCCGACGAGGAACTCAAGCAGAAATATGCCGGCGAGCATCCCTATCAGAAATGGTTGGATGACCACCACGTGCTGTTGACCGAATTGCCCGAGGCGTCGCAGCGTACCGAACCGAGCCACCGGCGAGTCCTGCAATCGCAGCAGGCGTTTGGCTACACCTTCGAGGATCTGCGTTTCCTCGTTGCGCCGATGGCCCGCGACGGCCAGCAACCGCTCGGCTCCATGGGCACCGACACGCCGCTGGCGGTGCTCTCGAACAAGCCGCAGTTGATCTACAACTATTTCAAGCAGTTGTTCGCCCAGGTCACCAACCCGCCGATTGACCCCATCCGCGAGGAGATCATCACTTCCACGTTCACGATGTGCGGTTCGCGCGGCGGCCTGCTCAATCCCGGCCCCAAGAGCTGTGCCTTGATCCGTCTCGAACAGCCCATCCTCACCGACGAGGATCTGGACAAGCTGCGGTTTATTAATCGTCCCGGCTTTAAAGCCGAGACGCTGTCCATTCTTTTCCCCGCCGAGGCAGGCGCCAGCGGAATGCAAGCAGCCTTGGAAACATTGTTCACGGCCGCGGATGAAGCCATCAAGCGCGGAGCCAACATTCTCATCCTGTCGGATCGCGGCATTTCGCCCGAAATGGCTCCCATCCCCGCCCTGCTCGCCACGTCGGGTTTGCATCACCATCTCATCCGCTCTGGTTCGCGGGGCAAGACCGGCCTGGTGCTCGAATCCGGCGAACCGCGCGAGGTGCATCACTTCGCCCTGCTCATTGGCTACGGCTGCAGTGCCATCAACCCTTACCTCGCTTACGAGACCATTGATGACCTGATCCACGAGGGCCTGCTCGAAAAGACCGACCACAAGACGGCCATCAAGAAATACATCAAGGCGGCCGTCAAGGGCGTGGTCAAGACCATGGCCAAGATGGGCATCTCCACGATCCAAAGCTATCGCGGCGCCCAAATCTTTGAAGCGGTGGGCCTCAACAGCGAGGTCGTAAACAAGTATTTCACCTGGACGCCTTCCCGCATCCAGGGCGTGGGCCTGGAGGTCATCGCCGAAGAGGCGCTGGCCCGCCATCGGCGCGCTTTCCCGCGCGAGGCGGTCAATACCGATTTGGACGCCGGCGGCCAGTATCAATGGCGCGACGGCGGCGAATATCATCTGTTCAATCCGCAGACGATCCACAAGCTGCAAACGGCCTGCCGCCTGGGCAGCGAAAAAATCTATCGCGAATATGCCGGCTTGATCAACAACCAGGCCAAGAATCTCTGCACCCTGCGCGGCCTGCTCGACTTCAAATTTGCCGCCACACCCGTGCCGATTGAGGAAGTGGAGCCGGTTGACGAAATCGTCAAGCGCTTCAAGACTGGCGCCATGAGCTACGGCTCCATTTCGCAGGAAGCGCATGAGACGCTGGCCATTGCCATGAACCGCATCGGCGGACGCTCCAATACCGGCGAAGGCGGAGAAGACTCGGTCCGCTACCTTCCCCTGCCCAACGGCGATTCAAAAAACTCCGCCATCAAGCAGGTGGCCAGCGGCCGTTTCGGCGTCACCAGCCACTATCTCGTCAACGCCAAGGAGCTGCAAATCAAGATGGCCCAGGGCGCCAAGCCCGGAGAAGGCGGTGAATTGCCCGGCAAGAAAGTCTATCCCTGGGTCGCCAAGGTCCGCGGCACCACCGCGGGCGTCGGTCTGATATCACCCCCGCCGCACCACGACATCTACTCCATCGAGGACTTGGCGGAGCTGATTCATGACTTGAAGAATTCCAATCGCCATGCGCGCATCAGCGTCAAGCTCGTCGCCGAAGTCGGCGTGGGCACCATCGCCGCGGGCGTGGCCAAGGCGCATGCGGACGTGGTGCTGATTTCCGGCCACGACGGCGGCACCGGCGCCTCGCCATTGTCGTCGATCAAACACGCGGGCGGTCCCTGGGAACTCGGTCTGGCCGAGACCCATCAGACGCTCGTGCTGAACAATCTCCGCAGCCGCATTTACGTGGAGGCGGATGGCCAGATGAAGACCGGCCGCGACGTCGCGATTGCCGCCCTGCTGGGCGCGGAGGAATTCGGTTTTGCCACTGCGCCGCTCGTCGTCATGGGCTGCATCATGATGCGCGTCTGCCATCTGAATACCTGCCCCGTCGGCGTCGCCACCCAGGACCCGCGCCTGCGCGCCCGTTTTACCGGGGACCCCGCCCACGTCGTGAACTTCATGCGCTTCGTGGCGCAGGAATTGCGCGAAATTATGGCCCGGCTCGGTTTCCGCACGCTCAACGAAATGGTCGGCCGGACCGACATGTTGTCGCCCTGGAAGGCCATTGAACACTGGAAGGCGCGCGGCCTCGACCTGGCGCCCATCCTGTATCAGCCCAACGTCGCGCCAGAGGTGGGCCGGTACCGGCAGCAGGATCAGGACCACGGCTTGGAAAAATCCTTGGACGTGACCCGGCTGCTGGACCTTTGCAAGCCGGCCATCGAGCGCGGGGAAAAGGTCACGGCCGAATTGGAAATTCGCAACGTTAATCGCGTGGTGGGCACCATCGTCGGCAGCGAGATCACGAGGCGGCATGGCCCAAATGGTCTCCCCGAGGACACCGTGCATCTGAAATTCATCGGCAGCGCCGGCCAGAGCTTCGGCGCCTTCATGCCGCGCGGCATGACCCACGAATTGGAGGGCGACGCCAACGATTACTTCGGCAAGGGCCTCAGCGGCGGCAAACTCATTGTCTATCCTCCCAAAGGTTCCACTTTTGTCCCGGAAGAAAATATCATCATCGGCAACGTGGCGCTTTACGGCGCCACGGGCGGTGAAATCTTTGTCCGCGGCATGGCCGGCGAACGCTTTGCCGTGCGCAATTCCGGCGTCGATGCGGTCGTCGAGGCCATCGGCGACCACGGCTGCGAATACATGACGGGCGGCCGCGTGGTGGTCCTCGGCAGGTCCGGCCGCAACTTTGCCGCCGGCATGAGCGGCGGTATTGCCTATGTCCTCGATGAGGCCGGTGACTTCCCCAGCCGCTGCAACTTGGAGCTGGTCGGCCTGGAGAAACTCGTGGAGCCCGACGAAATCGAGCAGGTATGGAAGCTCATCCAGCGCCATCAGGCGTACACCCGGAGCGAGCGGGCCGCCAAAATTCTGGCCGACTGGCGGAATTACGTACCCAAGTTCGTGAAGGTGATGCCGCAGGACTACAAACGTGTGCTGCTTTCACTCAAGCGGGTGGAATCGCAGGGCTTGAGCGGCGACGAAGCCATCATGGCCGCCTTCGAGGAAAACGTGAAAGGCGGACACTGATTTTTATGGGACTGTTTAACGTCGGTTGCAAGGTTGTAAACCCGGCGCAATTCGCCAGGTCAGCGACTGTATCGCGTCTCCTGGTGGACACAGGCGCGGAAGCGACGTGGATTGACGGCACGGTGCTGCAACGCGCCGGCATTGAACCGCGAAAAAAAGACCTGCAGTTTCAAATAGCCAAAGGTCAGATTATCACCCGTTCGGTCGGTTACGCGGTCTTGAAGGTGAACCAGTCCGAAACAGTTGACGAAGTGGTATTTGCGCAGCAGGGCGATTTGCAATTGCTCGGCGCCCGCGCACTGGAAGGCTTGAATCTCAAAGTGGATTCGCGCTCAAAAAAGCTCGTCGCCGCCGGACCATTGATTGTCGCCGCCGTGCCGCCGCAATTTGGAAAATTGATTCGTGTCCCCAAGCATTCAACCACCTCGCGGCGGAAAAAAGTGAAGACAGATTCCCGCCGCCTAATCCGTTTTAAATCACAATAACATGGGAAAACCCACTGGATTCCTGGAGTTTCAACGCGAACTCCCCAAAGACCGTTCGCCGCTCGGCCGCGTTGCCGACTGGAAGGAATTTCACGAGCACATGCCGGAGGGCGACCTCAAGACGCAGGGCGCCCGGTGCATGGATTGCGGCATTCCCTTTTGCCACACCGGCCAGATCGTCAGCGGCATGGCCAGCGGCTGCCCCATCCACAACCTCATCCCGGAGTGGAACGACCTCGTCTATCGCGGCCTCTGGCAAGAGGCGCTTGATCGGTTGCACAAAACCAACAATTTCCCGGAATTCACCGGCCGCGTCTGCCCTGCCCCATGCGAAGGGTCCTGCGTGCTCGGCATTAACAATCCCCCCGTCACGATTAAGAATATCGAGTGCAGCATCGTCGATAATGGCTGGGCCAACGGCTGGGTGCGTCCCGAAGTTCCCCAACACCGGACCGGCCGGAAGGTGGCGGTCGTCGGTTCCGGCCCGGCGGGCCTGTCCGCCGCCGCCCAGTTAAACCGCGCCGGCCACGACGTGACCGTCTTTGAACGCGCCGACCGGCCCGGCGGTTTGCTCATGTATGGCATCCCCAACATGAAGCTCGACAAGCAGGAGGTTGTCCTTCGCCGTCTGCATTTGCTCGAACAGGAAGGCGTGAAATTCGTCTGCCAGACAGAGATCGGCGGAAATTATCCGGCGGAAAAACTGCTGAAGGAGTTTGCCGCCGTCATTCTTGCCACGGGCGCCACCAAGCCGCGCGACCTGCCCATCCCCGGAAGGGAACTGAAGGGCATCCACTTCGCGATGGAGTTCCTCACCGCCAACACCAAGGCAATCCTGGACGGCCACAAGAACGGCAGCTTCATTGACGCCACCGGCAAGGACGTTGTCGTCATCGGCGGCGGCGACACTGGCACCGACTGCGTGGGCACTTCGCTCCGTCACGGTTGCCATTCGCTCGTGCAGGTGGAGATCCTGCCCCAGCCACCGCTCGAACGAACCAAGGACAATCCCTGGCCCGAATGGCCCAAGACGCTCAAAGTAGATTACGGCCAGGAGGAAGCCGCGGCTAAATTTGGGGCCGATCCCCGCGTTTACCTGACCACGGCCACCAAGTTTGAAGGCGACCACCACGGCCACGTGAAGGCCGTTCATACCGTCCAAGTCGAGTGGACCAGGAACGACAAGGGGCAGCTTATTCCCAGGAATGTTCCCGGCACCGAAAAGACCCTGCCCGCGCACCTCGTGCTGCTGGCCATGGGATTCCTGGGACCGGAGCAGCCGTTGCTTGAATCACTCGGCATCGAACGCGATCCGCGCAGCAATGCCAAGGCTGACTTCGAGAAGTACACCACCAATCTCAAGGGCGTGTTTGCCTGCGGCGATTGCCGCCGCGGCCAGAGCTTGGTGGTCTGGGCCTTCAACGAAGGCCGCGGTGCCGCCCGCGAATGCGACCGCTTCCTGATGGGCTCGACCGATTTGCCATAAAAAAGGCCACTATTCCATCCGGCTCGCCAAGTCAACGTTCACGGCCGGCATCGAGGCGGGCGTTCCGGCGCGTGCTCCGTCCTGGGTGGGGGCCAACTGTGCTTCGTAGGCGTCCCACCAGGAGGCGGCCGCTTCGCAGGTCCATTCCGCCGCGGCCGGCAGCGACAGCAGCAATGCCCGCAGTTCATTCGCCGTTTGCGGACGTTTGGCCATATCCTTCTCGAGGCAAGTCAACAAAAGTTGCTCCATGGCAGGGCTGATCGGATTGGCGGTGCGTTGAGTCGGTGGCACCGGAGAACAATTCAGTTGCTTCTCCTGAACTTCCTCGATCGTCTCCGCGTCGAAAATATAGCTGCGCGTCAGCAGATAATAGCCGAGGGCGCCCATTGAATACAGGTCGCTGCGCGGGTCCGTTGGTGCGGAAGCCTCCACGGCTTCGGGCGGCATGAACCACGGCGTGCCCTCGACGACCCGCTCGCCATTCTTACCCCATTTTTCGGGCTCGGCCGCGCGGAAATCCCGCACCAGGCCGAAGTCGAGCACTTTGACGCAATCAGCCACGCCGCCGCGCCGGCAAAGAAAGACGTTTCCCGGCTTGATGTCGCGATGAATCAGACCCAGCCCATGGGCTTCCGCCAGTGACGCGCATATCTGGGCCAGGATGTGTATCACCCGACCTTCCGGCTGCGGACCGAACCGCATGACCAAGTCGTGCAGGTTCACGCCGCGCAAATACTCCATCGCGTAATAGAAAATGCCCTCCGGCGTGTGTCCGTAATCGTAAACCTGGATTGTGTTTGGGTGCGTGAGCTGGCAGGTGAGGAAGACCTCGCGCTCAAACCGCGCCACGGCGGCATCGTCGGCCCGTCCCGGCAACAGCAGCTTCACCGCGGTATCGCGCCGCAGCAGCGCATGTTTGGCACGATAAACCACCCCCATCCCCCCCTCACCCACTTTTTCCTCCAGCGTATATTGACCCAGTTGCTTCAATTTCAGTTCCA
The DNA here is from genome assembly GCA_049509875.1 of Verrucomicrobiota bacterium. Taxonomy (GTDB): domain Bacteria; phylum Verrucomicrobiota; class Verrucomicrobiia; order Limisphaerales; family UBA11358; genus UBA11358. The sequence continues at coordinate 16,240 of JBEKZM010000069.1, read as the reverse complement.
TCGCGTTCAGGCGCTGGCGCCATTCGAGGTTGGCATAAGAAAAAACGAACATCCCCGTCGCGCAGAGCAGCAGCGACAACACCAGCACCACGAACACCAGTTGCAGCACGCGCAGCGGACGATACGCCTCGTCGGCGTCAATTTGCGTGACCACCCCAAAACCGAATTGCGGCAGCCAGCGGCACGCCCCCACCACGGGCACGCCACGGTAATCGCGCGAGGGACGCACATCCACTTCGTCTTCACCATTGATGGCGCTGGCTGCCAGACGGGTCAGCGGGCGCGCATAGGTTTCATTTTCCGCCGGCTTGAAGCCCTGGGTCAGATCGCCCCCGGGATCATACAACCGCACATTCAGCGCGGCGCTGGAATTGGTGGCGTCCAACAGACCCCACGCTCTCAATTGCTTGTCGAACCGGCTCCGGGAAATCATGAGACCTGTTTGGTCAAAGGCGTAAGTCTCGCCCGTTCTCCCCGACCGCGCCACGGTAAGAATTCGCGAAAACTCCTTCTCGGGATCGATGATGAGCGCCAGAGCGCCGACGACGACCCCCGAGTAATCCCTCATCGGGGCGGCCACCTGCATCAACATGCGATCACCGCGCCGCCGGGCGGCGGCGGCCTGCGCGCGGCGACTGAACTGACGTATCACGCCGTTGGTAAAGGCGTCCTCGGTCATGTTCCGAAACACGCGCCGTTGCTGCGTGAGCAGCTCCGGACGGAAGGGGGTGATGATGACCGGCTGGCCGGTGGCCAGCAGCAGCGCAAACTTGTTGGTGTGCGCGTCCGAAACCATGTTGTTCCCGCCCAGTTGCGGCCGCACGGAATTCGCCCGCACCACCAGATTCGTATCCACCAACTGCCCGGTGCCATAGCCGAGCTCCGCCAGTCGCGGCCGCAGCTCATCCACAAATGTCTGCATCTCCGGCAAGGGACGCCCTTCCCGCCGCACCGGCGGGCTCTGCAGGATGACGTTCGCGGCGCGGCGCACCGTTGAGTCGTCCGCCAAGGCCATGGCCAGCCGCGCCTGGTTGGTGCTCCAGATCCCCAGCGCCGTTACGTTGGCATTCAACGTGGCGGCCAACTGCGCCCGGAGTTCACCTTGGATGGTGGCCCGCAACTGTCCGTTGCCCCACCAGCCGAACAACGCCACCAACCCGGCAAACGCCAGCGGCAGCACCCAGATCGGCGGTCGGAATTGTCCAAATGTCTTCAATCAAAAGGAACCAGACGCCCGGCCTGCCATCGTGGTTAATCCGGGTGCGTCGTTTCAAAAATAATACCCCATTTGATCGCCGGTCACCACAAATTGTCCATCCGGCGTAATGATCGAAGCATCCATCGGCACGGGCCGAGAGCCGCGGCATCAGCGGACCCGCCAGTCCTCAACCGCCACCTTGGGTTTTCCCACCCGGATCCGGTTCGCCCAAAACCTGTTTGCAAATCTCATCGCGCAAATGGGTCAACAACTCCTGGGGAGTCAGGTTGCGTCGTCTGGTTTCTGTGCGAGCCCAGTTCAGCAACCGCCAAAGCCGGGGAAGCCGCAGCTCGTTTGAACTCAGCGCCAGCGTCGTGCCGCAGGGACAATTGGACATGGTAACCGTTCCCACCGGTTTCGAGGGCTGCCAGTCTCCAGCCTGCACATCATAGGGAATTGGAAGCCCTTGGTGCGTTGTAATTTGCAAATACTCCCGCAGGCTCTCAAACCGGCGCTGACAATTCGGACAATTTCTTGGAAAAAGGCTTTCCAAGTACTCGCGCATCTCGCGTATGACGTCAGCTTCAGTCATCCGCCCCACCGTGGGTTTGATTGCATTTTCCACATCAACATAACCGCAAATTGTTGGAATACAAGACCAAGTGAAGACCTGCTTAAACGGGGACTCACGCAGGCGCGGAATGGGTGCCCGGACTTATGCCGTTTTCTTCTTCCAAAAAGCGTCTTGCCAACGCTTCTGTTTCTCGCCCGCTTCGCGCAAAAACGGCGCCAAGGTCCCCAGGTGCAGCAGCCGCACGTTGAGCCAGTGGAACGGCTGGTACATCGGCCTGGCGAAATCCACGAACAACACCACCCGATATCCGTCGGTGTCGTTCCAGACTTCATGGTTAAACGTATCGTCAAATATCAAGGCCTCCCCTTCGCGCCACGAATAAAAATCGTTGCCGACGCGGATGCGCACCCGCTCGCGCGGCTCCGGTACCATCAAGCCAAGGTGCAAGCGCAGAATGCCGTTCCAGGCGCCGCGATGAGGCGGAATATGTTTCCCAGGAGACAAAATGCTGAAGAAAGCCGTCGTCATCCCGGGAATTTTTCCCAGCAGACGCGCGGTTTCCGGACACCGCTTGCGGTTCTCCGAGCAGTCCATGCCGATGCCCGCGAGAAAAAACGTCTTCCAGTTTTGATCCGATTGAATGGCGCCAACCTCCTTGAGGATGTCTTGGAAGCTGGGCATTTGGTCGCGAAAAGTCATCACGGCGTCAAGCTCCTTCCGAATAGCATGCCACTCACCCTCAATCTCCGCCGCCCAGGGAAATCGGCGGGTGTCGTAGATGTGCGGATCTCCCAGCGGGGAAACGCGCGCCACGGCCCATTCCATGCCGGTCTGCAAGGCAATGCCACACCGGTCGAGAAACGAGCGGTCACGATTGAGGGTGTGCCGCCGATGGCGGAGATCTTCGGTTTGGGGATGAATGCGCGGCAGTTCAGCACTGGTGTTCATTTGGCCTTGTTTCGGCCGTAATGTCCTCCCAGTGCGCAAAAAAATCAAGTCAATCCAGCAGATGCGGCCGCTCGCGATGGACCTTCAGTATCAATTCACCGAAGATCGTATTGGCCCACGCGAACCACCCGCGCGAGAAATCGGTCGGGTCATTTTCGTTGAACGACTCATGCATGAAGCCCTTGCCGGCATGCGTCTTCTGTAACATGTTCAGGCAGCGGGCTATTTCCGCGTCATCCTGGCTGGTCAACGCCTGTACGATCAGGCCCAGTGGCCAGATCCGGCCCATCCCCACATGCGGGCCGCCCTCGCCTTCGGCCGCCGCCCCTTTGCAATAGTAAGGATTGGCGGACGAAAGCACAAACTTGCGCGTGTGCAAATAGGTTCGGTCATGGGGCTTCACCGCGCCAAGATAGGTCAGGGAAAGCAGGTTCGGTATATTGCCGTCGTCGATGCAATAATAATTGCCGAAGGCATCGACCTCGTACGCATAGATGTGGCCAAACCCCAGTGGATTCACCACCGCGTATCGCCGCAAGGCGTGCTCCACTTCGTCCGCCAGCGCCCGGCATCGCGCCGCCGAATCCTGATCCCGGTGAATCTGCTCCAGCATCTCGGCCGCCTGTCGCAGGCTCACCACGGCAAAAAAGTTCGACGGCACTAGAAAGGGGAACACCGTGGCGTCGTCGCTGGGGCGGAACATGGAATAAATCAAGCCGACCGGCTTGGCGGGATTGCCAAAGCCTTTGCCGGCCACCGTATCGGTTTGGGTCTCCGTTTTGCGCTGGAAATGGTACGGCCCATTGCCGTCCTTGCGCTGCTGCTCGTGGAAGGTTTTCAGGACCAGCAGGACCCCGTCGCGCCACGTGGCATCGAACGGCGCGGCATCGCCGCAGTTCTTCCAATAGCCGTACGCCAGCCGGATCGTATAACAGAGCGAATCCACTTCCCATTTGCGCTCGTGGACGCCCGGCTTCATGTCCGTCAGATCGCTCTTCCATTCGCTGACCTTGGTTTGGTCCTTGTAGAAAGCATTCGCGTAGGGATCGAGCAGGATATTGCGCGCCTGGCGGGCGATGACGCCGGCCACCAACTGCTGCAACGCCGGGTCCTCCCTCATCAGCGGCAGGTAGGGATAAACCTGGGCCGAGCTGTCGCGCTGCCACATGGCGTCAATGTCGCCGGTAATCACGTATGTGTCGGGCTTTCCTTCCACCCGCCCGAAATCCACCGTGGTGTCGAGTGTGTTGGGGAAACAATTGCCAAACATCCAGGCCAGTTCCCGGTTGCCGATGGACGACTGAATCTTCTCAATCGTTCTTTCCACCGCCACGCTTTTGAATTTGCGTTTGCCTTCCGGGACGCGCACGACCGGGAAACCCGTTTCGGCCGCGCCACCCCGCAGCGGCAGCATCAGGCCCGCCGCCGCGAGCGAGGTGGTTTGCAGAAAATCTCGACGAGTCATAAGGGTCAGTCAAGTTTGCGCAAGGCAAACGCGTAAGCGCCCACCGCCACGGCTTCGCTGGTGCCCAGCCGCGACACGCCCACGCCGATCCGTTGCAGCGCATCGTATTTGATCTTCCGCGTGCCACCCGGCACCGTGATGATCTTGCTGCCGCCCTTCAGGAATTTCTTCAATTCCGCCGGGTCCTCCAGATTGAAGGCCGCTTCCGGCAGCCGGCGAAATTGGTTTCCGTTCGGCCCGGTGTAAGGACTGTTCAATTCTCGCACCAGCGCGGGCAGGAACAGCCGCCAGCCCTTGGACACGCCGCCGCCGATCACCGCCAGGCCATCAACCAACGTCAGCGCGTTGCCCATGGCGTCGCCGACTATCTCACCCAGCCGCCGATACGCCTCGACCGCGGCCTCACGGTTGCCGGGAGCCTTGCCCAGCGCGATTTCCTCGATCCCGCGCGGATCGGGCGCCCGGTCGAAGGGAACTCCCGCACCCTCCGCATAAGCGCGCCGCACCGCGCGGATGCTCGCGCCTTCCTCGGCATTCATCTGCGGCTGCAGCTTGTTCCGCATCAGCCAGATTTGCGATGCATTTGAGTTGTCTCCGGCGTACAGTTCCCCGTCGCGCGTAATGCCGCCGCCAAAGCCCGTGCCCAGCGTCACGCCAAACAGGTTGAGGTAGCGCTTCGGGCTGCCGGCCTTGGCGAGCAATCCATTCACATAAGGCAGGAAACCGGCAATCGCCTCGCCATACACAAACAGCTCGCCGTCGTTGTTGATGAATACCGGGATGCCAAATTTCTTCTCCAGCATGGGCCCCAGCGCCACGCCGCCGCGGAAGCCGGGCAGGTTGCCCAGATCGCCAATAATACCCGCCGGATAATCCGCCGGCCCGGGAAAGGCAAAGCTGATCGCCACCGGCGGCCGGGGACATTTTTTCTTTACCTCGGCGAAACCGGCGACGATGTTCTCCAGACACTGCTTCAAATTGTCGCCATTGGAGGGCATGGCGACCGTCTCTGTGACCGGCTGATTGCCCCGCATGGCGGAAAAGCGAAAATTTGTTCCGCCCGCGTCGAGGGTCATCACGATGCGTTTGTCTTTGTCGTAGTTCATAGATTTTCGATTATGGCTTGAGTGGAACCGTGGACTGACGGGTCGGAAATCGGCTTCAATCGATCCATCCGCAATCCATTAATCCATGGTTTGGCGCTTTACGCCTTGGCCGGCGCCGCCGCCGGATGTTTGGCTCCCTTGAGCGAGAGCAGGAGCAAATAGCCGAAGCAGATAGCCGGCACGATGAAGGAGATATCTTTCATGCCGATATCCACCAGCTTGCCCATGATCAGCGGCACGATCGCGCCGCCGCTGATCGCCATGCACATCAGACCGGACAGTTCACTGGCACGCTCCGGTTTCTCCTCGACGGTGATTGAAAAAAGCATCGGCCAAATGTTTGCAAAGCCCAGACCGCCGAGGATTACGCCTGCGAACGCCAGCGGCTTGACGCCGGTAAGCAGCAAAATGACACCGATCAAACCCAGCAGCGCCGAAAGGCGGAAGAATGTGTGCGGACTCACTTTGACGCTACCGGCCACCAAACGGCCGAACGTCAGTACTCCAAAGAATACAGTGGGACCAAACAGCGCCGCCTTGTCCTCGGTCAGGCCATAGCGCATCAACGTCGGCTTAAGGAACGTGCCCATGCAAACTTCGGCTCCCACATAAAGAAAGATGCCAACGACGGCCAGGGCAAAGGTGGGCACTCCGAGCAACGCCAAGGAACTGCCGATGCTGGGCGGCTCGTCGGCCTTGGTTTCATTTACCTTTAGCGTCAACACCATCACAAACGCCAGGGCCATCAAAACGAAGAAAACGGGAAATGCCCCTCGCCACTGCATGCTGGCAAAGAAGGCGATGCCGACGATGGCCGTGACCAGGAAGGAAGAAGCCGAACTGCCGACACCTTTAATGCCTTGAGCCAGCGCCAAGTTGCGGCTATAGTCGCCCTTCTCGCTTACGTCGCGCATGATGGGATTGCCGGCAACCTGCAGGAAGGTCGTGCCCACGCCCAGCAAGAAAATGCAGAACAAGAGCAGGCCGTAACCGGGATTGATGAAGGCGGGCGCGCCCACCGCAACGGTGGCGAGCGCCAAGCCCAGCAGCAGCACCTTCTTCTTCCCGATGCGCGCGGCCAGCACGCCGCCAGGCACGCTGAATACGGCAAACGCAATAAACACAAAGAACGGCATCAGCGTCGCCATCACGGTGGAAAGCTGGAAGTTTTCCTTGACCGCACTGGACAGCGGACCCATGGCGTCGGCGACGCCCATGAGCAGGAAGGCCAGGAAGATCGGCAGGGTTTTCAATTTCATAGTTGATACAATTGGTTTGAATTACGTCGGTTAACGGAAAACGCCAGAATGCACCAATGCGGGCGCGACGGCAAGCCGCTTGCATAACTGGTGGTGATTCTTCAACGCCCCAAAATTTGTCCGGCTGCACGCCCATTTGCAACTCAAAATTGTTGTGAAAAATTTTCGCCCGGCCGCCGAAAACTGTCGCGGACACCGTGCAAAAGCTTGCGGAACCGCGTTCAAGTGCGGAAACTAACTTCCGCGTGGCGTTCGGAATTTGCGTTTTCCGGGCGGCTGCCCGTCCGACATCGAGTGAACAATTTATGCCCGCATCGAAAGATTTCATCAACCGCAACGGAGGCGATTTGCTGCGCGATGCCGCCAGCAACGAGTCCGCTGAAATCCTTCAGCGGCTCGACGCCTCGCCGGGCGGTTTGACCGACGAAGAGGCTGCCGCCCGCCTGGAAAAATTCGGCCCCAACGAAGTCGGCCAGGAGAAGAAACACGACTGGCTGTGGCGGCTGTGGGTGGCCGTTCGCAATCCGCTCGTCATCCTGCTGACGGTCCTGGCCATCGTGACCTTTGCCACGGCCGAAGGAACCAGCGACACGATTGGCGGCTGGGTGATGGTGTTGATGGTGGTGCTGGGTGTCTCGCTGCGATTCATTCAGGAGACCAAGGCCGACAACGCCGCCGCCAAACTCAAGGCCATGATCAAGGTCACCGCCACCGTCTTCCGCGCCGGGCAGGAGCGGGAGATTTCGCTCAAGGAGCTGGTTCCCGGCGACATCGTCAAGCTCTCCGCCGGCGACATGATTCCCGGTGACGTCCGGCTGCTGTCGGCCAAGGACCTGTTCATTATTCAAGCCACGCTCACCGGGGAATCTCTGCCCGTGGAAAAAAGCGATGCGCGCGATCCCCGCCCCAACATCCAGCCCATCGAACACACGAATCTCTGTTTTCTGGGCACCAGCGTGGAAAGCGGGTCCGCCACGGCGGTAATCCTGGCGACCGGCCCGCAAACTTATTTCGGCAAAATGGCCAGCAGTCTCGCCGGCCAGCAGGTCGAAACCGCCTTCGACAAGGGCGTCAAACGTTTTACGTGGCTGATGATCCGGTTCATGATGGTCATGACACCGCTGGTTTTCGTCATCAACGGATGGACCAAACATGACTGGAAGCAGGCGTTCTTCTTTGCGCTGGCGGTGGCCGTGGGCCTCACCCCGGAAATGCTGCCCATGATCGTTTCCGTCTGCCTTTCCAAAGGCGCCATGACCATGTCCAGGAAAAAAGTCATCGTCAAGCGGCTCAATTCCATCCAAAACTTCGGCGCCATGGACGTGCTGTGCACCGACAAGACCGGCACGCTGACCATCGATCACGTCATCCTGGAGATCCATTGCGACGTCTTCAAAAACGAAAGCGCGGAGGTCCTGCGCGATGCCTACCTCATCAGCCATTTTCAGACCGGCTTGAAAAATGTGCTCGACCGGGCGGTCCTCAAATATTCCGAACTGCATCGGGAAATGTCGGTGGACAAATACAGCAAGGTGGACGAAATTCCGTTCGACTTTTCGCGCCGGATGATGTCCGTGGTGGTGGAAGGTCCGGACGGCCAGCGCCAGATTCTCACCAAGGGCGCGCCGGAATCCGTCTTCAAAAAATGCACCCACTTTGAGAGCGCCGGCGAAATTTTTGAGATGGAGCCGATCCTCGTCGGCAACCTGGTCGAGCAGGTCAATTCTCTGAGCGAAGACGGCTTCCGCGTGCTCGCCATCGCCAACAAGAAAGTCGGCATACAGGCGGCCTATTCCAAAGGCGACGAGGAAAACCTCGTTCTGACCGGCTATCTCGCCTTTCTGGATCCCCCCAAGGACACGGCGAAGACCGCCATCGAGGCCCTCCGGCAGCACGGGGTGAGTGTGAAGGTATTGACCGGAGACAACGACCTGGTCACGCGCAAGGTCTGCACCGAGGTGGGCATCAACGCGGAACAGATCATTTTGGGCAATGACGTGGAAAAAATGTCCGACGAACAGCTTGCTGGGGTGATCGACCGGGTGGACGTTTATGCGCGCCTTTCGCCCGCGCACAAAAAGCGCGTGGTGCAGGCGCTCCAGAAAAAAGGCCATGTCGTCGGCTTCATGGGCGACGGCATTAATGACGCCCCAGCCTTGCGCGCGGCCGATGTGGGAATATCGGTGGACAATGCCGTGGACATCGCCAAGGAATCCGCCGATGTGATCCTGCTCGAGAAGAACCTGATGGTGCTCGAAGAAGGCGTGCTTGAAGGGCGCAAGGTGTTCGTGAACATCTTGAAGTACATCCGGATGGGCGCCAGTTCCAACTTCGGCAACATGTTCAGCATGCTGGGCGCGGCCGCGCTTTTCAAATTCCAGCCCATGTTGCCGATACAGATTTTGACCAACAACCTCCTCTACGATTTTTCGCAGGTGCCGATTCCCACCGACAACGTGGGCGCCGCCCAAATCACCAAGCCGCGCCCATGGCAAATGGGTGAAATCGCCAAATTCATGGTGCTGATCGGGCCGATCAGCTCCATCTTCGACTACACCACCTTTGCGGTGATGTATTTCGTTTTCAAATGCACCGGCGCCGCCGCGCAAAGCCAGGTGACTCCCGCAATGACCGGCCTCTTTAAAGATGAGGCCCTTGACCATACCCAGGCCGCGCAGCTGTTCCACACCGGCTGGTTCGTGGAGTCCATCATGACCCAGACGCTGATCATTCATGTGATCCGCACCAACTTGATTCCCTTCGTCCAGTCGCGCGCAAGCTGGCAGCTTTCCATGACCACCATTCTCATCATGGTCATCGGCGCCGCCCTGCCCTATTCGCCGTTGGCCGGTCCGCTGGGTTTCGTGCCGCTGCCTTGGCAATTCTGGCCGCTGTTGGCGCTCACCTTGCTCTGCTACGTGGGCCTGACCCAGGTAATCAAGTCTTGGATGGTCAAGAAGAACTGGATTTAACCCGGCGTTATCAATCTCACGTATTGAAAGATTTCCCGCAGCCGCAGCTTTCCTTCGCGTTGGGATTGGTAATCTTGAAGCCGCCTCCCGTCAGGGCGTCGCTGAAATCCACCACCGTGCCCCGCAAATATTGCGCGCTGATGCCATCCACCAGCACGGTGACGCCTGCCTGCTCGGAGATATGATCCCCGTCGCGCTGCTCGTCAAACACCATGCCGTATTGCATGCCCGAGCACCCCCCCTGCTCCACGAACACGCGAAAATTCTTCCCGCGGTTCTCCGGCTTGGTCAAAATCTCATTCACTTCGGCCGCCGCGCGCGGCGTCAGGCTTACAATGGTCTCAGTGGTCAACGTCATCGCCGGCAACTTAGGTGCATTCAGTCAGCAAGTCAAATGGCGTCATTCTTTCAGCGCGGCCGCCCGCTTCTTCTCCAGGATGTCGGTCAGCTGCGGCAGCCAGTGCTCCAGACGGTCGATGAAGTCCTTCACGTTCGCCTCCCCCACCAGCGGCATTAGCGGTAGCGCCTGCAACGCCGCCTTTTTCATCCAAAAAGGATCAGAAAACCGGTCCTGGGTGTAAATGACTTCGTGATAGTTTTCCAAGGCCAAAGTCAGCAACGCGCGCTGGGACTCCGGTCCCAGCCCATCGGCCTTTTTCTCCAAGGCAACCCCCCAGCCCACCCGCGCCCGACACCGCAATTCCACATCGGCGGAGGGCGCGGTCAGCACTTGCGCAAAGGCATTCGTGGCCGCATCCAGCGCCCCCAGCTTCAGGTCACAGTCCCCGGTTTCGCACCAGGCCAGCGGCCCGACCTTGTTCGTTGGCGCCTCGAAATACAATTGGGCCAGCACTTGCGTCGCCTCCAGCAGGCTCACGGTGTTCGTTTCCGACGTCATGCCCTGCAACGCTTCACTATACGCTAATTTTGCTTTGTCCCGCAGGTCACCCGGCGCGTTCGTGTTGCCGATGAGTGGCGTCAAATAGTTGATCGCTTGCGGATATTGGGACCGGACCATGGCGACCCGGGCCGCCATCAATTGCGCCTGCCCGGTCAGCCGCTTATCCGGGTTGTTGGGGAAATCTTGAAAAATATGTTGATATTCGCGTTCCGCATCCAGGAAATTAGTTCCTTGCCGAAAATAGTAGTCCGCCACCCACCAGCGGGCGAGCGGAGTCAAGTCGGCGTTGGTCGTATATCGGGTCACAAAGTTCGTAAACAGGCCGAAAGCCCTGGCCTCATCGCCGCCCAGGCCAACGGCCCAGTCACGGAAATATTCCACCTGCGGCTTGTTCGTTTCATCATTCGGATAGCTCCGCAGCCACGCCTCGCAATTGGTGACTGTCGCCGGCCAGTTTCGCTCGCGCCCGTAGGTGCGCGCGAGGGCGAACAGGACCTGCGGCATCAGCCGCGAGGTCGGCCGCTCCTGCCCAAAGCGCTCAAACAACGCCCGAGCCCTGGCCGGGTCGCCAAAATCCGAAAATCCCTGGCCGGCCAGCAGCAGCCCGTTGGCAGTCTCTCCGCTGGCGGAGAAGCTGCCCAGCAACTGGCTCATCGAGTCGTCCATGCCGTTGGTGTCGTGCAATTCCAGTTGCGCCCGCAGGATTTGGTAAAGTGCCCGGTCGCCCAGGGACCGGGCCACGTTCGTCTGACCTGAAAAATCCGTCAGCACCGCCCGGTAACTGTTGATGGCCTTGGCGTAGTCTGCCAGCGCGAATTGCGCGTCTCCGGTCTTGAAGCAGGCCACTGCCAGGTCCTCCGAACCGCGTGGAAGGACGGTCGCCGCCGCCTGGAAGTTAGTCAGGCTTTCCGCGAACTTCGCCGCCGAAGCGGTGCTGTCGCCCTTGGTCGCTTCCAGCCAGTCGCACCACCCGCGGTCCAGGTCTGCCCCGCCCGCCAGCGGTCCGCCAGGCTCGGCCTTGATGATCTCGTCCAGGTTGCTGCGTGCGTGCGCCAGTTCATCCGTGGCCGTGGAATCGCCGATGAATGCCTGCAATTGGAGTTCCCCCAGCCGCAACCGGGCCACGCCGCCCGCCGGCGAATCGGGATACTGCGCCAGAAAGTTTTCCAAGCGCGCTTCGGCGTCGCTCAAATTTTCCGCCACGGCCAGGTCCGCTACTTTCAATATCGCCCGGCGCTGCTGCTCGGCCGGCACATTGGCCCCGAGATTTTCCTGCCAGACTTCGGCGGCTTCCGGCAACCGGCCCATCGCTTGGAGCGCCTCCGCGCGGCAAGCCACACTTTCCGCCAAATTGGTCGCCCAGCGGTCGCCGGCGCCGAGGCGGGCAATTTGAACGAGGTTCGTGGCAACGGCCAGCGCCCCGTCCAGATTTTTACTCCCCAAGTTGGCGCGGTATAGCAACAGCGCCCGTTTCCAAGCCGGCTCCGGAGCCAGGGTCGCTGGATTCACCAAACCAAGCACCTGGACGGCCCCGGCAAAATCCTGCTGGGCACACTTGGATTCGGCCTGGAGCAGCCGTCCGTTCACCACCTGTTCGTTCGCCGGCTCCAGCCGCGCGCGACGTTGAAACAGTCCGTTCGTGCTTGCGAGCAAATCGTCCGCCCGCGGCCAGTTGTCGTTCTTTCCAAACGCCGCTGCTGCGTCAACGAGGGCCGGCAACACGAGCGGCGAAGCGGGATAATCTTCCCCCACGGCCGCGAACGTCTCCGCCGCTCCGCCGAAATCACCGGCGGCAAATTGCGCCTCCGCCCGCCAGTAATCATACTGGTCGCCCAGCCCGGCCGCTTTTGCGCTGGCCAGATTGACCGGATCGGCCAGCCGGTTGCCGGCGGCGGCATAATTCTTCAGGTAATATTCCGACTGCGCCAGCAGCAGCACGGCCGCCGGGGCATTGGTGGATTTCCGGTAGGTTTGCAGGAACTGCGTGAGTTCCGCTTCCGCCGCCGAATACAACTTGTCGTGAAATGTCAGCACCGCCGCCCGATAAGCGCGGTCCTCGCGTGACGCCGCCAGCAGCGGGCCGCCGGAGAGTGTCAGCGCCAGCAAAATTAGAAACCATCGCCGGTAAGAGACCATGGATTGAATCTAAACAAAGCGGAGAAACTTAAAAAGCCCCAATTGAGTGCGGATTGCGGAATGCGGAATGCGGAGTGCGGAACCGTCGGCCTCGGCAGGTGGCGCGCGATGGGATGCACCAGCGAGTGGGGACGAGCCGTCCCCATCCCGGCTTTAGCCGCCCTGGTCAGCCCAGTACACTCTTGAGGTAACGGCCGGTGTGGCTGGCTCCACACCGGACAATCTTCTCGGGCGGACCTTCGGCCACAATTTGTCCGCCGTCCGCGCCGCCTTCCGGGCCCAGGTCAATGATCCAGTCGGCGGTCTTAATCACGTCCAGATTGTGCTCGATCACCAGCAGCGTGTTGCCCGCGTCGCGCAGCTTGAAGAGCACTTCGAGCAGCTTGGCGACATCATGAAAATGCAGGCCCGTGGTCGGCTCATCCAGAATGTAAAACGTCTTGCCCGTGGCGCGCCGGCTCAGTTCTGTCGCCAGCTTCACCCGCTGGGCCTCACCGCCGCTCAGCGTCGTCGCCTGCTGCCCCAGACGGATGTAGCCCAAACCCACCTCCGCCAGCGTTTCCAGCGGAGCGCTGATCTTTGGCACCGCGCGGAAAAAGTCCACGGCCTCGTCCACCGTCATGTCCAGCACGTCGGCGATGTTCTTGCCCTTGTAGGCAATTTCCAGCGTCTCCCGGTTGTAGCGCTTGCCGTTGCAGGCCTCGCACGTCACATAGACCGGCGGCAGGAAATTCATTTCGATCTTCAAGATGCCGTCGCCCTCGCATTTTTCGCAGCGGCCCCCCTTCACGTTGAAACTGAACCGGCCCGGCTCGTAGCCGCGCACCTTGGCCGCCGGCAGTTTTGCGAACAGGTCGCGGATGTGGTTGAACATGCCGGTGTAGGTGGCCGGATTGCTGCGCGGCGTGCGCCCGATGGGCGATTGATCAATGACAATCACCTTGTCGAGCGCCTCGAATCCCCGCAGCACCCGGTGTTCGCCCGGCCGGTCCTTGGAGCCATAGAATTTGCGGAACAGCGCCCGCTGCAAAATGTCGCTCACCAGCGTGCTCTTGCCCGAACCGCTCACCCCCGTGACGCAGGTGAACGTCCCCAGCGGTATCCGCACGTCGATGTTCTGCAAATTATTCTCCGTGGCCCCGAGAATCTCGAGCCAGCCCCGGTCGTCGGATGGGGGATTTCGCTTCTTGGGGATGGGAATGCTCAACTCGCCGGTGAGGTACTGCCCGGTGAGCGATTTCGTATTGGCCAGGATTTGCGGCAGTGTGCCGGCGGCCACCAGTTCACCGCCATGAACGCCCGCGCCCGGTCCCAGATCCAAGATATAATCCGCCGCGCGAATCGTATCGGCGTCGTGCTCCACCACCAGCACGGTGTTGCCCAAATCACGCAGCCCTTTCAGCGTGGTCAGCAGTCGGTCATTGTCCCGCTGATGCAGGCCAATGCTCGGCTCATCCAGGACATACAGCACGCCCACCAGCGCGGCGCCGATCTGCGTGGCCAGCCGGATGCGCTGGGCTTCGCCCCCGGACAGCGTGCCGCTTTCACGGTCCAGCGTCAGATACCCCAGCCCGACATTCTTGAGAAATCCCAGCCGCGCCCGGATTTCCTTGATCACTTCGCCCGCGATCTTTTGCTCGAATTCGGTCAGCTTCAGCGTGGCAAAGAACTCGTCCGCCCGCTCCACCGACAGCGCGCAAACGTCCATGATGGAAAGTCCCGGAATTTTCAGGCGGGACGCGCGGGAGGTCGAACGAACCGGGGCGGTTCCGCCCGGCAATTTCCCGTTGCCGGCCCCCGCCTCCGCATTGCCCAGCGTTACCGCCAGGATTTCCGGTTTGAGCCGCCGGCCCTTGCACACATCGCAGAACTGGGGGCTCATGTAAGCCTTGAGCCGGTTGCGGATGAATTCACTTTCGCTCTCGGTCGCCAGTCGCTCCAGATTCGGCAGCACGCCCTCGAACGGCCTGTCGATGGTGCTTACTTTGCCGGCGCGCCAGAATTTAAAGGCCACGTTGTCCTCCCCGGAGCCACGAAGCAGCACGTCTTTAAAATCCTCCGGCAACTCCTTCCACGGCGTGGTGAGATCCACGTTGAAATGCGCCGCCACCGAACGCAGCATCGCTTTGTAGTAAATATTCATCCGTTTGCCGGCGCGCCGCCACGGCTGGATGGCGCCCTCCAATGACAGTTCTGCGTCGGGCACCACCAGATGCTCGTCGAAGACCATCTTTTGGCCCAGGCCATGGCAGACGGGACAGGCGCCGGCCGGCGCGTTGAATGAAAAATGCTTGGGCGTGGGCGGATCAAAGCTCTTGCCAGTGGCCGGGGAACACATCTTGTTCGAATGAAGCGTCTCAGTCCATTCGTCATGGCGGCGGGCCTCCTTGCCTGCCGCCAAGAGGGCGGGCTTGCCGCCCGGATTCGGCCCGGCCAACGCCGGTCCCGAATCGCTCGCCGCCGCCTTGACGCCTGCCAGGAAGACTGGCTCCCGGACCGGCAGCGGCGCCGGCTTTGCTTCCGCCGGCAACTGATGCAGCGTGTACATCACGCCTTCGCCCCAGCGCAAAGCCGTTTCCACTGAATCGCCGAGACGCACGCGCACCTTGTCATCGATCACCAGCCGGTCCACCACCGCCTCGATGCTGTGAAACCTCTTTTTATCGAGCTTGATGCGTGCGACATTCTCGCCCAGTTCGGCAATCCCCCCGTCCACGCGCACGCGCACAAACCCTTCCCGGGCCAGCCGCTCGAAAACATCGCGAAACTCCCCTTTTTGCCGGCGCACGACGGGTGCCAGGAGCATGACCTTGGTTTTGGCCGGCAAGGCGAGAATTTTGTCCACGATCTCGCTCGTGCTCTGGGTGGAGATGGGCACGCCCGTCTCGGGGCAGTGCGCCCGGCCGATATGCGCAAAGAGCAGGCGCAGGTAATCGTAAATTTCCGTGGTGGTGGCGATGATCGAGCGCGGGCTGCTCCCGGAACTGCGCTGCTCGATCGCAATGGCCGGCGACAGCCCCTCGATAAAATCCACGTCCGGTTTCTGCAACTGGTCGAGGAACTGGCGGGCGTAAGCCGACAGACTTTCCACATACTTGCGCTGCCCCTCGGCGTAGATCGTGTCAAAGGCCAGCGACGATTTGCCGCTGCCGCTTAAGCCCGTCACCACCACCAGCCGGTCGCGGGGGATTTCCAGCGTGAGGTTCTTGAGATTGTGCTCGCGCGCGCCGCCGATCTTGATGAACTCTTTGCTCATTACTGTGAATTTCTCGTCGAAACGAAAAATCACACTACGCCACGCCGCGTAAAAAGCAAAGCGGAGTTTTTCGATTTGAATCCAGCAAGACGGCAGACCGCCGTCACGTCAAGGCGGCGTCAATACAACGCGGTAAAAGCGCTGTTGGTTGCCGCCGGTGTTGGGATCGGTCAACGTAAACGGTTGCCCGGTCCCGTCCGCATCCAGCCACGGATACCAGTCCGTCAAATTGGTCGAATATTGCACCTGGTAGTTGACGCCGCCGGCTGTGTCGAACGAAAACTGGAGCTGGCCGTTTACCAGCCCGGAGGGCATGACAATGTCCAGCGGCAACACCGTCAGCATCGCTGGATTGCTGGTGACACTCCCGTAAACGTTGGTGATGGCAACGCTATAAGCCCCGGCGTCGCCCGGCAAGGCGTTCG
>JBEKZM010000068.1:0-35504 GCA_049509875.1 Verrucomicrobiota bacterium | reverse complement strand
TTGGGGGGGTTCGGGTTGGGGGCGGGGTGCGTCCAAAGGAAGTGCCAGAGGCCGAACCGATTGAGGTTGCTGCTGGCGACGGAAAGATTCTCGGCGAGCAACTGCACATTGGTGGCGGTGGCGTTGTTCTCGAGCAGCGTACCGGCCAGGCCTTTGCCCGCCTGGACGTCCTTCACGAGCTCCTGCGCGCCGGCGGTGAGGCTCTGGAGGTTTTTGGTGGCGGCGGTGAGGTTGTCACCATTGGTGGCCAAAAGGCTGTCGAGATTGGCTGAGAACAGGACGATGTTGCTCAATGCCACGCCGACCTGGCTGCGGTTGGTGTCGACGATGTCGTGGATGTCATGGACGGTGTCGAGCGCCTGCTCGGTAAACACGCGCAAATTGGTGATGGACGCCCCGAAATTGGCGAGCGTCTGGGCGTTGAGCACCTGGGCCCGCAAATCGGCGACGGAGGCGTCCAGCTTTTTGGCGGTATCATCGAGCCGCTGCACGAATCCAGCCGCGCCGCGTGCCACTTCCTGGAGGTTGAACGGGGCCTCGCACTCCACCACCGCGCCATTGGTCAGCAGCGGGAGGGTGTTGGCGGTGGGGATGACCGAGACATACTGGTCGCCGAGGAACCCGGACATTTCAATGACAAAGCGCGCGTCATGATAAATGGGATGGTCCTGGTAAATCTGCAAAAAGGCGGTGACGTTGGTGCCGCTGGCATCAAGCTGGATTTGTTGGACGCTGCCCACGCCGACGCCAGCCAGCAAAACGGCGGATTTCGGTTTGAGGCCGCCGATATTGGACGTGTGCAGCTTCAGGATGTAGGTGCTGCGGAACAGGCTGGCGCCCTTGCTGAACCACACCATCAAGGCCACCATCACCGCCAGGCCAATGAACACAAACACGCCGACTTTGATTTCCAATCGCGATTTTTCCATGTTAGCAAATAGTTTCCTTTGCGTCCGCCACACCGTCAATAAATTGCCTCACGATCGCGTCCCGGGAAGCGAACAGTTGCTCGGGCGCGCCGTGCGCGTAAATCCGCTTTTCGTGCAGCATGAATACGTGGTTGCCAACGCGGCGCGCACTGCGCATGTCGTGCGTCACCACGACCGACGTCACCTTCAACTGGTCGCGGACGCGGATGATGAGCTGGTCAATGCTGTCCGAAACGATGGGGTCCAGCCCGGTGGTCGGCTCATCATAAAGCACAATCCGCGGTTCGTAAATGATGGCGCGGGCAAGGCCCACGCGCTTGCGCATGCCGCCGGAAAGCTCGGCCGGCTTCTTTTTTTCCGTGCCGGGCAAATCCACCATATCCAGCGTGGCGGCCACCCGTCTGGCGACTTCGGCCTCGGTGAGATGTTCGTGTCGGCGCAAGCCAAAGGCCACATTCTCCGCCACTGTCATTGAGTCGAACAGCGCCGCGCCCTGGAAGACCATGCCAAACTTGCGCCGCACCCGAAGCAATTGACGTTCGTTCATCCTGGTGATGCGGTCGCCGTCCACGAACACGTCGCCGGCGTCCGGCTGAAGCAGGCCGATGAGGTGCTTGAGCAGCACGCTTTTGCCGCCCCCGCTGCGGCCGATGATCACCGCCGACTCGCCGCTGTCGATGCAGAGATCCACGCCGGTAAGGATCAACTGGTTGCCGAAGCTTTTTTTCAATTGGCGGACTTCGATCATGACAACAAGATGTAAATGCGCTGGAGGACCAGCGTCAGGAAAAAGTTGGTGATCAGGATCGTGATGGACGAATAAACCACGGCCTCGGTGGTGGCACGGCCGACACCTTCGGCGCCCATGCCGCAGGACATGCCCTTGTAACAGCCAATCAGGGCGATGATGCCGCCATAGACGAAGGATTTCACCAGGCCGAAATCCACGTCGATTGGGGTCATGTACTTCAGCATGTCGTAATACAGATAGACCGGGTCGATCCCGAGCAGTTGCGAGCCAACCACGTAGCCGGACGCTATGCCCAGCGCGATGGCTTCCATCGTCAGGAGGGGCAGGGCGATCATGGAGGCCAGCAGCCGCGGAACCACCAAATAATCAATGGGATGCGTGGCAAGCGTCCGGAGGGCGTCGATCTGTTCGGTCACGCGCATGGTGCCGAGTTCCGCCGCGATCGCCGCGCCGACCCGACCCGCCACCATCAAGGCCGTCAGCACCGGGCCGAGTTCATCGCACATGGAGACACCGACGACGGCCAGCGTGGCGGTGTCCATTTTCACCTTGTGAAACTGGAAATAGGTTTGGGCCGTGAGCACCATGCCGGTAAACGCGCCCGTGACGAGCACCACGGCCTGCGACTTGATGCCGATAAAGTAGATCTGGTAAAGCAGGTCGCGCCGCGAGGCCTTGAAGGTGAGGCAGGACGCCACTGCGTCCCGCGTCATGATGGCAATGCGCCCCAGCCCGGCCAGCCAGTCGCCGACCCAGGTTTGAGCCAAAAAATTCATTGGGCGCCAAATTAACAGACTCGCGCCGACGCGCCAACGTAAGATTTTGCCGGGGACTCGGCGCGATCTATGGTTGCAGTCTGGCCCGGATGAATTTGGCCGGTTGCTGATCCAACGGCAGTGAAACAGTTATTCCATCAGCCGGCAACGCATTGGTCTGGACCGGCTGCCAGTGGACAAGGTCCGGTGAACTTTCGATGATGACGGTCGCCTGGGCGGGGCCGCGCAGGCGAATTTGCAGGGAGCCATTGGCAACCATTAAGCCGCCATTGGCGCCTGCGAATTCCAGCGGCTGGTCTGGAACCACCTGGCTGCCAGCCAGCTTGGCATGGGCCGCGTCCACGAAATTGGCCTGCAATATCAGGTTGGAAACCATTTGGAACTGCAGCGCCGGCTTGTTGGTCAGGACGCCCAGCGGCAGGCTGGTGCCGCCCGTCCAGTTGGTGAACACAAAACCCGAGCCGGGCAGGGCGGTCGCGACGAGCGTGTAGTTCCGGCCAATCTCCAGCAGTGCACCGTTGTCTTTGGGGGTTATCGAGCCGGCCCCGTTCGTGCTGACCGCCAGCACGGCGCTCAGCACATAAACGATGCTGACCGTGTCGGTCGGTGAAACATTGCCGCTGGTGTCCACGGCGTAGGCCTGGAACTGGTTGGTCCCGGGGTTCAGCGTGACGCGGTCGCGCCAGTCGCGGCCGGCGAAGTTGGTAGCAATGGCCCAGCCCGTGCGGTTCAACTGGCAATAAACGCCGGCCACGGCCACGTTGTCCGTGGCGGTGCCCGACACGACGAAGTTCGCGTTGCTGACCAGCAGGCCGGCGACCACGTTCGTGATTCTCAGCACCGGTTTGGCCGTGTCCACGAAATTGGCCTGCAACACCAGGTTGGACACCATCTGGAACTGCAACGCCGGCTTGTTGGTCAGGACACTCAACGGCAGGCTGGTGCCGCCCGTCCAGTTGGTGAAGGCAAAGCCCGAACCGGTCAGGGCGGTCGCGGTGAGCGTGTAATTCCTGCCAATTTGCAGCAGCGCTCCGTTGTCTTTGGGGGCTATCGAGCCGGCGCCGTTCGTGCTGACCGCCAGCACGGCGCTGAGCACATAAACAATGCTCACCGTGTCGGTCGGTGAAACGTTGCCGCTAGTGTCCACGGCATAAGCCTGAAAGTGGTTGGTTCCGGGGTTCAGCGTGACGCGGTCGCTCCAGTTGCGCCCGGCGAAAGTGGCGGGGCCAACCCAGCCCGTGCCGTTCAACTGGCAATAGACGCTGGCCACGGCCACGTTATCCGTGGCGGTGCCCGACACGACGAAGTTCGCATTGCTGACCTGCAGGCCGGCGGCCACGTTCGTGATTCTCAGCACCGGTTTGGCCGTGTCCACGAAATTGGCCTGCAACATCAGGTTGGACTCCATCTGGAACTGCAGCGCCGGCTTGTTGGTCAGGACACTCAAGGGCAGGCTGGTGCCGCCCGTCCAGTTGGTGAAAGAAAAGCCTGAACCGGCGAGCGCGGTCGCGGTGAGCGTGTAGTTCCGGCCGATCGGCAGCAGCGCTCCGTTGTCTTTGGGGGTAATGGCACCGGCGCCGTTCGTGCTGACCGCCAGCACGGCACTCAACACATAAACAATGCGCACCGTATTTGTTGGCGAATCGTTGCCGCTGGCGTCCACGGCGTAGGCGGCGATGGTGTTCGTTCCCGGTGTGAGAGGGACTTGCGCGACCCAATTTGTCCAATTGTTGGAGGAGGTGGCGGCGATCCACGCCACGCCGTCGGCGGAGCAATAAACGCCGGCCACTTGCACATTATCCCTGGCTTTGCCGGTGACTGTGACCAGGGCATTGCTCCAAAGCTGGTTGGGCAGGGGCGTGGTGATTTGGTCGGTTGGCGGCACGAAATCCGCCGCGCCGGAAACTTGTATGTCATCCAGTTCGTTGGTTGAGGAGTCAAAGTTGGTGGAATCGAAGCCGCTGATATACACGGGCCGGGCGACACTGGAATAGAAGTTCAGCGTGTTGCCATCCTGAAGGGTGAAGGCAAAAGGTTCCACATCTTGAACCGGGCTGTCCCACCCGAAATAAAAATCGGCGATAATGGGATTGTTGTAGTCGTAGGTGGGATTGGCGGTTTCGTAGGCCAGCACCAGGGTGCCGCCCAATCGCGTGAGGGACATTTGAACGTCGGTGACGAGGTTTGAGTCGGAATCGTACGTGTCATGGACGTCGAAAATGGCGGTGCTGGCGGTCAAAACATGGGCCTGCGACAGGCTGTTGGTGTAATTAATGTCGCCGAAAGTAATCGTCAGCAGCAGGTTCGACCAGGTGCTGGCGGACATGCTTTTGAGCTCCGGCACCAGCAAGGCCGCGTTCAAAGTGCCGTTGTCCTGGCTCACGTCAAAAAGGTCTCCATAATAATCCGTTTGGGAACTGTCGAGCCAGTGATCGGAAAAAGTGATGGCGTTGGCGTTGGTCTGCTTGTTCACATAGATCACGGAGATCGAGTTGGTGGGGGAGTTGTTGCCGCTCACATCGGTTGCGAGGGTCCGAAGGACGTTGGTACCCGGGGGGAGAGCAAAGCTCAAGAACCACAAACTGGAAGGTCCGATCACGCCGGACCCGTAATCCGAGCCATTCAGGAAAAACTCCACGTTGGCCACGCCGATGTTGTCGGTCGCCTTGACTTTTGCCGTCAGGAGGCTGTTCGTGGTGGTCAGCGCGCTGGTGGGCGACTCGGCGGTCAGGATTGGCGGGGTGTAATCCGCGGCTCCGGTGACACGGATGTTGAACAATTCATTCGACTCCGAATCATAGGTGATGACGTTGATCCCGTCCACGTAAATGGTTTTGACAATGTCCGCATATTGCTGAAGCGTAGTCGAATTCTGGAGTGTAACTTCGCAACTGATGGGATCATTCGTAATGACGAAGGTTTCGCCCAAACTCTCCGGGTCAAAATAGTTCCACGCGACGATGCTCCACGGGCCGCCGCCCAACGCTGGGGGATTCAAGGTTTTTCCGCTGATCGTGAGAGTGTTTCCGGACCTGGAAAAATTCATCTGAAACGCATTTCGGAGCACTTGATTGGTATCGTCCAATTGAAAGACAAAGGTGGCGCTGGTGGCCGTGATAGATCCCCCGTAGTTGGGAGCGTCAGCCATGAAGTCGCTGAAATTTGTCACCACTCCCGCCGAGTTCTCGCCCGTGGACAAGTTGGGAGCGTTGATGGTGACCAGCAGATTTGACCAGTCATTGGCGGTGAAGGCGGACAGGCCGGGAATGGTGAGCGAGCCGTTGAAGGTGCCGGTGTCGGACGAGCTGAAATAGACTCCGTGCAAGGTGTTGTCTTTCCAAGTCTCCGAAACCGTAATGGAATCGGCGAAGGCGCCCTGGAAGAGAGGGGCCAGTACCCACGCGACGACGCCTGTCCAGGCAAGGGGTTTAAATTTGTGAAGTTGTGTTTTCATGGAAATGGCCGGATTTTTATTTTTTGCGTAATTGTGCTCCTTTAACAAAGCCATACTCTTTTATCACAATGTCTGCTGGCGCGTCAATGGGCAGAAGCCATTTGCGTTCAAGGCAAGACCGGACCCGCAATTCAAGTCCGGCTGGATTTCTTTCGCCGATATTCCGACGGCCGCCAGCCGATCCATTTGGTGAAGGCGTTCGAAAAGACAAAAGGATTTTGATAGCCGACCTCCTGCGAAATGGACTCGACGGTCTGCTCCGTAGTGGCCAGGAGTTCGGCCGCGCTCCGCATCCGGAGATACGTGACTTGGTGCATCGGACTGCGTCCCATCTGCCGCTGACACAACCGGCGCAGATGCTCGTTGCTGTAACCGGCCACGCTGGCCAGGCGCGTGAGGGACCACTCGTCGCCCAAGTGGGCGGCGACCCGTTCCCACAACAGCCGCAACTGGTCAGGCTGGTCGGAGGGCTGGGCGAACCGCAAAACGTACGCGTGAACCAAATCGGTCCACTCTTGAATCAAGGTGGGCTGTGCCGGTCCGTTGCACTCGTACATTAGGCCGAGAATCGCCGAGCGCAGCGGCAACGGATCGTACTCCGCCATCACCGGCGTGGTCACGTTGGCGATGGGACGCTGCTTCGTGGGCTGTTGGTAACAGACCCAGCAAAATTCCCATTTTTTACCGGGCATCGCCTGAAAGGCGTTCAACGTGTGAGCCGGGAGCAGACAGGCGAAGCCTTCCCGGCAAATTCGCCAGCGGCCGTCCACCAGCACGCTGCCCTGGCCGCCGATGCAGGCCAGGAAATAGGTCGAGGTTTGCTTCGTGCGCACGATCCGCATCGGCGAGCGCGTTTCCTCGATGCCGATATGAATCATCTGGTATTGATTCAGGGCCTGGCATACGGGGAAACTTTCGAGCCAGGATCGCGATTCGATGTTGGGGGCCCGCACGCCGCGCATCCGGGTGCGCGGGCCAAACACAGTGACGTCGGTCAGCGCGATTTCACTGCTGCTCAGGTCGGACATTTTCCAGAAGGTAATGACGAGCCTTACCGCTGGCCAGCAGAATAGCGGCGGGATGAAGACAAGGGGCCAGGGTGAAATCCGATAGCTGGTGGTGCATTTGATTCATGGGCGTTATCCGCCTTGGCGGCTAATCTAACCCGATCAACGGTAAGGCCCGCTGCCGCCGGCTGGGGATTTAAAAGAATTTGTTATGCGTTACGAGCGTGTTCCGAAAAAAATGTTCAGTGGCAACCGCCAGCGATTGGCCGCCCTGCTGCCGAAAAACTCGCTGGCGGTGGTCAACGCCAATGACCTCTGTCCAACGAATGCCGACGGTTCGCAAGCCACTATTGTCAATTCGGATTTGTTCTACCTCACGGGCGTCGAGCAGGAGCAATCCATTTTGGTGATCTATCCCGACGCCGACGAGGAAGGGCACCGTGAACTGCTGTTCCTGCGCGAGCCGACGGAAGACAACCAATTGTGGGAAGGCCGCAAACTCGATAAAAAGGCGGCCCGCGAACTGAGCGGCATCGGCAATATACACTGGCTCACCGAATTCCCGCGCCTGTTCCACCGCCTGATGTGCGAGTGCGACCACGCTTTCCTCAACACCAACGAGCACAAGCGCGCCGTCATCGAAGTGGAAAGTCGCGAGGCGCGCTTTGCGGCGGACACCATCCGCAAATACCCGGTGCATGACTTCCGCCGGCTCGCCCCGCTAATGCACTGCCTGCGCGCCGTCAAATCGGAGTTTGAGCTGGAACTGATCCGCAAGGCGTGCGACCTCACCGGCCAGGGATTTCGCCGCGTGCTTGCGTTCACGCGCCCCGGCGTGAGGGAATACGAGGTGGAAGCGGAGTTTTCCCACGAGTTCCTGCGCCACGGCGGCCGGTTTGCCTATCAGCCCATCATCGGTTCCGGCCTCAATGCCTGCTGTATGCATTATCTGGCCAACGATCAGGTTTGCCGGGAAGGCGAGTTGCTGCTGCTCGACGTGGCGGCGAGTTACGCCAATTACAATTCCGACCTCACGCGCACCATCCCGGTGGACGGCCGTTTCACTTCGCGCCAGAAGGAGGTTTACAACGCCGTGTTGCGCGTGTTGCGCCGGTGCATCGCCGGCCTCACGCCCGGCAAAAAAATCAAGGACTGGCAGAAGGAAGCCGACCAGTTGGTCGAGCGGGAGCTGGTGAATCTGAAGTTGATTTCCATGCGCCAGATCAAACAGCAGGACCCGGACCAGCCGGCCTTCAAGAAGTACTTCATGCACGGCTGCGGGCATCCCATCGGTCTGGACGTTCACGATGTTGGGCTGACCGTGCATCCGCTGGAACCCGGCTGGGTGATGACGGTTGAGCCGGGCATCTACATCCGCGAGGAGGGTTTCGCGGTGCGACTGGAAAACGATGTGCTGGTGACCGCCCAGGGGCCGGTGGATTTGATGGCCCACATTCCCGTCGAGGCGGACGAGATTGAAGAACTCATGAACGCGCGGCGCAAGACCCCCCAGGAGAGAAACCACCGGGAGCCGGCCATTGCCGCGATCCAGCGGTGACGTTTTTGCCTGATCGGAACCATGCGCCACGCCTCCATATTGATGAGACTCTTGGATATACCCCAGTTTGCCGCCAGACAATTTTTTCCAGGGCGGGCCCTGATCGCCGTGTTGCTCGCAGCCGCGGCAATCGGTGTCGCTATTTCCGGCACAGCCGCCGAAATGAGGCCCCCAATCACCCGGCTGAGCCCGCCGGAACAGGATTTCTTTTCGAAGGAACTTTTCTTCCAGGGCATTCCCATCAAGGCGCACCAGGTTGTTTCCGATGAGGCGATGTATGCCGCCTACGAGCGCCTGTCGCTGCTGCTTT
The DNA here is from genome assembly GCA_049509875.1 of Verrucomicrobiota bacterium. Lineage (GTDB taxonomy): Bacteria > Verrucomicrobiota > Verrucomicrobiia > Limisphaerales > UBA11358 > UBA11358. Next base: position 26,719 of record JBEKZM010000068.1, on the reverse strand, counting down.
CGAATCTGCCGATCGTCGTCACCAACCTGGTCGCCGCCAAAGTGGAGCTCCACATCATTGGCAAAGACCAGGTGACCACCGATCTGCCGGAATGGCGCCAGGATAAAGGCAAGCCGCTGCCGGAATACAATGGTCTGACTCGCGACCAGCGGACGCGCGGCATGGGCGGGCAACTGACCTCCTGCGGCGAGGAAAATCTGCTCAAACTGGATAAAGACAAATATCGCGGACGCGACATATGCGAACATGAGTTCGCGCACGCGATCCGCAATTACGGGCTCAACCATGCCGTGGTGGCGAAGTTCAACCAGCAATATCATCGGTCGCTGGGAAGACAGCTCTGGGTTCATTCCTATGCCGCCAGCAATCCGGATGAATTTTTCGCCGAATTGACGATGTGGTATTTTGGGACGCACGGCGATTTGGGCATGACCGGACCAAAGCCTGATAACGGTCCCGAAGGTCTCAAAAATTATGATCCCGAAGCTTTCGCATTGTTCGATGATTTTTATGGCGGCCGGATTCCCATTGGCAAGGCGGAGCCACAGCCGGAATGATCGAGCGAGGCGGCCATCGACCATGCGAATTTTCGTCAAACACGCTGGACCTGCCCATGAAAGTCATCTCCGTCCAAAGTCTGCCGCCGGCCGGCGCGGATTTCACCCATGAGTTCCCGCCCTATTCGCTTTCGGTGATTCGCTTGAAAACACAATAAGTCATCATGAATACCACCGCCTCAGCACTGCTTTTCGACCGGCCAATCATGGCCGCTGTTCTAATCGGGACTTTCCTGACGGCCGGTTTTTTTTTACCCGCCCTCGCCGCGGCGGAAGACGTGGATTTGGCGCTTGTGGCCACGCCGTCGGCCTCCTACGTTTCCGGCGACACGTCGGTGGCGGCCCTCAATGACGGTAAGACGCCAGAGAACTCTCGCGAACGCGGCGCCGGCTCCTACGGAAACTGGCCGCGCACCGGCACGCAATGGGTCCAATTCGACTGGGGCCAGCCCATCAGCACCCGGCGCGTGGAAGTCTATTGGTGGGACGATCACCAGGGCGTCCGGCTGCCGAAGGCCTGCCGCCTGTTGTTTTGGGATGGCAACCAGTTTTCACCAGTGCCGAATGCGTCGGGCCTGGGCGTGGCCGCCGACAAATTTAACCTCACGACGTTCGACGAAGTGCAGACCGCAAAGCTCCGGCTGGAAATTGACGGCGATGGCACCTTCTCGACCGGGTTGCTCGGATGGCGCGTCTTGGATTCCGGCAAATCACCCGAGTTTCCCCCGACGGTTCTGGCGGGGGTCGATCGCGTCGTCGTGCTCGGCGGAAAAACCTATTTGTCCGGCGGCGTTCGCATGCTGAAGCCCGCTAAAACCGAAATCACCTGGAGCAAACTTTCCGGCCCGGGCAGCGTGGCCTTCGCTGACGAACATTCGCCCGTGACCACCGCCACGTTTTCCGCACCGGGCGATTACACGCTTCAGTTGACCGCCGGCAGCGGCGCGCTGAGCGCATCGTCCATTTTGAAGGCCAGGGTGGAGAATCCGCCGCCGGCCCCGCGGCTTGACGTGGTCTATACGAGGCATTACACAATTGACAGTCCGCTGTGGAACGCCCGCGCCAAGGCGCTGATCGTGAACTGGATTCCGCATTGCATTGAGATGATCAACCGCACCAACCTCACCCAGGGTCAGGGCGGCATAGATAATTTCGTGGAGGCCGGCAAGGCGTTGCGCGGCGAACCGCATGGCCGGCACAAAGGCTATGTCTTTTCCAACGCGTGGGTCCACGAAACGGTCGAGTCCCTCTGCCTGGCGCTCATGGTGGACTCAAGGGGCGATTCCGAAATCATCGCGGCGCAGAACGGCATGAAGGCGACGCTTGCGGATTGGATTCCCAAGATCCTCTCGGCCCAGGAGCCGGATGGCTATCTGCAAACCGCCTATACGCTCGCGCCCCGAGACGAGTGGCCCGAGCGCTGGTCGCCGGAACAGCGCGGCAACCACGAAGGCTATGTCGCCGGCTATTTCATCGAGTCCGCCATCAATCATTACACGCTTACCGAAGGCCGGGACAAACGCCTCTATAACGCGGCGAAGAAACTCGCCGACTGCTGGGTCGCCAACCTCGGTCCCGGCAAGAAGGAATGGTATGACGGACACGAAGAAATGGAACAGGCGCTCGTGCGCTTCGGCCGGTTCGTGAACGACATGGAAGGCGGCCATCGTGGCGACCCCTACATCGCGCTGGCGAAGTTTCTGCTGGACTGCCGGGGGCGGAACGGCGGCGGAGCTTACGACCAAACCCAGTCGCCGGCCCGGCAGCAATACGAAGCGGTCGGCCACGCCGTGCGCGCGGTGTATTTCTATTCCGGCATGGCTGACATCGCCGCAGAAACCGGCGACACGGATTACTCCAGTGCCGTGGCGTCGCTCGAGGACAACCTGGTCAATAAGAAATATTACGTCACCGGCGGCGTCGGCAGCGGCGAAACGTCGGAGGGCTTCGGCCCAGACTATTCCCTGCCCAACAATGCCTATTGCGAATCGTGCTCGAGCTGCGGCATGATTTTCTTCCAATACAAAATGAATCTAGCCTATCACGACGCCAAGTACGCCGATTTGTATGAAGAAACGCTGTATAACGCCCTGCTCGGCGCGACCGACCTGGACGGCCAGAATTTCCAGTACACCAACCCATTGATTGGGGGACGCCGCGGCCCGTGGCACGTCTGCCCGTGCTGCGTCGGCAATATTCCGCGCACGTTGCTGATGATTCCGACCTGGACTTACGTGAAAAGCGCCGACGGACTTTACGTGAATCTTTTCATTGGCAGCACAATCGACGTTGAACGGGTCGCCGGCACAGACGTGGAGATGGTGCAGAAAACCGATTATCCGTGGAGCGGCAAGGTTGCCATCACGGTCAATCCTAAGAAGGCGAAGCAGTTCACACTGCACATCCGCGTGCCGGACCGGGCCACCAGCGCGCTGTATTCGGAAACACCGGCGGTCAGCGGCTTGAAATCATTCACCATCAATGGCCAGCCTTTCACTCCCAAACTTCAAAATGGCTACGCCTGCGCGGACCGCAAATGGAATGCGGGTGACACCATCACGTTGGAGGTGCCCATGGAGGTTCAGCGCATCACGGCGGACCCGCACATTGCCGCCGATCGAGGCCGGGTGGCGCTACGCTACGGCCCGCTGATTTACAACGTAGAAACGGCCGACCAGCCAAACATCAACCAGCCAATCGGCGATGCCCCGTTGACGCCGGTATGGAAGGGGGATTTGCTCGATGGGGTGGTGGCGCTCGAGGGAAAATGGGCCGACGGCACGCCGCTGGTGGCGATCCCGAATTTCGCGCGCAACAACCGGAACACGCCCGCCGCAGTTCACGCCGAGTCCGAACCGGCGGTGGATTACTCCGGCGGCGCCGCCGCCCGCACCAACACTCCGGCGCCCAAACGCCCGGCGCGTTCCGGCACCTCGATGGTCTGGATCAAGGATCAACCGTAACTTCATGGAAATCGCCCCGGCATCCCCGCCCAGGAAAATTCGCATCGCCATGATCGCGGCGCTGCTGTCCGGCGCCGGCTTGGTCATCAATGCCGGCGCCGCGAAAAGCAGCCACACCTACGCCAAGATCTCCTTCAGCCAGGTGGTCACCGACGCGGTGCCGGTCCTGGCGCTGCCGCTGCCGCTGGCTGATGTGCGGTTGACCGGCGGCCCATTGAAACACGCGCAGGAACTGGACGCCGAGTATCTGCTGTCATTGGAGCCGGACCGGATGTTATTTTATTTGCGGCAGCGGGCTGGTTTGCAGCCGAAGGCGGCAAAAGGCTATGGCGGCTGGGACGGCGACGGCCGCCAGCTCACCGGCCATATTGCCGGCCATTATCTTTCCGCCGTGAGTTATATGTTTGCCGCCACCGGAGACCCGCGATTCAAGGAGCGCGCGGATTACCTCGTCAGCGAGTTGAAAGAAATCCAGGATCAGCAAGGCGACGGCTACATCGGCGCCCTGCTGGCCGGCGATGGCCGGCGTCGCGCCCAGCTCGTGGATGGCAAGAAGCGCTTTGAGGACCTGGGCCGCGGCGTCATTCAATCCGGCGGCTTCGACCTGAACGGGATGTGGTCGCCCTGGTACGTGGAACACAAGATCTTTGCCGGTTTGCGCGACGCGTACCGGCTGACCGGCAACCGCACGGCGCTCGAGGTGGAAATCAAATTTGCCGCGTGGGCCGATGGCATTTTGTCGAACCTCACGGCCGACCAGATTCAGCAAATGCTGAACACCGAGTTTGGCGGCATGAACGAAGTGATGGCCGACCTGTACGCCGACACCGGCGACCCCCGCTGGCTCAAGGCAGGCGACCATTTTGAGCACCATGCCGTCGTCGATCCGCTTGCGCAGCACCGCGACATTCTGGCCGGGAAGCACGCCAACACCCAGGTCCCGAAGCTGCTCGGCGAACTGAAGCGCTATCTTTACACCGGCGATGAAAACAGCGGCGACGCCGCGAAATTCTTCTGGGACGAGGTCGCGTACCACCACAGCTTCGCCACCGGCGGCCACGGCAAGGACGAGTACTTCGGCGAGCCGGACAAATTGAGCAACCGCGTGGACGGCCGCACGGATGAAAGCTGCAACGTCTATAACATGCTAAAAATGTCGCGCCTGCTCTTCGCGCTGCAGCCGGACCCGAAATTCGCCGAATTCGAGGAGAGGGCGCTCTTCAACCACGTCCTCGGCTCGATCGATCCGGACGACGGCCGCACCTGCTACATGGTCCCGGTTGGGCGCGGCGTGACGCGCGAGTATCAGGACATGCAGGACAGCTTCACCTGCTGCGTCGGCACCGGAATGGAGAACCACGCCCTGCACGGCGACGGCATTTACTACGAAAGCGATGGCCGGCTGTGGGTGAACTTTTACACGCCGTCCGTCGCGGACTGGAAAACGGACCAGGCGAAAATTGAAGTGCAGACGGATTTTCCCGAAGGCGAAGCCGCCAGCCTGAAAGTGTCTTTGCGCGCCCGGAAATCGTTCACCCTGGCGCTGCGCCGGCCCTCGTGGGCGGGAGACGGATTTGCCGTGAGCATCAACGGCAAGCCGGTCAAACAACTGCCCGCTGCGGGGACTTATGTCGAATTGAAACGCCGCTGGAAGGACGGCGACACCGTCGCCCTGACGCTGCCCAAGCAACTTCACGCCGAACCGCTGCCGGACAATCCGCGGCGGGTGGCGTTGATGTGGGGGCCGCTGGTGCTGGCCGGGGATTTGGGGCCGGAAGAACAGGCCGCCGCCCGCGAACCCTGGCCGGTGTTCGTCGCCGCCAACGAGCCGCTGGGGGACTGGCTGAAACCCGTCGCCGCTCAGCCCGGGGATTTCCGATCCGTGGGCGCGGGCCGCGAGCGGGATGTTAATTTGGTGCCCTTCTACCGGCTTCACCGCCGGACGTACGCGGCGTACTGGGATATATTTACGCCCGGGGAATGGGCCCGGCGGGCCGCGGCGCTCGCCGCCGAGCGCGAGCACCAGCACCAGCTCGAACTGTCCACCGTGGCTTACGCGCAGCCGGGCGAAATGCAGCCGGAGCGCGACTTCAACCAGCAGGGCGAGGACAGTGAACCGGATCGAGTGCTGGGCCGCCCCTGCCGGCGCGGACACAACTGGTTCTCGTTTGACCTGCCCGTGGAACCCGCGCACCCGATGGTGCTGGTGGTGACGTATTGCAACGACGAGTGGAGAAAACGCACCTTTGAAATTCTGGCGGATGGCCGGCACCTGGCCGAACAAACGGTGGAAAAGGACGGCACGGCGCCGCATTTCTTCGACACGGAATATTCCGTGCCCGCTGACCTCGTCAAAGACAAAAAGAAAGTCACCATCCGCTTTCAAGCGACCAACCACAACGAAATCGCCGCCGTGTTCGGCCTGCGCATGATCCGTGCCGAGGCCCTCCGCTGAAGACCCTCACAGTCACGAGGTTTATTTATGCACAAGATCTCCATCATTGACTCACACACCGCCGGCGAGCCGACGCGCGTCGTGGTGGCCGGCGGACCGCCCCTGGGTGGGGGCACGCTGGCGCAGCGCCGTGATAGGTTCCAGCGCGAATTTGATCGCTTTCGTTCGGCCATCGTCAACGAGCCGCGCGGTTCCGACGTCGTGGTCGGCGCGCTCCTGACCGAGCCGGAGGACCGGTCCTGCGCGGCGGGCGTGATTTTTTTCAACAACGTCGGCTACCTTGGCATGTGCGGCCATGGGGCCATCGGCCTGGTGGTCACGCTGGCGCACCTGGGCAGGATCAAGCCCGGAACGCACCGAATCGAAACGCCAGTCGGTGTGGTCGCCGCCACGCTGCATCCCGGGGGCGAGGTTTCCGTGGCCAACGTTCCCAGTTGGCGCGCCCGCAAGGAGTTCACGGCAAACGTTGCCGGCGGCGGCGGGGTCACCGGCGATGTTGCCTGGGGTGGCAACTGGTTTTTTCTCGTGGAGCATCACGGACAGGAGCTGGCGCTCAAAAATGCGGAACAGCTCACGGACTTTTGTTGGCGCGTCCGCCAGGCCGTGAACGCGCAGGGATTTCCCGAGGTGGACCACGTGGAATTGTTTGGGCCGCCCGCCGCCGGGGCGGATTCCAGGAACTTTGTCCAGTGTCCCGGCAAAGCCTACGACCGCTCGCCGTGCGGCACTGGCACCAGCGCCAAGCTCGCCTGCCTGGCGGCAGACGGCAAGCTGGCCGAGGGCGCGCCGTGGATCCAAGAGAGCATCCTGGGCAGCCGGTTCACCGCAACATTCCAGTGGCTCGACCGCTCCGCGGGCAAGGTGCTGCCGGTCATCACCGGCACGGCGTATGTGAATGCGGAGGCCACGCAACTGCTGGGCGACCAAGACCCTTTCTGCTGGGGCATGCGCCCGTGAGCCAGCCCTGCGACATCATCATTGTTGGCGCGGGCATTGTCGGCGCGGCCTGTGCGATGGAGTGCGCCCGTGGCGGGCTCCGGACGCTGGTGCTGGAGCGCGGGATTGTGGGCGGCGGGACCACGGCCGCCGGCATGGGACATATTGTAGTGATGGATGATTCCGAAGCGCAGTTTACCCTGACCAGTTATTCGCGGCGGCTGTGGCTGGAACAACGCCCGCAACTTCCGCGCGACGTGGAATGCGACACCTGCGGCACGCTCTGGATTGCGGCGGACGCCGGGGAGATGGCGGAAGTTTATCGCAAACAAAAATTCTACGAAGCGCGAGGCGCACGCGTTGAAGTGCTCGACGCGGCCGGGGTGGCGAAGGTGGAACCCAATCTTCGTCCCGGCCTGGCCGGCGGTTTGTGGGTCGTGGATGACGCGGTGGTTTATCAACCGTGCGCGGCGCGGTTTTTTTTGGAACAGGCGTCCAAGGCCGGCGCGGAACTGCGCACAGGTGTGGCGGTTAAAAATCTGTTGCCGGGTGGCGGGGTGGAGCTCGCCGACGGTTCGCGCATTTCCGCCGGCTATTCGGTGAACGCCACCGGGCCGTGGTCGCCGGAATTGACGCCAGGGCTGGCGGTGCGCAAACGCAAGGGGCACCTGGTCATCACGGATCGCGCGCCGGGATTTGTGCGGCACCAGATCGTGGAACTGGGTTATCTCAAGAGCGCGCACTCGATGGGCCGGGACTCCGTCGCCTTCAACGTCCAGCCGCGGCTCACCGGCCAGGTGCTCATCGGTTCGTCGCGGCAGTTCGAGGCCGACGACAGCGCAGTGGACCAGCCGGTCCTGGATCGCATGTTGCGGCGCGCGCTCGAATATCTGCCCGGCCTCGGAAAACTTCCGGCGATCCGCACCTGGACGGGCCACCGCGCGGCCACGCCCGACAAGCTGCCGGTCATCGGCCCCAGCGGTGCGGGCAGCCGCATCTGGCTGGCCACCGGGCACGAAGGGCTCGGCATAACGACGTCGCTCGGCACGGGACGGCTGCTGGCGGACCTGCTGCTGGGCCGGCCGACGGAAATTCCCGCTGAACCGTTTGCGCCGTCACGTTTTGCCGGCGGAGTCTTGTCCCATGAGTGAGTTTATCCAACTCCGCGTGAACGGCGAAGCCATTACAGTACCGCCGGGAACGGTCGTGGCCGCTGCCGTGGCGATGGCTGGTGAACTGTGTTTTCGCAGATCTGTTTTGCAGCAGCCGCGTGGTCCGCTGTGCGGCATGGGCATCTGCATGGAATGCCGCGTGACGATCAACGGCCAGGCGCAATCCCGCAGTTGCCAAACGCCTTGCGAAAACGGCATGGAGGTTCGCACCGATGAGTGACCGCGAATTCGAATTTGAAATTGTCGTGGTCGGCGCGGGTCCGGCCGGGCTGGCGGCCGCCTCTGCGGCGGCTGAATGCGGCCGGCGCGTCGCGCTGGTGGAAGGCACGCCTTGGCTGGGCGGACAAATCTGGCGCGGCCAGCCGCCAAATTTCTCCAGCCCGCAGGCCCGCCGGTGGTTCGAAAAGTTCCGCCGTTCCGGCGCGGCGTTGCTGGACCGCACCAGCGTGATTGCGTCGCCGGGCCGGGGCCGGCTGCTGGGCGAACATCCCGCCGGCCCGCGCGAAATTCGGTGGGAGAAATTGATTCTGGCCCCCGGCGCGCGCGAGCTGTTCCTGCCGTTTCCGGGCTGGACGTTGCCGGGTGTGATCGGAGTGGGCGGCCTGCAGACCCTGGTAAAAAACGGCTGGCCGGTGGCCGGCAAAAAGATCGTTGTCGCCGGCACGGGGCCATTGCTCCTGGCGGCGGCGGATGGTCTGAAGCGGCACGGCTCGGAGATTATTTCCATTGCCGAGCAGGCGCCATTTTCCCGTGTCGCGAGCTTTGGCCTCAAGCTGCTGGCGCATCCACGAAAGGTTTTCCAAGGCTTTGGCCTCAGGCTGCGCCTGGCGGGCGTGCCCTATCGCTTTGGCGTCTGGCCGGTGCAAGCCGACGGGGTGGACCAGGTGCGCTCCGTCACGCTGACCGATGGCCGGAAAAAGTGGACGGAAGAATGCGACGTACTGGCCTGCGGATTCAATCTGACACCGAACGTGGAACTGCCGCTGGCGCTGGGGTGCGAGTTGTCCGGCGGATTCGTAGGCGTGAACCAGTGGCAGGAGACGAGCGCAAAGGGAATTTATTGCGCGGGCGAGCCGACCGGCATCGGCGGCGCGGACTGCGCCTTGACCGAAGGGCGGATTGCCGGCTACGCCGCAGGTGGCGAAGCCTCAAAGGCGGCGGCCTGGTTCAACCAGCGCGCCTCGTGGCACCGGTTCCGGGCGGCGCTGTCAGAGACCTTCAGACTGCGCTGCGAATTAAAATCGCTGGCGCCGGACAACGTCCTCCTCTGCCGGTGCGAAGATGTGACCCTGGGCCGCGTGAAGTCGTTCGGCGGCTGGCGGGAGGCGAAATTGCAGACCCGCTGCGGCATGGGTGCATGCCAGGGCCGCGTGTGTGGCGCAGCGGCGAACGTGATCATTGGCTGGGGCCTGGAATCGGTGCGGCCGCCGGTGCTGCCGGCGCGGGTGCAGAGTTTGATCTCAACCACGGACGAAAGTTGACCTTATGAAAATGAAATGGACAGGCGTCATCCCCGCGATGACCACGGCATTCAAACCCGACTACAGCGTGGACCAGGAGTTCATGGCCAAACACGCGCGCTGGCTCGTGCACAACGGCTGCACCGGCGTCGTCGCGCTCGGATCACTCGGCGAAAGCGCCACGCTGCGCTTTAACGAAAAGATCGAGGTGCTCAAAACGCTGGTCGCCGCGCTCGCCGGCCAGGCGCCGGTCATCGCCGGCATTGCTTCCTTAAGCACGATGGAAGCAGTCGAACTGGCGCGCGCGGCGGAAAAACTTGGATGTTCGGGCTTGATGGTTTTGCCGCCCTACGTCTATTCGAGCGACTGGCGCGAAATGAAGGCGCATGTCCAGCCCGTGATTCGCGCGACCAGGCTTTCCTGCATGCTCTACAACAACCCGGTATCCTACAAAACGGATTTTCTGCCGGGGCAAATCCAGGAACTCGCGAAGGAAAATGAAAACCTGCAGGCGGTGAAGGAATCGAGTGCCGACGCGCGCCGGGTGACAGCGCTAAAGGCGCTTTGCGGGGACCGGCTGAAATTATTTGTCGGTGTGGACGACCTGATCGTCGAAGGCGTGCGCGCCGGGGCAACCGGCTGGATTGCTGGATTGGCGAATGCGTTTCCCCGCGAATCCGTGGCGCTTTACAATCATGCCATGAACGGCGATAAAAAAAGGGCGAATGAGCTTTACCAGTGGTTTCTGCCGCTGCTGCGGATGGACACGGTGCCGAAGTTTGTCCAGCTCATCAAACTGGTGCAACAGGAGGTGGGCATGGGCCACGAGCGCGTTCGCGGGCCGCGCTGCGTGCTGGTGGGAGCGGAACGCAAGGCAGCTCGCACAACTTTGAAAGCGGCTTTGGCAAAGCGTCCCAATCCATAGATAAGTATTATGAAACTTGAAGGTCTCTCAATCCTCGGAGATTCCCGCGTCCAGGCCGCGGGCCAGCCCAACGCGGCCATCAACCCGGCCACCGGCAAGGCCATCGGGCCGGATTATTTCTGGGCGAAGACCGGCGATGTGGACGCCGCCGCACAACTGGCCGCGACGGCGTTTGCTGAATTCAGCCGCTGGCCGGGCCGGCGCCGCGAAGGTTTTCTCAGGCGCATTGCCGAGTTGCTGGAAGCCAATGCGGCGGCAATTATTGAGCGGAGTCACCAGGAAACCGCGCTGCCGGTGGCGCGGTTGCAAGGCGAGCTGGGACGGACTTGTTTTCAACTGCGGTTATATGGCGAAGCGGCGGCGAGCGGGTTGTGCGTCGGCGCACGGATTGATCACGCTGACCCGAACCGCAGGCCGCTGCCCAAGCCCGATCTGCGTTCGCTGATGGTGCCGATCGGGCCGGTGGTCGTTTTCAGTGCGAGCAATTTTCCCCTCGCCTATTCGGTCGCCGGCGGCGACACCGCCTCGGCGCTGGCCGCCGGTTGCCCGGTGATCGTCAAGCCGCATCAAGGGCATCTGGGAACGTCGGAAATCGTCGGCTTGCTGGTGCAGCAGGCCGCCCGGGACAGCCAGGCGCCGGCCGGTGTTTTTTCGATGCTTTATGGCGCGGGTCGCGACGTCGGCATCGCGCTGGTCAGGCATCCGCTCGTGAAGGCGGTGGGCTTCACCGGTTCGCGCGCGGGCGGCCGCGCCCTCATGGATGCCGCTGCGTCACGTCCGGAGCCGGTTCCCGTTTACGCGGAGATGGGCAGCATCAATCCGGTTTTCATTCTGAGCGGCGTCCTGGCGCAACAGCCCGCGGAACTGGCGTCAGGACTGCATGGCTCGGTCACCCTCGGCGTCGGACAATTTTGCACAAATCCAGGATTGGTCTTCGTCGAGCACGGCGCCGGCACCGCAGCCCTTTTGCAAAAGCTGGCGGCGCTGATGGCCGCCACCCCGCCGGGCACGATGCTCTCGGCGGACTTGTGCGCCGGCTATCGGGCCGGCGTCGAAAGATTTTCCAGCACCGCCGGCGTCCAGCGCGAGGTGCTCACCGGCACCGATGCAGGCCCTGGCCAGGCGCAGGCCGGAGCCGCCCTGTTCGTTACGGACGCGGAGACCTTTTTCGGCCACCAGGCATTGAGGGATGAAGTGTTCGGGCCGTCCACGTTGGTCGTCCGTTGTTCGTCGCGCGCCCAAATGCTGGCCGCGGCCAGGCAGTTGGAGGGACAGTTGACCGCGACGATTCACGGGACCGCGGACGAGCTGCAAGCGAACCGCGAGCTGGTGGAAATTCTCACCACCAAGGCCGGACGCCTGCTGTTCAACGGATTTCCCACTGGCGTCGAAGTCGCGCACGCGATGACCCACGGCGGGCCCTATCCGGCCACTTCCGACGGGCGCTCCACGTCCGTCGGCACGCGCGCGATCGAGCGCTTCCAGCGCGCCATCAGCTACCAGAACTTCCCCGACCAGGCCCTGCCCGATGAATTGAAGGAATCCAACCCCCTGCGCCTGGCGCGCCTGGTGGACGGAACGAACCTCCGGCCCTAGCGGCGCTGCCCGGCAGCCTCGCCGGGTGTATTTGTAACATCAGGCTGTGGATTTCTGTCATGTTCAGAATCAGCCTTTGTATTGATAGTTATGAGGAGAAGGATGAGTGCGCTCGCTCTTAGAGTTGGCGTTGTAGAGCAGAAAACCAATTGCGATCAAACAAACATGAAGAGATCAACCTACTCAATCAGCATTTGTGCGGCCCTGGCCTGGCTTGCGGTCGGCTTCGCGGCACACGCGGACAGCATCACCAACAACTTCGACAATTCCCTGGACTACGCAGTCGACGGCGTGGCCAACTCGATGTGGGACGGCGTTTACCTGGCTTTTGGCGACATCTATGGCGGGAATAACGGGGGCGCCAACAACGGCTACACCCTCCAGGCCAACGAAACCGCCAATGCAGGTTACTTGACGGTCCAAACCACCGACACCGAATGGTCGGGAACCGCCGACGACGGATTTTTTCTATTCAAGGTGGTCGCCGGCGACTTTGACGTTTTCGTCGAGAACGTCGAACCCTTTGACAACACCCCCAACCATTTCGGCGGCTTGATGGCCCGCGCTTACACGGCCACCGGCCCCCATTGGGGCGCACCCTACGGCGGGGCGGAAAACTGGGTGGATATCATGCGCTTTCAAGAGTACAGCATTGACGAGGACATTCGCTATGCGACCAACGGCGTTGATCACGACGCCTACATCCTCGTGGCGGGGTCGGACAGCGATACCACCACGAGCCGGTATTTGCGGATCACCCGGGCCGGCGACGTTTTTAGTTTCTACACCAAGACCAACGCGACCGACGCCTGGAGTTTGCACGGTACGTTGACCCGCGGCGACCTGGACGGCTTGCCCATGCAGGTAGGCATCGCCGACGCTTCTTTCAGCACTGCCATGCCCATCTCGTATTACACCGACTTCGAGCTTACCGGCACCAATGTGGCGGCCAATCCCGCGTTGCCGGCGAATCCGGCCGGACTCACGGCGACGCCCAGCGGCGCGGATGTGAAATTTGCCTGGACCCCCGGGACCGGGAGCGGCGGCAGCATCCTGGTTTTGCGGCAAAACAGCACGAACCTCCTCAATCAGAAGCCGATCAACACCTTCGTCTATAACGCCAACACGAATTTCGGCTCGGGGGATGATTTGGGTGGCGGCATTTATGTGGTTTACGCGGGCCCTGGCAGCACCGCAACTGTGAGCGGTTTGGGCAGCACCAACCAGCAATACAGTTGCGCCGTTTATTCATACACTGGTTCGGGAGCCAATATTGCTTATGGCGGTGATCCGTCAACCGCGGCCACGCATGGCACGGGTGTTCCGGTGGGCATCAACTTTAGTGTGTCACCGGCAGACGGTATTCCCTTGAATGGCGTTGGCGTATCGCGATTGATTGATTTCGATAACATTGGCGATACCAACGTGCTCGCCAACACCAACGCGGTCTGGACTTCCAGCGACAGCGCGGTCGTGACCGTCGGGGCGGATGGCACCATCAGCGCCGTGGCCGCGGGCACCGCCCAGGTCGTCGTGACCTACGCCAATTTCAGCGCGACCAATTCGGTGACGGTGCACGCTCCTGCTTTCACGGATGGATTCAGCACGCCCCATGATTACCTGGCGGCCGGCCTGCCGGGCTCGGGATGGGACGGCCTCTACCGGAGTGGGGCCGATATCCCCAGTGCCAGCTACGCTCCGCCGGTGGCCGACACCACGGTCTTCAATGCGGACATCTCAAGCAATGACACCCTCACCATCACAGCGGCCAATTCCGCGTGGCAGGGCGCGAACGATAACGGCCCGTTCCTGTTTAAAAACGTTCCGGGCGATTTTGAAGCGTCGGTTCACATTACCAGCTACAGCCAACTGGCCTATGAATTCGTGGGCCTGCAGGCGCGCGCCTACAATTCCACCAACAATGCGTCTCCCAACGGCCCTAGCGATACGGAGAATTTCGTGGACTGGCTCCGGTTTGACGAGTACAGCATCAGCACCACCACCTTCAATACCCAAAACGGAGCCAATACCGAAACCGATCAATTGGACGGCGATACCACTGATTACTGGCTGTTGATGGTGCGCGTCAATTCCACGAATTTCTATTTCTTTAAGAAAGCCAACGCCACCGACCCATGGAGCTTCGAGCCGTCAGAAACGGTCACGCGGCCCGACTTAACCAACGGCGTGCCGCTGCAAGTGGGGCTCGTGCAGTCCATGTTCACGGCCACCGCCGGCTCGGTCCGGTTCGACAGCTTCGCCCTGGACGCCACGGGCATTTCCGGCGGCACGCCGCCTTCCGCCACAACCGGGCTGACGGTTCTCGAAAGCGCCGGCTACACCTCGGCCACCCTGACCTGGGTGCCGGGAACCAACGGCGACGGCAGCGCTTCCACCAGCTTCGTGGTGATGCGGGCGGGCGCTCCGGTCTCGGCCCAACCCTACTTCGGAATTCTCACCACCGCCGATTCAGTCTTTGGACAGGGCACCGACCTTGGCGGCGGCAACTTTGTGGTTTTCCGGGGAGTGGGAAACACCGTCACGGTTACCGGCCTGACTCCCGGTGCGTCGTATTATATCGCAGTGTACGGATATTCCGGGTCGAGCACGACCAAGTCCTTCAATGTGGTCGGCTCCACAAGCACCAACACTCCGCCGGTGGCCTTCACCGGCATCACCGCGAGCCTGGCGGGAAGCATCCCCGAGGGCGGGGTTGGATTGCCCAGGGTCACCGCCCAAATTCAAGGCGGCGGCACATTGGATGTCAGCGGTTCAGTGCAAGTGACCTCCGACAACACGAACGTGATTGCCACGACCAATTACGTGCTATCCGGCCTGGCGCTTGGCAGCGCGACCAACACGGTTTCTTTTGTCTCCGGCACGAATACGCTTACGGCGACGCTGGTGGCCACGGTTCGCGCCGCAGGTTACTCGGATCACTTCGGCACCCCCCACGATTACCTGGCCAACGGCGTGATCAACACGACTTGGGACGGGGTTTACCCCGAACCAGGATCCATTCCCGACACCACCTACACCTCCATCGCGCTGGCGTCTGTTTCTGACGCCGACGCGGACACCACGAGCAATAACGTTCTCAATGTCACCTCCGAGAACGTGGGCTGGGAATTCACCCAAGACGACGGGTTCTTCCTGTTCAAGAACGTGCCCGGTGATTTTCAAGCCGCGGTGCATATCAGCTATCTCGATTCATCATATTCGTATGACGGCGGGAGCATGGTGGCAGACAACAATCCGGGACTCCTGGCGCGCGCTTACAACACGAACGGCTCGCCTTACAATATCGACACGATCGGCCGCGGCGAAACCTGGGTGTCGTTCACCCGCTTTGACCAGTTCGGCATTGGGACCTATGCCCGCTATACCTTGAACAATGCCACCGTGCGCAGCATTCAAC
Source organism: Verrucomicrobiota bacterium (assembly GCA_049509875.1). Lineage (GTDB taxonomy): Bacteria > Verrucomicrobiota > Verrucomicrobiia > Limisphaerales > UBA11358 > UBA11358. Next base: position 11,237 of record JBEKZM010000068.1, on the reverse strand, counting down.
CGAACGGCTTTAACGGCGCCGGCACCACCAGCGACACCAATCTATGGCTGTTGATGGTCCGTCAGAATGCCACCAACTTCCTCTTCTTCCAACGCCGATTGCCTACCGACCCGTGGTCGCCCACCCCCAATGGCACCACGTACTCCCTCACGAATTTCGCCGGTCTGCCGTTGCAAGTGGGATTGATCGCCGGGGGATTTAATTCGGGCGACTCAGTAACCTCCGGCTTCGACAGTTTCATGCTGGATGAAACGGTCGTCGCGCCGGCCCTGACGGTTTCAGCTTCCGGCCGAAATGTGAATATCAGCTGGCCATCGAGCAGCCCCTTGACATTGCGATATTCGTTGAGCTTGAGCCCGGCCAACTGGCAGCCCGTGACCGTGTCACCCGTCACCGCCAACGGAATAAATACCGTCTCCATACCGGCGACGAACGCCGCAGCGTTCTTCCGACTGTCTCAATAATCCGGCATCGCCGGGCGCAGGTGTGGCGGGGCCACCTCCGCCACGCAAATTAAACAAAACCTATGACAAGAGCGATCCAGTGGAAGCAGAAGACAAAAAGAACCGGCAGTTTGCCCGGGCGCTTGGCCGTTTCCGAAACGCCGGGCTTCACCCTGATTGAGCTGCTCGTGGTGATTGCCATTATCGCCATCCTGGCAGCCCTGCTCTTGCCGGCTCTCTCCAAGGCCAAGGACAAAGCCATCCGGATCAAATGCGCCAGCAACATCCGACAGATTGAGGTGGCCACCTTTATTTACACGGGCGATAACAAGGACAAATGTCCCGATTTCTCAGCGGCCGGCGGGCAATATTGGCCATGGGACGTCCCCGACAACCCGTTGATGCAGCAGATGCTCACCAGCGGGTGCACCCGGGACGTTTTCTATGATCCCGCCTTCCCTGATCAAAATAACACAGCCGCCTGGACCTATGCCAACGGAGATGTTCATGTTACTGGTTATGCTTACGCCTGGCAAAACACCCCCAGCTTGACACCTACGAACCAAAATCGTTCCGTGCTTCCCTCCACTATCGTGGACACGTCCCGGCCCGGGTCGCCCTCCTATCCGCCCCCCAGCCCTTCGGATCGTCCACTGACAACCTGCACCACGTTGTCAAAAAACGGACAGGATAACCCCGCCGCTGCCAGCACCTATCAATATATGGACATTACGGGCGGGCTTTATTGGCCCGCCAACGAACTGTTCCAACATCGCACCTCTCATTTGAACGGAAATCTCCCTCTCGGCGGCAACATTGGAATGCTCGACAGCCATGTCGAATGGCGCAAATTCCAATACATGCAGCCGCGGACCAATCCGTCGGTGAACGGTACCCTGATCCCCGTCTTTTGGTGGTGAATCGTACAAAGGCCAATCCTGCGCGGCCTTAGGATATAAGGCCCAAAAGACGAAGTACTCCCGGTTTCGCCAGCGACGCGAAGCAAATCGGATGACTTGATGAATAAACACCCATTCTCCACCTGGACTGAATTTCCCGCATGCATCACCATCTGGCTGGTGTTCTCACTCCTGACCCTGGGCTGCCGGAGTGGCCGGCCGCTTTCAAACATATCTGTCGGCGAATCCATTCCCCAAGTGACACGGCCGCCCGAATCGTTTTTTGCCAAAGTTCCCGTCGCTGACCGGGAGATGGCCCGCGGGTTTTACAAAAAGTACATTGAAATTCGCGGACTGCCGCTGGCCGCTTCCGGCGAGGTTGCCGATGAGGCGCTGCAGCGTGATTATGACATCGTCACCCACATGCTGGCGGGCCGGCCCGATATCCTCAAGGCGATGGTCACCAACGGCACGCGTCTGATTATCATCGGCCGTGACCAAAAATACACCGACATGCCGGAGTACCGGCATGCCCGCAACCCGGCCTATCTGGATGAGCGGGTGCGCGGCACGGGCGGCCTGGACCTGACGAGTTTCGGCGAGGAAAATTTGTTGTGCCTGCCCGCCGACCGGTATGACCGTGAAAGCATTGCGGTGCATGAGTTTTGCCACACCATTGACGCGGCCTTGCGGCGCATAGATCCGACCTGGCACGAACGATTGCTCAAAACCTATGATGACGCGGTCAGTAAAGGACTCTGGAAGAACACTTATGCCGGCTCGAATCCGGCGGAGTATTGGGCCGAAGTCTGCCAGGCCTACTTCGACTGCGGTCGCGCCAACAACTGGAATCACGGTCCCATTTCCCGGCGCGAGCAGCTCAAAATTTATGACCCGGCAGCTTATGACTTGATCAAGGTTACTTTCAATCTGAGCCCGGCCCAGGACTGGCGCTATCATTGGTTGCAAACCCTGCCCCGCGTGAGCGCGCCACCGGGGAAATTAAACATTGACCCCTATTACACCAGGTTCACCTGGGCGGACGAGTTTCCGGTGATTGGCCGGCAGGCCAGCGACAAGGCCTTGCTCAAAGCCGGTGACACCCTCAACCAAATGTTCGCCTACCGCCACGATATCCTGAAAGCAATGATCAAAGATGGCGTCAAGCTGGTGGTTCTGGGCAGGCAGGAGAGCATGTCAGACTTGCCGGAATTGAAAAACTCCAGGAGCACCAAGGCTGACCTGGCGGTCCGGTTTATGGCCTACGCACCGGACACGAAGCTGCTGGTCGTTCCGGAGGAAAATGTGCTGGCGAATCCGGAAACCGCCGGGGTTGGCCCGTGCCTGGAAATCCGTGAGCTAGCCCAGGCATTGTATTGGGTTTGCGGCACGCGGCCGGCGGATCCGGGCTGGAACAATCGCGGCCGGGAGGTGCAACAGTATGAGTTGCGGGTCAAGCGGCTGGATGTTGAATTCGGCGAAAAATTGACGCAGCATTACGCAGCGGCCATGAGCCGCGGGATGTGGAAAAACACGCCCGCAGTGCAGGCCCCGGTCGAATATTGGGCGGAGGGAGTGCTGGCCTATTTTGACGCCGCCGGCCAGACCGGCGCGCCGTTCAGGGACAGCGGTCCGGAGGGCGATTTCACCGGCAGTCCGCATCCGGTCAATACCCGCGAGGCGCTGAAGGATTACGACCCGGATCTGTTTGCATTGGTCAACGAAACGATGGCTTTTGACAGCCATGTAGATTGGCGCTACAAGCCTGGTGCGCCATAGACACTCCGCCATGAACGCTTTTAACCTAAAACTGATGATCCGATTGACAGCCATCGCGCTGATATTTGTGGCCGGGGGAAATATTCTGCGGGCACAACCGGCCTCCGGGTCCGACAGGCCGGACTCGCCGCAACCAAGACGGGGATTTGGCGGGGCGGAGGCAGGCGTTTACAAGGCGCGCATCAACCCGCACTGGCTTACCAACGCCGTCCAATTCTGGTATCGCAACGACCTGCGCGGCGGCGCGAAGGAATTCATTCTGGTGGACGCGGAAAAGGGAATCCGCCGGCGGGCGTTCGACCACGAGAAACTCGCCCGCGCGCTTTCAACGGCCAGCGGCGAGAATTTCAAGCCGGACAAACTGCCGTTTTCGAGTATCGAATTCATCGAAAACGAAAACGGAAACGCCATCCAGTTTGTCGCAGCGGGCAAGACCTGGCGCTGCGACTTGAGTTCCTATGCTTGCGCGGCGGTGGCGAATTCAAGCACGGCCAATCTGCCGCCGGACGCCGCCGCGGCGCAATTGGCCTCGGCCGATTTCGACGCGCCTGAATCGTCGTTTGAAGAACCACCCTCGCCGCAGGAGCAGACGAACCAGCCGCCCCAGCGGCCGCGCAATGTTCGCCGCGGGCGCGGCGGGCGCGAGGTGGATTCGCCGGATGAAAAATGGGCCGCGTTTGTGCGCAATAACAACCTCTACGTTCACGCCGAATCCGGAGGCGGCGAGATTCAATTGAGCAGCGACGGCTCGGAAACGAATTCCTATGCGGAGCTAGCCTGGTCGCCCGATTCGCGCACGCTCGTCGCCTGGCGCGTGGAACCCGGCGACATCGGACCGGTTTATCTCCTCCAATCGTCGCCCCCGGGCGGCGGCCGGGCGGCGCTGCACCAGCGGCCCTATGCGCAGGCGGGCGATAAATTTCCCAAATACGAACTGAACATTTTCGAAGTGGCGGGCCGCCAACAAATCAAGCCGCCGGTTGACCGCTTCGAGCACGAATACGAGACCCCGCAACTGCACTGGATGCGCGATCAGCGCCATTTTGCGTGGCAGCAGGAAGACCGCGGCCATCAGCGGTTGCGCGTGGTTGAAGCCAGTTGTGACGACGGTTCGACCCGTATTCTGGTGGATGAAAGAGCGAAGACGTTCATCTGGACGGCGCACACGGAGAATTTGAACCTGCCGCTGGTCAACTGGCTCACCAAGTCCGACGAAATGATTTACGTTTCGGAAATGGACGGCTGGCGGCATTTGTATCTCGTCAGCGAGAAAGAGGGGAAAATTGTCAATCAAATCACGCATGGCGATTGGGTCGTGCGCGGCGTGGACCTGGTTGACGAGGACGCGCGGCAAATCTGGTTTCACGCCAGCGGCATGAACGAGGGCCAGGATCCCTATTTCACTCATTACTACCGAATCAACTTTGACGGCACAGGACTCGTCGCACTGACCGGGGGCGACGGCAATCATTCCGTCCAGTTTTCGCCGGACCGAAGATTTCTGATTGACACTTACAGCCGCGTGGACATGCCCCCCGTTCACGAATTGCGCCGGGCGTCCGACGGCACGATCAGTTGCAAACTTGAAGAGGCGGACATTTCCGAATTGAAGGAAAGCGGCTGGCATCCTCCGGAAGTTTTTGTGGCGAAGGGCCGCGACGGCAAGACGGACATCTGGGGAATTATTCTGCGCCCTAGGAAGTTCAATCCCGGAAAGAAATATCCAATCCTCGAAAGCATTTACAACGGCCCGCAAGGTGCGTATGTGCCCAAATCGTTCAGCGCGGTGGGCCATTCGACAAATCTTACCGAGGCCGGTTTCATTGTGGTGCAATGCGACGCCATGGGCACGGCCTTCCGGTCGAAGGCGTTTCACGACGTTTGCTGGCACAATCTCGCTGACGGAGGTTTTCCTGATCGCATTGCCTGGATCAAGGCGGCGGCGATGAAATATCGCAGCCTGGACATCGCGCGCGTCGGAATTTTCGGCACATCCGCCGGCGGCCAAAACGCGGCGGCGGCGGTGATTTTTCATCCTGATTTTTACCGGTGCGCGGTTGCCAATTCCGGCTGCCACGACAATCGCCTGGACAAGGCGTCCTGGAACGAGCAATGGATGGGCTACCTGCCGCCGGAGAAAATCTGGAGCCCGGACGAGGACAACTGGTATTCGAAATGTTCCAATATTGACAACGCCGGCCGGCTGGGCGGAAAGCTGTTTCTCATCGTCGGCGAAATGGATGACAACGTTCCGCCGGAATCCACGATGCGCCTGGTGGACGCGCTCATCAAGGCGCGGAAGGATTTCGATTTGCTGGTGGTGCCCGGCGCCAACCATGGCGCGGCCAGCCCGGTCACGCAGCGCCGCACGCTGGACTTCTTTGTTCATAACCTGCTAGGCAAGGAGCCGCCGGATCGCAACGCTGGCGGAGCGGGCAAATGAGTCCAATGTGGATTGCAGCGCTGCCGTGTCTGGTATTGCCCGTCTGTCTCGCGGCCGCGGCCGGCTCCCCCATCCAGTTCGATGGCGCACCCGCTGAACTGGCCATCAGCCAGGTCAGCGATTGCACCGTTCGAGTGCAATTAACGCCGCTGAACGGGGCAGGGCAACCCCAGACTGAACCCCCTTCTCCAGCCTTGGTGTTGATATTAGCGAAGGAGAAATATCGGGCGCGTAAACTTGGCGGCGCCAGCGGATTTCGCGCCGGAAAGCTCCGGGTGACGGTCGAGCCTTTCCCGCTCACAATTTCCGTGCGCCGAGCGGACGGCTCACTGGTGCAGGAAGTTCGGTTCGCCGAGGACGGCTCGAATACCATTACCTTCCGCACGGCCGCTCCGGTGCTTGGTTTGGGCGAAGGGGGGCCGCAATTCGACCGGCGAGGCCACTATTATTCATTGGAGAATGGCGAGCGCGCGGCCTCGGTGGCGACGTATGGGGTGAGAGTTTTGGTTCCTTTCCTCATCGGCACGGAAGGCTGGGCGTTATTTGTTTCAGAACCGCCTGGCGAATTCGATTTGCGCGGCGGCCAGGGCGCATTTCATCGGCACGGCGGCGCGGCCTTGGGCCAGGCGGACGTGTTCGTGACGGACGCGCGCGAACCGGCGAGCGCACTGCGGGAATTTGTGCGGCTGACGGGGGCGCCCGTCCTGCCTCCCAAATGGGCGCTGGGCTACATGCAGTCGCATCGAACGCTCTCGACGGAAGCGGACATGCTCACCGAAGCGCGCGAGTTCCGGCGCAGGGAATTGCCGTGCGACGCGTTCATTTTTCTCGGCACTGGTTTTTGCCCGGCAGGCTGGAACCTGGGGCACGATTCATTTGACTTTAACACGAATGTTTTCGTCCACGATGCGAACACGGTCGTGAAAGAATTGCACGTGGAAAATTTGCACGTAGTTCTGCACGTGGTTCCACTTGAAAAAAATCATCCGGCCTTGCATGGCAAAATTCCGGCCGCGCCGGGCGAAATTTTGGACGCGCAGGACATAGGCAATTACTGGAACCGCCACCGCGCGCTCTTCGCCGCCGGCGTGGACGGCTGGTGGCCGGATGAAGGCGACTGGCTCGATGTGCCGGCCCGGCTGGAACGGCACCGAATGTATTACGAGGGGCCGCTGAACGACCGGCCCAATGAGCGGCCCTGGAATTTGCAGCGCAACGGCTATGCCGGCATTGCGCGCTATGGCGGCTGGATCTGGTCGGGCGACATCAGCTCATCCTGGAAAACGCTGGCGGCGCAAATCGCCGTAGGGCTTAATTCTTCGCTGAGCGTCTCGCCCTTCTGGGGCACGGACGTCGGCGGTTTTTATCCCGGCCCGAATCGGGAATACACCGGCGAACTGTATGCCCGCTGGTTTGAGTTCGCAACGTTCTGTCCGTCGTTCCGTTCGCATGGACGCACCTGGCAGTTGCATTTGCCTTGGGGTTGGAATACCGGGGACCCCGGACCGGTCGAATCGAAGCCCGCGCCCGATCCAGCCGAATTGCACAACGCCGCCGTCGAGCCGATTTGCCAAAAATATCTCGATTTGCGGTATCAGCTCATGCCGTACACCTATTCCCTGGCCCGGGATGCCCACGACACCGGCCTGCCGCTGATGCGCGCCTTGTGGCTGGAATATCCAGACGACGCGCAAGCGGTGGCGCTGGGCGACGAGTATCTTTGGGGCGCCGACCTGCTCATTGCTCCGGTGGTGGAAAAAGGCGCCCGCACGCGGCGCCTTTATTTGCCTCCCGGGACTTGGTTTGACTGGTGGTCGGGTGAAAAACTGGCCGGTCAGCGCTGGCTTGAACGGCCGGTGGATTTGGAAACCATGCCGATTTACGCGCGGGCGGGGAGCGTCATTCCACTGGATCCGGTGCGGCAATATACCGCCCAGCCGGTGTCCGAACCGACCACGCTGCAAATATATCCCGGCCAAGATGGCGTTTTGGCGCTGTACGATGACGACGGCAAGAGTCTTGACTACCTCCAGGCCAATAATTCATCTTCGGTGTGGATTCGATTTCGCTGGAACGACCAGGCGCGACAGCTTGAGATTGAACCGGACCCGCGCATGAAAAAATGGCCGGGCGGCACGCGAGTTTACGCGGCAAGGCTCGTCGGAAGCGATTCGGAGCCTAGAAGGGTTGAATTCAACGGCGCGCCATTGGCGATAAGATTTTGAGCTCATGGCGGCGCCATGTCCAAAGGGACGAAGACAAACCACCCTGGTCACGCCACGAGGGTCCGGGTTTTCCTGTTGCACCGCCCTGAGCAGCGTTCAGATCCCTGGCAGGGGCGAGTCTTATTCGAGCAGGGATGCCTGTTTAGCCAAGTTTATGTACCGTGTGAAAATGAAAAATGGATCATCACCATGACAAAACTGTTTCTGCTGTTTTGGGCTCTAGCCATAAGCGCACTTGCGTCTCCGGACCAACCACCGGCCAATCCCGGGGCAAACCCCGCCGCGAGAGCAGTATTGAAATATATACAGGGCCTGTCAGCGCGCCCGGACAGGAGGCTGTTGTCTGGCCAATTTGCGGAGCACACGACGGGAGCCAGCGGAAGCAGCGCGGTTTTCAACCGTATCCAGCAGCGCACCGGGGTCTGCCCCGCCATCATGGGCGTGGATTATGCGAATTGGGGCGATGGCAGCATCGCCTGCGCCGCGGCAAATCCAGCCGCCATCCGACAGTGGCAGCACGGCGGACTGGTGGCCATCGAGGTTCATTGCGGCAACCCATGTCGAACTAATTTTACGGCAAGCGGCCTGCGCGACCAAAATGTGGATGTGACACCGCTGTTTGATTTGCAATCCCCGGCTCACGGGGTCTGGATGCGGCAGTTGGACCAGATGGCTGCCGGGTTGCAAGAGCTCCGCGCTGCCGGCGTGGTGGTGCTGTGGCGGCCATTCCACGAGATGAACGGCAGCTGGTTCTGGTGGGGTGGAAAAAAGCCAGCAGTCACCATTGAACTCTGGCGGCAAATGTTCGATTATTTCTCGACGGAAAAGCATCTGGACAACCTGCTTTGGATCTATGCCCCAAACCACGGGGACCACACCGGCGACTACTACCCGGGCGACCGCTATGTGGATTTGGTGGGTGTGGACGCCTATACCGACTTTGTGGATACCGACCACATCAAAGGCACGGCGGAAGTCCTGGCCTTGCCCAAGCCATTTGGGTTCGCCGAGTTCGGCCCCCATGACCCCTTTAATCCGCCCGGAGATTATGATTACCTGCGGTTCATTAACGGCGCCAAGGATCATTTTCCGCAGTTGGCGTGGTTCATGGCTTGGAACGGCAATTGGGGTCTGACCACGAACAAAAACGTCACCGGACTCCTGCACGACCCTTGGATAGTCAACCGGTCGGATTTGCCGCAGTGGTCGAGCCCAAATCACTGACAAAGCCTGTCAATTGCGCGCACCTCTCCGGGCCGGGCCGGGCATATGAATTTTGCGCGCCTCGGTCAACGACCACCATTTGACGCGGAGCGGGCTTTGGCAGAGCGGTCGGTTCTTCGTTCAACTGAACCTTTGTCGCTGGCGGATTGCGATTAAAGAGCGGAAACCGGAAACTTGACCAGCTTGAAGCGTGAAGCGTTGGTTGGCAGGCCCGGCGCGCGCGGAGCGACGCGCCCTACCGTCGCCTCGCGGGCAGCGTCAAACACCAAACTCGCGCGCGGCTTTAATGCAGGGCCGAAGCCGGGTATCAATTTTGAGGATGTGTTCCTGAATCCACAGGCTGGCGGTGGCATGCAATTTTCGAAGCAACTCCATGTCCAGGCCTTCCGCCGCACATTGCCTCCGGTAGTTGGCGAAGATGTAACGGTAGGCGGCATGGGCCTTCTTATTTAATGCGTGAGCCGGACACCGCGCATGTTCCATGCACCCCTCCTCTCCCGAGAAATGAGCCTCGGCATACGCTTCCAGAAAATCCACCAGATGGATCAGAAATTCGCATTCCGCCTTGGTTGGATTCGTGGTGGTGAGCAGCGCTTCCAGGTGATTGATGTTGAGAATCCAAATCCGGTGTTGCTGGTCAATCACCTCGGAACCAGTAGCGAACTCTTCAGTCCAGATAATCATAATCAACCCCGGCCATGGAAATTCCCGGGGAGCCGTGCGCTGCCGAGGGACGGCGACGCCCGAATAATTTGTCGTGTTGCGGTTGAACCGAGAAACGTCCCTTCAGTGCCAATGAGTCAATTGGCCTGCCGGCGGCGCCAAAACCTCAGCGCCAAGCCACCGCCCACGGCTAGCAAGCCCATCGTGCCCGGTTCGGGCACCACGGCGATGGTGTCGATTCCAGCCGTACTCAGTTCGCTTGGATCCAGCGCGCCAAGCGCAGTGAACGCTCCCGTGGACAGATTGACGTCATATAATTGGGATTGCCCCCCCACGACGCCCGCGAAATAGGCCGCGCCCGTTCCCGGCGAGATGCTAAAGCCAAGTTCGTCGGAGAGAGTGATTCCGGAAGGACCGATCAGGGTTGTTGCGCCGGTGGCCGGATTCAGGCCATACAGGTCACCGGTTTCGGCGCTGAGGCCGTAGAAGTTGCCATTAAGGCTGTCGTAGGCCATCGCTTCAACGGTGGCTCCGGTATAATTTGGTCCAGCGGTGGCCGCCCCGGTGTTTGGATTCAGGGTGATGTTTTGTCCGAGATTGCTTTCGACATAGAGCTGGCTGGAATCGCCATTAAAGCCAAAAGAAACGCCATTCAGGGCGGGCGTGAACGCCCCGGAACCGACCAGGCTGGCCGCGCCGGTATTGGGATTAATCGTGTAGAGATGGCTCTGATCGCCCAAGCCGTAGAGCGTGCCGTTGAGCCAATCAATTCCCCGGATTTGCTCCCCCGTATCCAAGCCGCTGAGCGCGTGCGCGCTCAACAAACCTCCCGGGCTGCTGCTGTCAAACGAAAATATTTCGTCCAGCGAATCGCTCACTCCGTAAATAATATCGGCCTTGGACGTGGTGCCGGCTGCCGCCAGGAAACACGCGGCCAAGATCATTCCACCCACACGACAAATTTCAGTCATGGTCTTCATAATGCGGTCTTTCTCCTCATGGTACGTCCCGCCTCTGGTTGAGGCTGACTAAGAGGAGTTTATGATTAAGTTCAGTTTGTTGCAAGCGTTTTTTATTGGCTGTCCCAATATTTGCAAGGCTTTGATTCTGACAGAGCCAAATTGATCGACGAACGATCGGTTCATCGACCTTAGCCGGAATCTGAACCTCTGCTTTCCATGGTTATCCTCGTATTCGGATTCCATTGGGCGCGAAACTCGTGTTGAGTGGTTTCACGCAGGTCATTAAAAATTGGCGGGCGGCGTCACACACCGGCACGTCATTCCCCGGCTTGATATTTTTGCAGCTTGCTGTAGCCGGACAACTCATCGGCTCCGAGGCGGCCAATGGTCTGAACTGCGAACACAGCCCATGCAGATAGTCTGGGTCGCTCAAATTTGAACCCAACCGAACTATCATCGGTTCGCGGCGATCCTTGCGGAGGTCGCGCCAACTCGCGATCCAGGCAGCGACCTCCGGCGGCAATTCCCTGGCTCCATGAACGGCGATAATGACCAGATCCGCTGCCGCCGCCTCCCGGCCGGCCAGGGTTCGCAAGGAC
>JBEKZM010000067.1:0-35585 GCA_049509875.1 Verrucomicrobiota bacterium | reverse complement strand
GGCTCGAAGCCCAAGGTTGCCGCCGGAGCGGCTACCTTGGGGCGGCGTTTAACAAACATCTTCAACCGCAAAGCGGTTGCGGCCTCGGGTTGACGCGAAACACCCGCCGCAACCGCGTTGCGGTTGAAAAATTCTTTCCGCATCAACCCAAGGTAGTCCCGCTGACGGGACAACCTGGGCTGTGGGGCGCAATCCCTTTGGGATTGCTCATTGCCCTTTCCATTAATTTTTCTGAATCTATTCATGGTTGTTTGTTACCATATCGTAACAATCTAGTAACCTGGCCGTCTTTGTAATTTACTGATGATGAGCTAGATTGTGGCATGGTTCCACGGATCCTAATTGTGGATGATGAAAACGACTTCATCGAGCTGCTGCAATACAAACTCGCCGGGCACGGTTATGAATTAATCGTGGCCAACGACGGCGTCCACGCCTTGAGCCAGGCCCGCACGCTCAAGCCCAATCTCATCCTCCTGGACATCCTGCTGCCGGACTTGGACGGCCTGTCCGTCTGCGAGATCCTGCGCCGCCAGCCGGGGACCAAGAAAATCCCGATTATATTCATGAGCGCGCTGACCGGCGACGTGACCAAGCGCACGGCGACCATGCAGGCCGATGATTTCTTCACCAAGCCGCTCGATCTGAACCGCCTCGAAAAGCGCATCAGCGAATTGCTCCACTTCGAACCCGAAGCGAACTGAATCCGGGGTGTTACCTTTTGGTCGGCGCCGGCGTCTAAACACCAATTGCCGGCCGATGGAGTCCGTGGGATGATTGCCTGAGAAACGAGGCCCTGGTTTTGCGCGGCTCGGTGGCCGCCGCGTGCACATGAAGAAAATATTTTGCATGATTAAGCTGATTTTTGTTTTCGCGGTCAACCTGACCGTTTAAAATTCGTCCCCATGAAATCCAATCGCCCATCCTCGTCCAGCGTCGTGAGCCGACGCCGTTTTCTGCAAACCTCCGCGCTCGCCGCCGGCGCCTTGACCTTCGGCGTGCCGACGCTGTTGCGCGCCGCCAATCTAAACAGCAAGCTCAACATCGCCTCCGTCGGGGCGATGGGCAAGGGCCAGAGTGACACGGACCATTGCAACAGCGAGAACATCGTGGCGCTGTGCGACGTGGACGCCGATCGTTGCGCGGAGCAGCGCAATAAATATTCGGGGGCGAAATTTTACCAGGATTACCGGAAGATGTTCGATGACATGGCCGACGGCATCGACGCCGTGACGGTTTCGACACCGGACCACATGCATGCGATCATCGCGTCGCTGGCCATGAAGCACGGCAAACACGTTTATTGCCAGAAGCCCCTGGTGCAGACGATTTATGAGGCGCGTTATTTGCGCAAGCTCGCGGAATCGACCGGAGTGGTGACGCAAATGGGCAACCAAGGCAGTTCGGCGGACGGATTGCGGCGGGCGGTGGAATGCATGCAGGCGGGGATCATCGGCCAGGCGCGTGAGGTGCATATCTGGACCAACCGCCCGGTCTGGCCGCAGGGCATGGGGCGGCCGGAGGGTTCGGACCCCGTACCCGCCACGCTGGACTGGGACCTGTGGATTGGCGCGGCGGCGCAGCGGCCGTTTAAAAATGATGTTTATCTTCCTTTCAAATGGCGCGGCTGGCTGGATTTCGGCACCGGCGCGCTGGGCGACATGGCCTGCCACACGGTCAACATGCCTTTCCGCGCACTGCGCCTGGGGCATCCGACCGAAATCCAGGCGACGGTCATTGGCGGGATGAACCAGGAGACCTATCCGCTCGGATCGAAGATCCGCTTCGAGTTTCCCGCGCGCGAGGCGGTTCACAAAACGTTCCTTCACCACCATGACGCTCCGGTCACCCTCACGTGGTATGACGGCGGCCGACCTGATCCCAAGGCGCCGAACGGTCATGATTTCAGCAACAAGCCGCCGCACGAGCTGCTCACCGATATTGAGGCGTTGCGGGGCGAAGTGCCCAACAGCGCGTGCCTGATCATTGGCGACAAGGGCAAGATTTTTTCACCGGACGACTACGGCGAGGATTTCTTCATCAAGCGCCAGGACGACCCCAAGTTTGTCCATTACAAAAAATATGCCGCGCTGGAGAGCATTCCGCAGACGATTCCGCGCAACGAGTTCAAGGGTGACGCCGACCACAAGCAGCACCTGGAGTGGATTGGCGCCATCAAGGAAAACGCTCCGCTGAAGTGTTATTCGCGCTTCGAGATTGCGGCGCAACTGACGGAGATCATGCTGCTCGGCTGCGTGGCGCTGCGGACGGGCAAGGAAATCGAATGGGACGGCCCGAACATGGTGGCCAAAAACTGCCCGGAAGCGGCGCAGTTTATCAAGCGCGAAAACCGCGCCGGCTGGGCGCTGGCGTAGGGCTCGGCGATTGACTAAGGCTGTTGCCAGACAGGTCGTGGGGCGCCTGCACGCCGCGGGATTTGCGGCCTTCTGGGTGGGCGGCTGCGTGCGCGATTTTCTGCTGGGGCGCGAGCCCGGGGATTTTGACATTGCCACCGATGCCACGCCGGCGCAGGTGGAGAAGCTCTTTAAGAAGACCATCCCGGTGGGGAAGAAATTCGGGGTGATCATTGTGGTGGAGGGCGGGCAGCAGTTTCAAGTGGCCATGTTCCGCGCCGAGGCGGAATACCGCGATGGCCGGCGGCCGGAGCGCGTGAAGTTGGCCAATGCCGAGGCGGACGCGCGGAGGCGGGACTTCACGGTCAACGGCCTTTTTTATGATCCGGCCACGGAAAAAATCCATGACTGGGTGGGCGGCCAGGAGGATTTGCGGGCCAGGGTCATTCGCACCATTGGCGCACCGGCGGAGCGTTTCGGCGAGGATCATCTGCGAATGCTGCGCGCGGTGCGCTTCGCCGCGCGGCTGGATTTTGACATTGAGGCGGCGACGTTCGCGGCCATTCAATCACTGGCGCCCAAGATCAGGATGATCAGCGCGGAGCGCGTGCGGGACGAACTCATCAAGTTGTTTGCACTCGAACCGGGGGAGAAGAGGAATACGGACCGGAGCAAGGGAAAAGCCCCCCCTCACACAGGCCCTTTCCATGAACCAAAAAACAGCTGGTATTCTCCAGCGGCGCGCGGGTTGGTGCTGCTGCGGGAGAGCGGCTTGCTGGAACAGATCCTGCCGGAATTAGGCGCCACGACCACGTGTGAGCAGTCGCCGGAATTTCACCCGGAAGGCAGCGTGTTCAATCACATCCGGCTCATGCTGGAGAAACTGGCACCGCCGCGGCTGTCGGACCGTTCCAGCGCGGCGGCCGCCAGCGAATCGCTGCCTTGGGCGGTGCTGCTGCATGACATCGGCAAGCCGGCCACGGCGGAACGGGACGCGGCGTCCGGGAGCATTCATTTCTACGGCCATGAGAAGGTGGGGGCGGACCTGGCGGAACAAATTTTGCAGCGGCTGCGGTTCCCGCGCAAACAAACCGACGAAATTGTGGCATGTGTGCGAAATCACATGCAGTTCAAGGACGTCCAACAAATGCGCAAGGCCACGCTGCGCCGGTTGCTCATGCGCGAGACTTTTCCGCTGGAATTGGAGCTGCACCGGCTGGATTGCCTGGGGTCATCGGGCGATTTGAGGCACTATGAATTCCTGTTAAACGAGGCGGAAGCGCTCCAGCGCCAGCCCGCGCTCCGGCCGCCGCTGTTGACGGGGGACGATTTGCTGGCGCTGGGCATTCCGCGCGGGCAAAAAATTGGCCAGCTATTGCGCGCGGTTCGTGAAAAACAGCTGGCGGATGAATTGCAAAGCCATGAAGCGGCGCTGGAGTGGGTTAAACTACAATCATGACCGATGAACCGGTTGAAATGCCGATTGATGGCGTGCTGGACTTGCACACCTTCAATCCGCGCGACGTGAAGGACCTGGTGCCGGACTATCTGGCGGCCTGCCAGGTTCGCCGCATCCTGCAGGTGCGGATCATCCACGGAAAGGGCGTCGGCAACCTGCGGCGCACGGTGCACGCGATCTTGCAGAGGCATCCGGCGGTCATTTCCTTCACGCTGGATTATCCGCAATTCGGCGGCTGGGGCGCCACGCTGGTGCAATTGCGGCCACCGGCGGCGTAATCCCGTTGGCGGTTTTGGACTGCGCCGGCAGAGCGAAGCGGCGACGGCGCTTTCGCCCGCACGGGGCGGCCCCGAGTCATCGCGAACATTATCCGCACGAAAGCGGCGTGGCGCTTCGCTTCCCGCCGCAGTCCATGACGCCCTGTGAAACGGCGCCGCCCCACAAAGCCACATTGGTGATTTTGGACTGCGCCGGCAGAGCGAAGCGGCGACGGCGCTTTCGCCCGCACGGGGCGGCCCCGAGTCATCGCGAACATTATCCGCGCGAAAGCGGCGTGGCGCTTCGCTTCCCGCCGCAGTCCATGACGCCGTTTGAAATGGCGCCGCCCCACAAAGCCACGTTGGTGATTTTGGACTGCGCCGGCAGAGCGAAGCGGCGACGGCGCTTTCGCCCGCACGGGGCGGCCCCGAGTCATCGCGAGCATTATCCGCACGAAAGCGGCGTGGCGCTTCGCTTCCCGCCGCAGTCCATGACGCCCGGTGAAACGGCGCCGCCCCACAAAGCCACGTTGGTGATTTTGGACTGCGCCGGCAGAGCGAAGCGGCGACGGCGCTTTCGCCCGCACGGGGCGGCCCCGAGTCATCGCGAACATTATCCGCACGAAAGCGGCGCGACGCTTGGGCCAGGGCTTACAGGCGGGTCACGTACTTGGCCGCATCGCCCGGCCGGAGGAAGAGCAAAAGCTTTTTGCCGTTGGGCAGAGTGGCCAGCCCGACCGGAGTGTTTGGAAACAAGGACAACAACTGTTCGTCCGTCAATTCCTGCGCTTGCGGCACGGGGACCGGTTGGCTCGGCGGCCGGGAAACTTGCGCAAGGGTTTGCCGGTGGTTATTTGTTTCCACCAGCAGCGCGGTGGTCGCGACCAGTATTAGCAGGACGATGGTCTGCCGCGCCACGAGCCAGTGCCGGCGGCAGCGCAGGATGTGTGCGGCCGCCAGCAGCGTGGCTTCGCGCCGTCCGCCGTCCGCGGCCAGATCGTCAAACAGCTGTTCCTTTTCAGGTTTCATGGGACAACTTTTGGGCCATGGCCAGTCGCAATTTGGCGCGCGCCCGTTCCAGCCGGCTGGAAACCGCCTTCGGGGTGGCGTTGAGGCGTTTGGCAATTTCCTGGTGGCTCACGCGGTCAAAATAGAACCATTCGACGACCTTGCGGTCGTCCTCGGGCATGGCCTGCAGGGCGGCATCCAGGCAATCCTCCAGTGCGGAATCCGTGTCGCCATTCTCCACGCAGTCCGGAGGCTCCGCCATTTCGACGACGGTCGCCTCGCGGCGGCGCTGCTTCCAGATCCGGGCGATTTGCTGCCGGGTGACGCGGGCAAGCCAGTTCCATAGATGTGCCGCACTTTCAGCCCCGCGAAGTTTTCGCGCGGCGATGATGAAGGCGCCCTGCACGGCGTCCTGGGCCAGCGTCTCATCGCCGCGACTGAGGACCAACGCCAGGCGGAACATCCGGCGATGATAGCCTTCGTAAAACTCCCGAAAGGCCGTTTCATCTCCGCGGGAAATGGCCGCCGCGAGGCGGCGGGCGTTGGCATCGTCAGCAGCATTGCCGGGTTGGAGCCGGGCGGTTTCCAAGACGGGGCGCTGGACCTTGACGAGCCAGGGCATGGACGTGGCGGCGGCGGTCATTGATTCACGGCCGTTTCACTTGGTGTCGTTGCCAAGATTTTTAAGACTCTTGATCAGATTGTTCAATTCGTCAATGTCTTTGGACGCTTCCGTTTTCGGGCGTGCGGCCTGCACCTTCTCCCCGAGCGCCGCCAGCGTTTGACGGATGAACGCGATTTGGTCTGGTGTGCCGTTGATCACCAATAACTGGGCATCCTCGTGGAATCGAATGACGCCATCGGGCTTGCCGAAATCCGAGGGCCAAACGTCCAGGATGGTTTTGATGATCTGGTCCATCGTCATGCCCCCGGATTTTTCATCGCCGATGAGATTGCCGACGAAATAAACCATGCGCTGCGTATCTGGCGCCTTGGCTTCTGGTGGGGGCGGAGGCAAAGCGCGCAACTGAACCAGTTGACGGTTGATTCCGCCCTTGAGAAACCAGCGCAACGGTTTGCGGTCGTTTTCAAAAATGAGATTCATGGCGTTGAAAATCTCGCTGGCCCGGACATTCCTCAACGTCAAACGAATGATTACGGACGACCCCGAATCATCACTGCCAACTTCAGGCAGGGGCAGGATGTCGAATCCGTCCGGGCCGGAGAAGCGTTCGCGCAAATTTTGCACCACGTCTTTCAGCGGAATCCCATCGTAAACAAGATTGGTCACGAGAAGTCGCGGCTCCTTCCAGTTGTCGTCGATCCAGTCGGGCGTGGCCGGTTGGGGTGCCATCGGCAGGCCCGTGTTGGGATCGAAGTTGGGGGGCGCCACGGGCAGGGCAGCGGGTGCCCGCGGCGGCACGGTTTGGGACAGGGCCGTGGTCAGCGAAGCAAGAAAGACGCAAACGGCCGCAGCCGGGAATCGAAGTTTGGATTTCATGGTCATACCGGGTTTGGATGTTCTCTTCATCCGGCATTAGCCCAAACCGCCGAAAATGCCTCGAAAAAGTTAAAGGTCAGTATTTCAGCGGCGAGAAATGGATCGCGCGAATTTCAATCTCGCCGCCTTCGCACTGGATCCCGATGAAACCGTCGTTGAGCGTGGTTTCGGTCGTTTCGTTGACGAAATAGCCATTGAGGAAGCAAACGACGGTGTTGTGAATGCAAACGGTCTCGGAAGTGTTCCACTGCCCGACCGGATTTTCCCGGGATTCCCGGAATGGAACCGGGTTGCCCTCGCCCATGCCCTTGTGCTCCTTGGAGTCCGCGCCAGCCAGCAGGAACAAGTCGCCCACGCGGTCGTGCTTGCCCTGCACCTTGATGCATTTCGGCCAGATTTGATCCGGTAATTGCAGGTGGACCAGGATGCCGGTGTGGTCCGCCTTGGGGGCCACTTTGACAAAGCGCCATTCGACCGTGAGGAAGTAGTTGCTGTAGCTTTGCGTGGTGCGCAGGTAGCCCAGCGGATTGCCGGTGCAATGAATGACGCCGTTGGTCACGCTCCAGGTCTGCCGCGGGTTGGCGTCATTCAGCATGCAGAAGGCGAAACCGGAAAAGTCCCTGCCGTTGAACAAAGCCACCTGATTTTCGCGGGTTGGGACGGGCGGCAGATCGGGAACCGCCTCATCTTGGCCGGCAGCGCGGTTGGCCAGGGCGATGACCAGCAAAATCCACAGCGGGAAATGTCGCATGCAGGCAAGCTGGAACGGAGTCAGTTTTTTGGCAAGCGGATTTATGGTGCCGAGGGACCACGGCCGGCAAAATCAGGGTCGGCCTGGCGGCCTATTCGCCTGGCGCCTGGCCTGAAAGTTCGGCGCGCCAGACTTGGAATTGATGTTCCAGGCCCACAAATTTGACATAGTCGGCGTCCAAGGTGTCCGGCTCGGATTCTGGCTGGGCGGCGGTTGCGTGCTGGAGGGCGTTGGCGATGTGGACGATGCCCGCCAGGCAGAACTCCCGGGTGCCGCAACGCTGGGGACAATGATGATTGGCCACGGCTTCCACCAGCGGAATGGGCAGGCCCCAAATCGCCAGGAGATAAGCGCCGACTTCGGCATGGGTGGCGGCAAAGCATTTCCGCTCGGCTTCCCGCAGTGGAAGATGCTTATCACGAGATTCCTTGAGCACGTCGCCGTACTCCGCCGGCAGGCTGTCCGCGAGAATGATTTTGCCCAAGTCATGCAGCAGGCCGGCGCAAAAGGCCTGCTCGCCGAGGGAAGAATCGGCCAGATGGTCGCTGCAAATCCGGCGGCTGATGATTCCGGTTTGGAGGGAATGTTCCCAGACCTGGTCGATGGGAAAATCCGGGCATTTCTGGCGGGAGAAGGAGGTGAAAATGGGCACGGCCAGGGCCAGCGATTGAACGATGCCGACGCCGAGCAATTGGACGGCTTCCGCGATGGAGAAGACCTTGCGGCTGAAACCGAAATAGGCGGAATTGGAGAGTTGCAGGAGCTTGGCGGCGATGGCCGGGTCCTGGGAGGCAATTTCGGCGATGAGCTGGGTGGAGCAGTTGGGTGATTGCACCGCGTCGGCAATTTCCAGATAGAGCTCCGGCAGGCTGGGCAGGTTCTTCAAGCTGGCCGCCACCGTGCGGAGTCGTTCGTTCGCGAGGCGGGCGTTGAGCTGGCAAACGCGCGTCAGGCAGTTCTTCAAGTCATCGAGGCTGCACGGCTTTTCAAGAAACTGATGGGTCAGACCAATGCAGCCGACCACTTCACTCAGGTCGGAATAGCCGGACAGGACAATGCGGACGGTCCGGGGATGAAGGCGCAGGACTTCATTCAGAAGTTGCGCGCCGTTGATGCCCGACATCCGCATGTCGGTGACCACGACGTCAAACGGACTTTGCTTGACCATGATCAGGGCCTCTTCGCCGCTGCTGGCGAACTCCATCTCCCAAGCGGCCGCCATGGAACGCATGCCCATTTTCAGCACCCGGAGCATTGATGGTTCATCATCCACGAACAGAATCCGGGTTTTGACGCCTGGATTGGGCGGGACTGGGGAAGCCTTACTGGTTGCCCCCTCGCCGTCGGCGCATCGGTCGCAGCAATAATTTCCGGCATCGGTCCGCATTCTTACCGTTGATCGGCTAAATTGCGCAAGGCTTGAGTTCAAATGATCACTTTCGGTGACATTTTGTGCAAAATTCTCAAATTTCAGGGTCAAATATCCGTTTCTGGAGCATTCCAAAATGAAGCTAACATATTCTAATCAAAACACTTAAGTGCATTTAAGCCATTTTGGCGGTCAACCTAGCCGGGCGGCGACCTGGATGGGCGAGATGGCCCGGAGGCATTCTTCCGGCTTTTCAAAACCGCAGTACGGTTTCATACAGGGTGAACAGGGCAGGTTGACCCGGAGGACGTTCTCGATCTGGCCATAGGGGCCGGTGCGGCGGGGTTCGGTGGGGCCAAACAGCGCGACGAGAGGTTTTCTCAGCGCGGCCGCGGCGTGCATGGGGCCAGAATCGTTGGTGACCATCACGTCACACCGGCGAATCCATTCGACCATTTCGGGCAGGGTGGTGGCGCCGCACAGGTCCAGACAACGCTCGGGCGCGGCGTCGGAGACGATGGTGCCCAGCAAGCGGTCGGTCTTGTCGCCCAGAATGACGAAGTGGGCGGCCGGGTGTTTGGCTGCGAGCAGGCGAACCAGCTCGGTGAAATTTTCAGCCGGCCACCGCTTGTTTTGCCAACGGGCACCCGGTTGGACGACGATCCACCGGGGAGCGGGGCGGCCGTTATTGGGAGCGGGGGAGGCAGGGCCTGGCGTCGGGCCGCTGTGATTGGTGTCCGGCCATTTTTGGCGGATGCCCGCAGCCACGACGGGACGGACGGGAAGCCAGTCAAAACGATCATGCACGGGGACACCGATGTGCGGCAGGACCGACAGATACCAGTCCACGGCATGGGTATGGAACGATCGGCGAGGCACAATGGAATCGTAAAAGGCTCTGGCGCCTTCGCGGGATTCATCCAGACCCACGAGGTTTTTGCCGTTGGCCAGCCAGCCGAAGGCGGCGCTTCGGGCCAGGCACTGCAAATCAATGATCAGATCGAATTTTTTCTCGCGCAGCCAGCGAATGCTGCGGCACATTTCAGGCCAATGCCGGGGTTTTCCCCAGCGCCGGCGCTCGAAGCGAACGACGCCCGCCAAATCGGGATCTCCTTCGAGGAGCGGTGCGAGGGCGGAATCGATCCACCAAAAAATTTCGGCGTACTGCCAGTGCAGCTTGAGCAAACGCAGTACCGGCAACGCCTGGATGACGTCGCCGAGCGAACTGGGTTTGAGAATGAGAATTTTCAAGGTGACATCAGCCCTGGCCCCGTGGCTTTCGCGCCTCGGGCGCAGGACCGACGCCGGGCGACCAGGTTCTGGCTCACGGCCTCCGTGGTCAGATCATGAGTGACCGGACCCCGTCATCGTCCAAAGGCAAGGCGCTCCGCCAGCCGCTCGGGCAGGCCGGCGGCGAGAATCTTCTTCTGCGCGGAGGCGATGTCATAATCCAGGCGGCGCAGTTCAATCGTCTGGGCGTCCATGTCGTAGATCACATAGGCCGCCTTGGGGTTGTTGTCCCGGGGCTGGCCGACGGCGCCGACATTGATGAAATATTTCTTGGATGGATCGACCTTGAATTTGGAATAGGTGCCGCCGCGGACCACGGTGTCACGCATGAAGGCGACGGGCACATGGGTGTGGCCGAAAAAACACATTTGGGTGTTTTGATAGGGAAAACTGGCGGCGGCGGCGAGTTTGTCGAAGACGTAGCCCCAGCGTTCGGGGGCGTCCAAGGTGGCATGCACCATGGTGAAGTTGGCGGCCATCCGCGAATATTTCAGTTCCCGCAGCCACTGCTTGTCCTCGGCGGGGAGCTGGTTCCGGGTCCAATGGACGGCCTCGGCCGCATGCGGATTGAAGCCGTCCAGGTGATTTTCCGTGGAGCAATATTCGTCGTGGTTGCCCTTCACGCAGGGAATGTTCATCTGCCGCACGATGTCGAGACATTCCTTTGGCTGGGCATTATACCCCACAACGTCGCCCAGACAGACGATGTGAGTGGCCTTTTGGGCGCGAATGTCCTCCAGCACCACCTGGAACGCGTCCAAGTTGCCGTGAATATCAGCGATGACGGCGTATTTCATTGACTAGCGAGCAATTTCAAATCCCCGGAACTCGTTTGTTGCATCCGCCCAATCTACCTTCTCGTCGCGAATAAATCCAGCAAGACCTGCTTCCCGGAGTGCTCCGCGAAAGGCCTCCAGCTCCCCGCGCCGCCCTTCGGCGACCAGTTCCACGCGCCCGTCGGGCAGATTGCGAACGACCCCGGTGACTTCAAAGCCGGTGGCGGCGGTTTTGGCGGTATAGCGGAACCCGACCCCCTGCACCTGGCCGGAGTAAACCACGATCATGCGGCGGCGTAAAGATTCGTTGGCGGCGTCCCACACAGTCTGGATAAAGCCAAAGGCGGCGGTGCGATGCAACTTTTTTCGGCGGAAATCAAAATCCCTTAAGAAATTTTTTTGATTTTAGTTTGACCCGTGCGAGAATTTGGCCTAATCAACTGCCTGCCCATTCCAGGTTTGAAAAGCAACCCGATTGGCAATGGCACGGACGTAAAAGTAATGCTTAACACCAAGTCATTTTTGACCGTCGATTTTGGGGCGGGCAGTCTCAAGCTCGCCGAGTTCGAAATCAACGAGCAGGGGGGGTTGCGGTTGGACAGTTTTTCCATCAAGCCGCTGGGGTTGGAGGGGGCGCAGGATGCCACGCGGGAGAAGGCCATCCTTTCGGCGCTGCAAGGGTTGAATGCCGAAAAGGGCCTCAAGGCCAAGAATGTCAACGTGTGCGCCCCGGGTTTTCACGTCTTTTCCAAATTTGTCAAGCTGCCGCCGGTGGACGCCAGCAAGGTGGACCAGATCATCCAGTACGAGGCCCAGCAAAATGTTCCTTTCCCGCTGGCCGAAGTCGTCTGGGACTACCAGATTCTCGGTTCAGCCCCGGGCGGCGAGCTGGAAGTGCTCCTGGTGGCCATCAAGTCGGAAATCGTCGAAGGCCTGTTTCGCGTGGCGGCGGAGGCCAAGTTGAACTTGCAGCTGTGCGACGCTTCACCGGCGGCCCTGTGCAATGCGTTCCGTTACAATTACGGCGAACTGGATGATTGCACCATGCTGCTGGACATCGGGGCCAAGACGAGCAATCTGCTGTTTTTTGAGAAGGGCAAGGTGTTTTCCCGAAGCATCAACCTCGGGGCCAACGCGATCACGCAGGATTTCGCCAACGAGAGCAAGCTCAAGTTTGACGATGCGGAGCGCATCAAGATTGCCGAAGGCTTTGTCAGTTTGGGCGGCGCTTACGAGGAGCCGGAGAACCCCTACCAGGCGGCGATCTCCAAGATCGCGCGCCAGTTCATGACCAAGCTGCACATCCAGGTCAATCAGACCCTGCAGTTTTACCGGGGCCAGCAGGGCGGCTCGGCGCCGCAGCGGCTGTTCCTTTCCGGCGGCGCTTCCATCATGCCGTACACGGCGCAGTTTTTCGCGGAAAAACTCAATGTGCCCGTCGAGTACTTCAACCCCTTCCGCAATGTCCAGATCTCCCCCGCCGTCAACCTGGAGGAGCTGTCCCGCGTGGCCCACTCCCTGGGCGAAGTGGTGGGCCTGGGGCTGCGCAATCTGGCCACCTGCCCGGTGGAAATGAATTTGATGCCCGACAGCACGCTGCGCTGGCAGTCCTTCAACCAGAAAAAGCCCTTTTTGATTGCCACGGTGGTGAGCATGGTGCTGGTGACCTTTGCGGTGGGCTTTCTGTTCCAGAAACTGGCGGACAACAAAAGCAAGGAAATTGAACGCCTGACGCCGCAACAGGAAAAGGCGAGCCAAAGCATGCAGGTTTTCCAGGAGGCTTACAACCGGCTGCGGTCCACCCGGAACAACGCCGAGCAGGTCGCCGCGCTCATGCAGGATCGATACTACTGGGGCGATTTCCTGGCCGAACTGCGGCGGGCGCTCCTGCGGTCTGAAGAGGTGCTGCGCAAGCAGATGTCGGCGCAGAAGCCGGGCGTGGACGTGGGCATCTGGATTGAACAGTTGAACGGTCCCACCGAGGCGAATTCGGCCGGCAATCCGAATATGCCGGGGCCGGCGGCCACAATGCCGGGGATGTCGCTCCGCTATCAACGGGCGCAACCGGCGCAACCGGCCCCAGTGCAACCCACGGGCGGGGCGGCGTTGGCCGGCACCAATGGGCTGACCTTGGTGTGCCGGGCCGTGAGCTTGAAGCAGACCGTCAGTGAATCCGCCAACAACAAGGACATTGCCTACGTGGTGCGGGACCAGATTGCGGCTTCGCCGATGGTCGATCCGGGCGCCGGCGCAACCCTGCTCGTGGGCGAAATTTCTCCCGACGACGCCAACGGGACGTTTACCTTTACCGTGTCCGTGACGCCCTCCAAACCGCTAAAATTCTGATATGGGCTGGATCAAACGCAATTTATTGTTTGTGGTGGTTGGCCTCGTGGCGCTCGGGGCGCTCGGGGCGGCGGGCTTTTACATTTACAGCAGTTTTTCGAGCAATGCCGACGAGTCTCAGAAGCTGAGCGGAATTTATGCCACGCTGAACGACCTGAACAACCAGCAGCCGCAGCCGGGCAACGACAAAATCAACAACACCGAGACGGCCAAGGCACAGCAGCAGCAACTGCGGGACTGGATCAACCAGGCGGCGGCCCGTTTTCATACCATTGCCCCCATTCCGACGGGGGAGGTCACGAGCAAGACCTTCGCGACCGCCCTGGGCACCACCGTTTATGAGTTGACGCAGGAGGCCAAGGACAACAGTGTCAGCCTCCCGCCCCAGTATTATTTCTCGTTTCAAGTGCAGAACAGCCTGCTGAACATCTCCTCGGGCCTGGGCCCGCTGGCCCAGCAGTTGGGCGAGGTCCGGGCGATTACGGAAATCATGTTCGCCGCGGGCGTCAACAACCTCGACAGCATCCAGCGCGTGCGCGTTTCGGAGGACGACGTCGCGAAAGGCCTGGAAGCGGATTATACCGATAAGACGCCCGTGACCAACAGCCTGGCCAGCATCACCCCCTACGTGGTGACGTTCCGCTGCTTTACGCCCGAACTGGCCAAGGTCATTGCCGGGTTCGCGAATTCAACGAATCCATTCATTATCAAATCCGTGGCGGTCCAGCAGGCCAGCACGGAAGCCGCCGCGCTCAGTATGGCCGGCGCGCCGCCCGCCCCCGCCCCGCCGAGCGCTTATGGGTATCAGCAACGGTATTCGAATCGGTATGGGCTGAACGCCCCCGCGATGCCCCCTCCGCGCCCCCCAACACAACCGTCCCCCGGGACCATGTCCAGCAAGGGCGGCCTGCAAACGGTGATCAAGCAACAGTTGCTTCGCGTCACGCTGGAGGTGGACGTTGTGAAGCTCCTGCTCAAGAGTTAAAATGGATTTTTTAAAGAAACATTACGAAAAGATTTTGCTCGGGGTTATGCTTGCGGGCCTGATCGGCGTGCTGGTGTTCATGCTGTTCTATATTTCGAGCGACACGGACCAGATGAACAGCCGGCGCCAGGATCTGACCCACCCGGTCGTCCATCCGCTGACCAACCTGGACATGACCCTGCTGGATGACACCATGGCGCGCGCCACCACCCCGTACCATTTGGATTTGGAGAACACGAACCGATTGCTCAATCCCATGGAATGGCAGAAATCGTTGGACGGCACTTTGATATTGGCCGCCAGCAAGACGGGGCTTCAGGTGGCCGTGGTCACAAACATTTTCCCCCTGTACACCATAGTCTGGCTGGATTCGGTCATTACCAATGAGCTGGGCGTGCGCTACGTGATCAAGGTGCAACGGGAGGCGGCGTCCGCGCCGTCGAAGCGGCATCCGGTGACCCACTATGTTTCCAAGGACGAAAAGCCGAATTCGGATTTCGGGCTGCTCGAGGTGAAAGGTCCGCCCGAGAATCCCAGCGAGCTGGTCTTGAAGCTGGAGGATACCACCGAGCCGGTGACCATTGCCAAGGACCGACCCTACAAGCGCGTGGATGCCTTTTCGGCGGACTTTCGTTACGATCCGGAGAGAAAAATCTTTCGGGGTTCTCGGGCCGGTGATAAACTCTCGTTTGGCGGAGTGGATTACACGGTGGTGGATGTACACGAGCACGAATTGATTTTGATGGACCAGTCGAACCAGAAAAAAACCTCTTTGCCATTTGCGCCCTGACTGTTAATTTTTTATTGTTGCAACGCCCCACTTGAGACGAATTGATTTTGCCATGACCAAAGCCGCCCTCATTCTTCTTGGATCTGCCGCCCTTGTGTTTGCTCCCGGCGCCGCGCCCGCGCAGGACAATGCCGCCCTCAGCGCGGCGGATACCGAAGCGGTGGTGCGCCAGGCCAATACCATCGTGCTCCGCCAAAAACTTATGGACGCCCGGAGCGAAGCGCAGCGGGGCGACACGGCGGGCGCCGCCAAGCTCTACCAGGAAGCCTGCGTCCTGGCCGAGGGCATCGGTTCGGGCATACCCGAGGAGACCACCCAGGCCGTGGCGGGATTGACGGCCACGCGGCTGGCGCTGGCCCGCGATGCGCAAAGCCGGGGGGACCTGCGGGAGGCCCAGACGCAACTGAAACAGATTCTCAACGAGGAGACCCGCTTGAAGGTGGCGCCGGACGTCAACGAAGTGCTCGCCTTCAAGAAACACAATGACGAATTGCTGTTGATTTACAAGGGCCGCATGCCGGACGCCGAGACCACCGACAAGGTTCCTCAGATGGCGGCCGATCGCGTGAGCGCCGCCGTGCTCGTCCAGGACGGGAAGGTGTTTTACGAAATGGGCAAGTTCAATGATGCGGAAATCAAGCTCACCCAGGCCATCCAGATCGATCCCGACAACACCACCGCCTCCTATTATCTGGACTTGATCAAGCAGGACAAAATCCACCGCGATATCGTGAACCACAACACCGATACCCAGGAGCGCATGGAACACGTTGAAAAACAGTGGACGCTGCCCAAGAGCACCGCCAATCTTCCCATTCCCGATTCGTACGCCACCAACACGCTGGTCTGGACCGGGCCGGGCCGGCAGGCGATCATGTCCAAGCTGGATCATATTCACCTCGACAGTGTTTCCTTCGACGGCCTGCCGCTGTCGGAAGTGCTCAAGCAACTGGGCGAGCAGTGCCGGATCCGCGATCCTGAACGCAAGGGCATCAACTTCCTGATCAATAACAATCCGGATCTCTCGGGCCAGCCGATTGCGGCGCCCACGGCGACCGGCATTGGCGGCTTTGGCGGCGGAGGCGGTTTTGGCGGCGGGGGTGGTTTTGCCGCCCCGCAGGTGGCGCCAGCCGCTCCGAATATTGATCCCAATACCGGGCTGCCGGTGGCCCCGGGGGCGGAGAGTTCGACGGGCGAGCAAAACGATGTGGGCTCGTTTGTCATCAAGATTCCCAGCCTGACCGATGTGCGTTTGGGCGATGTGCTGGATGCCATTGTGCTGGTGGCCGACCACCCGCTCAGATATACCGTTCGGGACTTTGCAATCGTATTTCAGGCCAAGGGCCCGGAAACGCCGCAACTGTTTACGCGCACCTACCGGATTGATCCCAATACTTTCTATTCCGGCCTGGAAAACGTCAGTTCCTATCCGCTGGGTGTCAGTTCTAGCGGCAGCAGCGGCGGCGGCGGCTCCGGCGGCGGCGGCGGCGGCGGCGGCGGCGGCGGCCAAAGTCAATTTAGCACTCCTGTGGGCGTGGTGAATGCGTTCTCCGGCGCAGGCAGCAGCCGCCAGAGCGGGACTACGGGTGGCGGCGGCGGCGGCGGCGGCGGCGGCGGCCAACAGGGCGGTTCCGGAAGCTTGCTGAACAACGCTCAGGGCGGCGCCGGTGGCGTCGGCGGTGGCGGCGGCGGCGGCAATCAGCAAAACCAGGGCGGCCTGGCCTATATCACCACCCAAACTTCGGCCACCACCCCGAGCGCGCTGGCGAGGGCGTTCTTTTCGACGCTGGGTGTGAACTTGTTTTTCCCGGCCGGCAAATCCGTTTTCTTCAATGACCGCCTGGGTTATCTGTTCGTGAAAGCCACCGAAAACGATTTGGACACGATTGAAAAAGCGCTCCAGGTGCTCAACCAGGTCCCCCCCCAGGTCCATATCAAGGCGCGCTTTATCGAAGTGGATCAGTCTGACAACAACCAGCTGGGTTTTGACTGGTACCTGGGCCAGTTCAACTTGGGGAACCAAGCCGTGGCGCAAGGCGGCAACCCCGGATCGCTCACGGTGCCCACTTCCCCCGCGAATTCGATCGGGGCCTTCCCCGTCGGTTCGGGGGGCACCCCGCTTGCCAACGCCGGCCAGAATATATTCAGCAGCGGCCTCACGCCGGGCAACGGTTCCACCACCGCCACGATCACGGGCATTTTGACCAATCCCAATTTCCAGGTCGTTTTGCACGCGTTGGAAAGCCGCACGGGGGTCGAAAACCTGGGCGAGCCGGAAATAACGGTGATCAGCGGACGGCAGACCCAAATGCGCGCCACGACCGTGCAAACGGTCATCGTCGGCATCACCTTCACACCGGGTCAAAGCACCACCACCTCTGGCGCCTTGGGCGCGACACCGTAATTTAAGCCAAAGAGGCAAGCATGAAAAAATCCCTTTTACATTCATCCGTGAAGGCTGCCGCTCCGGCCGCCGTTCTCGCCAGCCTGATCGGCGCCGTCGGCGCCTATGGCCAGAGTGGCAACAACGTGTTCCAGCCGGGCACTTCGGCCATCTCGCCGATCAGCCAATCCATCGAAACCGGCCCGGTTCTGGACGTGGTGCCCTACGTCCTGGCCGACGGCTTTACCATCAACCTGGCCCTCATTCCCTCGGATACCGAGTTTGGCGGTTATAGCTCCTCGGCCCTGCCGCCCGGCCTGATCTCCGGGGCCGTCGGCAACTTGAACGTGGTGGAACTGCCCACCGTGCTGCCGACCTTCACGATCCGGCAATTGGTCACCACCGTGAACGTCTGGGACAACCAAACCGTCGTGTTGGGCGGCCTGATCACCTCCTCGGTAAATGAAACCAAAAACACCGTGCCCGTGGTCGGGGATTTGCCCGTGGTGGGCCGGCTGTTTCAGAGCCAGACCAAGACGACCACGCGAAACAATCTCATGATTTTTGTGACGGCCACGATTGTTGACCCGGCCGGCAACCGGGTGCATTCAGATGACGATCTGCCGTTCGCCGACAAAAGCGCGCCACCTCAGTCGCCGGACAATGTGCCGCCGACGTTGACGACGAAGACCCTCATTCCGTGACGCGGTTGTTGATTGTTGATGGCCATGCCTATGCCTATCGGGCATTTCACGCGATTCGGGAATTGCGTGGCCCGGCGGGGCGGCCGACGAACGCCATTTACGGATTTATCAAGATGCTGGAGAAAATGCGCGGGGCATTGGAGCCGGCGCATTTGATGGTGGTCTGGGATGGCGGCCTGAGTGCCGAGCGGTTGGAGGCCCATCCGGAATACAAGGTGCATCGTCCGGAGATGCCGGCGGAATTGCGCCCGCAACTGGACGAAATAGTGGAGTATCTGGCGGCCGCCGGGGTGGCCAGTTATTGCGGCGACCAGATCGAGGCGGATGATTACATCGCCTGCCTGGCGCGGCGCGCAACGGCGGTGGGCTGGCAGGTGGTGATCGCCAGCGCGGACAAGGATTTTATGCAGTTGGTGTCGCCGCAGGTCGGATTATGGAATCCGAATGACAAGGCGCCCGGAACGGTCTGGTCGCGCGAGCAGGTTCGCGCCAAGACCGGAGTCGAGCCGGAGCAGGTGGCCGATTGGCTGGCGTTGATGGGCGACGCGGTGGACGGCATTCCCGGCGTGCCGGGTGTCGGGCCCAAGACGGCGGCGGAGTTGTTGAGGCAGTTCGGGTCGGCGGCCGTTCTGCTGACCCGGCTGGCGGAAGTGAAATCGGATAAGTTGCGGGCGGCTCTGCAGGAGTCGGTGGATATCGTCAGGCGAAACTTAAGGCTGGTGCAGTTGCACGAAGTCGCCTGTGAATTTGTGCCGGACGAACTGGCGGTCCGGCCGGCGAACCGGGAACAGCTGCGCGAGCTGTTCCGGCGCTGGGGTTTTAAGGGCATGCTGGAAAGCCTGGACCGGACGTTGTCCGCCCAGCAGGCGGAGTTGATCTAACATGAATTTGCATAGCTGGTTCCCCAAAGTGGCCGGCGCCGACCCAGGCGCGGCGGTGGCAGGATTTTTTCGACAAATCCGGCGCGATGGTTTATCGTCAGCACGTCGCTTTATGTCGTTGTCCGTTTGTGTCCGCGGTGTTGCCGTGTCCGTCGTGTGGACGCTGGCTCTCACGTTTGGTTTCAAGGCTTCGGCCCAGACAAGTTACTATTCCCCCGAGGGCACTGAATACCCGATCATCGGTTCGCTGCCCGGGGACCAGGTTATGCCCTCCGCGGCGATTTCGCCGACCGGCGGTTTTGTCGTATGGCAGGATAACATCACCGATGGCGCTGGTTGGGGCGTCAGCGCGCGCCAGCTCGACGGGACCCTTTCCGGCACTCTGAGCACGTTTCGGGTGAATGCCACCGGCGCGGGCGACCAGGAGAATGCCAAAGTGGCCCTGCTCAAGAATGGCGGCGCCGTCTTCGTCTGGCAGGGGGGAGTGGAAGGATATCAACATGTCTTTGCGCGGTTCCTGACGCCCACGAATACCTTTCTCACCAGCACCGATGTTCCGGTCAGTGCCTTCAACAGCAGCAGCAGCTTCCAGGTTAATCCTCAGGTCGCCGTGCTCAACAACAGCAACGTGGTGGTGACTTGGGCGAGTTTCAACGAGGCCGGCCCCTATAGCCTGCTGGACGTGTATGCGAAGATTCTGTCGCCTAGCGGCCAGACCATCAGCAACGAATTCCTGGTCAATCAATTTACGAATTACAATCAGCGCACGCCGGCGCTGGCCGCGCTGCCCGGCGGCGGATTTGTCGTCGCCTGGGTTTCGGAACTGGAACGGGGGAGCCTCCCTGCGCTTAATGAGACCAACGGCACTTCGCCCTCGGCCATTGGCACCGCGAGCGTGGATGTTTATGCGCGGTTGTTCCTCAGTAGTGGCGCGGCGGCCGGCAGCGAGTTCTTGGTGGATCAAACGACCACTCCATGCGCCAACCCGGCCATCGCGGTGGAATCGGACGGCGGCTTTGCCATCGCCTGGAGCCAGCTCAATCTGGTGGTCTCAACGAATGGGTGGGATGTGTACGGAAGGACGTTCACCAGCGCCGGAGCCGGCGGCAACGCCATCCGGCTCAATACGTATCTTCCCGGCAATCAATATGCGCCGCAACTGGCGGCGATCGGCGCGGATTACCTGGCGGTCTGGACCAGCATGGGTCAGGACGGCTCGCGGGAAGGCGTTTACGGCCAGTTCTTCCATGACGACGGCTCGCTGGTTGGCGGTGAGTTCCGGGTGAATACCACCACCATCAGCCAACAAATGCAGCCGGCGCTGGCGTCGGATGGCGGCAGCCAGTTCCTCGCCGTGTGGACCAGCTTTGTGGGGTTGCCCAGCGCCTTTGATTTGTATGCGCAACGATTCGTCAACGTGGCCTCCGTTCTCCAGCCCATGTCCGCCCCCAATATTTGGGCGCCGTTTGTGGTCAGCAATGGTGTTTACCAGCCGCAACTGGTGGTTTCCTGGGCTCCGCTGCAAGGCCTTTCTGTGAGCGACTATGAAGTGTACGCGGATGGGGCCGCCACCCCCACGGTTGTGGTGACCACGAATTCGTGGACGATGACGGCCGCCAACGGGTTGACCGCCAGCAGCACGCATTCCTTTGCGCTGGACTATGTGACGACGGACGGGCGGCGCTCGCCCTTGTCGCCTGCGGCCAGCGGCACGACTTGGGGCGGGATTAGCTACTTTGGCATACCGCTGGAGTGGATGCAGGAGTACTATGGCTCGAGCATCGCCAGCTGGCCAACGAATGTCAACGCGCCGCTCGTTGCCGGCGGTCCCTCGCTTTACCAGGTCTTCCTGAGCGGCGGCAGCCCCACCAATCCCGGCACCTGGCTCAGCCAGCAGCTTACCCAGACCGCGCAAGGCATGTTCTTGGGCTGGAATACTCAGCCGGGGGCGACTTACCAGGTCCAGGTGAGCAGCAATCTCACCACCTGGAGCAATGTGGGTTCTCCGCGTTTTGCGGCCGGGACCACCGATTCGATGTATGTAGGCGGCAATCCCTCGGGCTATTACCGGGTGGTGCTGTTGCGCCAGTGAGGATTTATATGCGACAAGTGACCAAGATATTTTTGCTGATGGCCGCGGTTGGGTTGGGCGTCTGGCAGTCCGCCAGGGCCTATTCGCTGGCCGGCCCCGTTGGCAATGGCGGCGACGCGTGGCAGGTCCAGAACATAGGTTGGGGCCCGCCCAGCGATATCGTCGCGGCCAAGAACCTCGGCGAGGAATATCGCCGCAACACGCCGGTGATGTATTATACGTTCGACCAGAATTTCAACGACTTTTACGGCTCCGCCGGCATTACCGCGGTTGACAAGGCCTTCACCATTCTCAACGTCACCTTCACCAACAGCCCGTCGGGGCCAATCCGGGGCTTGGACGGCTATAGCGTCAATCTGTCCGAATTTCCTTTGGATTCACGCCATCAGAATTACACAGCCCTGGGGCTGGGCATTCTCGATATGAGTTCCTATGCTTTGGGACAACTTGTCGGGCAATTGGGCCTGGCGGACTCTGTGTTCTACACGTGGGGCATTCATGACCGCTATTTGCCTCCCGGAGGCACCTGTCCCGAGGATGAAGAATATTTGGTGATCCAGCGAAATTTTGACTATATCTCCTCGCCGTTGAATGTGCTGCAGTATTCGCCGTACGTCAACGATACGCTGTACACCTACCATATCTTGGAAGCCTGCAGCGGGCCGCCCGTGCTTGCTTTCCCGGATATTCTCTCCGTGGATCCGCTGGCCGATTACGCTTCCCCCGTGTCTTCATTTCAGCACGGCAACATTTTTTGGGGCAGTTATTATACGGGCTTGACGCGTGATGACGTCGCCGGACTCCGGTACCTGCTGTCCACCAACAATGTTAACTATGAGACCATTTCCCCGGACAGCTTGCTCTATACGATAGCCACGAATACTTCCAGCCCAACCGTTTTCCCGCCGTACATTGGCGGTGGCACGAATTTCGTGAGCGGCACGAATTCGGGGTATTATATCTTCAGCGGCACTACCAATAACGGCTATGGCTATGGCGATTTGACGGCCTTCCTCGCCTTTATCAAGACCAATCCCCCGGCCGTCGTGCAGGCCACCTATCCCGGGGTGGCCATCACCTCGGTTTCCAACTCGGCCACCATCGTTTCCAACGCCACGATCGTTTCGTATTACACGAATGCGCCGGTGGGTTCGCCGTACGGGTCCCCCCCGCAGCTGGTGGTGACAACGAATTACCAGCGCGTGTTCGAGATCCTTTATTATTATACCTTTGCCAATATCTTTACCAACCACTACACCACCGGCTATCAGCTTTTGGTGACCCAAACCGCGGCCTTTCCCATCGGCTCTCCGTACGGTTCGGGCGTCGTTACCAATACCACCGTGCGGAAAATACCGCACACCTCGGCTGATTTCTTCGTCCTGCCGATATTTTACACCAATGTCTGTCCGATTGACATTCTCCCCTATGGCAGCATTCCCACGGTGCTGGCCACGACCAATTTTGAAAGTCTGGCGCTGACCAATTCCACCACGACCAATTTTTCAAGCAGCACTTATCTGGTGAACTTTTTCACCAATTACTCTTATCTGATTGATCCGGTCACCTGCACCGCCGCGGCGGGCGCGCAGGGGTACTTTCAGGGCATCGAAAAGATTCAGTTCGTGTATGTCCCATTTACGAATTTCGACACCCTCACCGGCTTATTCTATGAACCCGTGACCAACAATTATACGCTGATTTTGGTGACGAATGGGTTGCTCCAAGTGCAGAATTTGCAGCGGGTGGTCACCACTCCGGACTTTCTTTTTAGCGCAGCGGATTTGACGGCCGGCGGGGGGGGGATTCCACTTAACCTGCTCTACTCAGAGAGCACCGTAGGCGGCGACAATGGTTTTGTCGTAGCCAACGTGCTGCCTGCTTTGGCGGGCCCGGGCACGATCCTCGCGCCAAACACGAATACGTGGAACAAGGACAGCGCCGTTTTCTTCAACACCCCCCTTCTCAGCATGACTGGCACCCCCTATTTCACCGAAACGCCCGGTATTGACCCGGATGATTATTATGACGAGTACTTCGTCATGGGTTCCTTTGATGGCACCACGAACGCGCCCATAGTCTTTCCCAATGGCACGAGCATTGACAACTTGGAGAATCAGGTCTTGATCCAAGTGTCGCCTTTGGGGATGGCCAACGGCGCCCTGAACCAGCCTTACTCCGCGGTTCATTTCAGCGCGACGGGCGGCGCCTTGGTTGCTCCGTTGACCTGGTCCGGCGCCGAGTTGCCCCCGGGATTGTCGATTTCACCGTCGGGCGTCCTGTCCGGCACGCCCACGGCTACGGGTACTTATTATTTCACGGTTGCATTGACGGATTCGAATGGTCTCTCCGTTCAATATAACTACACCATGATGATTCAATGAATAGCACGGAACAGATTTATCGCCGGAGAACGGGCGTCGGCCTGCTGATGACTGGGGCGGTGGCCGCTTGCATGTTGATTTTTGCCGGCCCGCGGGCGCGGGCCGTGGACGCTTACTATATCAACAATTCCATCCTCAACTATCCGGAAACGGTTCCGGCCCCGCCGATGATTGACGCGAGCAATTTCGTCAACAACAGTTCCTTCACCATCAATTATACTTTACTGACCTTCGATGACGTCCAGCCGTTTTATGAGACGTCGGACACCGTCAATTACACGAACATCGGCACCATGACGGCCAACTCCGGGTTCCGTTTTGACACCCAGAGCAGCAACTCCGGTCTCCGCACCCCGGCGATCAGCTTTTATAATCCCGGTCAGGTCTTTTGCGGCTCCGCCAACGACACCGGTGATCCGTTCGGTGGAGAGCTCGCCTTTCTGGGATATGCGCAATGTCTGGTGAGCGCAACCAATATCGACAACCCCGGCGAACTGGACACAGGCGAGGACGGGCTGATCCAGCTGGCCGGCAACAGCGTGAATTTATATCAAGGGTTGTTGAATATCGAAGAAAGCTCGGCCAGTTATACCGGCCAGGGCTTTTTTGGCACCAATGTTTGGGCTCCGGGCTTTGACGTGTCCGCCACGACTGCGGAATCTGGTTTTTTCCCGATCGCCCCGTTTGAATTGGACCTCAATGATTCCACCGCCTACACGAACCTGGTGACGGCGGGCAGTAATAACATCATCCGCTCGGTGTTCATTCAGGATTTCAGCGGTTCCAATGTGACCGCGAGCGTTGCCTTTGGCGTCCAACCCCAGCTCGGCTTTGGCGATGTCACCATTCAGTGGGCGGCGACGCATTTGGATTCGGCCACCGGTCTCATCATTAGCAATTTTCTTTATCTCAATAACGATTATGTGCTGGGCGCGTCCACGAATGTTTTCGTCCCGGTGCCGGGTGTCCCTGATAATTTCACGATTTCCTCGTTCAATACGCAGCAGATTCCCGGGAATGACTTCTCGCTCCCCTCCGGCCTCATTGATACGTTTCCGTTTGAGATCGTGACCAACTTTTACGATGTGGCGAACATCACCTTCAGCACCAGTATCAGCACCAACAGCATTCCCAACCAGTCGGTGACGAATTTGCCCGGGCGCATTGAGATCCTCGGCAACCATGACTTGGACCTGCGACGCGCGCAGATTACCGGACCGAATTATCTTTCACTTTGGTGCACGAACCAATTTCGCGGTGCGGACGGCGCTTTGGTTCAGACGCCCTACGCCGACATTCACTTGGGCGGAACCAACGGGCCGAACGGATCTTTGGCCGTGTCCAACGTCATCCAGGGGAACATCCCGATCTGGAGCGGCACCGTGGTGGCTTGGAACTTCCGCTGGGTGGAATTGGACGCAGCCACGGGGATGACGAACGATTACCGGGTTATGATCGTCAGCAGCCAGTTGTCTCCCACCCTGTCCGCGCAGGAGCAGGATTTGTTCCTGCACAACACCAACAGCATCATCATCAGCGACACGTTGAACGTGTATCGGACCCTTAACGCCGACGCCCAAAGTTTGACCCTGACCACCAATCCGGTGGGCAACGGCGCGACCTCCTTCGACGGCGAATTGAACCTCGAGTCGGCCAGCATTCTCTTCCAAAGCTCGCTCCCCAATTTGCGCTTCCTGACCAACGACGGGGCGATCCGGACGCCCAATCTCGCGTATTTCGGCTATCCCACGCAGACGAATCTTGTTTACACCCTGGCCAGCGGGACGTTGTCCGAACATGGCACCAACGCAGTCAAGAAGGACAAAGTGACGGTGGGCACCAATCAATACGTGTTCGTCTCCACGCTCACGAACACGATCCCGAATCAGGTGGCCATTGTCCCCGGCAGCTTTGATTCCACCATGAATAATTTGATCGCCGCCATCAACGGCGGCGGCGCCGGCGGCGCGGGTTCGAGCTATAGCGCGGCCACCACTCCCAATCCGAAGGCAGCCGCCGGCATCCTGGCCAGCGGCTCCTTCACCGTCACCGCGCTGGCGGCGGGCACCAACGCCAATTCAATCGCCACCACGTTCACCCCCGCGACGTCCTCGGTGAACCTGTCCTGGGGCGGGCACGCCACCCTTTACGGCGGCGGGCGGATCACCACCAACGTGGAGCCCTTCGTCAATAATTCTGCGCTGATCAATAACGGCATTTTCATGGACCAAGGCTCGATCCTTTATGCCGGCAATTTTGAGAGCGGCGGGATTTTCTCCAATGGCATCGGCTCCTTTACGCTGCAATCGCTGAACACCACGCTCACCAACGGCTCCCTCTATGCGGGCGGAGATGTGGCCATCACGGCCGACAGCCTGGTGACGAGCAATCTGATGTTGCAGGCCGCCCGGTCGCTGACCCTGCAGGTGACCAATGAACTGACGGATACCGGTTATACCAACAACAACGTCTGGGCCGTTGGATCGGCCAGCGTGGGCTCGGGCTTCAACCTGCCGATCAAGCCGGCCACGGGCGATTTGTTGGGCACCACCGTTACGCTCAGTGCGCCCGCCAACCGAACGGTGACCAGCGTTTGGGCCGGGACTGACGAGGGAATTTCGCCCGCCGGCTATACCAACAACGAGGCCATCGGCCGGATGATCTTTGATGTGGCTTCGTCGGTTACTCCCGGCCATAACGGCGACCTGGCCTTCAACGGCGCCGGGGTGAGCAACGCGCTTTATATCGATCTGCTGATCCTCACGAACTTTGCCGCCCAGCAAAGTAATGCCACCAACAACTACAATTTCTCCTGGCTCAATATTGGCCCGAATATGATGGTCTATTTCGCCCAGGCGCTCGAAAATGGCCGGTCGGTGGCGGAAGCCATCGATGACCAAAGCAAGCTGGGGGCCAATAATGGCCGCCTGCGCTGGGTTTACTCTTATGCCGGGTATTATAGCTCCACCAACGTGTACCAAACCAACACGGTGGATGGCACCGTGTACACCAATACCGTGAACACCGCCCTGGCCCAGAGCGCGCACCTCGACTCCGACAGTGATGGCATCCCCAACGCCACGGATCCCACGCCGTTCTTCCTGCCTTACGAGCTCAATTTCACCGCCACGGTGACCGACCTGCCGCCGCAATCCGTCCGCGTGCAATGGACCACGATCCCGAACGCCACCAACTACGTGTATTACACCACCAACCTGTTGGGGACCAACTCCTGGTTGCCGCTCACGAATTTCAACGACTGGCATTACGGCAATAACGCGCTGTGGGCCAACGCGCCTCTTTCGCCGCAAATTTATATTAACGACCCCAACCTGGGGGACAATTCGCAGCAGACGAATGTCTGGCTGTACGATACGGTCACGAATATTCCGCATTATTACCGGGTGGTCGTTTTGCCGTGGGTGGATTTTGAACCACAATGAGCCGGCCGGGCCGGCCGGGGTGGGGTGGCGCCATCATGGGGTGACACCCAGATTTTTTGTTGATGAACTTAAATCCGCGCGGCTGGCCCGCGCGGGATGAATGGAGAAATGTTGTGAAAATTAAGATCAGTAAACCCGTACCCCGCAAGCGGACGGCGGCATCCCTGGCAGCTTGGCTGAAATTGCTGTGCCTCCTGTTGGCCGTGTGCGCGGCCTCGACCGTAAAAGCCCAGACAAATTTTGCCAGTTCAGAGGTGATTGCCGGGCAGTGGGGCTCCATAACCAACGATAATACCGGCGCGGCTCCGAGTGTCGGGGAGCCCAGCATCGCCGGCAGCCCTCCGAATGCTCCCCTGTGGTACCAGTGGACGGCGCCCTACAGCGGCGTGGTGGAGATGGATACGATTGGCAGCGGCAACCTGGTTACGAACCAGGTTCCCGCGGGTTTGGGCACCAACGGGATGACGCTCTTCAATACCAACATCTCCACCGTGAACCTGGACACGGTGCTGGGCGTCTATACCGGCAGCTCGCTGGCGAACCTGAACCAGGTGGCCGCCAACGCCAACATTTTTCCGATCAGCGGCACTTCCTTTTCGTTGTCCTCTTTTTACCAGAGCGCTTCGGTAACGCTGCTGACTTTGGCCGGGAGCGCGGACGCCATCGGGGTGCCGATGACTGAGAATCAGCAGCTTGAGTTATTCGGTGGAGGAATGCCAACGTATGACTTTGTGGCGCCCTTTTACGGCCCCAGCGGGCTGCGGTTCAATGCGGTTGGCGGTCAGACTTATTATATTGGCGTTGATACGACGTTCGCCAGCGGCACCGGCCCGGTCCGGCTGAACTGGGCCTATCAATCGTCGGGTGTCTTCCGGTTTGCCACTGAGGATGTGGATCTTTGGTCCGG
This sequence comes from Verrucomicrobiota bacterium, assembly GCA_049509875.1. Lineage (GTDB taxonomy): Bacteria > Verrucomicrobiota > Verrucomicrobiia > Limisphaerales > UBA11358 > UBA11358. The sequence goes on along the minus strand of JBEKZM010000067.1, from coordinate 7,905 downwards.
CAATCTCCTTTACGAGACTTCGGGTATGGAGAGCGAGCCGATCCAGGGACAGAACAATGCCGGTGAGTCCACGGTTTTGACCTATTATGATTACAATGCGCCCGGGGTGTTGGTCACCGTCACGCGTGTTGCCGGCTCGACCGGGCGGGCGATCGTGAATTACGAGACCTTTGACGGCACCAATCTGGTCCTCGCGCCGAATGACCTTCCGGGTCTCGCCGAACCAATCTTAAAGACGGTGATCACCACCAACTTCTTCCCGGCCGGCTGTGCAACCAACATGGTGGAGACCACCAACAGCATCTTTATCCCACCGGCTTATGAGCCGGTATTTGGCACCCTGGTATTCGATGACTACGAAATGAGCAAAACGATTCTCATTCCTATTTACCCGAAGTTTGGCGTTGCCGGCGATCAAACGAACCGCGTTTTTGGCATCCGGCTGATTGATGATGGCGGGGTTACCAGCCCGCAGCTCGATCCGAATGAGTCCACGACTGTTTCCCCGCCGCGCGTGGATCCGGCCTTCGGCACGGCGATGGTGAGGGTCTTGGATCCCAACGCCGACCCCTACGGCCCGGACATGGTATCCGACGTGGTCACCAACTTCTTTTTTACTCCCGATACCAATACTCCGGGAAGTTGCTTCACGAATTTCACCTATATTACCAATCAGGTGCCGGCCCTCTATCCCACCAACGCGATCTTCAACTTCGAGAAAGCCAACTACCGCGTGCCCATGGATGTGAACACTCCCAATGTAAGTCCCTGGCCGCAGGTGACGCTGTGGGTCGAACGGTTCGGCACCAACACCGGCGGCGCCACGATCAATTACCGCGTCAATAACGTTCTCGGCAGTGACCAGGAGTCCGGGGAGGAGCAGAACAACATATTTCCGCTCCAGCCTGGGTCGGATTATGCCGTCCCGACGCCCCCCACGTGGGGCGTGGTTCGCGGGACCAACTCCGATTTTGTCATGACGGAGGGAACCATCACGTTTCCAGCCGCTCCCCCGGCCAATGCTCCCTGGGAATATGAGCCGATAACCTTCACGATTACCAACACCCCCTTGACGAAGTTCAACCGGGACTTCAAAGTCCAGATCTACCAGGAAGTGAACAACGCTCCCCGGCTGGTCGGCATGATCAACGAGGCGACCGTCACCATCCTGTTCAACGACGAAAATCCGCCGGCGGGTTCGGTGGACGAATTCTACAACGCGGATTTTAACAGCCAGATGGCGACGTACTCGAGCCAGGTGCCCATCACCGTGCCGCCGAATGATCCCAATCCCGGTGTCGGGCTGTTTGGCGAGGTCTATGCCCTTTGCATGCTGACGAATGACGAATGCCTGATCGGCGGTGATTTTCAGTCCTATGATGGCGCTCAACAAAGCTGCGTGGCTCTCGTCAGCACCAATGGGCAGCTCGACACGTCGTTCAATCCCGGCTCCGGCGCCAATGGCGCCGTGGATGCCGTGGCGGCCTCCGGCAAACAGTTCTACCTCGGCGGCAGCTTCACGGCCTACAATGGAACGCTGGTGGGCGGTATCGCCCGCGTAAACGCCGACGGCTCAATCGATGCTTCTTTCAATTCCAGCGGCGTTGGCGCCGACGCAACGGTTCGCGCTGTGACGGTCCTGACCAACGGCGAGATTTTGATTGGCGGCGACTTTACTCACTATAATCAAGCCTCCTGCAATTATATCGCCCTGCTTAAAACGGACGGCACCATCGATGCCAGTTTTGCTCCGGGCACCACCTTCAACGGGCCGGTCTATGCCTTGGCCTTGGATAATGGCGGGCGGCGCGTGCTGGCGGGCGGAAATTTCACCGTGGCCGGCCAGTCTCAGAATATTGCCCGCCTGAATCTCAACGGCTCCGTGGACGCGACTTTCAATCCTGGCACCGGTGCGGACAACCTGGTGCTTACCTTGTCAGTTCAGCTTGAAGGGCAGATTCTGGTGGGCGGCGAATTCACCCACTTCAACGGCGTCAGCCAGAACCGGATCGCCCGGCTTCTGCCCAGCGGTGCCTTGGACACGGCCGGCTTCTTCGTTGGCACCGGGGCCGACGCTCCGGTCTTTTGTGTCAACCCGATGCCCGTAATCGCGGCCGTGAATTATTCCACGAACACCATCGTTGACACCAACACTGTCCCCCCCACCACGAATCTTGTTGTCATTACGAACGATGTTTACGCCACGGGAGGAATTTACGTGGGTGGCGACTTTTCTAGCATTAACGGCACGCATCGGCTCGGTTTTGCCCGGTTGTACACGAATGGTACCGTCGATACCACGTTCCTGGATACGGCTTATAACCAGTTTGCCGGGCTCAAGAAAATTTATTCCGCGGACGCGCCGGCGGTGCTGGCCACGGCCATCCAAAGTGACGGGAATGTTCTGATCGGCGGGTCGTTCAACCAGGTGGGCGGCGGCCAGGCCAATACGAACGTTGCCGAGACCTTGGACGCCGAATTGTCCTCCATATTAGGGGAGGACATCGTGGGAAGCTTTGGCGATCCCAACCTCTGGGTCGAGCCCAAGACGCGGGATGGCGTTCGCAACCGCAGCGGCTTGGCCCGCTTGATCGGCGGCGCCACGCCCGGTCCGGGCAATCTCGGCTTTGCCGCCTCGAACTTCTCCGTCAACAAAAGCCAGTCCGCCTTGTCGGTCTCCTTGGTGCGCACGAATGGCATCCTGGGTCCGGTGGCGGCCAACTTTTCAGTTCTGGCCGGCACGGCCCAAAGCGGCAGTGATTTTGCCTACAACAGCACCCCGCCCATCTTCTGGGTGGCTTCGGATTTCTTGACGCACCCGACGCGCGACCGTGGTGACGGTCTCTCCGGCCTCAGCGGCTTTTTGTCTGATCCCTTTGGCCTTTACCTGACGCTGGCCGATCTGATCGTTAACCAGCAATCGGAGGTCTCGGTCAGCGTCATTAATGACAAGTCTGTCTCCGGCAATCTGGATGCCCAGTTGCAACTGGCCAATCCAAGCGGCGCCGACACCTTCTATCTGGGCGGCGAGGAGATCCCGCTCGGGACCAGCTTGGGCGCTTCTTCGGTGCCTTTGACCATTGTGGATGACACTTCCTACGCCGGCACGTTCGGTTTCTCTTCCAGCACCTATGTGGCCACCAACTTGACCCCGGAAATCACCGTCGTGCGGAGCAACGGCGTGTACGGAGTTGTCACCCTGGATTATTCAACCGCCAATGGGACCGCCTTGGCGGGCACCGACTACGTCGGCCTGACCAACAAGAGCATGGTCTTCAATCAAAATCAAACGACGAATCAGTTTGCCGTGACCATTAAGAACGATGGCTATATCACCAACGTGGAAAAGACGGTCAACCTCCGGCTTTTCAACCTCGCCACGACGACCGGTGCCGCCTACGGAATTTCCAACGCCGTGCTGCGCATCATCAATCCCAATTTCCAGGGGTTTGTGACGCTCGGCGCAACGAATTACACCGGCGCCGTCACCGCCGGGGTTCTGAACTTTGTCGTCAATCGCATTGCCGGCAGTTTGGGCACGGTGACGATCCTGTATGCCACCACCAACGGCACGGCCGTCAGCGGGGTGGACTACATCGGCGCCACCAATACGTTGACTTGGAATAGCGGGGATGTTTCGCCGCGGGTGATCAGCATCCCGTTGCTTAACCCGGGGGTGGTGGGACCCGACAAACAGTTCGCGGTGACGTTGCTCGATCCTACTCTCAATAGCGCCGGTGCTCCGTCTCTCTTTGGCCTGATTACCAACGCCACTTTGGTCATCACCAATAACAACAGCTCGGGAACCTTGCAGTTCGCCTCCCCCGGCTATCTGGTCAAGGAGAATGGGGGATACGCGACCATTACGGTGCTCCGCACCGGTGGGGACGTCGGCTCCATTTCGGCCGAGTTTGCCACCGCCAACGGCAGCGCCGTGCAAGGCTCCAATTATGTGGCCACCAATGGCTTGGTCATCCTCGCGGCAGGTCAGACCAGCGCCAGTTTTAACGTGGGCATATTGAATGACGGGGTGGCGGATCCCACAAATTTCTACTTTAACGTTTCGTTGACTGGCAAGAATGCCAGCGGGCTCACCAGTACCACGATTCACATCGTCGATGTTCAAAGATATAATCTTCCCCCGGGCACCATTGATCCCTCATTCAACACCAATGGCGTGAATGGCGACGTTTTGACCCTTGTCTTGCAAACCAACGGCCAGCTCGTGGCCGGCGGCAATTTCACCGCGTTCGGCCCCGTGCCGGTCGGGGAGTTGGCCCGGTTGAATACGGACGGCACGCTCGACACCACCTTCCTCAATGGGCTGGCGGGTGCCAACGGCGCTGTAAATTCACTGGCGGTCCAGACCGACAGCCGCATTTTGGTGGGCGGCGCGTTTACCTCCCTCGACGGCATTCGCCGCAATTTTATCGGCCGGCTGATGACCGATGGCACCTTGGACACCAGTTTCAACCCCGGGTCCGGCGCTGATAATGCCGTCAACACCGTCGTCGAAACCTTCATCAACGGCGTGCGCCGCGTGTACGTCGGCGGCGCGTTTAGCAGCATCAACGGAGGCTCCAGCCCCGGAATTGCCCGGTTAAAGGCCGATCCTTCCGACCAGAATAATGATGGCTCGGTGGATTCCTCCTTTGACATTGGATCCGGTTTTGACGGTCAGGTTTATGCCATCGCTCCTTATCCCACCAATTCTGTCTATGCCGGCGACGTTATCGTCGGCGGCTCCTTCGCGCATTACAATGGCGTCTCGGCCACCAATCTGATTCGACTCAAGGTGGACGGCTCATTGGATGCCAGCTTCAACGCCAATCTGGGCAGCGGTCCGAACGCGCCCGTGCAGGCTCTGGCCCTTCAAAGCGGCGGACAAGTGCTGGTGGGCGGCCAGTTTACCAGCCTTGATGGAACCCCCATTAATCGAGTCTGCCGCCTGAATACCGATGGCACCATGGATACGAATTTCCTGGCCGCGCTGGGCGCCGGCGTGGGGGATGGCAGCGTGGCGGCGATTGCCGTGCAGCCGGACAACCGGATCCTGTTGGTCGGCGGCTTCGCTCAGGTCAATGGTCTGATACGCAATGGCATTACCCGGTTGCTGCCGACCGGCGCTGCGGACCCCACCATCAACTTTGGCAGCGGCGCCAACGGTTCAGTCAACGCTGTCCTGGTTCAACCGGCGGATGGCAACCTCGTCATCGGCGGGGCGTTCACTGAGTACGATGGCTCCCCGGCAGCAGGTATCGCCCGAATTTATGGCGGCTCGGTAACCGGTTCGGGGGCTTTTACGTTCTCCAGCGGCAATTACCAGGTTGGCAGCGATGGCGTGTATGCGCCCATTGAAATTCTGCGCACCGGTGGCACCAGTGGCACCAATGCCGACGGCTCCGGAGATATCTTTGTCCAGTTCACCGCTTCCGGCGGCACGGCGGTGCCCGGCATAAACTATGGCCCGGTCTCGACTTACGTGGATTTCCCCGCCGGGGAAGTGCAGGAAACCGTGCTGGTGCCGATTTTTAACCAGGATGTTTTGGCGCCGCTCTCCTGGACTGTGAGTTTGGCGCTGACCAACGCCACGCCCCCGGCGACCAATGGCGTCCAACCGATCGCCACGCTCACCATCGTAAATGCGAATTCGGCCATCGCCTTCTCTTCGGGCTATTATAGTGTGGGCAAAGATACGCCCACCGGCTATGAGGCCATTGACGTCTATCGGCTCGGAAACACCAATGATACGTGCAGCGTGGACTTTTCAACCACGACCAATGGCACCGCCGTGATTGGCACCGATTATTATCCGACCAACGGGACGATTACTTTCCTGCCGGGCCAGACCGACATCAAGTTCCAGGTTTCGATCATTGACAACACCCTGGTGGAAGGCAACCGATCGGTGGACCTGCTCTTGACCAACGTCGTCAATTCCGTTTTGACGTCGCCGTCCAACGCGGTCTTGACGATTATTGACACGGTGGCGGCCCCGGGACAGCTTTATTTCTCCAGCACCAATTTTTCGGCTATCGCCGATCAGGGAACCGCCTATCTCACGGTGTTGCGAACCAACGGATTGTCGGGGACCGTTTCGGTGACTTACAACTTCTTCCCGGGCACGGCCCTGCCGGGTCTCAACTATGTCAATACTCCCGGCACCTTGACCTTTGATCCGGGCGTCACCTCGCAGACTGTCCCCGTGCAGTTGGTGAACAGTGGTGTCATTCAGCCGCCGGTGACTATGTCTGTGGCCTTGTCGAATCCCACCGGTGGGGCGTCCCTGACCGGACCCACGAACACCACGTTGACCATCTACAATACCAATTCCGTGATCAACTTCGTGCTGGCCACCAACAAAGTTCCTGAAAATGCCGGTGTGGTTAATGTCGTGGTGGAACGCTATAATAACACCAACGTTGTTTCTACGGTCCAATACGCCACCACCAACGGCGTCGGCATTGGTGCCGCGATCGCCGGGGTGAATTTCTCCAACACGGTCGGGACGTTGACCTTTCTTCCGGGTGCGTCGCTGGCGTCAATTTCGATCCCCTTGATCAATCAGTCGAATGTCATGAGTCTGACCTTCGGCGTGAATCTGTTCCATCCGGTCAATGGCTTTGTGGTGGCGCCCAGCAACACCGTGATCGTGCTCGAGGGGTCGGAGGCGGGCGTCAGCTTTGTCACCAACGCGACCACGGTGTTTGACAACGCAGGCTACTTGACTGTTCCCGTCGTTTGTTCGAATCCCCTCCTCGAGCCCGTGCCCACAACGAACCTGGCGCCGCTGGAAGTCAGATTCGCCACCGTCGATGGCACCGCCAAGGCCGGCATTGACTACAACGCCACCAACGGAATCCTGGTCTTCACCAATGGCCTCGGGACGAACTTCTTCAGGGTTCCCATCCTTACCCCGACGGCGTTGTCCTCCAGCAACCTTTCCTTCAGTGTGATCTTGACCAATGTCACGCCGCCTGGCCGCATTGCGCCGTATGGCACCGAATCCGTGGTCATTGACGAGAGCCGGGCGGCTCTTGAATTCTCCCAGCCGGCCTACTCGGTTTACAAAAACGCCGGGATTGCGACCATCACGGTTGATCGCTTCGGTTATACCAACAGCACGGTGTCGGTGGACTATTCCGTGACCAACGGCACGGCCATCAGCGGACAAAACTTCTACGCCACCAATGGCGTGCTCGTGTTCACCAACGGCGTGACCAGCCAGTCCTTCAACGTCCCGATTATTGCCAACAGCCAGGTGCAGCCGAACCTCTTCGCTCTGTTGCATTTGAGCAACCCGAGCACCAACGCTCAGATTATCCCGCCCAACCTCGTCACCCTGACCATTCTGGAGAATGGCGGCAGCTATGTGGTCCCGGCCGGGGCCTTGCTGGTCTCGAGTTCCTCGCCCACGAACTTTGCGAATGACGTTATCGGCTCCAACGACATGGTGCAGGTCCAGTTTGCCTTCCGGGATGCCGCCGGCTTGAACGTGACGAATCTTGTTGCTTACCTGCAGGCCAGCAATGGTGTCGCCGCTCCGAGCCCGGCCTCGCAGACTTACGGGCCGCTGACCGCGTATGGGCACTCCGTTTCTATGCCGTTTACGTTCACCGCGCACGGCACCAACGCGCTCCCCATATCGCCCCTGTTCCAGTTGTACGACAACGGCAAATACATCGGCCCGGCCACCTTTGTCTTTACCATGGGGACCTGGACGACCACCTTTGCCAATTCGAACAGGATCATCATCCATGATGGCGCGGCAGCCACGCCGTATCCGTCCATCATCCAGGTCACGAACCTGGGCAGCACGCTGGTCAAGGCCACGGTCACGATCACCAACCTCTCGCATCAGAGCTTCTCGGACATTGTCGCCCTGCTCGTCTCGCCCACCACCAA
>JBEKZM010000066.1:0-35979 GCA_049509875.1 Verrucomicrobiota bacterium | reverse complement strand
GCCGACGAACCTCCGAAAGAACCATTAGCCTGATATGATAAGCCGCTATTGCTTGCACTAGATGTTAAATGCGACGTGTTCTCTACGGTCCCGACAGACGATAGTGTTTGATTAAACGCTCGAACCTCCGATGGTGAAGCCTCAATCAAATTAAACCCGTTGGTGTCGAAACCGGGTGGATATAATTGTGCGGGCAATATGGTCCCTGAATTTTCGACTACATATAATTGTTCGGCGTTGTCAGCCATTGAAAGCATTGGCATCGGCGGAGAGCCACCACCACCCGAACCACCGCCTATAATTTCGTTCGGCGAGCCATTCGTTTGGGCGGAAATATAATAGTAATAAATTCCGGTCGGAAGATTTGTTTCTCCATCTCCGGTTCCGTCCCAATTGAATTGTATGAAATTCCCAGTTCCAGTTGTCGTGCGGACTTCATTGCTATTGGAGTTGCGAATTGTCAATGTCCAATTGCAATTGGCAGCACAGACTGCACTAACCTGTTGAGTTTGGCCGGATGACGGGTCGAAAGACGGCTGCGAGAATGAAATCCTAGTGATAAGGTTGCTGAAAAGCACTGGAACAAATGTAGAAACACCGTGACCGGTTTCGACTGGCGGGGAATTCACTGCATCGCCGTCGCCTGATTCACATTCAACGGTTGCGAAAAGTGTGTGAGTTTCGTTCCCCCATTCGCAAGTATTGAGATTATAGGTATCCACTTCATAATTTGTGACGCCGGTTGCATCAGTGTAATTTGTACTGGTGTCAGGCGGACGCATCTGCTGTCCATCCACATAAAGTTCTGTGCCATTAAGCACAGGTTGGTCGGTATGAGCAACGACCGTGACAGTCAATTCTCCGACTGCGGCCGAACGGCTGGTTGGCGAAGTGATTGACACGCATGGCTCATCGCTTGTCGAGTCTGGCCCCAAATCTACAATCCGATAAAATCTGAACGGCATATCCTTCGGATGCAAAATCTGCGGAGATAAATTGTAATTGCCGGTGTCCAACCAAAACGTATTGGTTCCTTGTGATGGATAATTGTCGTAAAGGAGATTCCAAGTGATGCTGCCCGTGTTTGTGTTGTCTATCAAGGAGTCGGCTTCATCAATTTCATAAACTTCATGGCTAATGCTCGCCCAGGTTAAACGGATTGCCTGTTCGTCTGTTGCCGAAACACCGATAAAGTTCGGTATATTTTGAGCATTTGCCATCCCGGCCAATAACACGGCACCTCCGAAGAGGCTGGTCGCACGCCTGAACAACTTTCTGGTTGTAGTTTTCAACAGCTATCCTGTTCTTAATTTGTACCGTCTGTCCGTGTTGACCCTCTCAACATCGTGCCGGGAAGGCCAGCACTTGGAACGACCCTGACAGAAATTGAAAACGACGCAAGAAAAAAGTTGACATGATTTTAAGCTGTCAGGCTTACCTCACAAATCCCCCACTACGTCACGCAATCTGATGCCAAGGGCTTTGGTGATTTTCAGAAGGGTTTCAATCGTGGGTGCCCGGTCAGCCCGTTCCACTTGGCTAATATACACCGAATGAAGATTGGCCTTTTCCGCCAACTTCTCCTGCGTCATTCCACTTTTCTTGCGGAATTTGCGAATGTTTTCGCCGATCTTTTTATGCGCTTTGAATTGGGACACTGGAGGAAGGATAAGCAAAATTATGGCAATTACTCCATAAGCGGATGGCTTATTAAGCCCGTAGGCTAAATGTGGTTCTTGATGGTGTTGTGGTTTCTCGCGCAATACCCACTCGCCAGGACACGAAGTCCGGAACCCGTTTTCCATTGCATAACCCATCTGAATGGGTTATTGTTCTGGCACCGGGCAATGACGCCCCAAACAAGCGAAAGACCAGAACATGACATTAAAACAAGCAGCACGCATCATGGCGCGCAAAGCGGGTTCCACAAAGACCCCCGCCAAAGCCGCCGCCGCCCGTGAAAACGGCAAGCTCGGTGGACGCCCCCGTAAATCAGGAAAACCCTCGACCACAGTTAAACAATGAAGTCAAAATTCAGCCTCTTCAAACGCCCTGATCGTGGCAGCGACCATTACTATTTCCGCTTCCACTTTCGTGGCAAGTCCTACACTCGCTGTTTGGAAACTGCGGACGCCAAAGACGCCCAGGCCCGCGCCAAGCTCAAATACGCCGAGATAACCGATGCTGTGCGCCAAGGGGAATTCGACCGCATCGACAACACCAAGACTCGGCATGAAGCTGCTGGTAAACTGGCAGACTTGATTGCCGCCTACAAGGTCAGCCCTAGTGACGCCAACGCCCACACGCGGAAAATCAACTGGCGCGCCCTGCTGCACATCGTCCCCGAAAATGGCACCATTCTGGACCTGACGCCCTCCGCCGCCCGCGCTCACTTCACCAATGTCAACGCGGCGGCACTCGCCGAACCCGACCAGTTGCGGGCCGCGAGTCTGCGCCGCACGGGCAACGCCATCTGGCGCAAAGCCAAGAGTCTCTTCGTTCCCAAGTGCCTTGAGTTCTACAAGGGCAAGGACCTTTACCACCCAATCATGAACGAATTCGTCGCCGCTGGCCAAGCTGCCAGGTTCAGCGGGCACTCGGTGCCCAAAGTCGCCTACAACCCGCCCCGGGAAGAAATCATTCAGCAGACCCTTGCCGCATGGGCAGAACTGGCTGACACCGACCGCAACCTCTACCTCGCCGTAGGCCACGAACGGAGCTTCGGCCTGCGCATCAGCGAAGTCGCGCAAGTGACCTGGGGCTGGCACACCGTCCGCAATGGCTACCCGGCTCTGGACAATGCCGCGCACGTCAAGGGCGGCACTGGATGGGTTCAAGTGCGCGCCCTTGACCCCTACTTCACCCAAATGCAAATCCAGATTGATCTGCACGGCTGGCATGGCGAGCCGGACGAACACGTCATCACGGGCGAGGATACCTACCGCAAGAAGGGCTTGTTTCGCGCCGCCACAAAATGGCTGCGGGGACTGGGTTGGGCCACGCAAAAGACCAACCACGCTTTGCGGGCGCTCGTCGGCGGACAGGTGGCCATGCGGTACGGGATATACGAGGCGCAGGTGTTCCTGCGGCACTCCAGCGTGAAAGTTACCGAGCAAAGCTATTCGCACTTCGTCCAGAAGTTCAAGCCTGCCAGCACTGAGGAATTACCGGCCAAATGGGCGACGATTTCCGACGTTACCCGGACCGGTGCGGTAGCAACTTTGGTGGCAAGTCGCGGACTCCAGCCGAGTCCGGCGGAGTCTGCCCCCGTCACGGCCAACGAGACCGTTTCGCGGAACTGACGAATGCGCAAACGCCAATAGTGACAAAGCAAAAGCCCCGTTTTCCCAATGAAAACGGGGCTTAAAATTTGTTGGCTGCGCCTTCGGGTTTTCCACCGGTGCAAGGACAAGCTGTCCCCACCCCTCGTGGAGTTTGGAATTTCCCGGCTGTCGGAGAGTGTTCAAGCTGGCCGTCCGTGGTGACCATGTATTAATGGTTAATCCCCGCGGACGCCCGAAGGGTTCAAACAAAATGACTGAGGGGCCGCTTGCCGGTGCCAGCGCCCCGATCTGAAACACGTGGGCGAGCCGCCCGCGCTCCGCGCGCTCACTGTGCCGGGAGTTGCCAGACCCAGTCGCCTTTTTCGTAATCAATCCTGCCTTTTTTATCCGAAACAACCGTGCCGCCATCGTCAGATTCGTTCCAGCCGACGGAGTAAAGGACATAGCCACCGTCATTGGTTCGGCGGTAGTGGAGCGGTTGGCCGTTGACGATATCGTGGGGCAGAGATGGGATCAGTTCCGGCGCCAGGGGGTCGAGAGTGTCCGGGTAATCGCCATGGGCGAGCCGGCGACGTTCCAGGGCACAAACCACGCGGGCGAGGTCCACGTGTGTCTGGGCTTGGGCAAATTTTGAAATGGCCTTGGAGACTGATGGAAACGCCATCCGCTCCAGGATTTTGTAGGGTGAGAATTGGTGGGTTTGGAAGTCCTTCTCGCCGGCCCGGTAGGTGGCGAGAGAGATCGTCCGGTTGGTCGGATTGGCCAGAGGTAAAATGAACCGGTCGTATTTTTCGGCAAACGCGAGTTCGCTTTGGTAAAAAAAGGCGCTGGGTGTCCACCTCAGGCTGTTGGTGACTATTTCGTTTCCATTTTCTCCGGCGGACGATGTCATTTCCCGGGTGGCTCGCATCGTCTCAATAGAAGCCAGCGCGCAGGTTCGCTCGCCGCGCATGGCCCGCTGGTAATCGGCCAGGAAGTCTTCGGCCGCGAGCGCCGTGTCGAGGTCGGCGAGTTGGGCGCTGTTCCAGCGCTGTCCGGCAATGCCCTCGTAAATGGGCTGTATGGTAATGGCCACCATGGCGACGCGAACCAAGTGCGAGATGAAAAACGGCTGGCCCCGCAGCGTGTCCGCCAGGCGCAACGACAACTTTATGTCCTCGAGGGCTGGCTGACTCTGACCGGCCTGCAATTCCGCCAGAGTTCGCAGTTGTAAGACCCGGATCCACCGCTTTTCAATGGACAGCCAGGGAAGCAGATTGCCAATGTCCTCCAATCCTTTTTCATAGGCCAGCGGCAGCCGGGCTTGGGGACGCTGGGCAGCCTGGCGCAATGCCTCGATGGCCGGATTGAACTCACTCAATGCCAGCAAAACATCGGCTGCGGGCGCTTGTGGTTGCGCGGCGATGGGAAAGCCGTTGGTCCGGCCTTCGGGCGACTGGCTGAATTCTCTAAAGTAAGTCTGCCAGGGCTTCAAGTCAGTGAGGGTCCGTTTCTGCCAGTTGCCACCAATGTCCGGCCAACGCGCGGAATCGCCCCGGTACATTTCCAATTTTAAGCCATCCACCGCATTCGTTGCCGACTGTGGTGAAGCGACCGTGTTCTCACGGCGCTCCGCTCGCATTGCTTCGGCGACCACCGGCGCGGCGAAGAAATTCTGATCGTCGGGCACTGGTGGCGGGACGATCCAGCTCGTGTCCAGATGTTCGCCGCGCGCCTCGGCGGCGCGCTGATAAGCTTTCCATTCGTGTTTGCCGCGCCAGTTTTCTTCGGTGATCAAGACGGCGGCCAGAGTTGCCAGGACCGCAAGGCTGATCAAGCCCCAGCGCAGCAGGCGCCAGGACCATTTGGATTTGGGTTTGGATTGGTTATTCATAAAACTGACACTTCGCTCGCATCCGTTGCCCGAGGCTTTCGCCACAACCCCGTTGGGGTTGTTGAACTTTCTATTCCGTCCACCCAGGGTAGCTCCTGCGTCGCAACCCTGGGCTTGGAGACGGAATCCCTTTGGGATTTTGCGAAACGGTTGCCGCGTCCTGGCAAAATGTGGCGCTCGGGTTCAAAGGTTCATTGCGCGAATCGTTCGGGGAAATCTCACCCCGTCGCGATCCCCGTGTGCTCGCTATGTGGCCGCGGCGCCGAGTTCCTAGGACGGTCGATATCCGGCGGCGTGGACCGGTCCGCCAGCAACTCGTTCATCCAGTGCTGCTGGACCTGCCAGCTGGCCATGACCGACGGCGCACTCGCGTGGCGTGTGTTTACACCTCCGGCCGTGTCGCGCTGCGACACATTGATGAGGATCAATACGGCCCAAACCGCGGCCAGGCCGGTCCAGACCCGCTGGCTGGGCAGAACCAATTCACGCCAGGGAGCCAGACAGAACGAGGCCAAGGCCCCGGCCCAGTTGGGCTTGGGCGCATGAGCTTGGGCGGCGCCAGGACGGCGCGCTGTGACCGACGCTATGGCGGCCTGGCGGATGGCGTCGAGCCGGGGCTCGACGGCCCGGCGCCGGTTTAACAAGATTTCACGGGGCGTTTTCATGCTGAGAGATCATCTTGGATTGCGGCGGGAAGCGACTTGCGGCGTCGCAGCAGGGCGAAGACGGGAGCGCCACGCCGCTTTCGTGCGGGCAAAAGTTTGGTGGGTTTGCAGCCGCCGCGTGCGGGCGAAAGCGCCGTCGCCGCTGCGCTCTGCCGGCGCAGTCCAAAATAACCGGTTCGCGGCTGGCTGCGCGGAGTCATTGCGTTGGTTTTCATTGGCCACTTCTCAAAACCAGTTCCCGAAGCGCGCGCTTGGCATAATACAGCCGTGATTTGACGGTTCCCAGCGGGGTTTCGGTGATGCGCGCGATTTCCTCCAGCGGGAAATCCTCGATAAAGTGCAGCAGCAGCACGGCCCGCTGCGGCGGCGGCAGTTGTTGCAGCATGGTCATAAACTCGGCCTCCTGTTCCCGGTGGATAAGGAGTTCATCCGGTCCGTAATCGGTTTCATACGCGGTTTCGGGGATCTCGCCCACCAGGACTTCCGTTCGCTTGCGCCAGCGCTGGATGCATTTTTGATGCGCAATGCCGAACAGCCAGCTCCCGAACTTTGCGTCCTCGCGCAGCCCGCCAATATGCCGGAGGGCGGCGATGAACGTGTCCTGGACCAGGTCCAGGCTGGCCTGCTCGTCGCGCACGAGTTCAAAGACGAATACATACAGCGGCAGTTGGTATCGCCGAAAGAGCGCCTCCCAAGCCGCCGGCTCTCCGGCACGGGCCTCGGCCACGGGCAATTGTTCTGGGGCGGACACTTCCGGCATTCTTAATCAGAGGAATGCGCAAGACCAGAAAAGGTTCAATGGAAGATGGGCTTCAGCCGATCTGCTTTCGCGTCGCCTTCTCCAATTCAGCGGTGATTTGTTCCCGCGGCGCGGAAAATGAGATTTGCCGGCCGAGGGTTAATCCCACGGTGTAGGGGTGTACGTGCAAATCCAGTGGCCGCACGCCCTGCGAGCAGCTATAAAAGGTCATGTTCAACGTTGAACTGGTCCAGCCCCAGGCGGGAGACGTCCCCGAACTGGCGCGCATTTGTTTTGAAGCGTTCAAAGCAGTTCACGTGCAGAAGACGATTAGCGCCAAGGCGCGAGGATACAAAGGCGCCATGATTATCCTTTTTCTGGCCGGGTGCGGCGTCGTTTCCGCCCAAACCAACGACTTTGACTTGAACGGCGTGCTCGACGCCGCGCAGCAATTCGCCCAGGAGAATCTGGATCCGGACGTTTTCCGCGCGTTGCAAAGCGTTGACCGCGAGAAAGTTCAAGACTTCCTGATACATTACCAGGATTATCTCCATGGCGATTACGTCCTGGACCTGGCGCAATTGAAGGACGCCGCCAGCGCCGTCCTGCCGCTGCTCGAAGCCCACGAAGAGACCCGGCCCTACGCGGCGTGGCTGCGCGAACGGATGGACTACCTCGACGCCGCCGACGAATTAGAACCGGCCGCGCCGCCGCCCCAGCCGGCACCGGGGAAGCCCTTGCCGCCGCCGCCCAACCCGCCCTTCAAAGCCGAGCGGGAACTTTGGATCCGGAAGGTGGCTCCGCGTCCCTGGCCCAAGGGCGCGGCGGAAATCGTGCCGAAGCTAAAGGCCGTCTTTGCCAGCGAACACGTGCCGCCGGAGCTGGTCTGGCTGGCGGAAGTCGAATCCGGCTTTGACGCGCGGGCGCGCAGTCCGGCGGGGGCGGCCGGCCTGTTCCAGCTAATGCCGGCCACCGCCAGGGATAACGGACTAAGCTTGTGGCCCCTGGACCAACGGCGCCAGCCCGAGGCGGAGGCGCGGGCCGCCGCGAAGGACCTGCGGGAACTCCATGAACTGTTTGGCGACTGGCGGCTGGCGGTGGCGGCGTACAACTGCGGCGCGGGCACGGTGCAAAAATCCCTGGAGCGCCACCATGCCAAAAGCTACGAGCGAATCGCCACCCATCTTCCGGCCGAGACCCAGATGTACGTGCCGAAGGTCGAGGCCACCATTTTGCACCGCGAAGGCGTGGAACTGGAAAAACTGAAAGTGCCGGCCTCCTAATCGGCAAGCCCGCACGCGTAAAATCGTTCAACGCCCTGCGTCATTTGCGGTCATCCGCGCGCTCCCAACCCCCTAAAACTGCTTTATTTCGCGCCGGCCCCGATTTTGATCCCGGATTTGCCTCCAAATTTCCCCCGGATTCGCTTTGACGATATGCTTCCCATCGCGTAGCGTATTCGTTCATTTTTAAACAATTGATGGAACAACAATGGTGACGTTTTTCAGAAAGATATTTCCGACCAAAAACGACCGCGACGTGAAGAGAATCCGTCCGATCGTGGCCCAAATCAACGAGCTCGAAGTGGGTCTGCAAAAGTTGTCGGATGACGAGTTGCGGGCCAAGACCGCCGCCTGGAAGGCCGAGCTTTCCCCAATCCAGGACAACGACGAACTCGCGCGCAAGCTGGAGGAAATCCTGCCCGAGGCCTTCGCCGTCGTGAAGAGCGCCTGCCGCCGCCTATGCGGCCAGGATATCATGGTGCGCGAACACCCGTTGAAATGGGAGATGATCCCGTTCGACGTGCAGTTGATCGGCGGCTATGCCTTGCACACGGGCCGGATCGCTGAAATGGCCACCGGCGAAGGCAAGACCCTCGTCGCCACCCTGCCGGTTTATCTCAACGCGCTTTCCGGCCGCGGCGTCCACGTCGTCACGGTCAACGATTATCTCGCCGCGCGCGACGCGGAGTGGATGGGCGCCATCTACCGGTTCCTCGGCCTGACCGTCGGCATCATCCTGCACGATCAGTCGCCCAGCGTCCGCCGCGAGCAGTATGCGTGCGACATTGCGTACGGCACCAACTCCGAATTCGGTTTCGATTATCTTCGCGACAATGGCATGGCCCTCCGCAAGGAGGAACAGGTCCAGCGGGGGCATTACTTCGCGATCGTGGACGAAGTGGACTCCATCCTGATCGATGAAGCCCGCACCCCGCTGATCATCAGCGGTCCCTCCATGCACACGTTTGACGAGCAATATGCGCAATGGAAGCCCACGGTGGAAAGCTTGGTGCGGGCCCAGCAGCAATTGTGCAACCGCTTTCTGCGCGAGGCCGAGGACCTCCTCAAGAAGCTGCATCCCGCCGACGGTTCGAATGTCCAGAACGCGGCTGAACTGGAACACCAGATCGGCCTGCTCCTGTTCCGCGTGAAGACCGGCCAGCCGAGATCCGAGGGCCTCATGAAGCTGCTCGAAAATCCCGAGAATGCCGGGATGATGAATCACTCGGAACTGGAACTGCACAAGGACCAGAAGAAGGTGGATTTGTACCGCGAAAAGGAGGAATTGCTCTTTGCGATGGACGAGAAGAGCAAGGATGCCGACCTCACCGAGAAAGGCCGCAATCTCATCAGCCCGCAGGACCCGGAGGCGTTTGTGCTGCCGGACCTCACCACGTTGCTGCACGACATCGATGCCGGCGCCGAGGATGCCCGCACGCGGCTGGAAAAAAAGGCCAGGCTGCAGGCCGATTTCGAGGCCAAGGCCCAGAAAATTCATGCCATGTCCCAATTGCTCAAGGCCTACAGCCTGTATCAACTGGACGTGGAATATGTGATCCAGGAAGGCAAGGTCATCATTGTCGATCAACACACCGGCCGGCTCATGCCCGGTCGGCGCTGGAGCGATGGATTGCATCAGGCCGTGGAGGCCAAGGAAGGCGTCCAGATCGAACGCGAGACCCAGACGCTGGCCACTATCACCATCCAGAACTACTTCCGCCTGTACACCAAGCTGGCCGGCATGACGGGCACGGCCGAAACAGAGGCGGCCGAATTCTTCGACATTTACAAGCTGGGCGTGATGACCATTCCCACGAACATGCCGAACATCCGCAAGGATTCCGACGATTCGGTTTACAAAACCAAGCGCGAAAAGTTCAATGCCGTCGTCAAGGAAATCAAGGAGCTGTTCGCCAACGGCCGGCCGGTGCTGGTCGGCACCATTTCC
This sequence comes from Verrucomicrobiota bacterium, assembly GCA_049509875.1. Taxonomy (GTDB): domain Bacteria; phylum Verrucomicrobiota; class Verrucomicrobiia; order Limisphaerales; family UBA11358; genus UBA11358. The sequence goes on along the minus strand of JBEKZM010000066.1, from coordinate 26,187 downwards.
GTGGAAACCAGCGAAATGCTCTCGCGCATGCTCAAGAAGGAGGGCTTGATTCACTCCGTCCTCAACGCGAAGTATCACGAACAGGAGGCCGAAATTGTTTCGCGCGCAGGCCAGCGCGGGGCCATTACCATCGCCACCAACATGGCCGGCCGCGGCACGGACATCAAGCTGGGCCCGGGCGTGCGTTGGAACGTCGAATGCCATCCCCATCCCGAAGGCAAGGGATATCGGTACAAGCTCACCGAACCTTCGAGCGGTGAAGTCCGGCAGGTTGATTCAGAAAGCCCGGCGGCCCATATCTTCAGCCTGACGCCGCGCACCAAGGTTGCCGGCGGCCTCCACGTGCTGGGCACCGAACGCCATGAATCGCGCCGCATCGACCGCCAGTTGCGCGGCCGCTGTTCCCGCCAGGGCGATCCGGGCTCCTCGCACTTTTTCATTTCCCTCGAGGACGACTTGATGCGCCTCTTCGGCAGCGACCGCATTGTGAAGCTGATGGAGCGCATGGGGCTCGAGGAGGGCGAGGAATTAAAGCACGGCCTGCTCAATCGCTCCATCCAGCAGGCGCAGAAAAAGGTCGAGCAACACCATTTCCAGCAGCGCAAACACACGCTCGAATACGACGACGTGATGAACAAACAGCGCGAAGTCATCTACGGCTTCCGCAACGAAGTCATCAACAGCCCCGACGTGCGCGACCGGCTGATGGACATCATCGAGGAAGTCGTCATCCTGAAGGTGGAGGAGTATTCGTCGAGCGACGCCGACGTGGCGGAATGGCGCATGCGGTCGCTGGCCGACTGGGTGAACCTGAATTTCCCGCTGGGCATCCCGGAAGCGGAGATCGCCGCGGCCGCCCGTGCCGGCAGGGAAAAGCCCGTGTCCGGGTCGGTGTATGACGGCTTGAGCGAGGCGCAGTTTGCCGTCTGCAATTTCATCACCGACAAAATCCGCGGCGCTTACGAGATCAAGATCAGCTTTGACGATCCGGAGCGGCTCGCCACGGTAGAGCGCTACACGATATTGCAGGCCATTGACAAGCTCTGGCAGGAGCACCTGTACGAAATCGACAGCCTGCGCACGAGCATCGGCCTGCGCGGCTACGGCCAGCGCGATCCGCTTCTGGAGTACAAGGCCGAGGCCTTCAAGATATTCGACGAGTTGATGGTGAGCGTGAAGTCGGAAATCTGCCACAACGCCTTCCGCAGCGCCTCGAGCCTGATGGCGTTTGAGAATTACCTGCGCAACATGGCCGCGCAGCAAACCCAGCATTCGGCCCCCAGCACGCTGGGCAATGCGGCCGACTCCGCCGCCGCCCCCGACGGCGGCAAAAAGGCCAGCGATGTGGTGAGCGAAGCCGCCGCCGCCGCCGAAGCGCAGGCCAAAGCCAGGGCCAAACCGGTGCGCACCGGCCCCAAGGTCGGCCGCAACGACCCTTGTCCCTGCGGCAGCGGAAAAAAATACAAACAGTGCTGCGGAAAATAGGGCTCCATTTATGATCTTTGGCATGAAACAAATCAGCTTTCTTGCGGTGGCCTGCCTGCTGGCGCTGGCCGGTTCGGCCCAGAACTTTCGTCCGCCGGCGGTCCCGCTGGTGACGTTTGATCCCTATTTGAGCATTTGGTCGGATGACGACCAACTGACCGGCCGCAACACCGTGCACTGGACCAAGCACGAGCAGGCCCTGGTGAGTTTGATCCGCGTGGACGGCCAAAGCTTCCGCCTCATGGGCCGCGACCCGGCGGCTCTGCCGGCGCTGCCGCAGGTCGGACTGACGGTCACGCCCACGCGCAGCATATACGATTTCGAAAACGCGAACGTCCACGTCACCCTGACCTTTATGACGCCGGCGCTGCCCACGGATTTGGACGCAATTTCGCTGCCGCTGAGTTTCCTCACCTGGCAGGTGCGTTCGATCGACGGTAAAAACCACGACCTCGAGCTGTACGACAGCACCAGCTCGGAACTGGCCGTCAATCATGCCAAGGAAGAAGTCACCTGGTCGCGCGAACCGGCGGGCAGGCTCATCGCGCTCCGCGTGGGCACGGTGGCGCAGCACGTGGTGGGCTCCAGCGGTGACGACCACCGGATAGACTGGGGCTACGCCTATGCCGCCGCGCCGGCGGCTGACGCCAGCGCCGCCCTGGGCGGGGACTCGGCGCTGCTCGATTCCTTTGTCGCCAGCGGCCGCCTGCCCGGACAGGATGATGCGCAGATGCCGCGGGCGGTGAGCGACCACCAGCCGGTGCTGGCCTTTGCCTTCAACCTCGGCGAGGTCGGCAGCCTCCCGGTCACCCGGCAGGTCATCGTGGCCTACGACGAAATCGTGGCGATCAAATATTTTGGCCAGCCGCTGCTGCCCTACTGGAAGCGCAACGGCGCCACCGCCCCGGAAATGCTGCAGCGGGCGGCCGCGGATTATCCGAAATTGGCGGAGCGATGCGCGAAGTTCGATGCCGACCTGATGGCCGACGCCCAAAAAGTAGGCGGCGAAGAATATGCGCAGATGATCGCGCTGGCCTACCGCCAATGCGTGGCCGCCTGCGGGCTGGCCGCCGACCCGCACCAGCAGCCCCTGTTTTTCACCAAGGAAAACACCAGCAACGGCGACATTGCCACCGTGGATGTGTTTTTCCCCATGGATCCGCAATGGCTCCTGCTGAGCCCCACCCTGGCCAAGGCCACCCTGGTGCCGATCCTCAGCTATGCGGCGTCGTGGCACTGGAAGTTCCCCAACGCCCCGCACGATCTCGGCACGTATCCGATCGCGCGCGGCACGGACGATGGCGGCGAGGGTATGCCCGTCGAGGAGAGCGGCAACATGCTGATTCTCTGCGACGCCGTTTCGCAGATTACCGGCAGCGCCACATGGCTTGACCCGTGGTGGCCCAAGCTGACCGAGTGGGCCAGGTATCTCGAAGATTACGGCCTGGACCCGGAAGAACAGCTTTGCACCGACGACTTCATGGGGCACCTGGCCCACAACGCCAATCTCTCGGTCAAGGCGATTCTCGGCCTGGCCGCCTACGGCAATTTGTGCAAACTGCGGGGCGACCACGCGGCCGAGAAGAGATATGCCGGCCTGGCCCGCACCGACGCGGCGCATTGGGTCCAGGTGGCGGCTGACGGCGACCATTTCCGGCTGGCCTTTGACAAACCGAACACGTGGAGCCAGAAATACAATCTGGTTTGGGATCGCATTCTCGGGTTGAACGTCTTCCCGCCGTCGGTCGCCGCCATGGAAGTGGCCCATTACAAAAGCGTCCTGCAGCGCTATGGCGTGCCGCTCGATTCCCGCACGCATTTGACCAAGACCGACTGGTCCTTCTGGAGCGCTTCCCTGGCCACCAACCAGGCGGATTTCGAGGCGATCATTTCGCCGATTTACGATTATTTGAATCACACCACCGCGCGGTCGCCGTTCGTGGATTCCTACGAGACGGACAATATCAAGAGCGACGGCATGCACGCCCGGCCGGTGATCGGCGGCGTGTTCATCAAGCTGCTGACCGATCGCGCGATCTGGCAGAAATGGGCCAGCCGCGACAAGAACAAGACCGGCCATTGGGCGCCGCTGCCGCCGGAACACAAATTTACGGTGGTCGTGCCCACGGCCCGGACCGCGCCGGCCACCTGGCGCTACACGACTAACAAACCGGCGGCCAATTGGACGGCCCCGGACTTCGACGCGAGCGCCTGGGCCGAGGGCGTCGCCAGCTTTGGCACCGAAGGCACCCCCGGGGCCATCGTCCACACCCGCTGGGACACGGACGATATCTGGCTGCGGCGCGAGCTGGCCGTGCCGGACATGAAGTTCCACGATCTCCACTTCTATGTGGATCACGATGAGGATGTGGAGATTTTCGTGAACGGGGTTTTGGCTTCATCCGAGGAAAGTTTTACGAGCAGCTATGTGCCGCTGGAAATCAGTCCGGCTGGCCTAAAAATCCTCAAACCGGGCGCGACGGTGACCGTGGCCGTGCATTGCCACCAGACGACCGGCGGCCAAAACATCGATGTAGGCATGGTGGACTTCAAGTAGCCGCGCCCGGCGGCAGGTCGGCCGGCGCTGCGGGTAGAGACTTGCCATAAGACCCTTGCTCTTGGGCGCGGTTTTATGGTTGTCGAATCAGGGCGCAAATGTCGAAAATTCCAAAAGCGGCGTTTCTTTATCATCGATCGTTGCGGGTCGGCTTAATAGATTTGACTCCAGGTCCAATGCTTTCTTAATCCTTTTCACCCTGTTCTGGTCAGGCATGACGTTGGGGTTTGACGGCGGGATGTCCCGCAATACGTACAAGCAATTTGAATCCGGCCAGTATCCGTGCGTCACCGGCAAGGTCACGCGCAGTGAAGTGAAAAGCCATCGCGGCTCCAAGGGCTGCGTCAGCTATTCGGCGGAAATCACTCATCTGTACACGGTCGGCGCCCTGAAATTTTCCGGCAGCCGGCTGCGTTTCAACACAGCGAATTCCTCCAGCAGCGCGAAAGCCGCCGGCATCGTCAATGCGAATCCCGTGGGGGGGGTTCACGGTCTATTACAACCCGGCCGACCCTGACGAGGCGGTGTTGTTCCCGGGGGTCCAGGAAGAGACCTCTCCGACTTCCTATTGAATCAGCACCGTCCGATAAAACTGCGCTCTCATGTTTCCCGTCATCGGAATGGCGAAATCAAAAACGCCGTTCATCGGCGAATTCGTGCTCACGCCCGTCCAGTGTAGCAGATCCGGCGAGGCCTGAACCGCGTACGTGTGTCCGTCGTACCCGGTGAACTGCGCCAGTATTTCTCCATTGGTCAAAACCATGGTTCCGACCGCGTCCACTCGCAGCATCGGCAATAGCTGGCTGGGAATGGCCTCGTAAGCTTGGTCGCTGATGCCGGAGACGTAGGATTGTCGACCGCCGGACGGTGGCACATTGGTATTTAAGAATGGGGATGCCACACTCAACTGCGGCGTCGCCAGGACGTAGCCGATGTTCGCGAAAATTCCTCCGGGCCAACTCGCTCGCGTCGATTGGATTGCGTTGGCGATGACTGCGGCTTGGGAGGAGTTGGACGAAATCGTCATGGCAACAAACTGGGGCGTCGAGCCAGGCAGATACACGCCAGTATTGGTCAGCGCAGCCATCCCATTCAACTCAATTGCCCAGGCGTTCGTGTCCCGGTCGTTCACAGAAAGCTGAGTTCGCAAATCGTTCGTATCGAGCATGGCTGCCAACAGACCCACCATCTGCCAATCCCAGACCGGGGCCAAATGAACCGGGTCGATGAAGAAGGTTAACGGATTCGTCTCGATATCCGCGGTCCAATTCATCCAAGTTTCCAAGCCGTTTGGGGAAGAAAATGCCGCCAGGATATTTGTTGATTTGAGATAGATAGTCTGCCACGGGGTGCCGCGATGTACCTGGCCGATCCAGCTCAAATTCCATACCTGACCCGTCGGAAAATTCCAATAATCGGAACCCCAAACCAGCGGGTCTTTGTAGGCGACGTTGTAGGGGTTAGAGTCCACATTCCCTCCTAATCCGTCCATTTGCCCAGTGTTGCCCCAAGGCTGATAACGGCCGCCGACGGGACTGACGGGCGGTATAGGCATTGGTTGCTCAATCGGGTCATCACTATGCTCCCAGACGCCGTTGTAAGAATCTCCGTTGGCCCAACGTGCCAGTGCGCCAACTTGTGGATTCAAATCGCTGGCCAGGTAGTGAACAAGCGGATCATTGGCCTGCAACAGCGAGGCCACGTAAACCGTGCGCATGGGCGTATACGGTGCCTGCATGACCAACTGTCTATTTTCGTAAGTCTGTCCGTTCCACTGAAATGTCGGTGTGAAAAAGCCGTTGAAATAGGCCGCTTCTCCCGCTGGGGAAACATTATTCATGGGGGTCGGTGCCATGCTCCACTGACCACCCGCCGGCATCTCATTCGCTGGCGTTGTGCCGCTCGGCGCCGGAGGGTGCCCCGAAATAAACAATTGATTTAGGACCCCAAAAGGAGTTGGCGAGTTCACTGGACTCGTATTCGTGCTCCATTGGTAAAACACGCCCGAAGCCCCTGGATAATTTGGGTCAGCCAATGCCTGGTTCAAACCTCCGCTGACGGTCTGGGGACAAAGCTGCACATAATCGATCACATTGCCGCCATCCAAGATAAAAGCCTGCAAATAATTGGTGGCCAGCAGACCGAGCTGGTCCAGTTGGCCGCTCTGGGGGGTTATCGGCTGAAACGTGCCGTCGGCGAAATTGTGGCTGAGGCTGTTATAGACCAGCGGACTCTGATACAGCAAAGGCCAATTAAACGTCAAAAAAGAATTCGCATTTGGCGTCTGGTTCGGCGGGAGCGTCCCCCGCGTTCCCCAAGCAGAACCCGGCCACGTGTTAACGAGGTAATTCGTGAAGAAATTGGCATGCAATGCCCAATCATTGTAACCGTTGCCATAACTATTGGTCATGCACATGTTCAGATGGTCCGAAACAACCACCGTCAGCGGCCGCGGATAGGCATTGCTGTAAGAATTCCAGAAAGTCACACTAATCTGGTTGCTGACTCCGATAATATACGCTTGGTTCGTGGTATAGGTGGCCGCTTTTGGGATGGTCGAAGTGCGCGTGATCTCCAGCTTCCGCACCACCTGTGCCGCGGCCAAAATCGACAATTGGTTGAAATTCGGCAGCCCTTGCTTGGCTCCCACCACCCACGGCACGCCATAGACATTCACCGGACCGAAGCGGTCTGCAATAGGAGACGAACCTTGGTAGTTGACCAGCTGGGCAACGTCATAGGGCGGGGCGAGTTGTGGATCAGTCGTGCCGGACACGTTGGTCACCTGCTGATAGCCGCAAATAAATATATTGTTCGATGCATCCTCGTCAAACAGTGGCCGGAAGATCGTGGGATAGAAGTTGGTGTTCTGTGCGTCGAGGATATTGGCCGTGACCTGGAGCAGCCGGTGAACTGCGGGCGTGTATTGATTCGCGGGATAAACCTGAATCCGGGTCCGCGTCACGTTCATTTGGCTCGCCAGCAGACGGCTGGCCACGTTTGTGAAAAAGCTGATCGGCGTGCTGGTGTCAAACGCCGGCCCCGCGCTGGCCGGCGTGCCAATGAAAGCGGCCAGGGAAATGCACAACGCCAGCCACAACCAATGCCGTTTTCCCCAACGGGCGGAAGAAGGTTTTCTAGCACTCAGGTCGGCCAATCTGCAGCCGCGTCTCCACATAACAACGCCACAATATTCCTTTCCGCCGTCAAGTCAATGATCGGTTGGCTGTCATGTGCGTTTCACGCGCGGCGTTCACGCCGCTTCAGCTCGCGCCATTCAGCACGCGTAAGATTGTCCAACGCCGGCAACCATGCGGCTGCTGCCATTGGAGGGTCTGCAAATGGACCGCTGAAAACGGCGCGCAGGCTTTATGGACCGGGTGCCGGCGGGGGCGGGGGCGGCAGCGGCTCAGGCGGAGGGGGCGGCGGTTCCGTTGGCGGCGGCGGTGGCAAGGCCGGAGTCATCCGGATCGCCGGTTTTTCTTTGACCTCCGCCACGACGATGTGCATCCAACCCTGGTCACGCTCATCAATGTAATCAAGCTGCCAGTCGCCCCAGCCGCGTCGCCGGGCTTCGTCGCGCGCGACCACGCTGGCGGCCTGCTTCACATAGGTAACGCGATCGGGTCCGGGTTCGGGCGACCCTTGGTGGACCTCAACTTTGAATTCGTCGTCGCTCACATCCTTGACGATATATTTTGGGGAAGTGGGCAGGTTCTGGTTGTAATTTTGATTGAACGATTGCTCCTCCTCGGTGGCGCACCCGGCGGCGAAAACCATCCAAGCCACATTGACCGGTACGAAGCCAACTGCCCTCAACCATGAATTTCTCCTCATAACAAATCTCTCCTCAGGATAACCATAACCGATTATGCGCCGCAGTCAAATGGCCCGGCGAAGTGTCTTAATTTTTGTCTCACACCCCGGCCTGCCAACCCCGGCAATTCCGCTCGCCAAATCATCCAATCGCTGAGAACATTGTGCGCGGTAAATCAGCACGTCCGAAATGAACCGCTACGCGTTCCATCTGCACATATCGTCGGAACAATTTCTGGAGTATTATCGCGGCACCGCCAAGAGCGTGGTGGTGCGCGCGCACAACGGGCAGACCGTCCAATTCCCAGCCTCCCTCCTGCAGCGGCACATCTTGCCGGAGGGCGTTTATGGAGAATTTGTCCTCCTTTGCGACGACCATCATAAATGCGTCAGCCTGGAACGCGTTCCGGGCGCGTGAGAATCGCATGCCGACCGCGTCAGCCTTCACCAACCGCCGGCCGGCCGGCACCTCCCGCGGCTCCGGGCGAAAAATATTTTCGATTTTCCCGCGCTTGAAATTGCCGCAAACAGGCTTATGGTCTGGGCCATACAAGGAGATACAAGGAGAGAATGAATGCGACTTTTCGCTGACCAGTTGGCAAATCGGCCCGCTCGATGAACGCCTCCAGCCATCCGTGTGTTCTGACGATCAACGGGGGATCGTCGAGCATCAAGTTTGCCCTGTTTGAAGCGGGCGAACCGCCGCACCGCATTCTGGCCGGAAAAATCGAGGGCATTGCGCAGCCCGAAGGGAAATTTGCCGCCCAAGGCGGGCAGCCAGCCGACCAGTTTTCCCGCTCCGTGGCCGTGCCGGACCACACCGCCGCCGTCAACCTGCTGATGGATTGGATTGAGCAGCGATTTGCCGCGGGCGAACTCGCGGCCGTGGGCCATCGCGTCGTGCACGGCGGACCGAATTATTATGAGCCGCAACCCATCACCCGGGAAATGATGGCGGAATTGCGCCAGTTGAGCCCCTTTGATCCGGAACATTTGCCGGAGGAGATTTTATTGACCGAGGCCTTTCACCGGCGCTTCCCGGAGCTGCCACAAATCGCGTGTTTCGACACCGCTTTCCATCACGACCTGCCGCGGGTGGCGCATCTGCTGCCCATTCCGCGACGCTATGACGCCCGCGGCGTCCGGCGCTACGGCTTTCACGGGCTATCCTGCGCGTTCCTGATGGAGGAACTGGGCCGCCTCGCCGGCGCCGAGGCCGCCGCTGGCCGCGTCATTCTTGCCCATTTGGGCAACGGCGCGAGCATTACGGCGGTGCGCCAGGGCCGGAGTGTCGATACCAGCATGAGTTTCACGCCGGCCGCCGGCCTGCCGATGAGCACGCGGTCCGGCGACCTCGACCCGGGGTTGGGCTGGTATCTCTTCCGCGCCGAGAACGTCACGGCCCGGCAGTTCCATCACATGATCAACCACGAATCGGGACTGCTCGGAGTTTCCGAAACCAGCTCCGACATGCGCCAGTTACAGGCACGGGAAAAGGAGGACGTTCGCGCCGCCGAGGCCGTGGCGCTGTTTTGTTATCAGGCAAAAAAATGGGTTTGCGCGCTGGCGGGCGCCTTGGGAGGATTGGACACGCTGGTCTTCGCCGGCGGCATCGGCGAAAACGCGCACGAGGTGCGCGAGCGCATTTGCTCCGGACTGGGATTTATGGGAATTGAAATTGACGGGCGGCAAAACGCCGCGAACAGCGGGGTCATTTCGACGAACGAATCCAAAGTGACCGTCCGAATGATCCGCACGGACGAGGAAAGCATGATTGCCAAAACCGTTTTTCGGATTATCAACACGACTGGAAAGGAAATCAAATGAACACAGCCACAAATGGGCCATTGTCCCCGGAACTGCTGAAGAAAATGGACGCCTATTGGCGGGCGGCAAACTATCTGTCCGTCGGGCAGATTTATCTTTACGACAATCCGCTGCTCAAGGAGCCGCTCCAGCGGGCGCACATCAAGCCGCGGCTGCTGGGGCATTGGGGCACCACGCCGGGTTTGAATCTGATTTATGTGCATCTGAATCGCATCATCAAGGACCGGGATGTGGAGGTCATCTACATCACCGGGCCGGGCCACGGCGGGCCGGGAATCGTGGCCAACACCTACCTGGAGGGCACCTACAGCGAAGTGTATCCCAACGTCTCCCAGGATGAACCGGGCCTGAAGCGGCTCTTTACTCAGTTTTCATTTCCCGGCGGCATTCCCAGCCACGTGGCGCCCGAGACGCCGGGCTCCATTCATGAGGGCGGCGAGCTGGGGTATTCCCTGTCGCACGCGTTTGGCGCGGTCTTTGACAACCCCGGCCTCATCGCCGTTTGCGTGGTGGGCGACGGCGAGGCCGAAACCGGCCCGCTGGCCACGAGCTGGCATTCCAACAAGTTTTTGAATCCGGTGCGGGACGGGGCGGTGCTGCCGATTCTGCATCTCAACGGCTACAAGATTGCCGGGCCGACCGTCCTGGCGCGCCTGCCGCAGGACGAACTGGAATGCCTGTTCCGCGGCTACGGTTACGAAGTGCACCTGGTCCAGGGCGATGAGCCGGCGGACGTCCATCAGCAGCTGGCGGCGACCTTCGACACGGTGTTCGCCAGAATCAAAGGCTTCCAGGAAGACGCGCGGCGGAACGGGTTCAAGCAGCGCCCCCGCTGGCCCATGATCATCCTGCGCACGCCGAAAGGCTGGACCGGGCCCAAGGTGGTGGACGGCATACAGGTGGAGGGGACTTTCCGCGCGCACCAGGTGCCGATGGGCGACATGGACAAGCCCGAGCACATCAAGCTCCTGGAAGACTGGATGAACAGCTACCAGCCGCGCGAGTTATTCGACGAAAAAGGTCGCCTGCGCGCGGAGCTCGCGGAGCTCGCTCCCAAGGGCACGCGGCGCATGAGTGCCAATCCGCACACGAACGCCGGCTCGCTGCGCGATCTGCGCCTGCCGGATTTTTATGATTATGCCGTGAAGCTGCCGGCCCCGGGGTCCGTCCGCGCCGAGGCCACCCGCGTCCAAGGGCAATTCATCCGCGACATCCTGAAGCTGAATCCGGACAATTTCCGAGTCTTCAGCCCCGATGAAACCATGTCGAATCGCTGGAGCGCGCTGTTTGAGGTCACCGACCGCTGTTCGACCGCGGAGATTTTGCCGACGGATGACCACGTGTCGCCGGACGGCCGGGTGATGGAAATGTTGAGCGAGCATCAGTGCGAAGGCTGGCTGGAGGGGTATTTGCTCACCGGCCGGCACGGATTCTTTTCCTGCTATGAGGCATTCATCCACATCATCGACTCGATGTTCAACCAGCATGCAAAATGGTTGAAGGTGACCCGCCAGATTCCGTGGCGGCGGCCCATTCCTTCGCTGAACTACCTCTTGAGCTCGCTGGTCTGGCGGCAGGACCATAACGGCTTCAGCCACCAGGACCCGGGTTTCATCGATCACGTGATGAACAAAAAAGCCGAGATCATCCGCGTGTATCTGCCGCCGGACGCCAATACGCTGCTTTCGGTCACCGATCACTGTCTGCGCAGCCGCAACTACATCAACGTGATTGTCAGCGGCAAGGAACCGTCGCTGCAATGGCTGGACATGGACGCGGCCGTAAAACACTGCACCGCCGGCCTGGGCATCTGGGAATGGGCCAGCAACGACGAAAACGTGGAGCCGGACGTGGTGATGGCCTGCGCGGGCGACGTGCCCACGCTGGAGACGCTGGCTGCGGTCCAGCTGTTGCGGGAGCACTTCCTGGAATTGAAAATCCGCGTCATCAATGTGGTCGATTTGATGACCCTCCAGCCCAAGTCGGAGCACCCGCATGGACTCAGCGACCAGGATTTCGACGAGCTCTTCACGAAGGACAAGCCCGTAATTTTTGCCTTTCACGGCTATCCGTGGCTCATCCACCGGCTGACCTATCGCCGCACGAACCATAAAAATCTCCACGTGCGCGGCTACAAGGAAGAGGGCACCACGACGACGCCGTTTGACATGGTGGTCCTGAACGACCTGGACCGTTTTCATCTGGTTGGCGACGTGATCGACCGGGTTCCAAGTCTGGGCCACCGCGCCGCCTACACCAAGCAGCTCATCCGCAACAAGCTGATTGACCACAAATACTACGTGGCCCACCACGGGCAGGATCTGCCCGAGATCCTGAACTGGCAATGGACGCTCGGGTCGAAACCTTGAGCCGGGTCGTCAACAGGTCACTTTGAGGATTCCGGGCCTTTTTGCAACGCCGCCTTGGTCTTGGCCTGGAGCGCGTCCAACTCCGGCTGCAATTCGGTCTTGGTCTTTTTGTCCATGCGGTCGATGAACAGAACGCCGTTCAGGTGATCCTTCTCGTGCTGCACGGCGCGGGCCAGCAGCCCGCCGCAACGGAAGGTGATCGGCTTGCCCTTGGCATCCAGCGCCTGGACATCCACCGTGCCTGGGCGCGAAATTTCCGCGAAAATTTCCGGGAAACTGAGGCAACCCTCCGGGCCGGCGACCGGGTCGCCGACGGGGGTAATTTCGGGGTTGATGAGCACCAGCGGCATGATTTCCGCCGGATCGGCCGGCTGGCCGTCCAGTTCCAGGGTCGAGGGCCGGTCCGTGATGGCGCGGACGTCGAGGACGGTGAGCTGTTTGGCCACGCCGACCTGTTGCGCCGCCAGGCCCACGCCGTGATTTTCCGCCATCGTTTCAAACATGTCGGCGATCAGCTTCTTGATTTCCGGCGTGATGCGCTCGATCCGCTCGCCCTTTTTGCGCAGCACCGGCTGGCCGTATTTAGCAATTTCCAAGATCATTGTTCGCGTGGCGAGTGAGGGTGACAGGTGACATGAATTGTTCGCGTGGGCGGGTTTCGATGGTGTTGGAGGTTTTACTCAATCTGCCGACACATTCATTATTTCCAATACCCGCTGCAATTCGTCGTCGCTAAAAAAAGAGATTTCCACGGCGCCTTTGCCCTGCGCATATTTCAAATGCACCCTGGTGCCGAACTTTTCCCGCAGCCTCTCCTCCAGCCGGGCGAGGTTCGAATCCACCGGCACGATGGCCGCCGGCGCGGCCGGCGCGGCGGGAATCTTTTGACCGTGGGCCTGCAGCTTCGCGACCAGCCCCTCGGTCTGCCGGACATTCAGGCCTTCCTTGACGATGCGCTCGGCGGTCGTGACTTGCTGCCGGGCGTCGGCCAGGCCGAGAATGACCTTGGCGTGGCCCACGGAGATCCGGTTGTCGCGCAGCAGACCCTGCACGGGGGTGGGAAGCTTGAGCAGGCGGGTGGCGTTGGCCACGGCGGCGCGGCTCTTGCCCACCTTGACGCCAATTTCCTCCTGGGTGAGCTGAAATAGTTCGGCCAACTGCGCGTAGCCCACCGCCTCTTCGAGAGGATTCAGGTTCTCGCGCTGAAGATTTTCGATGAGCGCCAGTTCCAGTACGGCGCGGTCATCGGCCTCGCGGGCGATGACGGGCACTTCGGGCAGATTGAGGAGCTGCGCCGCGCGCCAGCGGCGTTCCCCGGCAATGAGTTCGAAAAAGCCGCCGCGCTCGCGCACAATCAGCGGCTGCACAATCCCCTGTTCGCGGATGGAATCGGCGAGTTCCTGCAGGGCCTCGGCGGCGAATTCCTTGCGCGGTTGCAGGGCCGACGGGCGGATGCGGCTCAGGGGCACGCGCTGTACGCGGTCACGATTGTCGGGTGCCTCGGGGGGGGCGCCCGGAGGGGACAACGGCGGCGGGAGCGACGGATTGCCGCCCAATAACGCGCCCAGCCCGCGTCCTAATGCAGGTTTTGACATCACCGCAGAATGTCGCAGGCCGGGGAAGTTGTCAACGCGAGGCGCGAACGGCCAGATGGTGAATCCCATCGGGATTCCGCCTCAGAGACCGAAGGTTGCCGCTCCCGGCGGCTACCTTGGGTCGTCGTTCCACACAGTCCCCAACCGCAAGGCGGTTGCGGCCAAAAAACAGAACCGGGTTGGTCGTTAAAATGACACGGGCTTTGGCCCGCTTCAACGCCCATTCGCCAGGCCACCCTCCTGCGGTATGAAGGCCATGGTCCGCTAATTAAGGTACTATTTGCGAACGGCAAGCTCGCCTCCTGGCAATGTATCCGCTTCGGATCGAAAATGCCCGCGTGCGACGGATTTATTCCAGATCGGTGAAGTCGCCCAAGGGCCGCGTGAAGGTGGCATTGGCCGGGTCCAGCACCAGGGTATCGGCGGTGCGCTTAACGCTGCCGGACATGGCGGCAAAGGGCAGGGCGACCACGAATATTGCCGAGCCGATCACCGTCGCCAGGAAACAGCCCGGGCGCACGAGTGCCACGTCCGTAATGGTCGCGATGTCATTGTCATCGCTGGCGCGGCTGACGGTGATGTTGCCCAAGCCGAGGACGATGACAAAAAAAACGATCAAAATGCGTGTTTTCATACAAAAAAATGTCGGTTGTGAACCATGTTCATAGATTGCGCCCGGCCCGGTGATTTTTCAAGTTATTTGTCATACCCGGCCCCGTCATCTATCCTTGCTCCGTGAGTTACAAGACCGTCCGCATTGCCGCCCTGGTCGAAACCTTCCAAGGCGGGGAGCTGGATGCGCGGTATCTTGGCTATTTCGCCTGTTTCAACCGCCAGCTTTTTTATGAAGCGCACGAAGTGCTGGAAGACTTGTGGCTGCCCGATCGGTGCGGCCCCAATGGCAATTTCTACAAGGGCCTGATCCAGCTAGCGGGGGCATTTGTGCATTTGCAGAAAAACCGGCTGCGTCCCGCAGCGGCGTTGTTTCGGTTGGCGCAGGCGAACCTGGAACGATATCCGGCGCGGCATGAGCAACTAAACTTGGAGGCGGTGCAATTGCTCATTCACGGCTGGCTGGTGCAGCTCGAAAAAGCCGGCTTTCGCATCAACCCGCTGACCGACCTGAACCGCCCGCAGCTCGCCTTGCAGAAAATTTGAGCGGCCCGGGCCATGAATCCCAAACGCATCGTGATCGCCGGCGGCAGCGGTTTTATTGGCGGCGCGCTGGCCCGCCAGTTTACTGCGGGCGGGACTCAGGTGGTGGTGCTGACGCGCTCGCCGCGCGGGCGGACCGACGGCGTCCTCGAGTGGGCCTGGAATGGCGCGGCGGCCGGCGACTGGTCTTCGCAACTGGACGGCGCGGACGCCATCATCAACCTCGCGGGGAGGAACATCAATTGCCCCCACACGCCCGGCAGCCTGCGGGACATTGCCGCCTCACGCTTGAAACCGGTTCAGGCGATTGCCGACGCGATTGCGCGTGTCAACTGCGCGCCGCGCGTCTGGGTGCAGGCCAGTGCCGTGGGCTATTATGGTGACACCGGGGCTGCCGCCTGCGATGAAAGCGCTCCCGCCGGCCAGGACGCCCTGGCCGAACTGTGCCGCCAGTGGGAGTCGGCCTTCGCTTCGGCCAACCTGACCTCAACCCGGAAGGTCACCTTGCGGATCGGCGTTGTGCTGGGCCGCGAAGGCGGGGCCTGGCCGTTGTTGAGCAAAATGACCCGCTGGTTTCTTGGCGGTTCGGCGGGCAGCGGACGGCAGTACATCAGTTGGATTCACCTGGCCGATCTGGCCGCGATGTTCCGCGCCGTCATCGAGGACGAGCGGTTGTCGGGGGTTTTCAACGCCGTGGCGCCCGCGGCCGTCACCAATGCGCAATTCATGCGCGGACTGCGCCGCGCGTGGCATCGGCCCTGGAGTCCGCCTGCGCCCGCGTGGGCCGTGAAGCTCGGCGCGCGATTGATGGGATCCGAGGGTTCGCTGGCCCTGATCAGCCAGCGGTGCGTGCCCGCAAAATTTCTGGCGACCGGATTTCAATACCGTTTCCCGGACTTGGCGGGGGCGCTGGACGATCTGGCCCGCCAACGGGCGCCATCGACGGTTGAGGATGCACGATTTACGCGCCCTGACCCGTAAGCCATGGGTCTTTCGCCATTCGTCATTCCTCAATGTTTGGCGTAATATCGGCTCGTGTATTCCTTGACCATGCGATCGGTCGTGAACCTGGGGACGAGCGTGGCCATGGCGCGCCGGACCCGGCCGAGCCATTCGCGCGGGATGCCGTTGACGTCGCGATTGAAGAACATGGGAATGACCTGCTCCGTCAGCGCTTTATAGAGATGGGCGCTGTCCACGCGGTCCTGTTCCTCCACGTTGTCGGGATGGGAATCCGGGCCGATGGCGAAACCGTTGGTGCCATCGTATCCTTCACGCCACCAGCCATCCATGATGCTGAAATTCATGCAGCCGTGGCAGCTCGCCTTCATCCCGCTGGTGCCGGACGCCTCGAGCGGCCGGCGCGGATTGTTCAGCCAGATGTCGCAGCCCGCCACCATCTGCCGCGCCACGTGAATATCGTAGTTCTCGATGAACACCAGGTGGCCGGCGAGTTCGCTGTGCTTGCTCAGGTGAATGATCTGCTGGATGAAGCGTTTGCCGGCATCATCGCGCGGATGCGCCTTGCCCGCATAGATGAACTGGACCGGCCGGTGCTTGTCCTTCACCAGCTTTACGATGTTGTCGAACTGCTGGAAAATGAGCGGCGCGCGTTTGTAGGTCGCGAAGCGTCGGGCGAAGCCGATGGTGAGCGCGTCGGGATTCAACAGCCGGTCGAAGCGCACATAATCGCCCTGCGTGACGCGCTGGCTTTGCTCCAACAGCCGCCGGCGGGCGTATTCAATGAGCTCCCGGCGCAGCTTGTAGCGCAGCGCCCAGAGCTCTTCATCGGAGAGGAAGTTCGGGTCCGTCATTTTCGCCCAAAAGTCGGCGTCGTTGACAGCCGCGGCCCAATTTTCACCGAAGCGCTCGCGGAAGAATTTCGTTTCGCCGTTCGCGCTGGCGGACAATTTGTGGCGCCAGAACTGGCGGGCCGACCCTTTCATCCAGCCCATGAGATGAATGCCGTTGGTGATGTGGCCGATGGGCACCTCCTCCTTTTTTTTGCCGGGATAAAGCGCCTGCCACATGTGCCGGCTCACCTCGCCGTGCAATTCGCTCACGGCGTTGGCGGCGCGGGAAAGTTTCAGCGCCAGGACCGTCATGCAGAACGGCTCGTGTTCGTCCTCCGGCTTCACCCGGCCCAGCCCGAGCAGATCGTTGAACGGCACCCGGAGCTGCGTGAGAAACCGTTGCATCGCATAGTTCATCAGTTCGGCACTGAAGCGGTCGTGCCCGGCCTCCACCGGCGTGTGGGTGGTGAAGATGGACTCCGGCTTGGTCAGCGCCTGCGCCTCGGCAAACGATTTGCCGGTGGCCATCTTCTCGCGAATCAATTCCAGCGTTAGAAACGCCGCGTGGCCCTCGTTCATGTGGAACGTGGAGGGCTCAATCCCCAGCATCCGCAGCAACCGCACGCCGCCGATGCCCAGCAGAATCTCCTGCATGATGCGCGTGGTGCTGTCGCCCCCATACACGCGGTTGGTCAGGTCCCGATAGTGCTGCTCGTTCTCCGGCAGATTCGTGTCCAGCAGGAACACCGGCACGCGGCCCACGTTCACCCGCCAGACCTGGAAATCCACGGCGTTCAAACCGATCTCCACCGTGCAAATCAGCCGTTCCCCGTCGGAATCCAGCACCGGCTCCAGCGGTACATTATGCGGATCCACCGGATTATAATATTCCGTCTGCCAGTTGTTGGAATCGATCGCCTGTTGAAAATAGCCCTCGCGGTAGAACAGCCCGATGCCCACGAAGCCGAGCCCCAGGTCGCTGGCCGATTTGGCGTGGTCGCCCGCCAGGATGCCGAGCCCCCCGGCGGAAATGGGCAGCGACTCGTGGAAACCGAATTCCGCCGAAAAATAGGCGACCGGATTCTGGTGCAGGGCCGGGGCGTTTTGGTGGCACCATGTGTTCTGATCGGCCAGATAGTGGTGAAAATCGCGCAGCACATTGCGGACCCGGTCGGCAAATCCCGGTTCCTGCAGATGCACCCGCAGCTCATACTCGGAGACTTCGCGCAGGACGGCCACCGGATTGTGCCAGAGGTTTTGCCAGCCGCGCGGCGAGAGCCGCTGAAATAGGTCCTGCGCCTCCTGGTTCCAGCACCACCAGAGATTGCGCGATAGTTTATTGAGGCCGGCAATCAAATCGTTCTGTTCGGCGCCCGTCAGCGGTTTGTTCATAAATCGGGTGAAAATTTCAAGTCAGCGCCGGTTCCTTTCCGGCTCGGCAGGAGACTAGGTTTTCAGGCGCTCGGCCGCAAACAAAAAGTTCCAGCCGCGCACCACCTGTTTAGGTGGCGGCCCGGCCGCAGCAGAGCGAGGTGGCCGTATTGGGGCGATGAGGGTTGGGGATTCAGCGGACAATTTACGGTCACTATTTGCCAAGAAGTGGAGAGCCAGCCAGCGATTCGATTCTAAGATGGCAGTCAAATCTGATTTCAAACTCGTTGTGGATTGAGGTAAGCTAATATACTAGTGATTGTGTTCTCAGAAGGCGCAATGCGCTAAAAGATCATCTCGAAGAAAGCCGGCCTGAATAGTGCTGAGTCATTATAAGTGCCGCTTGTCATCATTGCAGCCTTCTGGAAGTGCCATAGATGTTCAGACAAAACTGGTCCAAAACAGCCAAGTGCGGCAGCTTGCACTTTTTTCCAGCGTCCCACCGGAACGCATGATCTGCAACGAACAAGCCGCAAAATACCAGCGCCCGTGACGGAGCGCGGCACCACGAGCCGCCGCAACAATCGAACCTCACGAAGTGCCCGCGAAACGCCCCAAACACACGAAAGACCAGTCCTTCGTGATTTGTCATCCGCCGTTGGCCATTCGTCATTGGTCGTTCGCCACGGGCACTGCTGGCGCCGCGCTCTCGCTAGCCCTGTTGCCAGCCGCCGCGCAGGTTCCCAATGCGGAGTGCGCGTCTGAGTCGGGCACCGACCAACCGGCCTGGCTCAATCCGCCCCAGCCATTCCAGTTGTCCTGGGGCGCGTTTGATCTGCATCCGCACTTGCGTGACCTCGTGGTTGCCGACGACAACATCGGATTTGTCCCCAAAAACCAGCAGGCGGACATCGCCAATGACCTCGCGGGCGGGTTCCGCCTTGTTGGCGGCGACCGGTCAACGCTGCGAGCCTATTCCGAACTGGACAATCCGGTTGACGCGCCAGAACTGTCCACGTCGTACCTCATCATTCAGCCGCCGGAATCCTGGCCGGACAAATTTCTCGTGGTGGATTACCTCACCCAGTGGCAAGCATACGCGCGCTACACCGGCAACAATTCCGTGGACCAGTTCGTCTCGGCCAGCGCCGAGTGGCCCATGGCCAAATTGGTGACGGGCCTCGCCGAAAACTACAGCGACCAGAAAACATTGTTGATTGCCGGCGCCACGCGGGCCGAAGTCCAGCAGGACCAGACCGAATTGAATGCCGGGTACAGGTTCAATGACAAATGCTCCTTCAACACCGCCGTGGATTTTCAAGCTGTGGCGTACCCGGAGTCGCCGGAATTCAGCGGCTACACCGAAGGCAGATGGAGCCTTTCCGCCAACCGCCAGATTGACGATTTGTTTAATGCCAGCCTCGTGGCATCGGGCGGCCTCGACAGTGTGCAGTACGGATCCGACCAGCAATTTGAGGATTTCGGCTCCCGCATCCGCTATGAATACAGCGAACTATTTTCGCTGGACGCCTCCGCCGGGGAGGAATACCGGCAGTACGATTCCGGCATTTCGTCAACCCTCAAGCCCTATTGCGTTGTGGGCGCCACCTATTCGCCCATTGACCGCACGACTTTCCGGCTGGAATTGGGGCGGCAGCAGTTCCCCAGCCTGTACAACGGCTATTACTATAGCTCGACCGGTGGCGATTTCATTTTCCGAAAATATTTCACGGACCGGTTCTTGGTTCAGTCCGATATCGCCTATTACGAGATGGATTACATGCCCACGACCAAAGGCACCACGGGTACCCATAACTCATCCGACTATTATGCCCTTAGGATCGCCGGGACGGTGCTCCTGCTAAAATACCTGGATGCCGAGCTATTTTACCTGTTTCGCGGAACCGGCCTTTCGCAAAATTACAATTCATTGCAGGAAAACCAGATTGGCCTGCAAATGGACCTGCGGTTTTGATTCCGGAGCGCGGCTCTGTGAGCCGCAGCAACAACCAAACTCCAGGAAATCCCCGCGAAATACGCCGAACGCGCGGAAGAAACGCCGTAAAAAAATTGCTCCTCCCGCCCAAAACGCAATTCGCCACACGTTTATGAATACCCAACCCAGTCGAAATTGGTTCGCTTCACTGATCTTCGCGATGCTTGGCGGTTTCCTCAACTTCACCGCCAGCGCCCAGGTGGCCACCAACGCGCCGGTTGAGCTGTTTTCGACGGAACACGGACTCAACAATCTCGTCGCCACTGCGCCATTGAACACCAACGCTCTCCTGGTTGCCGCGCTAACCAGTGCGCTAACCACCGCGCCAACCGCCGTCGCGATGCCCACTGCGGTGGCGCAGCCCGCCGCCGCGGCCGTCGCTCCACCCGTCGCTACGGCCGCCCCGGCTGCTGTTTCTCGCCACCTGCAACCCAACGATCAGTTGGATATCAGCATCTATCAGCAGCCGGACTTGGAGACCAAAGTTACCGTTGACGACCGAGGAATGATCATGCTGCCTTTGCTCGGTGCCGTCAAACTCGGCGGCTTGACGCTCGAGGATGCCACCACGCTCGTGCATAATCTCTATGACAAGGATTATCTCGTGGATCCCAAGGTCACCATCCAAGTGGTTCAATTCGCCGTTTTGCGGTATACGATCCTGGGACAGGTGCAAAAACCCGGCACCTACGAATTTCCCCCAAATGAAAAACTGAACCTGTTGGATGGCGTTGCCATGGGCGGCGGTTACACCCGGCTGGCCCTCTCTTCCAAAGTAACGATCCAGCGCAGCTTGGATGGCGAATTGAAAATATTCAATCTCGACGCCGATGCCATGGCGAAGGATCCGCTGAACAAACCGTTCATGCTCCTGCCTGGCGACACCATCACCGTCGGCGAACGCATATTCTAATGCCCGTATTTTAAGATCGATTTGGAATAATCCCAAAATAATTATGGCTAGCAATAATTCCGAAAACGGGCCTTCACCCCGCCCCGGCCAACTCCCTCGCCCTGCCTCCGAATTCTCTGAGGCGATCGCCCCCGTTAATTTTGCCCGCGAATTCCAGGCCTATGGGTTCCTATTTCTAAACAAACTGTGGCTGATTGGAATCATCGTGTTTTTGGGAACGATTTTGACCGCCAGCTACGTCCTTTCCCGGCCCAAGTTGTACACGGCCACCGCCACGGTGCAAGTGGAACTTCATGATCGAAGCGAGATCAAAGCCCAAGACATGAACGCCGATGAACAGACGGGTTTGGAGCAGTTGAATACTATCGTCGGCAAATTTGAGAGTCGTCCGTTGCTGGCTTCGGTCCTCGTCGAGGCCGGCTTGTTGTCGTCCAATTCGTTGGCGGTTTTTAGCCCAATGCCTTCCACGAACCCGGCGGTTGCCATCGGCATGTCCGAGCCGGAACTAAAACTTCTCAAGAGTTTTGAAATGCGGGTTAAAGTCATGCTCCGGCGCAATACCCGCTTGATCGACATTTCTGTTAAAGACGCCAATCCCAATCAGGCCGCGAAACTGGCCAATCGGATGGTGGAAGAATACTTCAAACAGGATTTCAGCATGAAGTCCACCACCAGCAAGACCGTGGGGGAATTCTTCAAGGCGGAATACGAACGGCTAAAGGAAAAAGTTCAGGCGTCGGAGCAGGCGCTCCAGGATTACGTGGACCAGGTCGGCACCGTTCAGGTGGCCAATCCGAAAAATGACGAGATTCCAGGATACCAACAGCAATTGCCCACGGCCAAGGCGGACTTGTTCCGTTTCAGATCCGCCTATGACAAATCGCTGGCGATGGGCACGAATGTGGATGAGTTGCTCGCCTATTCGGAGATCACCGCGGATCCGCAGGTGGAATCTTACCAGAAGGCCATTGCTCAAAGCGAAACGGAATTGATGGCTTTAAAGCAGCAATACCGGGAGAAGAACCCCAAGTATATCGTGGCCGTCAACACCCTGGCTGACCTGAAAGCACAATTGGCGCGGAAGGTCTTGAGCATGCGCGAGCAGATTCAGGAATCCTGCCGCCTGCCGTATGAGAATGCGGTCAAAACCGTGGAAGGATTGGAAGCTGAGCTTGCCAAAAGTGAGGCCAAAAACGTTGATCTGAGCCGGAAGAGCATCCGCTATAACATGCTGGCCCAGGAATTGGCGGCCAACCGTGACATGTTTTCCGCCGTCTCGCAGCGCTTGAACGAAATGACCGCCAGCGCCCAATTGGCGCCGGCCAACATCTCCGTGGTTGTGCCCGCAAGCCCCCCGGACGTCCCCAGCTCCCCGAAGACGAAGCAACTGCTCCTTATGGGTTTTATTGGGTTCCTAGGCTTGGGAATATTCCTCGTGTGGTTCTTGGACGGCTTCAACACCGCCTTGCGCACCGTGGATGCAGCAGAGAATTATCTGCAACTGCCGGTCCTAAGCGCCTTCCCACGGCTCAAATTTGACCATCGGGATTATCGCAAGCAACTGGTGGCTGCCAACGGGAATGGGCGTCCTGCCGACTTGGAGCTTTTTCGCACCCTGCGGGCAAGTCTCTCCATGCTCGACAAGGAGGAACGCCGCAGCTTCCTCTTTACTAGTTCCTTTGCCAACGAGGGCAAGACCTTTGCCGCCTGCAACTTTGCCGCCAGCCTCGCTCAACAGGGGCTTCGCACTGTTGTCCTTGATTTGGACCTCCGCAAGCCGCACGTGGAGAAGTTTTTTACTGGGCAAATGGACAGGACCCCCGGCGTCACTGACATCCTTCAGAACCACAAGAAATTGACCGAAGTGGCCCAGGCCCAGCCCGGAATGGACAACCTGTCCTGGGTGGCCGCCGGCGGTGCAACCTCCGAAAACTTGGAATTGCTGTCGCCGGAACTCTTCCGCAAACTACTGGAGCAGGCCCTGCAGAAATATGACCGTGTGGTCATCGACACTCCCCCGATTCATCCCGTAAAAGATGCGCTGCTGATGGCCAAAGAAGTCAGCGCCGTGATCACGCTGGTGGACGGCAGCAAGACCGCTCGTCGTGCGGTCGCCAAGACAATCCAATGGTTGCGGAACGCCAACGCGCCCGTGGCCGGTGTGGTCCTGAACCGGCTGTCTCGCAGTCGAAATGGCCAGGGTTTCTACTACCACGATTTCTGTGGCTATGGCTACGGCGCCTATGGCCATCCAGGCAGGGAAAAGATCGAAAATCGGGAAGTCGAAAACATGAAATAGAAGTCGCTGGTGTGTGCATTTCATGACTAAGCTCCCGATTTGGCTTCTTCTGCTGCCGGCGTTCTGGGTTGCCCCGAACTCCTTAGCCGGCGAGCCCGCGGATTCAAGCGCCAATCTGGCCACCGGCAAAGAATACACTTTGGATCCCGCGCCCAATTATTCCCTTTGCACCGATCCCGGCGACGCCACCCAGTTGACCGACGGCCAATATGTGAGCGGACGATTTTGGACCCAAATAGGGACCGTTGGTTGGGTTGACGCATCTCCAGTGACGATCACCATTGACTTGGAAAAATCCCAGCCCATCGGCGGTTTGTCGTTCAACACAGCCGCCGAAAATCCTGATGTGAAGTGGCCGCTCAGGATCTTCATCTTGGTAAGTGAGAATGGCAAAATGTGGCGCTTTGTGGGCGACTTGGTGGCTTTGAGCGCGCAGAAATCGACGCCGCCAGCTTCTGGCTATGCCGTGCACCGGTTCCAGACCCGCGACTTGTCAACACGAGGACGGTTCGTCAAGTTGCTGGTGGTTCCTTCCGGACAGTCTGTTTTTGTTGATGAAATCGAGATCTACTCCGCCACGGAACCGGTGCCGGCTGCGGCGCCCGGCGGACTGGGCAGCACCGATGTCAACGCCCTCTTCCGGCGCCTTTGCACAGAAGCTGGCCTCAAGCGTCGGTTGCAGATTGACCTTTCAGCGGTAAGAAGCGAACTGGGTGGTTTGGATGAAAACGCCAAACGCCCTCTTGAAACCGAGCTGGCCTCGATCGCCGCCGCCATCCCATCAGTAGACGTCGCATCACCGGAAACCTTCACGACGGTCTTCCCCATCAACGATCTGCATCGTCGCATTTTTGCCGTGCAGGCCGCAGAGTGGCGGGCCAAGGGCTTACGGGGAATCACGCTCTGGCAATCCGACCGGTGGGGTATGATCAGCCCGACCGGCATCCCAATACCGGGGAACCCAGAACTTGATGTGCCCATGATAAGCCGCGAGTTTCGCGCGGATGCCTTCAACTTGAGCAATGCAGGCGAAACGAACGCCCGGGTTTCCTTGGTTCTCGAAGGCCTGCCCGGTCACGTCAACCCCGATTACGTCACCCTCCATGAGGTTCCCTTTACCGACACCCAATCCGGAATCCCGGTGGCGGCCGCCCTGGTGCCGATTGCGGCGGTGGATGGATGTTACCCGCTCCAAATCCCCCCTGGACTCACGCGCCAAGTCTGGTTCACGTTTCATCCCACCAACGTGCCGGCGGGGACCTACACCGGGCGAATTTTGGTGGCATCTGCCGGCATCAGCAACCAAGTTCCCATCCAACTTAAAATCTGGCCGTTCCAATTCCCCGACCACCCAACGCTCCATCTGAGCGGCTGGGACTATACCGATGCGGACCATATTTTTGACCTGACACCGGAAAACCGGGATGCGCTGGTTCGTATCTTGCGGGAACATTTTGTGGATTCACCGTGGGCCTTTAAAGTGCTGCCCACTGGCGCGTATAATGCTCAAGGCCGGATGATCCAGCCGCCAGACCCAACCGCCTTCCGAACGTGGCTCGACCGCTGGCCGGATGCACGGCTATACTGCGTAGCGGCCAACGCAAAGACAAATTTCGCCGGATTTGCCCTGGGAACCCCTGCCTTTCAGTACGCAGTTGGCAACTGGATAAACTGGTGGGTCAAGCAACTCAAGAAGTGGCGGATCAAACCCAGTCAACTTTGCTTGTTGCTGGTGGATGAGCCTCATACGGCGGGGCAAGACCACACTATCATTGAGTATGCCAAAGTAATTGGGACAGCCCAGCCCGGCGTGGTAATTTGGGAGGATCCCGCATGGACGGACCCAACCAAGGCAACCCCGGAATTGTTTGACCGCTGTCGGGTTTTATGCCCTCACTTGCCAACTTGGATTGATGCCGGCAGCAGTTTTGCGAATTTCTATTGTCAACAGCAGGCGGCCGGACACCGGCTCTGGTTCTATTCGTGTCGTGGCCCATCGCGCTTGTTGGATCCTTATACCTACTACCGCTTGCAGGCTTGGTTCGCTTGGAAATATCGAGCCGAAGGATCGGCATTCTGGTCATTTTGCGATTCCAGTGGTGCTTCATCTTGGAATGAATATCCAGTTCTTTGCGGTGGTTACACCCCGCTTTTTCTCGACACCAAAGGCACCACCTCCGGCAAACAAATGGAAGCAATCCGGGAAGGGCTGGAAGATTACGAATACCTGCGGATTTTAAGCGACCGTCTCCAGCAGGCACCTGCCAATGCAGTAATTCCTGACATTGTCGCCGCGAGGAAATTGCTCACCGAGGTAGTGGACCGGCTCACGGCGCCTGCAAAACCAGCGTCGGCACAGTATTGGTCGGTAGCCAAGGATCGCTCGCTGGCCGATCAGTTCCGGGTTGAAGTCCTCGACGCTATGGTGAAACTCAAGTAGTCATCCCGCTGGCTTTGACATTGGTATAGACGCAACGCGAAGACCGAAGCGTTTGATTTGCAAAGTTTCAGCACATTGGCTATTAGATTTGGATTCCGCGCATGCTTCCATTGCTTTCAGATCTGCTGCAATCGAAAATCGTTCGCACGACCGCGGTCTTTGCGAGCGGCAACTTTGTGGCGATGCTGTTAGGATTGGCGGGATCACTGGTCCAGGCGCGCTATATTGGCCCGGAAGACATGGGAGTGTTTCGGACGTTTGGCATCATCGCAGGTTACTTGGTCTTTTTGCACCTGGGGGTCTTCGACGGACTGCAGCGAGAAATCCCGCTTCAGCTCGGACGGGGGAACAAGGCCAAGGTGGAGCAGGCTGCGTCGGCTTGCCTCACGTGGATTCTGTTTATTTCGACGGCCTGCGGGGCCCTTTTCCTGGGATTGGCATGCCGAGCGGCTTACCACCGGGAGTGGATGCCATTCTGGGGCTGGCTGGCCTACACACCGATGATTGTTGGGACTTTCTATGCCGGGTATCTGGGCACGACCTTCCGCTCAGGCCAGCAGTTTATTGCGTT
>JBEKZM010000065.1:0-36916 GCA_049509875.1 Verrucomicrobiota bacterium | reverse complement strand
CTGTACTTGGCGATGTTCCTGTACGGATTGTGCGCGACGATCCACCAGACCCTGCTGTTGAGCGCCATGGGCATTGAGGTGGCCATTGCGCTCGCCTCGCCGCGCCTGGGCCGGGACATGTTCTTCTGCAACAGCGCCATTTTCCTGGTGAGCCTGGCGCTGATGAACACCATACCGGCGCTGAAGCAAATGAGTGCCATCGAACGGCAACTGTTCATCGCCGTCGGCGTCGGTTCGCTGGTGGCCTGCGTCTGGCTGGCCATTGAAACCAAAGGCCTTTTGTCGGAATGGAAATCGATGATCTTCATGGGGTTGGCCTGGGTGGCCGGCATTTGCGCCTACTTTTACGAACCCGTGTCCTGCATGACCGATCCGCCCATGCAGTGGGGTTATCCGCGCACCGTCGAAGGCTTCTTCCACGCCCTGAGCCGCGGCCAATATGAGGGTATCTCAAGCTACAGCGTGTTTTCCGATCCCAAACATTTCGCGTTCCAGCTCGGCTACATCGCGCAAGGACTTTCGGAATCATTCAGCCCGGTTTACGTGTTCATCGGCCTGCTGCCCTTCGCGTACCTGTTCAGGATGCACAAACGCGAACGCTCTTGGATCATCGGCCTGACCGCCATTTACGTCTGTCTTTCGGTGTTGCTGGTGGTCCTGATCAACGTCTCGCCGGACCGTCAATCCAAGGATTTGAACAAGGTCTTCTTCACCGCTTCGCATGGCTTGTTCGCCATGATGATCGGTTACGGCCTGGCTCTGATGGCCGCTTATATCGCCACCAATTACCAGAAGATCCGTGGCTGGGGATTTGCCATCGGGGCGATCGCCGCGGTGCTGGCCATCTCCAGCCTCCGCGACACGGCGGGCACCCTGTTCCACGGCCCGGCGGGCGCCATCAGCCTCTCGGAATTGCCGCACCACATCGCGCTGGCTTTCGACCCTGATCAATATGGCCTGCCGATCTTTGCCGGCCTCATCCTCCTGGCCATTCCGCTCTGCCTCATCGGCGCCTTTCTGGTCTATCGACAGCGCGGACCGGTGCTGATCATGCTCGCCTTGTACGCCATCATGCCCACCTGGTCGGGCCTGACGCACTGGTACAAGAGCGAGCAGCACAACCATTGGTTCGGCTTCTGGTTCGGCCACGACATGTTCACCCCGCCCTTCACCGACCCCAAGACCGGCCAACTCACCTATGACAATGAACTGCGCGCCAATTTGCTAAAGAACCCGGCCAACGCCTCGATCATTTATCCGGAAATGGATCGCAACACGATCCTCTATGGCGGCACCGATCCGGGGCGGTTCTGCCCCACTTATTCAATTTATTGCGACAGTTTCATTCCCCACGATTGCCAGCCCAGGCAGGACCAGAAATTCGACCGCCGCGACTGCTACCTGATTACGCAGAACGCCCTGGCCGACGGCACTTATCTGGAGTACCTCCGGGCGCAATACAACCGGTCGCGGCAGGTTGATCCGCCTTTTTTCGGCCGGCTGTTCCGCTACATCGCCGGCCTGCTCCACGTCGGATCGCCAAACAGCGTCGTCTTGGAGGGCCCGGACATGGGCAGCGGCGACACTGGAAGTGCGTTGGTGGAAGGGATCTGCAGCCTGCTCAACGGCACGCTGGACAACTGGTTTACCGCGTGGGGGGCCCACGTCGAAAAGTACCGCCGCGCGCGCGGCGTTTATCCCTCGGCGGAGATCTACATCGCCTCCGAGGAGGATTCCCAGAAGTGTTTTCAGGACTACTATCAGGATATCTGGCATCGCGCCCAAGCCGGACAGCTTCGTCCCGGCGAAACCCCTCCAGACCCGGTTAACGGCCACATCACCATCGGCGGCCAGTACGAGGTCATGGCGGTCAACGGCCTGATCTGCAAGGTCATCTTTGATCATAACCCCACCAATTCATTTTACGTGGAGGAAAGCCTGGCGATTGACTGGATGTACCCTTATGAAACGCCCTTCGGCATCATCATGAAAATCAACCGCGATCCCCTGCCGGAGCTGTCCGCGGACGTCTTCAAACTGGACCACGAGTTTTGGACGAAATATTCCCGGCGGTTGAGCGGCGACTGGATCACCTACGATACCACCGTGCAGCAAATCGCGGATTTTGCGGACCGCACCTATCTGCACAACAATTACCACGGCTTCAAGGGCGACCAGGCCTTCGTGCGTGACGACGATGCGCAGAAGGCCTTTTCCAAGCTGCGTAGTTCCCAGGCCGGCATGTATTCCTGGCGTTGCGCCCTGCCGGGTTCGGTTCCGCTCTGCCCGCCGGAATATCGCCAAAAAACCGCCGCCGGCCAGGCGGCGCTGATTAAGGAAACAGATTTCGCCTTCAAGCAGGCGCTCGCTTATTGTCCCTACAGCCCCGAGGCGGTTTACCGCTATGTCAGTTTTCTCGTGGGGCTGGCCCAATACGAGGAGATGAACGGCCATCTGGACAAGGCTGGCAGTTATTTTGACGACGCGATTTTGGTCGGCCAGACCGCCGAGAAATTCGATCCCGACAATGACCAGTTCTCCAATTTGGTGAACAGTGTCAAAAGCTACAAAGGCAAGATCACGCAACATTCCGAAGATTTTCAGCAGGCGGCCAACCAGATTCGAGGCATGGAATCGATGGCCCAAACCAATCCGGCCAACGTGCAAAATCTGGTGTTGCTGGGCTCCGCCTACATCCAAATGCAACAGCCGGATCGGGCGCTCCAACTGTTTGACGCCGCCCTGGCGCGCCCCGAAATCAACGCCAGCGAGGTCCAGGCCGTCGCCCAGTATTTCGCGCAACTGGGCGATCTGGCCCGCTGTCACTCCGCCATCGAAAAACTGGTCAGCCTGGCGCCCAATCAACCCGAGCCGCGCTACGATCTGGCGGCGCTCAACGCCGTCATGGGCAAACCAACCGAAGCCTTGCAGGACCTCAAAACGGCACTGGACCAGAGCGCCCAGCGTCTGACCAAGGATCCCAAGGCGCGCGACCTCCAGGCCGCGGCGCGCTCGGACAACCGGTTGGACAGCCTCCGCAGCCTGCCCGAGTTTCAAAAGCTGGTGCCGCCAAAATGATGCACTTAAAATATATTCAGGCTTCCCCAATGGCGTTTTTGTGAAGAGAATTTGCCCGGGCTGGCCGGCCGGGCCGGTGACCAGCCCGGTCCAAGATGGCGGTAATCCAACGTTTCATTCAAGCTGGCTGGCAATTACGCGTTTTTTTTAGTGAAAACGTGTTTGCGCCGGACAATTCGGTGCTGCATGAGGCCCTCGCCGACTTTGGCCCCCGCAAAGCGCTGGTGGTCCTCGAAGATTCTCTCGCCCAGGCCATGCCAGAGCTGGACACTGAAATCGCGCGGTACTTCGCCGCCCACGCAGCCCAGGTTCGGCTCGTTCGACCGCCCATCTTCGCCTGCGGGGGCGAGCGCGCCAAAAATTCCGCCGCCCTTGTCGGCGAAATCTATGCCCAGATTCAACGCCATCACATCGACCGGCACTCCTACCTCATCGCCGTCGGAGGCGGGGCGTTGCTCGACGTGGCCGGCTATGCCGCCGCCACCGCCCATCGCGGCGTGCGTCATGTCCGCATCCCCACCACCACGTTGAGCCAGGCCGATTCCGGCGTGGGCGTGAAAAATGGGCTGAACGCCTTTGGCCAGAAGAATTTCATCGGGACCTTTACCCCGCCCTACGCGGTCATCAACGATTTTCAATTGCTGGCCCCGCTGCCGCCGCGCGACAAGCGCGCCGGCTATGTGGAAGCCGTGAAGGTCGCCTGCATTCGCGATGCCGGCTTCTTCGATGCGATCGAGCGCGACGCCGCGGCCCTGGCCGTCTTTGCGCCCGAACCCATGAAGCGGCTCATCCGCCGCTGCGCCGAACTGCATCTGGACCATATCGCCACCAGCGGCGACCCTTTTGAATCGGGTTCGGCCCGGCCGCTGGATTTCGGCCATTGGGCGGCGCACAAGTTGGAGCAGCTTTCGCACTTTAGCATCACGCACGGCGAAGCGGTGGCGATTGGCGTCGCGCTGGACGTGGTCTATTCGCGCACCGCGGGTTTGCTGAATCCCGCGTCGGCGGAGCGGATTCTCGAGTTGCTGGAACGGCTGGGCTTCAAATTGTTTGCCGACGAGCTGCTCAATGAAGAAAACAACGGCCTGCCCACAATTTTGTCCGGCCTCGAGGAATTCCGCGAGCATCTGGGCGGCGATTTATCCATCACCCTGCTCGTGGAAATAGGCCGGAGCATCGAGGTGCACCAGATGGAGGCGCGCCGGATCGCCGACGCCGTGGCGGAATTGCGCGCCCGCGCCCGACCATGAACCGCCTCGCGGTCCTCAACGTGGTCGGCCTCACTGAATCGCTGATCGGCAGCCACACGCCCCGGCTCGCGGCCTTCCGCCGGCGTAGCGCGCTCGCCCGCATCGCGCCGGCTTTTCCGGCGGTCACCTGCACGGCGCAGTCGAATTACTTGACCGGCTGCGCTCCCGCCCGCCACGGCATAGTCGGCAACGGGTGGTACAACCGGGAACTGGCGGAGATCCAATTCTGGAAGCAGTCCAACCACCTCGTCCGGTCGCCCAAAATCTGGGAGGCGCTGCGCCAGGAATCCGCCGGCCTCGGGCCCAGGCCGTCCGTCAGCAATTGTTTCTGGTGGTTTAACATGTACTCCACAGTGGATTATTCACTGACGCCACGGCCCATCTACCGGGCCGACGGCGCCAAAATTTTCGACATTTATTCCTGGCCCTATTCCCTGCGCACGGACCTCAAGCGGGACCTGGGTGAATTTCCCTTCTTCGGCTTCTGGGGACCGGCGGCCGGCCGGAAAACACCGCAGGGGTCGGCCGATTGCGCCACCCGCTGGATCGCGGAAGCCGCGAAATGGATGGAAAATAAATTCTCCCCGACGCTGAACCTGGTCTATCTGCCGCACCTGGACTATAATCTTCAACGCTACGGTGTTAAGGCGCGGGCGCGCCCACGGGTTGAAGCTTCAAACCAGGAGCGCGACGCCGGGGAAGCCGCTTCCATAAATTCCCAAATTGTTCCTGACCTGCGGGCGATTGATGACCTCGTCGGGGACCTGATTCAGTTCTTTGAGGGACGGGGCGTGCAGGTCGTGCTGCTTTCCGAATATGGGCTCACGAACGTGGATCTGCCGGTGCCGGTGAACCGGCTTTTTCGGGAACGCGGCTGGCTGGCAGTGAAGGACGAGCTGGGCTTGGAAATCCTGGATGCCGGCGCGAGCCGGGTTTTTGCCGTGGTGGACCATCAGGTCGCCCACATCTATCTCAACGATCGTTCGCTCGAACGGCCCGTGCGCAAGGTTTTGGAAACGACTCCCGGCGTGGATTCGATTTTGGGTGAACACGAGAAATCCGCCGCCGGCATTGCCCATCCGCGCGCCGGGGATTTGGTCGCCATCGCCGCCGGCCATGCCTGGTTTAGCTATTACTACTGGCTGGAGGATGCGCGGGCCCCGGATTTCGCGCGCACGGTGGACATCCACCGCAAGCCGGGTTTCGACCCGGCGGAGCTGTTCCTGGACCCGGAGCTGGCGGCCCCCAGACTAAAAATCGCCTGGCGCCTGCTGCAAAAAAAGCTCGGCTTGCGAATGCTCATGGACCTGGTCCCGCTCGACGCCACGCTGGTCAGGGGTTCCCACGGCCGACGCCCGGCTGATCAAAAAGACTGGCCCGTGATGATCGCGAACCGTCGGGCTTTGCCGGCTGCCGGCCAAATCGAGTCAATGGACGTGTTTCAGATTTTGCTTCGTCTGGCCACCGCGAAGGGTTAGGTCCGCAGGTCCGGGCGCCCAAAGCCGCAGTTGAACTTGTTCGGCGCATCAAGTATTTTTGCATTCTATGACGTTGACTGAAAAACTCCTCGCGCGGGCTGCTGGCAAGGCGTCCGTCCAGGCGGGCGACAATATCTGGGTGAATGCCGACGTGCTTATGACGCACGACGTTTGCGGGCCGGGAACCATTGGCGTGTTCAAGCGGGAATTCGGCCAGCAGGCGAAGGTTTGGGACCGAAACAAGATCGTCATCATCCCCGACCACTATATTTTCACGGCGGATTCCAAGTCCAACCGCAATGTGGACATTCTGCGGGACTTCGCCCGGGATCAGGAGCTGCCGTATTTTTATGACGTCATCGACGACCCCAACGGGCACTGGTTGTTTGATGCGGCCAAAGGCAACTTGAAGCGCCAATACGGTTCCCGGTATGCGGGCGTGTGTCACACGGCGTTGCCCGCCAAGGGCCACACGCGGCCGGGCGAAGTGCTGTTTGGCACCGACTCGCACACGTGCATGGCCGGGGCGTTCAACCAGTTCGCCACCGGCATCGGAAACACGGACGCGGGTTTTGTCATGGGCACCGGCAAGCTGTTGATCAAGGTACCCGAGACCATGCACTTCCGCCTGGAAGGCCGGCTCCAGCCCGGCGTCATGGCCAAGGACATCATCCTCCATTGCATTGGGGAAATCGGTTTTGATGGCGCCACTTATCGCGCCCTGCAGTTTGACGGCCCCGGCGCCGCCGGCCTGTCCATGGACGACCGGATGACCATCGCCAACATGGCGATCGAGGCCGGCGGCAAGAACGCCATCTTTGAATTCGATTCCCGCACGGCCGAGTATGTGGACGCGCGCGTGAAGTTGAACGGCACCAAACCCGCCTACCAGCCGGTGGAACGGGATCGCGACGAAAAATTCGTGTACGAGCTGGCGGTGGACTTGACCAAACTCGAACCGACCGTGGCCTGTCATCCCGATCCGGGCCAGCGCAAGAAGGCGAAGGACATGGACCTGAAGCTGGATCGCGCTTACGTGGGTTCCTGCACCGGCGGCAAGACGAGCGACTTTGTGGAATTCGCGCGCGTGCTGCGCGGCCGCAAAGTTGTGATCGACACCTTTGGCGTGCCAGCCACCCCCGATATTGTCCGGGACTTGCAGACGACCTACTGGGGTAACGAGACCATCTGGGACGTGATGGTGAACGCCGGCGTGCAAATGACCGAAAACGCGGGTTGCGCCGCGTGTTTGGGCGGGCCGGTGGACACGTTCGGCCGCATCAACAAATCGGGCATCAAATGCATCAGCGCCACCAACCGCAATTTTCCGGGCCGCATGGGCGACAAGGAATCGCAGGTGTTTCTGGCCTCGCCGGCGACGGTGGCGGCCAGCGCGCTGACCGGCAGAATCACCGATCCGCGCGGCTATCTCGGGAATTAACAAAGATGAGCCCCTGGCCGCCACGACTTTTACGGATGTTTCTTGGGAGCGCATGAGCAACGCGGTGGAAAAAGTCCGGCTGCGTCTGCTGCGGGCGGCTTCCGCGCTGGCACAGGCGAAAATTCCGTATGCCGTGGCGGGTGGCAACGCCGTGGCCGCATGGGTTTCCCGGGTGGACGATGCGGCGGTGCGCAACACGCAGGATGTGGACATCATTTTGCGCAGTTCCGATTTGGCGGCTGCCCGCTCCGCCTTCGAGGCGGCCGGCTTTGTGTATCGTCACGTGGCGGAGATGGATAAGTTCATGGATGGGCCGGATGCAAAAGCGCGCGACGCCGTTCACATTGTTTTTGCCGCCGAAAAAGTCCGTCCGGATTATTTGGCCAGTGTCCCGGA
Organism: Verrucomicrobiota bacterium; assembly: GCA_049509875.1. Classification (GTDB taxonomy): domain Bacteria; phylum Verrucomicrobiota; class Verrucomicrobiia; order Limisphaerales; family UBA11358; genus UBA11358. Next base: position 29,273 of record JBEKZM010000065.1, on the reverse strand, counting down.
CGTTTCTGAATCCGATGAAACCGAGACGTTTCGATTGGTCTCACTGGAGGCCCTCGTGCGAATGAAACTGACCGCGTTCCGTGACAAAGACCGCGTCCATTTGCGCGATTTGCTGGAGGTGGGCTTGGTGGACCAAAGCTGGCTCCCGAAGATTCCCGCCCCGCTTCGTTCACGATTGCAGGAATTGTTGGACAACCCGGAAGGCTGAATCCCGCAAGCCTCACCGATTCACCTGATCCAACATTTTGCGAGTCGAAGCCCGGCTGGCTTCGACGAATTGACTTGCCATCGATGAAATCGAACCGGCACATTCTCCACCAGTGATGGTAGATGATCCTTCCAGGAGTTCGATTTTCCCCCGCACCGACTGGGCCGATCTCGGCAAGGCGGCCCAGGCGGAATCCGCGCCCCTTGACCGGCTCATCCGGCTTTACTGGCAGCCGCTGAAGATTTACCTCCTGACCACGTTCCCCAATCTGCGCGAGCAGGCGGACCTGCTCTTGCAGGATTTTGCCGAGGACAAGCTGTTGCAGGAGGGCTGGCTGGCCAAGGCGGACCAGCACCGCGGCCGGTTTCGCGACTTTCTCAAGACCAGCCTGCGGAATTTTGTCCTCAACCGCTTAAACCTCAAGGAGGCCAGAAATCCGCCGGTTCCGCTGGAGGACCTCGAACACGAATTGCCGGAACCCGAAGCTGCGTCCGAAGCTTTCGATCTGGCCTGGGCCCGGGCCGTCTTGTCGGAAACCTTGCGCCGCATGGAAGCCGATTGCAAAGACCCGGGCGCCGACCAGCCCCGGCGCAGCCACATCTGGGAGCTGTTCCGCGTCCGTTTGCTGGAACCGGTCTTTGACGGCACGCCGGCGCCCGCTTATGACGAATTGATGGAGCGGTTCGGCTGGAAATCACCCACGGACGCCTCGAATACCCTGCTAAGCGCCAAGCGAATCTTCAAGGCGCACTTGAACGAGGTCATCAAGGAATACGCCGGCAAAGACGCGGCGACGGCCGTGGAGGTAAAAGCCATCGAGGAATTTCTCGGCCGGCTCGCGGCACGCTGAACCCGCGGCATCCGCCGTGACGCGAGGCAACATGCATTCAAAATGCTCCGCCTGGTTGGCTCCGTTCAATCATCATCGGCCTGTCCCCGCGAGAAGCTGCGCATCACAAAGCTGCTGATCCCCGGCATGGGCAGCTTCGGTTTCAAGAGCGCCTGGGCCTCCGCTTCCGCCAATCGCTGCTTGTTCTCACGAACGCCCTCCACGGCCTTGAGAAAATAGCGCGTCGGCGGCTCCAGTTCAGATTCCCTGGCCCGGTCATACGCATAAATGGCTTTGCCATCCTCCACGAGTCTCTTGAGGTCAGCGCCGGTGAAACTCTCCGTCGCCGCGACCAGCGCCGGCAGGTCCACCTTGGACAATTCTTCCGGCAGTCCGGCGACGTGCCGCTGCAGAATTTGTGTCCGCGCGGCCGCGTCAGGCAGCTTCATCTCCAGCCACAACTCGACCCGCCCGGACCGAATCAAGGCTGGCGGCAGGCTGGCCACGTTCATGGCCGTCATCATCACACAGACGCGCCCCGCGCTCTCGCTTTCCAGGCCGTCCAGCATCGTCAGAAGATAGCGGTACAAGCCACGCTCTTCGCCGTCCTCGAAGATGGCGTCGGCATCGTCGATAAAAATGATGGCCGGGGCATTATCCTTGGCGGCCTCGAAGACCTGGTTGATTCGCTTGTAGAAGCCGTCCGTTCCCGCGATGAACGTGCCGTCAATGAGGAAGAATTTGCTTTTCAAACGATGGGCCATGGCCCGCCCCACGGTGGTCTTGCCCGTGCCCGGCGGTCCGTAGAGCAGCACGCCCCGTTTCGACCGCAGCTTGAATTGGTTCGCCAGCGTGTCGTTCTCCAGCGGCAGGACGATGTGAATTTCGAGATGTCGCAGCACGTCGTCCACCCCTTTGAGATCCCCCAAATCAACCGCCTGCACTTCTTCCAAATCCACATTGCTGGCCAGGCGCTGTGAGCGCAGATAGTCAACAAACGTTTCCGCATTGAGCGACGGATACTTCATCAGCCATTTGCAGGCGGCCTTGAGTTGGTGCGCATTCAACTTCGGGGCAAAACGAAAAATCTTCTCGAAATCCAGCCCGGCCGATCTCTCGCCCAGCCAGCCTTTGGCCAGCACGGCGTAATCCTCGACCTTGAACTTGTCGATGCCCAAGGAGTAGCTCCGTTCGGCCGCCGCCTCCGCCAGGTCCTTGGTCGTGCTGAAGATCAGTTTGCGGTCCGCTTCCAGCGCATAGGTGCACAAGCCCATCAACGCGGCGTTCAAAAATCCCGAGCGCGGATAAAAATGGCAGCCGCTCGAATAAAGATCGAGCAGATGCAGGTCATCCAGAATCACCACTGGCTGCGCCTTCAACGAGTCCAGCACCAGGTCGTAAAGCGTCTCTTCCAGTGCGAGGGGATGCTTGCGGCTCGAGGCATCCATAAAATCCTTCAGATTCAGGAAGGAGCCGCCCGTCTGACGGTGGATTTCCTTCAAAACGGTGGTCTTTCCGCGGCCAACTCCACCCCAAAGCCGGAAGATTGAGCCTATCCGCAAGCCTTCCAGCAGTGATTCCAGCGCGGTCTGCTGTGCCGGACAAAGTTTGATCGTGGATTTTTTTTGCATAAACCTGCCTCAAAATTCGCATTACCAGCATAGCCTTTGTGCCGCCAAAGGGAAGTGGGGAGTTTTTGCATAACTAAGCGGCAGCGCATTCCATCGCAGCTTTCCCGGCGCCGTCCATGAAGCCGACGGAATTGCCGGGCGCGTCGCCGATTAGCGCAGCGTCATGGACTGCGGCGGCAAGCGAAGCGCGACGCCGCTTTCGCCTGGGCGAGAGCCGGCACAGCTTTGTTCGCTTGCGACGCAGGCCCAAGCCCCGTCGCCGCTATGCCCCGCCGGCACACTTCATGAGGCGAACGCGACTGGCAGAGCCCGTTTAGACAGGGCTGCCCTCCCCCTGCCTGGGAACCGAGCCGGATCGGAGACCGGCGTTCCGGGAACCGGTCACCGGTTTTGGGGATGGCGTAACGATAAGTCCTGGCCCATAATTATTTGTCGTAACTCAATGCATGGCCGCCCGGCTCAACTGACTTCTGCGCATTTTAATCTCAACACTCTATCCACTATCATTAACCATCCACACAATCCATCCTGGAAGGCTGCAGCGAGGCTGATTTTCACCGTCTTGCTCGCCTTCGCGGGCACGGCCCAGGCCGCGCTGGTTATCACCACCACGAACGAAAACGGCAGCCGCCCGCTGACCCCCACCTGGATCCCGGCCACGAACAGCTTGATTGCCGGCTTGACGCCCAGCCTGGCGAACGGAGATTTCAGCGAGGAAATCAACGGCCGCAACGTAAACTCCCTGACCGCCGGCGGCAGCCTGACGATCACCTCGGTGGGCAGTCCGGCCACTTGCAGCACCAACTACGTGACTTGTGGCAATGGCAACGGCGCTGGAAACACGATTGTCTATACGCTGCCGGCCTCGACCAACGGCTATAATCTCACCAATATCACCGTTGACAGCGGGTGGCAGGATAATGGCCGGGATGCCCAGGCTTATACCATTTCTTACGCCACGGTGGCCAGTCCGGCCGTGTTTACGGTGTTGACCCCGGTCAATTACAATCCCTCGGTTCCCTCCGGCGTCGCGTCCGCCAACCAGGTGGTTCTGGCCGACTCGGCGGGCGGATTGATCGCCAGCAACGTCGTCGCCGTCAAGTTCGACTTCACGTCCCCGAGTTCCGAGAATGGTTATTGCGGCTACGGCGCCATCACGGTGGGGGGGACTCAGGCGCCAAGTTTGATGCCACCCGCGCTGGTCATTCTGACGACCAACGAGAATGGCGCCCTGCCCTTTACACCCACTTGGACCCCCGCCGCGGACAGCTTGATCGCCGGGCTCGTTCCCAGCACGGCTGAGGGCAATTTCAGCGAGGAAAATTCCGGGCGAAATGTTGATACCCTGACGCTCGGCGGCAGCCTCACCATCAGCCAGGTCGCCGGCACGGCCAGTCTCAATTATGTGACCTGTGGCAATGGCAACGGAGCGGGCTCGCTGGTGACCTACACGCTTCCGGCTTCCGCCAACGGCTACGGCTACAATCTCACCAACATCACCGTGGACGGCGGCTGGCAGGATAATGGCCGGGACGCCCAGGCTTATACTGTTTCTTACTCCACGGTGGCCAATCCGGCGGTATTCATCGAGTTGGCCTTGATCAATTACAATCCCTCGGTTCCCTCCGGCGTCGCGTCCGCCTCTCAGGTGATTCTGGCCGGCACCACGGCCGGGGTCGTCGCCAGCAACGTCGCCGCCGTGATGTTTGATTTTGCGGCCCCGAGTTCCGAGAATGGCTACTGCGGCTACGCTGCCATCACCATGGAGGGAATGAGGGCAACCAGCATACCGTTGCCGCCGGTTGCGCCCTCGATTGCCAGCCAGCCACAGTCAGCCACACTTTATGCGGGCGTCACGGCCAGCTTTGCCGCGATCGCCTCCGGCTTCCCCTTGAGCTATCAGTGGCTGTTTATCAGCAACCATGTCACCAACGCCGTCTCTGGCGCGACCAATGCCAGCCTGACCATCAGCAATGTGACCGCGGCCAACGCCGGCTTTTATCAATTGTTGGTCTCCAACAGCCTGGCCGTCACCAATAGCAGTCTGGCGGCCTTGACCATCATCACGCCGGTTCCGGGCTCCTATGAATCCGCCGTCCTGGCCAATGCTCCCCTGCTGTATTGGAAGCTCGACGAAACCAGCAATCCGGCTGGCGGCAACGCGGTGGCCTATGATTACGTGAACGGTTACAACGGAGTCTATCAAACCAGTGCGCAAAATGGACACAATGGGATCCTGGGACCTCGGCCTCCGGCATTCGCGGGCTTTCCCACCAATAACACGGCAATGGAAACCTTTGCCAACTCCGCAGACTCCTACCTGGCCGCCTCGGCCGGGAATATGATCGCCAGCAACCTGACCTATGCCATGTGGATCAACCCCAGCGGTCCCGCTCCGAGTTATGCCGGGTTGCTTATGGACCGCGGTGCGGCCGGCGAAGGCTTGGGTTTCGGTGGCCTGGCGAATGCCAGCGGGATGTACGAACTCGATTACACCTGGAACCAAAATACCACCTCTGGTTTTAATTCCTATCTGTATCCGCCCGTCAATCAATGGTCCTTCGTGGCCATGGTCATCTCACCACTTCAGACCGTGCTTTACCTGATCAATAGTAGCAGTGTCCAGGCCGCCACCAACGCCGTGGCCAATGATGCCGAGGAGTTTGGCGTGGCCTGGCATCTGGGGGATGACGCCGCTTCCGGCGGCGGCGCCCGCACTTTTCCCGGAATCATTGATGAAGTGGCCGTGTTCACTTCCGCCCTGAGTCAAAACCAGTTGTTGAATCTTTATTATAACGGAGTTGGTTCGCCGCCCCTGGCGGCCATCCCGACCGCTTCGCCATCCACCAATTTATACGTCGGCAATTCGGTGGTGCTTTCAGAGTTCGCCCAGGGGGCAACTCCCTTCCAATATCAATGGCTGACCAACGGTCTGGCCCTGCCGGGAGCCACCAACAGCTCACTGGTTCTCACCAATCTCGCACTGACTGCTTACAGCGATTACAGCGTCATGGTCAGAAACATTTATGGCGCGGTCACGAGCGCGCCGGTGGTGCTGTCGGTGACGCTGGACACAAATCCGCCGGTGATCTTGCGGGCCTTCAACCTCGGCACCACGAACGTCGAGGTGGACTACTCCAAAACGGTCGGTCCTGCAGCCGCCACAAATCTGGCGGATTATTATTTCACTGATGGCCTGGCCATCATTACCGCCTCGCTCGCGGCCGACAACTCGTCGGTCGTCCTGACCACGGCGCCCGTGACCGTGGGCTCCAATTACAACCTCGTCATCAATGGAGTTTTCGATCAAGCCATCCCGCCCAATACCATCGCGTCCAATACGCTGGTCAGTTTTACGGCCTCGCCGTTTGCGCCGCAGGACATTGGGAGCCCGGCCATCGCCTCCACCGACCTCTATGCCACAACCGGAGTGACCATCAACAGCGCGGGCGGCAACATTGGCGGCACCGGCGACCAATGCAATTTTTATTATGGGCTGCAGACCGGAAATTTTGACGTCACGGTCTGCCTGGCGGGACTGGGCTTGTCCGACCTGTGGGCCCAAGCCGGTTTGATGGCCCGCGCCAGCCTGATTGCCGGCAGTCCCTTTGCCGCCACGCTGGCCACGCCGGGCCTGAACGGCGAGTTCTTCGCCGATCGTACATCCACCAACGGCCTGGCCGTCACCTCGGGAAATTTTCCCGTCAATTATCCGCACACCTGGCTGCGGCTCAGCCGCACCGGCAATGTGTTCGCCGGCTTTGGCAGTTACGACGGAACCAACTGGACATCGTTGGGCATGGTGACCGTCGCCCTGCCCGCGCAGATTTACCTCGGCCTGGCCGTGGCCAGCCACAACGCCGGCCAGCTCACCACGGCGCAGTTTTTGAATTATCAAACCACGCCCGCCAATGCGGTGGTCAGCACAATCGTCAATCCGCACGACGCCATCGGGCCGAGCAGCCGGATGTCGCCGGTGGTGTTTTCACAAATCATGTGGAAACCCGCCCCGCGCACGGACGGGAAAAATCTGGAGTGCCTCACCCTCTACAATTCCAATCCGTGGTTTCAGGACATCGGCGGCTATCAGGTCACCTGCGCGGACATGAATTACACGTTTCCGGCCGGAATCCGGATTCCCGGCGGCGGCTATCTCGTGGTGGCGGCGGCGCCGGCGGACATCACCAGCGTTTATGGCCTCACCAACGTGTTGGGGCCATACAACGGGAGCCTGAAACATTCCGAGACGCTGGAGTTGCTGGACGAGCAAACCAACGTGCTGCTGACGGTGCCTTACACGGATGCTTCTCCCTGGCCGGTGGCCACTGCCGGCACGGGCCATTCCCTGGTGCTGGCCAATCCGACCTACGGCGAGGGCGATCCCCGGGCGTGGGACATCAGCGACACGGTGAATGAATCCCCGGGCGGGATGGATCCCTACACCCCCAGTCCGTTGCGCAACGTGGTGATCAACGAAATCCTGCCGCATTCGGAAAATCCCGCCGTACCCCAGTTCATTGAACTCTACAATCATGCGACGAACAGCGTGGACGTGTCGGGCTGCATTTTGACTGATGTTCCAACAACCAATAAATTTGTCATTCCCTCCGGCACCGTCATCGGCCCGGCCGGCTTCATTTCGTTCACGCAGCCGCAGTTTGGCTTTACGCTCAACGGCGCGGGCGAGACATTGTATTTCATCAAACCCGACGGCAGCCGCGTGCTGGATACGGTGCAGTTTGGCGCGCAGGCGGACGGCATTTCATACGGCCGCTGGCCCGATGGCGCGGACGATTTCTATGCCTTCACCACCAACACGCCCGGCACCAACAACAGCGCCATTCTCATCGGCGACATTGTGATCAACGAGTTGATGTACGACCCGATCAGCGGCAACAATGACGATCAATACCTCGAACTCTATAACCAGGGGACCAACACGATCAATCTGGCCGGCTGGCAGTTTACCTCCGGCGTCACTTTTATATTTCCGGCCGTCACCCTGGCGCCCAAGGGTTATTTGGTCGTCGCCAAGAACATGACCAACTTGTTCGCCGAGCATCCTAATTTGAACAGCGGGAATACGGTGGGGAATTACAGCGGCAAGCTGTCGCACGACGGTGAACTGGTGACTTTGTCCAGGCCGCAGACCCTTGACACCAACACGCCAATTCTCGTGGCTGAGGACGAGGTGACTTACGGCACGGGCGGACGCTGGGGCGAATGGTCAGCCGGCGGCGGCAGTAGTCTGGAACTAATTGACCCGCATTCCAATCATCGTCTGGCCGCCAACTGGGCGGACAGCGACGAAACCCGAAAATCCTCCTGGGTCCAAGTCCGAAACACCGGCGTGCTGGATAACGGGGCAAACTATGATCCCTCCATTGACTACGCTCAAATCGGCCTGCTGGACGCCGGGGAATGCCTCGTGGACAACCTCGAAGTTATCTACGGCGGAACCAACTATGTTTCCAACGGCACGTTCGAGAACAGCCTGGGCCTGGCCGACTGGTCCATCCAGGGCACGATGGCGTGTTCCAGCCTGGAAAGTACCGGTTATCAAAGCAGTTATTCCCTGCACATGCGCTGCGGCGACCGGCTATGGACGGGTGACAATTCCTGCGAAGTCGCCTTGAATCCCAACTCGATGGCCGGCGGCGACATTGTCACCCTGAGTTACCAGGCCCGGTGGCTGCGCGGCACACCGGAACCGGACTTCCGTCTCAACGGCAACTGGCTCGAGGCGACCGAACTCCTGCCCGTGCCCACCAACCTGGGCACTCCCGGCGCGCCCAACAGCCAACTCGTCACGAATGCCGGTCCGGCCATTTACAATGTCACGCACACGCCGAGCCTGCCCGCGGCCGGCCAGGCGGCGGTGGTCACGGCCAATGTGTGTGACCCGGACGGATTGACCAACCTGACCTTGTATTATCGGCTGGACCCGGCCACCATCTATACTGCGGTGCCGATGGTGGACAACGGCACGGGGGGCGACGCGGTGCCCGGCGACGGCGTTTTCAGCGCCACGATCCCTGGGCAGGCGGCGAACCAAATCGTGGCCTTTTTCATATCGGCCACGGACAAATGGGGCGCGGCGACGCGCTTTCCAGCGATCCGGCCCACGGACAATGAACCGCCCCGCGAGTGCGTGGTGATGTTCGGCGACGGCAACCCGGGCGGCAGCTTCGGCGTGTATCATATCTGGCTCACTCAGACCAACGTGACGCGCTGGGCCAATCTGGGCAACCTCAGCCGGGACTGGAAAAACGATCTGACCTTCATCAACGGCCACCGCGTCATCTACAACGCCGGGGGGCGTTACACCGGCAGTCCGGCGCACCAGGACTATGACACTCCCAACGGCAGCCTGTGCGGTTACGAATTGCAGTTTGGGGCTGACGACATGTTCTTGGGAACGACGGATTTCAAAAAGCTGCACCAGCCGGGCAATAATCCCGGCGACGACCTCAGCCTCCAGCGGGAACAAATCGCCAACACCTTGTTGCGCGCGCTGGGCGTGCCGTGGCTCAATCGCCGCGACGTGGTGGTGTATGTCAACGGCAACCGCCGCCTCACACTCATGGAGGACGCGCAGGTGCCGGACGGCGACCTGGTCAAGGAACACTTTCCAAATGATTCCGGCGGCTATCTCTATAAGATGCAGCCGTGGTTTGAATTGGCTCCTTTCCTTTCCGGCTACACCATGGGCACCGACCTCCAATCCTGGTGCTACCTTAACAACTACACGACATCGGGCGGTGCGAAAAAGACGGCGCGGTATCGCTGGGATTATGAAATGCGCCGCACGGCGGATAATTGGAATAGCTTCACGAATGTTTTCTCGCTGATTGATGCGGCGAATTCCTATGGCACGCCGAATTATGTGGCCAGCCTGGAAAACATCGCCAATATGGAAAACTGGATGCGGGTGTTTGCCGCCAACCACGCCGGGGGCAATTGGGATTCCTTCGGCGCGCAAAACGAGCAGAACCTCTATGGCTATATTGGCACCCTGGGCACCAAGTATTCGTTGCTGATGTGGGATTTCAACATCTCCATTGGCAACTCCGGCGCCGGTTACGTCTCCTGGGGTCCGGGGCAGAATTTGTTTTATGTCAACCCTTCTGATCCCTTCACGATCGATATTTATAACACCCCGGTGTTTCAGCGCATGTATTGGCGAGCGTTGCAGGAACTGGTCAACGGACCGCTCACTCTCGCCAACAGCGGGCCTTTGATCGAGGCCAAGTACAATACGTTCGTCGCCAACGGACTGAGTGCGGAAAATCCGGTCCTGGCCATCGAACCCTGGCTGTCGCAGGCGCAGAGCAGCATCGCGGCGCAATTGGCCGCGGTAAACGCCACAAACTTTGCGGTCAACCCGGCCGTGACCATCAGCAACAATGTGGCCTGCCTGACCGGCACGGCCCCCGTGAACGTGGCTACCGTCTGGATCAATGGCGCGGCCTATCCGCTGATCTGGTCCACCCTGACCAACTGGGTGGTCACCATGCCACTGGCTCACGGAACCAACAGCCTCAGCGTGGTGGGCGTGAGCCACAGTGGCCTGCCGATAACCGGCGACACCAACATCGTCAGCTTGGTCTATAACGGAACCAATGCATCGCCGGTCGGCCAGGTGGTTCTCAATGAAATCATGTACGCACCCGCGGTCAACAGCGCGCAGTTCGTGGAGTTCTACAACTGCTCCAGCAACACGACGTTTGATTTGTCGGGCTGGCAGTTGCCGGGGCTGGGCTACACCTTTCCGAATGGCTCGGCCATCGCACCGACAAATTATCTGGTGCTGGCCGCCAACGGCGCGGCTTTCGCCGGCGCTTATGGCGCGACAAAACCGGTGTTTGACACCTTCACCGGCACGCTGCAACCGCCGCAAATCCTTGCCCTGGTTCAACCCGCCGGCAATGGCGCCTCCAATGTCACGGTGACTGAGGTGGAATATGACAGCCAGTTGCCCTGGCCCACCAACGCCAGTGGCACCGGCGCCTCCTTGCAGTTGATCGATCCGCACCAGGACAACTGGCGCGCGGGCAACTGGTCGTCCACGCCGTTCTCCGCCACGCCCGACGCGCTCAACAGCGTGGCTGCCTCGCTAACTCCCTTCCCGTCGCTATGGATCAATGAAGTGCAGGCGGACAACCTCACGGGCATCACCAACCGTGCCGGCCAGCACACGCCCTGGCTGGAACTTTACAATCCGAGCGCCAACTCGATCTCCTTGAACGGACTGTATCTCGCCAATAACTACGCCAATCTGTTGCAATGGGCGTTCCCGGCCAGCGCCAGCATCGCTGCCGGCCAGTTCATGGTGATCTTTGCCGATGCGTTGACCAACCTGTCGACGACCAACGAACTGCACACCAGTTTCATTTTGCCCGGCAGCACCGGTTCGCTGGCCTTGACCCGGCTCGCCACGAACGGGCAGCAGCACGTGCTGGATTATGTGGACTACCAGAACCTCGGTCCGAATGATTCCTATGGTTCGTTCCCCGACGGCCAGAGCTTCAGCCGCCAGGAGTTCTTCCAGGCCACCCCCGGCGCACCAAACAACGGCACCGCCACGCCGCCACCTTCGTTCGTTGACTACGCGGCGGCGGGTTCGGTTTATACCCAGAACTTTGACTCCTTGCCCGATCCGGGAGCAACTTCGGTGGACAGCGGAAATACGGTAACCATTGATGGCATCACTTATTCTCTCGCCAATCCGTACGACTTCGCCTACCCGGCGGTCGCCAGTGGTTCCAGCGGCGGCCTGGGCCTACCCGCCTTGGCGGGCTGGTACGGCACGAGTGCGCTGGAATCCCGGTTCGGGGCCTCGTCGGGTGACTTGACGGCAGGGGGCCAGAACAGTTTCGGCCCGGCCAGCAGTTCTAATCGCGCCCTGGGCTTGCTGGCCACCAGCACCACCGGGGAAACCGCCTTTGGGGTCCGGTTCATCAATGGCACCGCCATCACTTTGAATCAGATGAATCTTCAATTCACCGCAGAGGTTTGGCGTCAATCCAATCTGCCCAAGACCCTGCAGTTTTATTATTTCATCGACCCGACGGGAACTGCTGCGTTCCCGGGCGGCGCCACGGCGTATATCCCCGCGTTATATGTGAACTTCCCCACCGTCGCGGCGGACAGCGGCGGGACAGCCCTGGACGGCACCTCGCCGCTGAACCAAACCAACCTGGGCGTGCTCGATCAGGCCATCACCAACTGGCCGCCGGGCGCGGCCTTGTGGCTGGTCTGGCAAATGAACGATTCCACCGGCAAAGCCCAGGGCTTGGGCATCGACAACTTGAGTTTCTCGGCCAGCGTCCCAGTCCCGGCCCCGCTGGTGATCCAGCCGGCCGGCACCAATTTGCTGGTCACCTGGCCCGGTGTGGCGGGGCAAACGTATCAGCTTGAATACAAAGACGATCTCACGGCGCCCACGTGGACGCCGCTGGGCAGTCCCGTCACCGGGACCGGCGGCACCCTGACACTCACGAATGATTTTAGCGTATCCCCCGATCGCTTTTTCCGCCTCCGGCTGGTGAATTAGGTGTGAGAGCCCGGGGCAGGCGCGGCGTGAACGCCGCGTCCCCACCACTGGTTTCATGGGCCGCCCCGTGTTCCTCTCGGACCCGCTGAGCCTCTATGAACCTGCGCGAATCCGGTGCTGACGGATCGTCAAGAGGCGGTAACAACGTCTCCCTCTCCCCGAGGGAGAGGGCCGGGGTGAGGAGAGACGGCGCGAGGCTGACCCTTCGTCCGCCCGAGTCTGCGGATCCTCCTGGAAGTGAAGCCATGGTGAAAAAATGATGACTTCCGGCCCGGTTCTGAACGATCATCGTCAGCAGCATTCCATTTTATGAAATCAGCCAACATGAAGCCTGCTTTCCTGACTGCGAAAATTCGGCAATCCATTTGCGCCTGGTCCCTTCTGGCGATGGCGGGCCTTTTCACGGTCTCGAGCTGCGCAACGCGGCCGGTCGCCAGCCCAGACAGGGAGCCGGCGGCCCTGGCGGCCCCGACGGCGGAAATGGTGGACGTCAGCCACGGGCCGGGCGTCCCTTTTGGCGGCATCGGCACGGGCTTCTCGGTGTTTGGCAAGTATGGTTTTGTGGATGTCTATTTCGACGGCCGGCCCCTGAACGAACGGGATTGGAAAATCACCCAGCCGCCGGCGGAGAAGCCGGCGTTTGCCCTTCAGCTCTCGGAGGGGGACAAAAGCATGGTGCTGCAGGAAACGCCGGTGGATTGGCTGCCGAATGCGGAGCCGGTGGACAAAGTGCGCGCTTACGCCGATCTGCCCAAAGGATATTTTATTTTTGACCAGGCGGGAGCCAGCCTGGGCATCGCGATAACGGGTTTTTCGCCGATGACGCCCCATGACTTGGCCAATTCCACGGTTCCCGTGCAGGTGTTTGAGGTCACCGTGGAGAATCGGGCGGACCGGACGCGTTCGTTCGAACTCGCCCTCCGGCACCACGATGCGCTGGTGGTGCGGCACGAGGAAGCCGTGCTGGTGGATAGCAAAGGTGAGACGGCTTTTGCCTGCGACGGCGGCGTGGCGGACATCCATGGCGTGGGCCGGACCTTGAAGCTCGCGCCCGGGAAACGCCAGACCATTCGCTTCTACATTGCGTGGGATTATCCCGTCATCAAAACCACGTCCTCCGCCGCGCGCAAATCGTATCGACGTTATTACACCACCCGGTTCCAGAATGCCGACCAGATCATTGACCTGGCCAGGAAATCGGCGGATGGCTGGTCCGCGGCGATCGATCAATGGCACGCCGCCTATGATGTTCCTCCCGCCTTTAAGCGGCTTTGGTTTTCGGCGCTCTGCTCGGTCGCCACTTCCACGATCCTCACCGACGATTCCTATTTCTTTGAACAGGAGGTCCCCCACGGCTGGGTCAATACCATGGATGTCAGCGTGTATCATAACTGGCTTTACCTGGTCAATTGGCCGGAAATCGAGCGGATGGACATGGATCAATACTACCAGAGCATTGCCGCCACCGGCACCAATGCCGGTTTGATTTGGCACTCCTTGTGGGATGATAGCTCGGATTATGCCGAAGAGCCCACTTTCCTCGGCCGCGTTTATCGCGATTCGCTTTGGTTCAACGATCCGGCTTGGACTGCGAAAGGATTCCAACTGGCCGATCTTGCGGCCAGCCATGTCTTTCGCGCCGACCATTATCAACGCCTCCTGCACAATCCCGTCGGCAATCAGTCCTACGACATTTGGAAAATGCCAGGCGTCAATGCCTACGTCAATGTGATGTGGGTTTATGGCCTCTATAGTCTTGACCGCCTGTCCCAATCCCTGAGCCGGCCCGCCACCGTTGACGGTGTGCCAGTGGCGGAAATGTATTCCCAAGCCCGGCAAAACCTGGAGGATTTGCTTTGGAATGGGGGTGGATACTGGAATGCCTTTTACGTGCCGACCAACCGCCCCGAAGACATCGATGGCCTGAAACGCACCGACGGGCAGGACACTTTCAGCGACCAGCTTTTCGGCAAATGGCTTTGCTTGATCGACCCACAATCCGAGACCGTGCTGCCGGCGGACAAGGTCCAGGCCGCCCTGCTGACCATTTTTACGAACAATCTCGTGGACGATCCGGCCAGGGGCTTTCGCGGCTGGGCCAACGGCATGCGTCCCGGCCACCGGCCGGAAGTGAGCGCCGGCTATCACTCCCGCACCTGCTGGTTTGGACCGCAGGAAGCGCTGGCGTCCCTGCTGGCCGACGCCGGCGATGAGGCGAAGTCGCTCGACGTTTTTAACTCCCTCGAAGCCAGCCTGCACAACAATCATTTGTTTCTGGGCGAATGGAATCAATCTGTCGGCCCCGATGGCCTGAGCCGCACTCTGCCCGAAGAGCCGAACAAGGATACCCCACGTTTTCCCCCTTATCCGCGCTACAAATCAGGCTGGGAATATCTCCGGTCCATGCTGGGCCTCAAGCTGGATGATCAGAATTTCTACCTGAACCCATTCAAAACCATCGGCTTCTCGCTCCACGACGTGGAATTGGCCGGAACCCATTTCACGATTACGGTCGAGCCCGGCTGGACCAAAGCCCTGGTGAATGGCCAATCGCAAACCGGTCCGGTGCAAGTTCCCCGGAGCCGGCGCGCGGTGAAGATTGAATTCGTTAAATGAGCGGTCTGATCCGCCCTTAACTCAATTCCGCCGCTCGTGCCAAAGAACCGCGTCAATCGCAAAGCGGTGTCGGACGAACCGCACGAAAGCGGATGGTAGGGCGCGTCGCTCCGCGCGCGCCGCCGGGGCGAAACGGGGCGTTCGAATGGTGAGGGATTTCTCAGGGTTGGCAGGCGATGATTTTGGGGTGAGCTTGCGCTGGTTGGCAGGCGCGGCGCGCGCGGTGCGACGCGCCCTACCCGTGGCCTCCGCCTTCCGAAATGCTCGTAAATCGTATATCTTAAATCTTAAATCCCAGCCTGATCGTTGCCTCATCCTCTGCAAGAACCGCGCCGGCCGACGGTAACGGTGGATGACGTCGTTCGGCGGTTTCCGAACACGTGACCACGACGAATGCAGAATCAACACATCAACATGATAAATGTTCCTATGAAAAGACTATTCGTTCCCTTGTGGGTCGGCCTCTCGTCCCTGATGCTGCTGACGGGCTGTTTGGACTTGCGCGTGGGCGGCGGCACCACTACCCGCCCGCAGTGTCCCACCCTCGGCCAGCAATTGATTGACTTGCAGAAGGCCAAGGATGCGGGGATCATAACGGACGCCGATTACCAGGCCCAAAGGGCCAAGCTCCTCGGCAACAGTAATCATGCCCGAAGCTGATCCTTCGTCAGCCGTGTTCAAAAGCCGGGCGCAGGAGCTCTCCCAGCTCCTCGCCGCCGGCGAGGAGCGCTCGCGCCTGTGGCGGCCGGACGAATTGGCGGCCATTTTCAAGCACCAGTTTTCCGCCCCCATGCTCGTGGATCTGGGTGGGTTCGATCCCCGCACGGCCGCGCGGTTGAAAATGCTCGGCGAAGCCGAGGGCTTGCTGCTCAAAAGTTTTTCCGATCTGATTCATCATCCTTCACCTCCGGTCGAACTGCTGGAGCTCGTCAAGAATTTCGCCAAGGCGAACGTGGACCATCCGGAAAGCGGCTTGCCCGCCGAAGTCGCCTCGGCTCTCTATTACCTCAGCATCGCCGCGGCGCTCGTGCATCTGGACACCCGCATTTCCCAATTGCCGGACGCCGACCTGGAACGCGGGTTGTCCTGGACGCGCGGGCAGGGCTGGGTGGACGAGCAGGCCCGTCAACTGCTGGCGCAGGCGATCGGGAAAATTCCCGGCCGCCAGAAAGGAGTCAAGCCGTGAGCGAAGGCGCGCCAAACGACAACCCGCCGGCCGTACCCCCGGTCTCCGTCTTTACCGGCCCCATCGGGGAGTTGATCCACCAGCGGATGCTGCTGCCGCCCTCCCGCCCAGGCTTGCTGGCCGCGCTGGATCATTTTGAAATTCAGCGGCTCATCGGCGCCGGCGGCATGGGCATTGTCCTGCTGGCCCGCGATACCAACACCGGCCGGGAAATGGCCCTCAAGCTCGTCCGCTCCGAACTGGTCGGCAACCCGTACGTCATCCAGCGGTTTCTGAAAGAGGCCGGCCATCTCAAGCGCCTGCGGCATACGAACATCGTGCCGGTCGAGGAAATTTCGGACCGGCCGGAAGGGCCCTACTTCGCGATGCCGTATTATGAAAAAGGGAGCCTGGCGAACCGGATCAAACCGGGCCAGCCACTCAGCCCGGACGCAATTTTGGACATCGCCATGCCGGTGGCCGAAGGGCTGGCCTTTGCGCATCGCAGCGGGATCATCCACCGGGACCTCAAGCCGGCGAACATTTTGCTGGGCGCCCACGGCCAGGTTTGCCTGGGCGATTTCGGGCTGGCCCGCACCATGTTCAACGACACCATTGTGGACGTGGAGAGCCGGCACTTGGAGGGGACCGCCCCGTACATGTCGCCCGCCGTCGCCGCTGGCAATGCGGAAGACACGCGCTGCGACATCTATTCCTTCGGCGCGCTGCTCTACGAGATGTTGACGGGGCAGCCGCCGTATCAGGGCCGCGGCACCAAGGAGATTTTGGATCAAATCCTGGTCGGACCGCCGAAGCCGATTACAAGCTTGAACCCGGCCGCCGACCGCGGGCTGGTGGCTGTGGCGGAGCGGGCTCTGGCGCGTGAACTCCGGGACCGTTATGCCGAGATGCGCGACGTGCTCAACGATCTGCAACTGTTGCGCGAAGGCAAACCACCGGCCGCCCAACGCCAGGGCGTTTCGGGCTGGCGACCATCCGTGGTGGTGCCCATTTTTGCGGGCGGCGTGGTGGTGATGGTGCTGGCCTGGGCCTTTTTGATCAGGCAGAGCCTGGCCTCGAAAGCGCCGGCGCCGGCCCCGATCTCAGCTAACGCGGTTAATCCGCCGCTGACAAATCCGCCGGTCGTGGGTCCATCCCTGGTGAAGCCTCCGGTGACGAACCCCCCGCCGGTAAGCCCTCCGGCACCCCCGGTGACGGTTCTCGCCGGGCAGATCGGGATCGCCGGTTATGCCGATGGCGCCGGTGCGCAGGCCCAATTCCATCTGCCGAACAGCGTGGCATTGGATTCGGCCGGAAATGTCTATGTGGCGGACACCGCCAACAATGTCATTCGCAAAATCACGCCGGCGGGCACCGTGAGCACGCTGGCGGGGATGGCCGGCAGCCATGGCGGTGACGACGGCGCCGGCAGCAACGCGCGTTTCTGGGCTCCGTTTGGCGTGGCCGCTGATGCCGCCGACAATATTTATGTGGCCGACTCGGCCAATAACACCATCCGCAAAATCACGCCGGATGGAGTGGTATCGACGCTGGCCGGATTGGCGGGTCACGCCGGCAGCGATGACGGGACCCGCTCGACGGCGCGGTTTCGCAATCCGTGGGGCGTGGCGGTGGACGACCTCGGCAATGTCCTGGTGGCGGATATGAGCAACGACACCATCCGCAAAATCACGCCCGGCGGCCGCGTCTCAACCCTGGCGGGCCAGGCCGGGGAAACCGGGAATGCAGATGGCCTGGGCGCAAGCGCACGGTTTGACAATCCCTTTGCGGTGGCTGCGGATAACGCGGGCAACGTCTATGTGGCCGATAGCGCCAACGACACCATTCGCAAGATTACCGGGGCGGGAGCGGTAGTGACCATGGCCGGACTTCCCGGCTATCCCGGGGACACCGACGGCTATGGGGACACCGCGCGTTTTTTCAATCCCCAAGGTCTGGCGGTGGATAGTGCGGGATATATTTATGTGGCCGATACCGGCAACAACACGATCCGCAAGATCACTCCCGCGGGGATGGTCAGCCTCCTGCCGGAATTGGCGGGGACGGGCATAGCCACGGACCCGGCCGGCGGTAACGTTCCGCTGAAGAGCCCGGGCGGCGTGGCGGTGGACAAGGCAGGGAATATTTACATCGCG
The DNA here is from genome assembly GCA_049509875.1 of Verrucomicrobiota bacterium. Lineage (GTDB taxonomy): Bacteria > Verrucomicrobiota > Verrucomicrobiia > Limisphaerales > UBA11358 > UBA11358. The sequence goes on along the minus strand of JBEKZM010000065.1, from coordinate 11,112 downwards.
GATACCAACAATCACTGCGTCCGGAAGATTGCCGCCGCGGGTTCGCCTTAAGCCAAGCCTACGGCACGGCCAGCACGCGATAGAAGCGCTCCGCGTTGGTGGCGGCATCGAACATGGAGGCGACGGTGCCGGAGGCGTTGGTGGCCGGGCCCAAATTGGACCAACCGCCGCCGCTCAAGCTGGCGGCGTATTGCAATTGATAAGCTGCATGGGGCACGGTCGTCCAGGCGATGAGGACGTAGCCGGCGCTGAGGACGGGACTGATGATCGCCGGCGGCGGCGGCGGCGGCGCCTGTGAAGCCAGGGCGGCGATCAGATTGGTGCCGTTCATCGCGCCCAGACCGGTGCAAAGATCATAATTCTCGGTGGCGTAAAACAAAGTGGGGCTTTCGGACCACGTGTTGTTTCCCGACGTGATGTCGTGGAAACACCGGGCATAGTTGGAGCCGGCTGCCAGGGCATACAGGGCCGGGTTGATAAACCCGGCGCTGGCGCCTCCATTCGCGGCAGACTGCTGGTTTACCAGTGCCATGAAGCCGGCCCACAGGGGCGCGGCGCCGCTGGTCCCTTGATTGTCATCCACGGCAATCGCGTTGGTATCACCATCGTTAAACAGTTCATAAATGTTGTTGGCATTGGCCGCCACGTCCGGAATGTTGCGATACTGCGTCGAGCCGCCCCGGCCCACAAGGTTGCTGACGTTGGTCTGCCAGTAGGGAATGGGATAGTAGCTGCTGATCCCGCCGCTGCTGCCGACCCCGGGGTTGGCGTCCACGCCGCTGTCCACACTCCAGACGACTTCGGAGCCCCAGGACGTGCCCGCGCTGTTCAGTATCAACGTGGTTCCGCCCACCTGCATGATGTTGGGATCGCTCGACGGTGCATTGTCGGCTGCAGGGTTGTCCACGCCATTGTCGGAGTGGGGGCCGGGCGTAAAGGCGCCGTAGTCGCCGGACGCATTGAACATCGATTGTCCGACCCCGTCCATGCTCGCAAATATGGCGTCGCTGGTGCTGTCCGGTCCGGCCCAAGCCCAGGAACAACTCAGGTTCAAAACGTTGGTGTCGGCCAGCATCGCGTTCAACACATCCTCAGGATTGCCATATTCGCCCGCCTCGTAGGACACGATTTTGGCGAGCCCGGGGGCGATGGTCATGGCCATTTCAATATCCAGTTCCGTTTCGCCCTCGCCGCCATCGAGCCCGGTGGAAGGCGTGCCATTGTAGTCGTCGAGCAAAACCTTCTCGATAACAATATTCGTGCGCCCGCCGCCTGCCTCCCGGGCATAGTTGAAAATATCGTTCGGAAAATACCCGTTAAATTCAACCAGCCCGACGCATTGGCCGGCGCCCGTCAGGGTGGTTCCGGGCACATAGGCCTTGCGAAAATCGTCGCCAAACAGATCGCCGGAGTGGTCGGGAGCACTGCCATTGGCCACCTTCCTGGGCCCGGCCTCCGTCGTTTGGGACCTGATCCGCCGGGGCTGCGGACGCCAATAGTCCGTCAGACCCTCGATATCCACGATGGGCAACGCCGCCTCCACCGTGGGTTCGGTATCGGGGGCAAAGAAATCGCGGGACTCGGTCGGGTGCCGGTAAGTCCGCAGCGTGATGTGGACGGCCTTTTCCACTGCCGGCACGGGTCCCCGCACGTCCAGCAACAACCGGTTCGCATGGGTGGCGGTGATGGCCAGGCCGTTGGTGATCGCAAATTGCTTCACCTTCTCGTAGTCCTGCTCCGTCGGGCCAAAACGCCGGGTCAATTCCTCGCGCGATAAATAGTGACGGAAGTTTGGGCTGGCGGGGTTGGACACGTCGGCCACGAACTGGTCCAGGCCGGCCCGGTCGCGCAGCGGCACGCCGATGGCAAGCCGCAGTTGGTTGGTGGCCGGGAGCCGGCCCTTGGGGGTCAACGAAGCGACAATTGGCGGCACATGGCCGGGCAGCACCTTTAAGCCGGCACCGAGGGCAGAACCAATCCCGGCAAGTAAAACAAAGGCCACCGCCAAACAGCTCATGGGCGGCCTCAATTCCCATTTCATGGTCAGATTAGCGGCAACGCAAAGAGGCCTCACAAACGCAGCAAACTTCATCAATGATTGCTACGACGGTTAGGCACGCACGTCAAATGGAAAAGCTCCGCTGCTCGACCAAAAAAACGAAGGCCTCGCCGTTTTGGTGAAGCCTTCGCATTTTCGGGCGGGCGTTGTTCCGGGACGATCAGGGAGACGTGGAGGCGCGATAGAACATTGACGGCGCCGACGGCAGGAACCCGTAAGGTGAAATGGCGTTGGTGAGGGTGGTCCACACGGCGGATGGGCCGAGGGTTGGGGAAGTTTGCAGCACGCCAAACGGCCAGACCACGCTTTCGCCGTAAATCGCGCTGTCAAAGTTATATCGTACCGCCAGGGAGTTGGTGTCCACCAAGGCGTCGCTCGCATAGACCTGCGCCACCTCCGTGGCGCTCAGAATTCGCTTGTAGATTCGGAAGTCATCCATCTGGCCGTCGAACTTCTGCCAGTAGGAATCATGGGAAACACCGATTTCAATTTCCTGGCCCGCCGGCCAGCTCCAGTCGTTCGTCACCGGCGTGCTGGCCGCCAGCGCCCCATCGACGTAGAGCGAAAGGGTGTCATTGGTGGTCTGGCCGTAAGTCAGCGCTACGTGATGCCAGTTGCCGTCGGGCAAATAACCGCCGGAAAACGCGTTGGCCGTGCCCGCCGCGCCCTGCCAGAAAATGGAGCCGTCCGCGTGGAGGACGATCACGGCGCCGTTGGTGGTGCGACGATCGACCAGCATGGCGCCTTCGCTGCCCGGCCCGGGCAGCGGCGCCTCCGCCGTCATCCAAAAACAGACGGTCCCGTTCGTGGTGTTAAAGTCGGGATCGGCGGGCGTGACGATCTGGCTGCTGGCAGCCTCGGAAAACACGGCCACGCCGGTGCGCGTGACGGGCGGACTGGCCGCGTCCGTAACGCTGTTGGTCCAGCCGACGTTGTGGCCCTGGCCCGGATGCGGCGTGCCGGCCGGCTTGGAATCCTTGATCATGCCGCCCGGCTTCCGGCTCATGGCAAAAGGCGTGCCCGTGCCAACGATATAATGCTGGATGATCCGGCCGCTCGAAAGCGCCTGGCTGTAGATCGCCACCGCCGCCATGGAACCGTTGAAATAGCTGACGACGCCGCGCTGATCGGAACCAATGTAGGTCTGAATCGTCCCAGTCAAACTCGCAATGGTCCCGCTGCCGGAAGCGGCCATGGCGCCATCGACATAGATGTACTCATTGGCGCCGCTGCGGACGGCCACCACATGATGCCAGGCGCCATCGGCCACGCTCGTGGCCGTGACGATGTCGGCTTGATAGGACCCATTGAAGATATAGAACTCGAGGTCTCCGCTCGAATTCACCGAAAACTGGTACTCCCCAATGTAGCCCTCGTTGTCGCGTTGCTGCGCGATAACCTGCGTGGCGGCCGACGACGTGTTGATCCAGGCTTCCACCGTGAAGTCCGTGGGGCCATTTAAAGAAGCGGCTGTACCACAAGCGACGAAGGCGGTCGCACCATCGAATTGATAGGCTTTGGTGGCGGCATTGAACCCCGGAAACGCCGGCGCCGCGGGGCCGGCGGCACCCAGAGTCATGTTGTTGCTGATCGCCCCGTTATGACCCAGGCCGGAATAGTCAAAAGCGGTGCCGCCCGCGGTTTCGCCGAGCGGCCAGTAGGAATTCGGGCCATCAGCCGCTACCAGCGCTGTGTAAGCGTCCGGCGTGGCCACGACCTTCAAATGATTCGTGGAACTCAGGGCCAACGGCGGAGAATACTGGTTGCTGACCACAACGCTGTATCCAAAAAGGCCCGCAGCCAGGTTGGTCACCGTCAGCCCCGCATTGGTGGCGCCGACTATGGCCAGGCCGTTCTGATACCACTGATAGCTCAACGGATTGGCCCCGCCCGCAACCACCGATAGGGCCACCGGCGTGCCAGCGTAAACCAAGTTGGTCGCCGTTGCCAGGTCGGTGACGATCAGCGGTGCCTGGTTGACCGTGACCGCTGCCGCGTCGCTGATGGCGGTGCCGTAGAGGTTGGTGCAAATCAGCACCCAACTTCCAGCGTCGGCCGCGGTGGCCGTCTTGGAAAAGGGAACGGCAGTTGCGCCCGGGAAATTCGTGCCGGCGTGCTGCCATTGGTACGCAAGGGTGCCGACCCCGATGACGGTCGCCGTCAAACTCAAGGTGCCGCCCTGATTCACCGTGGTGTCCGCCGGATCCAGGCTCACGACGGGCTGGTCGGTAAGGATGAAACCACACAAGGTGGAACGGTTGCCGGAAGTTTTCGGCTCGGGATTGATATCGATCGTGTCCGCCGTGAACGCGCCACTGGGCGCGCTGATGCCAAACGTGCCGTCGTATTCAGGATCGACGGCATCCGGCACGAAATACGTCGAGTAAACTAATTCATTGGTGGTGGTGCCATCGGTAATGTCCACATTGTTGAACGTCTTGACGCCGCTGTTGGCGGCAATCGTTTGCACCACATATCCATTGGGAAATTGCGCCGCCAAACCGGAAACGGCGACCGTCGGGTGGCCGCCGGTGGCGTTGCCGTCGTCCAGGTAGCCCCAGGTCACTTCATCATTGCCGGGCGCAACAGTTTCAGGGTTCCAGCCGGCCACCTGCGCGCCGATGCCGGACTGCCAGGCGTTGGGGGCGTTCACCAGCGCCGTAAGCGAACCGGCAAAAGTAGTGTTGACGCCACCGAAGGTCGCATCGCCGCTGATGGCGGCCTGACAATTCATCGGGTCGGCATTCCACCAGTTGGCGGTGGCCACGCCAAAAGCCTTGGCCGTTACGGGAAAGCCCGTCGTTTGATAGCCGTTGCCATAGCCGATGGTCTGCGGGTTGGCGTTGGAGTTATAGTACCAGGCTTGAAAATTCAGGCCCACCGTGGTGCCGGCGTGCGCCGCGCCAAGCATGAGGGCGCAGGCGGGAACGGCCAGCACCGTTTGTCTGAAGGGTTGGGTGAACAGGGAGCGTTTCATGGGATTGGTTTGGTAGGATGCGGCAGGTTTAAGAAAATGATCGGCGCGATTGGGTGGCCCGACTCTCCACGACAAAATGAACCGCGGAAAATCGACCGCCATTGGGTTGATAAATCTTCACAGCCTTGTTTGCGTAACTACTGGTTGAATTTAGCAACCCGCGGGAGTTGCTCCATACCACATTCGGGGGAGGCACTGATCCGGATCAGCGGCCATTGGCCGTGCCGGGATCGCACCAGAGGCTGTTTGGGGACGTGGATTGCGCCAGCGCGTCCCAGTCGGCGAATTTGACGAACTGGACATTTCCGGACACGCCGAGGACGATGCCGCCGATTTTGCCATGCCGGTGGCCGAGGCCCGCGTCCGTGGCCGGATCGGGAGAACTGGAGCCGTCGTTGTAAGCCGTCGCGCCGTTGGGAGCCAGGTCATCGGGTTCCCACATAACATAAGCGTCCTGCCGAAACGCGGACAGCTTGTAAGAACTGGAAGTCAGGCTGCCGTAGCCGCAAATCGCCCCGTTGTCAACGTAGGTGGACAACTTGTTGGGACGGTTGGCGAAATTGACCGTATTGGTCTTGTCCAACGGGCAACGATAAACACCGATGTTTTTCAAGTAGGGCCAGAGGAGTCCGCCCTGGTTATTGCCGACGCCGCCCTGGTAGGCCAGTTGCGGTTGGACGTTATACGGCGCGGTGAAGAGGTTCGGCGGCGATCCGGCGGTGCCGTCATAAAGCCAGCCCCGGAGCCACGGCGGGTCCCAATTGGGATACGGCATGTAGTCCTGGTTGTCGGCCGCATACATTTGCGTCGCGAGGCCAATCTGCCGCACATTGTTCACGCACTGCGTTCGCAGCGCCTTCTCTTTTGCGGAAGCCAGCGCCGGCAGCAACAAGGCGGCCAGAATGGCGATGATGGCAATCACCACCAGCAGTTCAATGAGCGTAAATGCGGTGGCGACGAACCGTTGCCGCGCGCGAATTTGAGTGCCGGTGCCGGCAGGCTGGATCATGGTCATGGTCAAATGCTGGTCTTCCTTCGCTAACCCCTGACAATTATCACCTTTGCCCAATCTCAACCATACCACATTTGGGGGATAATTGCCCGCGTCAGCGGCCCAGAAACTTCAGCACCGCCTCGGTCCGGCTATGCACGTGGAGTTTCTCGTAGATGGTGCGCAAATGCGTGCGCACTGTTTCAAAGCTGATGTTCAACTGGCCGGCGATTTCCTTGTAGGCATACCCTTTGGCCAGCGCCGCCAGCACCTCCTTTTCGCGGTCGGTCAGTTTCACCACCACCGCCGGCTTTTGCGCATCGGTCGGCAGCTCGTTCACCTTTTGGAAAAACTCCACCACCCGCCGGGCGATCTGGCGCGACATCGGCGCGCCGCCGGCATCCACCTCGCGGATGGCCTCGAGGAGCTTGTCGCGCGGCGTGCGCTTCAGCAGGTAGCCCGTGGCCCCGGACATCAGCGACTTGAAAATCTGTTCGCTGTCTTCGTAAACGGTCAGCATCAGCACCGGAACATTGGGGGTGAGGTCCTTCAACTTGCGAACGCACTCCGTGCCCAACATGCCGGGCAGGTTGATATCCATGAGCACGACGTCCGGCCGGTTGGCTGGAATGCCGCTCAGGGCGGAGGCGCCGTCCGGATAAGCGGCCTGGCACTTGAAACCGGAGGAACCGTTCAGCATGGCCGCCAGATTGGCGCGCAGGTTGGGGTCATCTTCAACCAGGGCCACTTGAATTGCTTTGTTCACACTGCGCCTGTTCATAACGCTTTTTTATCGCCGCCAACATACCACATTCGGGTGAGCTCAATCCAAACTGAATCGCGCGTTGGCTCCCTGAACCTAGGCAAATACGCTTGCCCTGCATCGCCACGACGCGGGAACAATTTCTCCCCGGGGGAGAGGGCCGGGGTGAGGGCGGCCTTCCCCACTGCCCAAGTCCTGCTTTCGGTTCCTCGGTCGGTCGAAAACGCTCACGGTTGAATGAGAAAGACAAACTGGACACAGGTCCCTTTTCCCGGAGTGCTGATCAGCCCGACACTTCCGCCGCAATCGGTCATGCGCGCCTGCATGTTGCCCAGGCCATTGCGTCCGGCCTTCGTCTGGGCTGGCACAAACCCGCTGCCGTTATCCTCGATCGTCAGGGTGACCGCCCCGGTCTCCAGTTTCAGCTTCAGCCAGACTTCCGTGCATCGGGAATGCTTCAGCGCGTTGTTCAAGGCCTCCCGGACGGCCAGAAACACATTGTGCCGCACCTCCGCCCGCAACGGCAGCGCCGGCAGGGCGGCGGGCACCTCCTGCCAGCACCGGATCCGGGTGTATTCAAAAAATTCGTCGCTGAAGCGGCTGACATATTCCGCGAAGCTGGCGAGATTGTCATTTTTGGGATTGGTCGCCCAGACAATTTCATCGAGCGATTGCACCGCCAGCCGGGCCTGGTTGCCGATGCGTTCCAGCCGTTTCCTGGCCAGCGCCTGGTCCTCGGTTCCGTCCAGCCCCAGGTCGGTCAATTGCGACACCTGGGTGAGCACGCTGCCCACCTGGTCGTGCATGTCCTTGGAAATGCGCAACCGCTCGCGCTCGATGGCGTTCAGCGCCTGCAAGCGGGCGAGGCGAAGGCGGTACCGGTGCCGAATCAGCAGCCACAGCGCGGCGGCCAGCCAGCCGGCGAGCACCAGGCCGGAGGCGGCCCGAAACCAGGTCGTTTCCCAAAAAAATGGCAGGGCGGTCAGCGCCAGCGTCGTATCGTGCTCGTTCCAGACCCCGTCGGCGTTGCAGGCTTGAACGTGAAACACGAAATTGCCCGGCGAAAGGCGCGGATAATACACCGCGCGGCGCGGCCCCGCCTCCGTCCACCCCGCATCCACCGGTTCGAGTTTGTAACGGAAGCCGATCTTCTCCGGCGCGGAGAATCCTATGGCGGTGTAGTGAAGTTCGACCTCGTGGGCGCCGGGCGCGATTAACAGCCGGGGCCGGGCCGGAACACCGGAGGCGATCCCCCCGCCGTTTGAGCGATCATCCGTAAAATCCCGCCCGGCCCCGCTGACGAGCGCCTCCTCCAGCAGAACTTCCGGGGGCGGCCGTTCCGCCGCCGGTTCGTCGGGATTCACAAACACCAGACCTTTGACGGTCGAAATGCAAATTTCGCCGGATTGAGTCTTCAGCCCGGCCGGACAAAACCCGCCGGAGCACTCCTCGGTCAACATGCCGTCATTAAGGCCAAAGGACCGGCAATGAACGAACGAGCGCTGGCCGTCTGCACAATCGAGCAAGGCTTGCTTGCTGACTTTGAAAATGCCATGGCTGCAGCCCAGCCAGAGAAAGCCGCGATCATCCTCCACGATTTGCGACACGGTGCGCGCGGTGAGCCCCTGCGCCGCCGGGAAGCCGGCCACCTTGCCGTGGCGCCAGCAGTTCAGGCCGGCGCCGGCCGTGCCGATCCATAACGCGCCGTCGCCATCGAGATAAAGGGTGCGGATGGAAGATTTCGCGGACAGCCCGTTGGTGATGGTCCAGGCCACGTCCCCACCGTCATGGATGAATTTAAGCCCGCTGGCGGCCGTTCCCACCCACAGGCCTCCGTCCGGCTGCACGGCCAGCGAGGTAATGGTGGCGCGGGTGATTTGGTGCGGAAATTCAACCATCCGCCCCTGCTGGAAATGTTCGAGTTGGCCGGCGCTGGTGCCAATCCAAAGTCCCCCCTGGCGGTCGTTTTGCAAGGCGGTGACCGAGGCGTTCTGAATCCAGGATCCATTGGTAAAGCAGTCTGCCAGCCGGTTGTCCTGCCAGTGCAACAGGGCAAAGGCCGCGCCCCACCAGAGGCTGCCATCCGGGGCGGTCAGCACGGGGAAAACCGTGGCGAAGTAATACACCCGCGCTTCCTGCTCCGGACGAAACGGTTGAAATCCCGATTCGTTGCCGTGATACAAACTGCCGCCCACCGTTCCCACCCAGAGTGTGCCGTCCGGCGCCTGCGCCACCGAACGCGTGAAATCATTGGTCAGGCCCTCGGCGCTGCCGGCCACCACCAGCGTGCGCCGGCTTAGCCGGTTAAGGCCGCCGGTGCGCGTCCCGATCCAGAGATTGCCCTCGCGGTCGCACAACAAGGACTTGATGTCGTTCGCGGACGGACCGTCCGCCTGCCGCACCAAGTTGAAGCGAGCGCCATCGAAACGATACAGTCCGGCATCAAGCGAACCCGCCCAGATCGTTCCGGCCGCGTCCTCCGTGAGACAGGTGATATAGGCGAAGGGCAAGCCATCGTCTTCGTTATAGATTCGCCAGCGGCTGTTTTCGCGGCACAGCACCATGCCGTTGCCAATGCCGATCCACAGCCGCCCCTCCCGGTCTTCAAACAGGCTCTCGGCGATGACTCGCTCATGCCCGGGTGGACCAACGCAGGGCTCCAGGCGCCCGTTTTGATAGGCAAACAGACCATGGGTGGAACTGGAAATCCACATCGTCCTCCCGTCCCGGCTGCGCCACAAGCCAATGATGGAACCGCGCCGCAGGCTGTCCAGGGCAGAGTCATCCACCAGTTGGCCATTCTGGTCGAATCGCAGGCCCCCGACGGTGCCCACCCAGAGGCGGCCGCTGGCATCTTCCGCCAGGCAATTGATCGTGTCACTCCCGGGTTGCCCGGCCGGCGCCGGCACCGTTTCGATCCGGCCATCTTTGAGACGGCCCAGGCCCGAGCCAAGCGTGCCAATCCACAACGCGCCCTCGTGATCTTCCAAAAGGGCGGAGATGTCAACGCTGGGCAGGCCCTGATCCAGACCAAATACTTTGAAGCGGATGCCGTCAAATCGGGCCAGCCCGTCCCGCGTGGCCAGCCATAAATAACCGTCCCGGCTTTGCACAATGGCGTTCACCGAATTTTGGGGCAGTCCGGCTTCCGTGCCCCACGAACGAATGATCGGCGGTTGCGGCCGCGCCGGCGAAATATCCGCAGCCGCGCCGGCGCCGGACAGGACGATGAGAAGTAAGCCCGTGCCGCAGGAAATTAATTTCAGTGTGAGAATCCCCCCAGCGACTTCGCGCATTGCACCCTTGAATCCCAGCGCCACATTTTGCCACGACGCTGGGAGCGTTTCTCCCTCTCCCCGGGGGAGAGGGCCGGGGTGAGGGCGGGCCTCCCCCTTTCTCATCTCCATTTTTCGGTTCATGGGGCGCATCGCGGCTCTTTCAAAGCACGGCGGCCATGATGGCAGGGCTGGGGCGGCGGTTCAAATTCTTTGGCGGGTGTCGCTAAGCGACATTGGAATTACGATTTGCGATATTCAATACGATTTATCCGTGGCCGGCGTGGCGATGGCGATGCGGATGGGATATCCCGGATTGACGAATGACCGATTCACTGATTGGCGGGCTGGGAAAAAAATTGGTTCGATTTGGTTTAATTTGGTTAAAGTTTTTCAAGGGGGACAAAAGGGACGGCAGCTTGCGGGCGACAAAGTGCGCCGCATGAGGAGATGGGACCAGGCTTGCCCCATGGCTCAAAAAACGTCCGCTCGTAGCGATGCCGCCGAATGGACTGTATTCGTCCAACACACCGCCAGCGGACATCATTAACCAGAGATGGACACGGATGAACACTGATTTTTGGCGCAAAGGCCGAAGCGGGCAGACCAAAAACCGGACCAGACACTAATTTCACGAATTATCACGATATTGGGTGGATTATGGGATTCAGAGATCATTGAGCGAAGAGGTATCGGCTGCAACGGATGGCGCGCATGGGTTAACGCGCCCAACCGCCGTTTCGGCGCGAAAGCGCAAAACGGTCATTCTTCTCGGGACCTTTCACGACCCTTCCGTTGATCCGGTTGTACCGGCCTACCAGACCCGTGGCATGAGCCGGTACGGCGTGCGCTGGCAATATTCCGCATAGCCGGGCAGGTCCCGACGGAGCATTTTTTCCTCGTTGAGCAACCGCCAGACGAGGACGGGGATGATCAAAACAAACATCGGCCACACGATGAACGAGCCCAGTGCCAGCGGTGTGAGACAGCTTTGGGCGATACCCACCGCATACATTGGATGGCGCACATACCGGTACGGCCCCGTAT
>JBEKZM010000064.1:0-36949 GCA_049509875.1 Verrucomicrobiota bacterium | reverse complement strand
CCGCACTGAGCATCCGCAAGAACTTGCTGTCATGCCACCCGCCTGCTTCAATCCATTCGTGGAAAATCTGCCGCCTGCCTGGGAAAAGCTGCTGGACGGACGCTTTAATTCAAAGCATCCGGGCCGCGCCCTGTGGAACCTCTTTGCCGACCAACCCGGCCGCGTTTGGGGCGCCCTCGGGCTCTACGTCATCAAGCAATCCCCCGCGTCGTTGCTGCCGCTGGCCGTCGGCATGATCGTGGACACCCTGACGAAGGGCGGACCGGGCGCATTCCGCAAGATTCTCCTCACCGCCTCGGAGCAGTTGGTGCAGGAAGCGCTGGTGCGGCTCACCCAGGGCCGCACCACGCTCATCGTCGCTCACCGCTTCTCCACCATCCGGCACGCCCACCGCATTGTCGTGCTCCACGGCGGCCAGATCGCCGAAACCGGCACGCAAGCGGAGCTGATGGCCCGCCAAGGACACTTCTTCCGCCTCGCCGTTTTGCAGGCCGTGACTCCGGAGGTGACGGCGGGTAACGGTTCTCATCGGGGCTGAGAACTTGGCGATATCAGCAGCCTTAATTCGATTTTCAGGTGTGCGTTCAAGAAATCTCAGTCAAAAGTCGTTGACTCCGTGCGCTTTGCATTTGGCATTGACGTTCACCCGCTTTGCCGCTAGCCTTTTCAGACCGTTTGCTGCATGAAGCGGCGACGGCAAAACTTTTATGTCTGAAGGATACTGCGTCAAGTGCAAGGCCAAACAGCCCATCGCCGATGGCGTTGAAGAAACCATGAAAAACGGCCGCAAAGCCATCAAGGGCAAATGCCCGACCTGCGGCACAGTCATGTTCAAGATCCTTGGCAAGGCCGCCGCCGCCGCAGCAGCCGCTCCCGCACCGTCCACTCCCAATCCCACCCCGACCCCCAATCCCACGTCGCAAGCCTGAACTATGTCCCCCCAGCTCGCTTACGTCATAATCACACCTTATTCACTCTATAAATCCCGCACCGGCGGCATTTTAAGCCGCCTCATCACCCGCACCGGACTCGACCTGGCCGGCCTGCGGATGTTTGCGCCCAGCAGCGAGCTGGTCGGCGAATACGCCAGAACCCTCGTGTCGGCCCACGACGACCATGACCGCCAGATTCAGGAACTCCTGCGCGATTATGTCCTCAAAAACTTGTCGCCCGACCCCAAAACGGGCCGCCGCCGCCGCGTCATGGCCATGCTCTTCCGCGGCGACGACGCCGTGCGCAAGGTCCGCGGCGTGGTGGGCAACCTCAGTCCCAACCGCCGCGGCGGCGAGACCATCCGTGACACCTACAGCGACCTCATCCTGGACGATGACGGCAAGGTCCGTTACTTCGAACCCGCCGTGCTGGCCGCCCCGAACAATGGAGAGGCTGAGCACAAACTCAAGATTTGGGCCCGCTTTTCCGACTCCGACGGCGGCGTCCTGGAAAACGTCATCACCTATCCCCCGAATGAGACTCCTGAGCGGACGCTGGTGCTGATCAAGCCGGACAATTTCAAGTTCGCCACCGGTCGGCCGGGCAACGTCATCGATTTTTTTTCACGCACCGGCCTGTTCATTGTCGGCGCCAAGGTGCTGCGCATGAGCACGGCCCAGGCCATGGAGTTTTACGGCCCCGTCCGCGAATTCCTCCGGGCCAAGCTCAAGGACGGCGTCAGCGCCAAGGCCAAGGACATTTTGGAGAAGGAATTCAGCTTCAAGATCACCGACACCGACCAAAAGGCCCTCGGCGACATCTTGGGGCCGATTCAGGGCGACTCGCAGTTCGACAACATAGTGCGCTTCATGTCCGGCCACGCCCCGGGCGAGATTGACCAGAGCGAATGGCCGAAGCCGGGCACTCAAAAGTGCATCGCCCTGGTCTATGAAGGTGTTGGCGCCGTCAACAAGATCCGCGACGTCCTGGGCCCCACGGACCCGTCCAAAGCGCCGCCCGGATCAATCCGCCGCGAATTCGGCTCCACCATCATGGTCAATGCCGCGCACGCCAGCGACTCCGCGGCCAACGCCCAGCGCGAATTCGGCATCGTCAAACCCGAAGAAAACAATTTCAAACAGGTGGTCGAAGAAACTTACGGCAAGGTCTGATGACCGGGGGGTGGAACAGGCGTCCCGCCTGTTAAATCCGGCGTCCCGCCGGATTTCGCGCGCGCCGAAACCAGACGAAATGGACCTGTCACCACTCGCAAGCCGCGGCTTTGAATGCCAGCCCGCTCCCCAGGCGGGCTTTTTCATTTCTCGATCCGGGGCTTCGCCACATAATCTCCTCCGTCAATGACGCGTATGACCGCCATCCTTCGCCCCGCCACTGAAGCCGACCTCGTCGCCATCAACGACATCTACAACCATTACGTGCTGCATTCCACCTGCACGTACCAGGAAGAGCCGGAATCGCCGGCAGGACGCCGCGAATGGTTCCGGCGGCATGGCGGACCGCATCCGGTCATCGTGGCCGACGCCGACGGGTTGCTTGTGGGGTGGGGCTCGCTGTCTTCCTTTCATCCGCGCTCGGCCTTCCGGTACACCGTGGAGAATTCGGTTTACGTTCACCATCAGCATCAGGGCCGCGGCATCGGCTCATTGCTGTTGCGGGATTTGATCAGCCGCGCCGGGGCTGCGGGCCACCATGCCATCATCGGGGCCATCGATGGCAACCAGGCCGCCAGCCTCTCCCTGCATGCCCGGTTCCACTTTCAGGAAGTCGGGCGCCTGCGCCGGGTCGGACTCAAGTTTGGCCGCTGGCTGGACCTCGTTTACATGGAGCTGATGCTGAACCAGCGCGACTGATTCCGTGGTGGTGGTTCAGCCTTCAATCAACACGGCCTTGTTCTTCTTCAAGTATTCGCTGATGGTCGCCTTGCCACCCATTCGGTTCGCAACCCGGACGGCATCGGGTTTGGCAAGTTTATAATCCACCAACATTGGCCCGACCCTGGTCACTCGCAGGTTTAGTCCGGCCACACGCCAGACCTGGCCGGCGGCGAGCGGTTGCATGGCAACGGGGGTGATTTTGGTCTTCTCCACACCCCAGTTTGTCTGAATCCGTTGCGCGAGTCAATCCAACGAATCGTCTGGCTTGACAAATTCTGCGCGCCCGTCCACAACAGGCCGTGTGGACGCGCCAACAACAAGTTTCCCCAAGGGTCGGATTCTTGCCGTTGCGGGATTAATCCTGTTTGCGGCGGCTACCGTCTGGATCAACTACAAGGTGAAGGGGGACGTTCAAGGCGGGCGGGGCGGCGGCGCCGTTCGGGAGATGGGGAGTGTCAAATTCGGTCAGCCCGCCCCGGATTTCTCCGCGCTCGATTTGTCCAACCGGATGGTGTCGCTGGCTGATTATCGGGGCCGAAAAGTCGTGCTGCTGGACTTTTGGGCGACTTCGTGCAGTCCTTGCCGGATGGAGACGGTTGGCTTGCAGACGCTGCAGGACAAATTCAATGCGGCGCGATTCGAGGTGCTCAGTCTGAACCAACAAGAAGCGGCGGATCAGGTAAGCCAGTTCATTCACCGCAAGCAATATGGCTTTCACGTGCTGCTGGACAATGGAGCCGTCAGCGGCAAGTATGGCGTGCGCGGCATTCCAACGCTCGTGCTGGTGGACACCAACGGTATTGTGCAATGGTTGCAAGTAGGCTATTCGGCCGATGATGATGACCTAAGGAAGAAAATTGAGGACCTGACCAGGCAATAATCATGGCGGCCATCTGCACCGAAAAACTTGGCAAGGCCTATACCGGTCCTTTTGGCGGCCAGACGGAAACCAATGCCTTAAAAGGGCTGGACCTCGAAGTGCGGGAAGGCGAGACGTTTGGATTTCTGGGCCCCAATGGCGCCGGCAAGACGACCACCATCCTGCTCCTGTTGAACTTGATCCGTCCCACGTCGGGCAGCGCGCGGCTTTTCGACTCGCCCGTCACCGATCACCGGGTGCATCGCCGGCTCGGCTACCTTCCCGAGTCGGTCAACCTGCACGATTACTACACCGGCCAGGGGCTGTTGGAGTTCTACGCCGCCTTGCTGGACCTGCCGCCGGCCGGCCGGAAGCCACGGATTGCCGAGCTTCTTCGATGGCTGCGCCTCGATGACGCCGCCGCGAAATCCGTCTCCAAATATTCCAAAGGCATGTATTCCACACAGAACCCGCTCTATTACCTCCTCCCCAGCTTCGCCCCATTCAACCTCTTCGCAAATATTGTCAACGGCAGCATCATGAAAGGCAGCGACGTCCTTTACCTGACGCTGTACGCGCTCGATTTCGTGGTATTGATGCTCCTGCTGGCCTGGTGGCGGTTTAGAACCAAGGAAGTTTGTTGACGGTTTGCCCCCCATAGCCGCCCAACGGATCTGCCTCCGGCCGGAATCGCCATTTGTCCGGACGAAATGACCATCTGCCCGCGTTGCCGTCAGGCCTTGCCTGGTCGCGCCGTCTTCTGCGTTTCCTGAATTTGTTGAACCAGCGCGTGCGGATCAGTGGCATTGGCCAGACTTTCCAGCGGGGAGTCATCCGCAATTTTCAATTCCAGCTTGTCGCAAATCCTGCCAAGCAAGACGAGCATTTCCGTGTTCTCCTGCTCGGCCAGCATGTTAATTTGCAAATCCAAGTGATTCCGCTGCTCGCTCAACCGGGCCTGACGATTTTGGCTCATCATCAGCACCGGCCCGGCAAAGGCGGCTTGAAACGAAAGGGTGAGATTCAACAGGATGAAGGGATACGGATCCCAATGGCGCGACCAGGCGACGACATTCAGAATCATCCAGGACACCAGCAACGAGATTTGCGAAATGATGAACGTCCAGCTCCCAATGAAGGCGGCGAATTTATCCGCCAAGCGCTGGCCCATGGTGCGCTTCATGTTCGAAGCTGCCTCGATCCGCGCGATGATTTCGACATTTTTCTGCGTGATGTCGGACAAAGTCACATTTCGTTTCATCTTGGACCACTTAGCCGTAAACATGCCAATCGCGTCCGCCTGCCAGCGCGCAATCGGCGAGGCTCGACCACCTTCCCCGTTGCATCTTGCAAGGACAGGCGTTTTTCTGCAAAGAGAAGAGCGGGCAAGACCCGGGGGCGGCGATTACATGTACGCGACAGGCCCGTTGCCATTCTGGTCGTCCGCGGTTAAAATTTTGTCGTGCCGCAACCCGACCTGATCTTTCCCGCCACGCTGACGGTCACCGAACAGACGGTTGACATTTCCGGCTTTACGCCGGGGCAGAAAAAATTTTATTTGGATCTGTTCTGGGAAACCGCTGCGATTTACGGCGCCGCAAAAAAATCCCGCGTCGCCATCGGCTTCGCCGGTCCCACCGGCGCGGGCAAGTCCGTGGTGGCCGTGCTGTTTAAGGAACTCGCCCGACAGGCCGCGCTCCCGTTTAAATTCGAAGTCATCACCATTGACGCCTATCACTTCCCCAACCGCGTCCTGCTTTCACATGATTCCGACGGCGAGCCGCTAAAAAAGGTCAAGGGCCGGTACGACACCTATGATGTGGCCGCCTTGGCCGGGGATTTGAAGGCTTTTGGTGCCGGGGGAAAAATTGCTTTCCCGGCCTATTCTCGAATACTGCATGACCCGGTGCCCAACAGCGTCTCCGTCACGGAACCGGCCACCCTCCTGATCGTGGAGGGTCTCTGGCTGCTGTTCAACCAGGCCGGCTGGGAAAATATCCGGCCGCTGCTCGATTTTTGCTATTTTATCGAATCCGACCAGGAGCGCACCCGGCAAGCCGTCATCCGGCGACACATGACCGGCGGCCGCAGCCTTGAGGACGCTACCCGACATTACGAACAGGTGGATGGCCGCAACGCCGTCCTGACGCTCCAGACCCGCCACAAGGCAGACAAAGTCATCCCGCCCTACTATCTGATTGGCTGATCAGCCGCCCGCACGTCGAGCTCTCACGGGCAATGAACCAGGACGCGCAATCGCTTGCTCTTGTACTGGCCGGCATTGCCGGCAAAGGTCCAGTCCGGATTGCCGGTGGGCGCGTTGCCGATGCCGAGGTCGGCATGCTCGCCTTCGCGCCAGTGATTGATGGCGAACAACGTCTGCCGGGCGTCGTGGTTATGAACCTGCATGCAACCGTAGCCGTCGGCGGGATCGGTTGGCTGGTCGCCGAAGTCGAACGTGGCGGAGGAGGCGTTGGGCACGTTGGCTGAATTGTTCTGCGCATAGTTGTTCGGCCAGAATTCAATGTTCCCGCCCGTGAGATGGGCGCCCGTCACGATGTCTTTCACATTCGATACCACGGTCAGGTTCGTCACATTTTGTTGAAAATACGCGCCCGATTGCAGGGTCGGCAGTCCGATCTTGTCCAGCGAATCCGTAAAGGCATCCATCGAAACATAGACGGCCTGAAAGCGCCCGTCCGCGTCCTCGAGTTCCACGCAGTAGGCGATCCGGTCAAATGCGCCGTGAATCCGGCTGCGGTTGTCCACCTGCCATTGAATCGGCTGCCCCAGCCGGCCCAGGTCGAGATCGTACACCAACTGGTAGCCTCCGGCCTCCAGAACATGGCTCTTGAGAAAGTCCCGGGGCGGTATCGAGCCCGCGCGAAAAGCCCCCGCCGGCAACCCGCTCTTATTCATCAAATTGGGTGTGGCGGTTTGGTCCCACGCAAAGCGCGCCGCCGCGGGATGCTCCACGCCGGGGGCGGACAATAGCACGGATGTATCCTCAATTTCGGCGGTCGCTTTCACAAAACCGCCGTCCTCGGCGTCAATGATCTCGAAATCGCTTGGCGGCTTTTCATCGCGGGTGGCTAATCCTCCCTCCGCGTTTTCAAAATTCACACGCAGCTTGTCCCCTTCCGTTGCCAGGCTCTTGAAGGTCGGTCCGCTGTACACCACGCCCGGTTGACCGTAGGTCCTGGCCAGCGCAATCAGCGCCAGCCGCCGGCCAACCTCCTGCTTGTTCTTCGGGTGAATATCGCCGACGTTGCCAATGTCGTTGATCACCGCCATGCCACAGTCGGGAATCTCCCGGGCCGCCGCCGCCTGCGCTTCCCAGAGTTCGGGCACTGCTTGCGGATGGTTGCCATAGTTATAGGGTGCGATCTGGACAAACTCGAACGGAAACGCGCCCTCGTTCCATACTTGCCGCCAGCCGTTGACCAGGGCCTTCATGCGCTCGAGGTAGAGCATGCCCTCGCCGACATTCGATTCGCCTTGGTACCAGATCGCCCCACGAATGCCATAGGGGTGCACGGGGAAAATCATGCCGTTGTACAGGGCGGTGGAATTCTGCAAGTCGTGCGGCGGCATCAACTCGGCCGGGTATGTCGGCATCGGCGAAACGAGCGTCTGATTCGTCAGCGCGATCCGGGCGGATTCCAGCCAGCTTGCCGTCCCGTCCAAGAACTCGGCTAACCGTTTTTGATGGACAGCGGTTTTCGGATCGCCCAGCTCCAGCAGTTCGTAATCGTGCTTCAACGCCGGCACCGCGGCAAAGCCCTCGGGCGCGGTCCAGGATTCGATGCGGGTGCCCCCCCAATCGGGCTCGATCAAGCCAACGGGAACACCCAGCTTCTTGTGCAGTTCCCGTCCAAAAAAATAGGCCGTTGCCGAAAAGCCGTTCCAGCCGCCTTCCGCCACCGTCTTGGGGGAACAGGCCTTCCACAGACCTTCCATGTCCTCTTGCGGCTGCGGCGTCCAGCGATTGGCAACCATCAGCAGACGGATTTCGGGATAATTGGCCTGGGCGATTTCCTCCGAACCGTTCTCGACCATCCCCAGGCCCATTTCCATGTTCGACTGTCCCGAGCACAGCCAGACCTCGCCAATCAGCACATCTTGAACCTCGCGCGTCGTCGAGCCGGCCACGGTCAGCGTTTGGGGAGACGCGTTGGCGGCCTGGGCCTCCAGGTTCACCACCCATTTGCCGTCATCGCCCGTCGTGGCCACATACGTTTTGCCGGCAAAGGTCACTGCGATTTTGGTTCCCGGACTGTCCCAACCCCAAATCGGATTGGACTGCCCTTGTTGCAATACCATGTGGTCGGCAATGACCGCCGGCAGCCGGAGTTCGGCCTGAGCCATGGGCATGAGCAACAGGCCCAGAAGGAGAAATCCCAGGCGCCACGATGCAGCCAGGGTCCTCCGGAGGCAGATTTTAACACGCGCCGCCGGGCCAGCAGGCTTGATCACAATTCTTGATTTTGTCAGTGGATTCATGGTGCCCCAAAATTAACAGAATCAAGGCGGCAAGCCATCTCATTTAAAAATCAGAACTGGGTTGCGCTGAAGGTAGCGGGCGCGGCGCGCGACCCGCCCGCGCAGGCTCTTCAAATCTTAGGTCCTGCGCCGACCGGGGGGCTGCCAGGATTGACCAGGCCGTAAGCCACTGTTTTGCCAAACGAAACCACTTGAAATCCCGGATCCAGGTTGGTGGTGGTTTCCGCCGCGCCGAGAAACAAATATCCGTGCGGCAGCAGGCAGTTCCGGACCTTCCTTAAAATCGATTTCTTGGTGTCCACATCAAAATAGATCATCACGTTGCGGAGAAAAACCAGGTCGAATGGCTTCATGACCGGCCAGGGCTGCACCAGATTCATCAGGCGAAAATCGACCAGTCGCCTGATGTCTTCGTTGATCTGCCAGCTATCGCCGTGCTGCGTGAAATATTTCACCAAATAGCTCGCCGGCAGCCCGCGATTGACCTCGAACTGCGAGTACCGCCCGGCCTGGGCCTGTTTCAAAACCGAGGGTGCCAGGTCCGTGGCGACAATGGAAACTTCCCACCCCTCCGCCAGTTGCGGGAAATGTTCGCGCAGCAGCATCGCCAGGGTGTAGGGTTCCTGGCCGGACGAACAGGCGGCCGACCAGATGGTGAGCCGGCGCGCGGCGGCGCGTTGCTCCAGCAGGGCCGGCAGAATGGATCGGCGCAGCGCTTCAAACGGCTGGAAATCCCGGAAAAAGAAGGTCTCGTTCGTGGTCAGCGCCTCCACCGCCCGATGATGCACTCCGTTGACTTTGGGTTCGTCCCGTAACTTCCGAAGATATGCCGCCAGCGAGGCAAACCCGGCCTGCGCCGCCAGCGGACCGAGGCGGGTTTCGACCAGGTACTCCTTTCCGGGCTCAATCACCAGCGCGGCGTGATCATAGGCAAGCCGGCTCACATATTCGAAATCTGATGCGGAAATGGGCATGGCGATTATTTCTTCTGGGTCATTAACCGGCTGGACCGGACAATCCGGGTGATCTCAAGGCCAATTTGATTGAGCGGCAGCACCCGTTCAGCCAAGCCGGCCTGCACGACCTGCCCCGGCATGCCCCAGACCACGCTCGAGGCCTCGTCCTGGGCGATGATCCGCCCGCCATTCTCCCGGATCGCGGCCGAACCGCGCAATCCGTCCTGTCCCATCCCGGTCATCACCACGCCCAGCACGGCGCCGCGGTAAACGGCGGTGACGCTGCGAAACAAAACATCCACCGCCGGCCGGCATGAATTCTCCATGGGTCCCTCGTGGATGCGCAGCTGGGTGCGGACGCTGATCCTGGCCACTTCCATGTGATGGCCGCCCGGGGCCACATAGGCATGGCCGCGCTCGATGATCTGGCCTTCGGCGCCTTCATGACACGCCACAGCCGATTGAGCATTCAATCGTTCAGCCAGCATGGCCGTAAACATCGGCGGCATGTGTTGCACCACCACTACCGGCACCGGCAAATCCGCCGGCAGGTCCCGGAACACTTCCGCCAACGCATTCGGCCCGCCCGTCGAAGTGCCAATGCAAACCACTTCAATCGGCGCGGTGACACCCGCACGCGCTGGCGCCGGCCAAATGGCCGCCGGGACGCTGACCGGCTTCGCGGTCGCCGGACTCGCCAGCAGTCGGCGGCAATGGGCCTTGATTTTGGGGACCAACTCCGTCTGCAGCCGCTCCATCGCCTCGGTTACACTGCCGACATTTGCCGGTTTTGTGACATAGTCGTTCGCCCCCAGCGACAGCGCCTCGAGCGTGGCCACCGCTCCCTGCTTGGATAGGGTGCTAAAGATAATCACCGGCAGATGAGGGTAAATCTTGCGCAATTCGCGGAGAGTCGTAAGCCCGTCCATGATCGGCATCTCGAGGTCCAGGGTCAGCAAATCCGGATTGACCTGTGGAATCTTCTGCAAGGCGATCCGGCCATTGGCGGCCACGCCTACCACCTCCAGGTCCGCATCGTTGCGCAAGCTCTCGGTGATCAGTTTGCGCATCACCACCGCATCATCCACCACTAATATCCGTATTTTGGGCATATAAAAAATTGTCCCCGCTTTAATCGAGGACCCCCAGCATTTGCAGCTTTTCCGCCAGCATTTCCTTCGTCACCGGCTTCATCAGAAAATCGTTGGCTCCAGCTTGCAATGCTTGTACCACCCGCGCTTGTGAATTCTGCGTCGTAACCATCATCAATTTCAGGTCGGCGAAATCGCGATTCCGGCGGACCGCCTCGACAAGTTCCAAGCCGTTCATTCGCGGCATGTCCCAATCCACCAGGGCCACATCAAATGGTTCACGCGGATCGTTCTTGACCAGCACCTCCAGGGCTTCCCGCCCGTCGCTCGCTTCGGTGGTGGCAAAGGCCATCTCGCGCGCCAGAACGATCAGGAAAGTCCGCATCGGCTTTGAATCATCTACTACCAGCATTTTCATATTCGGTCGATGAGGGTTAAAACCGACGGAGGCGTTCGCCCGGCGCGAACACCTCCCCGATTTTCAGTTGTCGGACCATTTACACTTTCTGCTGCTCCACCACCTTCTTCAGCTCGGCGGCGAGCCGCGAAAGTTCGGTGGCCGCGGTCAGGGTGTTGTTGGCGCCTTGGGTCGTGTTCTTCGCGGCCAGCGAGACGCTCGCGATGTTCTTGGAGATTTCCGTGCTGCCTTGCGCGGCCTCGTTGGCGTTGCGGGCGATCTCGTTGGTGGTCGCCGTCTGTTCTTCCACCGCGCTGGCGATGGTGTTTTGGATGCCGTTAATCTGGTTGATGATCTTGCCGATCTGGTCAATCGCGGTCACCGCCGCCTTCGTGTCGGTCTGGATCGCTTCGATCTTGCCGCTGATGTCTTCCGTGGCGGCGGCGGTTTGCTTGGCCAGCTCCTTGACTTCGTTGGCGACCACCGCAAAGCCTTTGCCAGCCTCTCCAGCCCGCGCGGCTTCAATCGTCGCATTCAGTGCCAGCAGGTTGGTTTGCTGGGCTATGCTGGTGATCACCTTGATGACCTTGCCAATCTCGATGCTGCTTTCGCCCAGTTTGGCGACGGTCTTGTTGGTGTCGGCGGCCACCTTGACGGCTTCGGTGGCCACTTTGGCGGCCTCGGTGGCGTTCTTGGCGATTTCCTTTGCGCTCGCGCTCATCTCCTCGGCACTGGTGGCCACGGTGGCCACATTCTTGCTGACCTGTTCGGAAGCCGCCGCCACCACATTGGATTGCGTGGCGGTTTCCTCCGAATTCGAGCTCATCTGCTGACTGACCGCGGTCAATTCCTCTGAGGAAGAGGCCAGCGCCTGGGCATTGTCATTGACCGCTTTGATCGTCACCTTCATTCCCTCAGCCAATTTTTCGGCATGTGCTTGAGCATCCAAAATCACCGTAAGATCTTGAACCACCTCCACGTAACCAGTCCGCACACCATGACGATCCTTGAGTTCACGCGTGGTCTGTTTGCATTTCTGGCCGTGCCAGTCGAAGTAACTTTCCCCGTTGCCCTTCTCGAGCTGGCGCACGCCGCAATTGGGCGTGTTGCAAATATTGGCAGCGGCGGAACTGCAGGGCTTGCCTGGCGCGGCTCCACGATTGGGGATGGCACCCGATTTGACCATCAGCTCCTCAAACGCTTTATTGAGGAAGACCCACTTCATATCCTTGTCCAGAACATGAATCGGGAATGGAACCGAATCGATGATGTTGACATACCAATCAGCCTTTTGCTCCATCTCCTCCGCCAACAGCTTCGCGCGCTTTTGGTTTTCGATATTTTCGGCCTCGACCTTCTTGGCCGCCGTAATATCCGTGGCATTCTTGACCACCTTGAACGGCTTCCCGTCGGTGTCAAAGATCGGATTGTAAATCGCCTGGAGCCAGACCTCGCGGCCGCCCTTGGCAATGCGCTTGTAGTCGGCCGCCTGAAATTTGCCCTCGTTGAGATCGCGCCAGAACTGCCGGTATTCGGCGGTTTCGCGATAAGCGGGATCCACGAAAAGACTGTGATGCCGGCCCTTCACTTCGTCGAGGGTGTAGCCCATGGTCTTGAGGAAATTTTCGTTGGCCGTCAGAACGTTGCCATCCAGGCTGAACTCGATGATGGCTTGCACCATGCTGATTGCCTCTTCGCTGCGTTTACGGCCAGTGATGTTGGTGGCAAATTTCACCACCTTGAAGGGCTTGCCATTGAGGTCGAGAATGGGGTTATAGCTGCCCGAGATCCAGACTACTTTGCCGCCTTTGCCGATCCGCTTGAATTCTCCCGTCTGATACTTGCCGGCGTTGAGGTCACGCCAGAATTGCTGGTACTCCGCGCTCTCGCGGTAGCCAGGTTCAACAAACATGCTGTGATGACGGCCCTTGATTTCCTCCAGCGAGTAGCCCAGTGTCTTGAGAAAATTCTCGTTGGCATCGGTGATGGTGCCGTCCAAATTGAATTCAATGGCCGCCTGGGTTTTGCCAATGGCGGCGAGCTGGCCCTGATAATCGGCGTTCTTGAGCTTGGTAGCCGTCACATCGGTGGCGAACTTCACAACCTTGAACGGTTTGCCGTTCGCGTCGAATATGGGATTGTAGCTGGCCTGAATCCAAACTTCCCGGCCGCCTTTGCCGATGCGTTTATATTCGGCGGCTTGAAATTTTCCATCATTGAGATTGCGCCAGAATTCCTTGTATTCGGAACTTTCGCGGAAGGCTGGCTCGACAAACATGCTGTGATGCCGGCCCTTGATTTCCTCCAGCGTGTAACCCAGAGCCGCCAGGAAATTTTCATTCGCGTTGAGCACGATCCCGCCGAGGTCAAATTCAATGACGGCCTGGGCCTTGTTGATGGCGGCAATCTGACCGCGCAGTTCCGCCAGTTCATTGGCGTTGGTAGCGGAGCCGTTGCTCTTGCCGTGACCGTTGGTGCCATTCTTGAGACCGGCCGACCGTGAGCCATTGGTTCTGGTGCGGGGTAATGTGGGTGTGGTAAGTTTCATATTTTGTTTGATGTGATCTTGAGTGTGTTGTTGTGGTGAACGGTTAATGTGGACTGTCTGCGTTGTTTTATATTGTTGCCGGCGATTTCGTTCCGGGTGAACCTGGAGCAAGCTCTTGCCGATTTTCTTAGGGGCGGTTGATCGCGCTGCTCAGCGTGACGGTTTTTTCCATATCAAGGATGAGCAGCAGCCGCTCCTTTAATTTATAGACACCCTGGACCAGCTCGCGCGCCACGCCTTTGAGCGTCTCCGGGGGCTGTTCGTAAATGTCGTCCTCAATTTCCACAACGTCGCCGATTTCATCCACCAGCAGGCTCACCGCGCCATCATCGCTGCGGACGACGACATTCATCGGGAGTTGCTCGTCGGCCCGCGGCGGGAGTTCGAGCCGCCGGCGCAGGTCAATGGCCGTGACAATCTGACCCCTCAGATTGATGAGGCCCTGAATGGTGATCGGGGCCAGCGGCACCCGCGTCATTCCCTGATAGCGGATGACTTCCTGGACCTTCAGCACTTCGACGCCGAAGAACAGGCCATTGACAAAAAAGGTGCAAAACTGTTTGGTGTTGGTCATAAGTGTGTCCTTCAAGCTTTCTTGGTGTCGTAGAAGGTCGGCTCCGCCGCCCGGATAATGCCGATGACGTCCAGCAGGTCGGTCACCTTGTCCTGGACGACCGCCGAACCGAGAATGCCGTCGCGGCTGCTGTTGCGTTTGACGGTAATCGCCTCATGCACGATGTCGTTGATTTTGCCGACCACCAGGCCGACGCTGCGCCCGGATTCGGAATAGACGACCACCTGCACCGGGTCGGTCTGCACGGGAGCGGCAGCCGCGTTGGGCAGATAATTCGCAACTTGGATGAGCGGAAGGATCTGTCCGCGGTACTGCACGACCTCCTGGCCGCCGGAATGCTCGACCTGTGCGCGCGCAAACTCTTCGAGCCGGGCCACCATCGAAAGCGGGATGGCCATGCGCGTATTCTGGCCGGCATTGAACAGCAGCAGGGTTTGGCGCTCGTCCGCCTTTTCAGCGTTTTTCATTTTGCCGGCCACCGCGCGATCTCGCACTTCGGCGATGACATTGGCGTGTTGCGCCAGGCCCATCACATCCAGAATCAAGGCAACCCTGCCATCGCCCATGATGGTGGCCCCGGCAAAACAGGTGATGCCTTTGAGTTGTTTGCCGAGCGGCTTCACGACGATTTCCTCGGTATCATTGATTTCATCCACGACCATGCCGAATTGCCGCCCGTCAGCCTGCAACACGACAATGTTCACCACCGCGTCACCCGCGGAGGAACCGGCCACGTCGCTGGCCGGCGCTTCCAGTTTCAGTTCCCGGTTCAAGTAAGCCAGCGGCAGCAGCTGGCCGCGCAGCCGGTAAATGGGCGCGCCATACAGCATCTCGATTCCTTTGCGGGCCTGCTCCGCTTCCAGCCGCACCAGTTCCAGCAGGCTGACTTGCGGAATGGCAAAACGCTCGGCGCCGCTCGTGACGATCAAAGCCGGAATAATGGCCAGGGTCAGGGGAATTTTGATCTTGAGGGTGGTGCCCTGTCCGGCTTCGCTCAACACATCCACCGACCCGCCAATTTTCTCAATGTTGGTCTTCACCACGTCCATGCCCACGCCGCGGCCCGATACATTGGTCACCTTGTCGGCCGTCGAAAAGCCAGGTAGAAAAATCAAATTGAACACCTCGCGCTCGCTCATGACCGCGGCCTGATCGGGAGTCATTAAGGAGCGCTGCACCGCCTTTTCCTTCACCTTCGCCAGGTTGATCCCGCGGCCATTGTCGAGAATCTCGATGTTGACCTGGCCGCCTTCGTGGAAAGCGCGGAGGGTGAGGGTCCCTTGCTCGGGTTTCCCGGCCGCCCGGCGCTCCTCGGGCGTTTCGATCCCGTGGTCAACCGCATTGCGGATCAGATGGGTCAAGGGATCCTTGATGGCCTCAATGATCGTCCGGTCCAGATCCGTCTCCTTGCCCTCCAGGACGAGTTCCACGCGCTTGCCCAGGTCCTGCGCCATGTCATGCACAATCCGCGGGAATCTGGCCCAGACATTGCCGATGGGCTGCATCCGCGTTTTCATCACGCTTTCCTGCAGCTCGGTGGTGATGGTGTTGATGCGCTGGGCGGCATTGAGCAGCGTCGGCTCCTGCGCCTGCGCGGTGAACTGGACAATCTGGTTGCGCGCGAGCACCAATTCTCCCACGAGGTTCATCAGCTTGTCCAATTGGCCCACATCAACCCGGATCGCGGTGTCCGAAATCGACGTTGCCGGGCGGGCGGCAACTTCCTTCTCGACCGCGGCCTTTCCCGGCACGCTGACAGGCTCCATGGCCGGGAGGTTGGCCGGCGCCGGCTTCGCCAGAAGGTCAACGACAGGCGGGGCCGCCGCCGGCACGGGCGGTTCCTCTTCGAACAAGCCGAAGGCCGCAGGCGGCTGTACTTCCGGCGGCTGGCTGGTCTGGAGTGACTGGAGTTTCTGCAGCAAGGCCGAGTAATCCACTTCGCCTTGCTTTCCGGTTTGCTCGAGGGACCGGAGCATTTCCTTGAGTGCGTCGGAATATTCGAGCAGGGCGCGGCTCATCGCCGGACTGAAGGCGAGCTGGCCGTCCCGCAGCAGGCTCAGCAGACTCTCGCCGACATGCGCGACGGACTCGATCTTGTTCAAGCCGATGCAGCCGCTGCTCCCTTTGATGGTATGAATGGTCCGAAAGACGTTGTTCAGTGTCTCGGCGCTCCCTGCGCCCTTTTCCAAGGCGAGAATCTCGCGATCAAAATTGTCCAGCCCTTCAAGACTCTCGATGAGCAGGTCTTTGATGAGTTGCTGTTGCAGGTTGTCATTCATAATTTGTGGGTCGATTAGACGGGCAATAGTCTGGCCACGATGGCCAGGAGTTGTGCCTGGTTGAAAGGCTTGACGATCCAGCCGGTGGCGCCGGCGGCCCGGCCTTCGGCTTTTTTTACCGGATCGGATTCCGTGGTGAGCAGGAGCACCGGTGTTCTGCCAAAGCTGGGCAGCGCCCGCAACTGGCGCGTCAATTCAATGCCGTCCATATTCGGCATGTTGACGTCGGTGATCACCAGATCGACGGCGCGTGTTTGCAGGACACCGAGTGCGATGGCGCCATCCTGGGCTTCGAGCACTTCATGGCCGGCGCCGCGGAGCGTGAAGGACACCATTTTTCGGATGGTCGCCGCATCATCGACGGTAATAATTGTTTTTCCCATAACCTTCAAAATAACTTCACGTCCATACAGAAAGCAGGTTCACCACCCGCCCCCAAAGACATCCGGATGCTTTCGCTCGAAGTCATTCCTGCACAATTGATTTCACCACGTTATCGACCAACGCCACCGGAACTTGTGGTTAATTTATGGAAATAACCGGACATAAATTGAGCAGACTCCGATGCTACAATTGGGGCCTTGTCAGCGAGCCGCACAGTGATTACCTTGCGCGGCTTATGGAAAAAGTTGTCATCATCGGTTCCGGGCCCGCGGGATGGACCGCCGCGCTGTACGCGGCGCGCGCCCAGCTCGCGCCCCTGGTCCTGACCGGCCAGCAGCCCGGCGGATTGCTGACCACCACCACCATCGTGGAGAATTTCCCCGGTTTCCCCGAGGGCATCGACGGATTCGAACTCATGACGCGAATGCAGAAACAAGCCGAACGGTTTGGCGCAAAAACCAGCTTCGGGATTGTGGAGTCGGCCGATTTCTCGCAGCGGCCCTTCACCTTGATGGTGGATGGAGAAAAGGTGACCGCCCAGACCGTGATCATTGCCACCGGCGCGAGCCACCGCCATCTCGGGGTTCCGGGCGAGCACGAACTGGAAAACAAGGGCGTCACCTACTGCGCCACCTGTGATGGCGCGCTGCCCATTTTTCGCAACCAGCCCCTCGTCGTGGTCGGCGGCGGCGACTCCGCCTGCGAAGAGGCGCTCTACCTGACGCGCTTCGGTTCCGAGGTTTTTCTCGTCCACCGCCGCGAACACTTGCGCGCGTCGAAAATCATGGCCGAACGCACCCTCGGCCAGGTCAGGATCAAGCCAATTTGGAATTCCCTGGTGACCGAAGTCCTCGCTGTGGCCCAAGGCAAGGTGGCCGGCGTAAAATTGAAAAATCTCAACACCGGCGCCGAAACGGTCCTGCCGTGCGCGGGCGTGTTCATCGCCATCGGCCACCTGCCCAATACGAAAATTTTCGAGCGCCAGATTACGACCGACGAAAACGGATTCATCGTCCCGCGGCAGGGGACCATGACCAATGTAGCCGGCGTCTTTGTGGCGGGTGACTGTGCCGACCATGTTTACCGTCAGGCGATCACCGCCGCCGGTTCGGGCTGCGCGGCGGCGATCGACGCCGAGCGGTTTTTGACCGCCAATCCCTGAAGGCCGCCGCCATGCCCGACCCGCTGACCAATGCGCAAATCCGCCGATTTAAGGCGGCGGCGCAATTGCTGGAACCGATGTTGAAAATTGGCAAGGCCGGTTTAAGCGACGGCTTCGTGCAAACGGTCTCCGCAGCGTTGAACCGACATGAATTGGTGAAAATCAAATTCGCCGAGTTCAAGGAACAAAAAAAAGAGCTGGCCCCCCTCCTGGCCGAAAAGACAAACAGTCATTTGGTGATGCGGGTGGGCAATGTGATGGTGTTGCATCGGCCAAAAACGGCGCCGGCAGCGGCAACTCCGATTGACTCAAAATGAGGTGAAAAATGACGAATTTGCCTGCAAAAAGCCGTCATGCGGGGAAAGGAAAAGGCCGCACAACGGCTTAGGTCCCCATCCCGGGTTGGCTGATAGAAATGGAACGGTCTTTTCTTGTCACCGAAAGTCGACACCGTTCGGACACCACACCCAAATAATTGGACCTATAGCGATTAAAGCAGAATTAGATCCAACCGGTCAATTAAATCCTCATAAATGACAATATTTTATACTAAATTGACAAAATCGGCTTAGGAGTCAATCACTTACTCAGGCTTCTTGGATTCTGAATTTGCCGAGAGCCAAAAGCGAATGTCGGCCGCCTGTGGATTGTCCGGCTGGAGGTCCAGCACGCGCAAGTAATGCTGTCGCGCCTCGGCCACGTCGTGCAGGGATTGGGCGCATAAGTTCGCCAGCGCCAAATGGGCGCGGACTTCATCGGGACTGGCGGCCAGAATCCTCTTTAGCTGCTCGGCCGCATCGAGCGCATAGCCCGAAGCCTTGAGAGCCAGCGCGAAGTTATAGCGGGCATCCACAGATTCGGGCTGGATGGCCAGCGCCAGTTCATAGCGCGGCAGCGCCACGGAATAATTATGCAGCCGATGCGCAATGACGCCCGTGTTGTATTGCGCCTCGAACCACGAAGGATCGGCGTCCGCCGCCATTTGATACCATTGTTCCGCGTCCACCCAATTTTCGTCCTGTTCGGCCATGCGTGCCTTGGTAAATCCGCCCTGGGCGCTCTGCCGGTCACCCGGCGCCGGTTTGCCCGGCGACGTATAGGTGTAACGCGGACCGCTCGTTACCGGCTGGGGCTTGGGCTCCGCTGACTTTTCCTCCGCTTTGGTGCCGGCCATCTCGTCATTGGGGGTGGGAACCGGCGCAGCCACGGGCGCGGTCACCGGCGCTGAAACCGTGGTGGAATCCGGCCCGGACACCGGCGCGGCCTCCGACCCGGAATCCGGTGTGGAAGTGTCTTCGCGGAAACGCTTGGCCGAGTTGGTGGACGGTGTATCGCCTTTGAACAGCCGGTGCCAGAAACCAGGCCGATGCTGGTCCGGTTCGGGCATCGGCGCTTCCAGCGGCTCTGCGGCCGCCACCTCGTTGGTCGCCTTGACGTTGGTGGCCACGGGTCTTGACTTGGACGCGGCCATCGCAGCGGGTCGGCTCGGGCGGTTGGTCTTGGGCGTTGGCACCAGGGTCGGTTCCGGACGCAGGTGAACCGTCCGCGCCGACATTTGTGTCTCCGGCGGCGGCTCCGGCGCCGGGGCCACCAACACCGGCCGGGGCGAAGGATGGGTCACGGCAATTTCCTCCGCTTCCAATCGTTCAGCCGGCGCCGGGCGCGGGGCGGCGGGCACGGTAACTTTGGGTTTTGCTTCCGGCGGCGGTGGCTGCGTTTTGACGATGACTGCGGGGGCCATCACGGTGGCGGCGGCGTCACTTTGAACCAGGCCGGCGACGAGGCTTTTTACCTCGCCATAATTTGCGGGGCGCGGCACCAGGGCGAGATACGCCTCGTAGTTGGCCAGGGCCGCCTTGGTGTCATGCAGATATTGCAGGTTGACCGTGGCCAGATTTTCCAGCGCCGCGGCATAATCCGGCCGGGCCTGCACCGCGGCGGCAAAAAATTGGGCCGCTTCCCGGGATTTGCCGGCCTGAAGGCGGGCCAGGCCCAGCCCATTGTAGGCCTCGGCCTCGTCCGTCTTAAGCGAACGCACCGTGCTGAAGCTTCGTTCCGCCAGCAGCAGTTCGCCCGTCCTCATTTGGGCATATCCCAATTTGAGCCATCCGTTCACCTCATTGGGCCGCCGGAGCGTAAACGCCGTCAACTCGGCTTTCGCCAGATCGGGCCGGTTCTGTTCGAGCCACAGCACCCCGAGATTATAGTGCGCCTCAACCAGGTCGTGATCCAGCCGCAGCGCGGTTTGATAGGCATTGGCGGCTTCTTCCGCCTGGCCCGCGTGTTGCGACGCCACCCCCAGGTAGTTCCACGCAATGGCGTTGGTGGCCAGGAGGGACGTTGCCCGTTTGAACTGTACCACCGCTTCGGTCACGTCGCCCCGATCCAGACATTTTTTCCCTTTTAACAGCGCGCGGGGGCCCGCCGGCGTGCAGCCGGATAGTGTCAGCGCCAGCGCGAAAACGAAAAACGCGCCGCGCACAGAATTTATTTGGGCCAGCATCGGCGATGGTGGTATCATCAGAGCTTGCAAGTGTCAAGAAACGCAAGATTCCAATGGTTAATTTTTGCACTCCTCGCCGGGCTCGCTGCGGCCCGGGCGCAGGAGTATTTTCCGCTGCACGAGACCAATGCCTCCGCGCGCGTCGTCGTGGTCCAGGGCACCCGTCTGCTCAATGCCTTTTTGCCCGACGCGGAGCGCGTGGCAGCCGCCTTTAATCGCGGACTCACCTATTTCACGGCGCAAACCAGTGTCACCGCCGCCTGGCGCACCCTGGTATCAACCAATGATACCGTCGGCATCAAGGTGTTTTCGACACCCGGCCCGGTGGCGGGCACCCGCCCGGCCGTCGTGGCGGCCATTGTGCGCGGCCTGCTGACAGCCGGTCTGCCCGCCGATCACATTATCATCTGGGACCGGCACCTGGCTGAATTGAGGTTGGCGGGATTTACCGATTTGGGCGCCCGGCTGGGAGTGCGGGTGGAGGGCGCGACCGAGGAAGGCTATGACACCAATTCGTTTTACCTCCCCGATTCGCCGATCGTCGGCCAGTTGCTTTGGGGCGACCTGGAATTCGGCCGGACCAACAAGGATTTCACGGTCGGGAAAAAGTCCTTTGTCTCCAAGCTGGTCAGCCGGCAGATCACCCGGATCATTTCCGTGGCGCCGCTCATCAACCAGAATTCCGCCGGCATTTGCGGTCATTTCTTCAGCCTGGCGCTGGGCAGCGTGGACAATACGCGCCGGTTTGAGGGCAGCCCCGACCGGCTCGCGGTGGCCCTGCCGGAAATTGACGCCCTGCCGTTGATTGGCGACCGCGTGGTGCTGCACGTCACCGACGCCTTGCTCCTCCAATACGAGGGCGGCCCGCAAGGTTACCTGCAGTTTTCCCAGGTCCGCGACGAACTCTGGCTTGGCCACGATCCCGTGGCCCTCGATGTCATCGGCTTGAAGGAATTGATGCTGGAACGGCGGCGGCTGGACGTGCCGCCGATGCCCGCGAACTTTGCCATCTATACCAACGCCGCCCTGTTGCAGTTGGGCGTGAACGATCCCGCCCGCATTCAGATCGAGAAGGTCCCCGAACCGGCTCCCGGCGCGCCGGTCTCCGATCCGGCTCAGCTCGGCCCGCGGCCAGAAACCGTTCCCGATCCCCCTCGTCCTTGAAAATATCCTCGCCCCGGTCCTCGAGGCTGATCAGCTCGTGCCTGGATCCCGTTCGCGCCTTTGTTCCCGGCTCTGCTCGTCCCAACCACCTACTTTTGCGCCGCATCCAGTTCCGCCTTTGCGGCGTCAAAATCCCGCTCGAACGCAGCGCTCTTCTTGAATTGTTTGACGATGGCCAGCGCCAGCGTGCGGCCGGCGTAGATGTCCGTCGGATAATGCCGGGCAATTTGCACGCGGTGCCAGCCGATCTGCCGCGCATGGGCGATGATGGCCGCGCGCTTGGCCGGGAGCAAATCGGCCAGCACCAGCGCCAGCACCATGGATTCCGTTGAATGGCCGCTGGGGTAGCTGAAACTCTTTTCGAGCTTGCCGTTGGCAAGGCTCGGATCCGTGGTGTAAGGGCGGGGCCGTTTGAAGAAATCCTTGCCCTGGTCGGTGACGGCGGCGGCGTCCGACTGCACGTTCGCAAAGAACGCGGCCGTCTTCGGCAGATTGGTCGCCACCAAAAAGGGCCCGGCCGCCTCCGCAAAATTGAACACCGAAAACGTTTTTTCCGAATAGGCCGCCGTCTGGTCATCGGAGCCGGCCGCGTGATACACGGCGCGCACTTCGTTTAAATCCGCCATTTCCTCCGCCGAATCCGGCAGCGGCGGCGGAGCCAGGAGCGTGGCGGCATCCGGCTTGCCCTCCTTGAGATAATGAAGACTCGAGTCCTTGGCCAAGGCGCCCGAGAGGGTGGCGGCAAATATCGCGAGGATGACAACCGCGCGCGAGAACAGGCTGGGTCTGGCAATGGCTTGCATGCAACGTATCTGGAACGAAGATTGGCGATAAAGTGCGCAACCGTCAATTGATTACCGGGTTGCCGTCGCAATCCCAATTGATGTCGGAATCCCCGGGGTCATGGCCGGCGGTAATGGCCGGGTTCTTTACCCCGTCGGACACCACGTAGGTGTACTTGAAGTAAGCCGCGTGTCCGTCGCTGAAGGTAATGCTGCCGCCGAAGTTGTGCCGCGACGAAAAACGCGTGGTGTAGCAATGCGGTGTGGCCAAGTCGATGGAGTTGCCCTGGGGATATTGATTTCCAGCCGCCGCATAATAGGGGGTCTCGGCGGAACGGTTGCGGACGTCCGAAAAAAGAACAAAGGCGGAGGGATGGACCACCATGGTGGTCTTGAGCCGGACGCCCGTCCCGCTGATGTCCTCGTTGGCCACCGACTTCGAGTTCATGGCGTAGTTGAACAGCGGGCGGGCCGCCGGGTTCATGTTGCCATGACTGGCCACCGAATCCTGGCTGTCGATCCCCTGCGAGCTGGCCGTCGGACAGGTGTAAATCGATTTTGAGTTGTTAAAGCCATTGGGATTTTGCGCCCAGGCATACAGCGGCTGGTTGGCCACATAGGACGGAAGGGCATTGAACCAGACGTCATCGCCTTGCGGCGGCCTCAGGTCGAAATGAAATCCGTAAACCTCGAGCCACTGGGGCTCATCCTGCTGGGCCGAGGTGGCGTATGCCTGGTAGCGCGGCCACGGGAAATACTGGTTGTTGTCCTCCACGTACATCGAAGCAGCCAGCCCCCATTGTTTCAGGTTGCTCAGGCAGACGGCCTGCTGCGCCCGGGCCTTCGCCTTGGCCAGGACCGGCAGCAACAGCGCCGCCAGGATGGCAATGATGGCAATGACGACCAGCAGCTCGATCAGGGTGAATCCGCGTTTGTGGTATCGAATGTTGTTGTCAGTCAAATTCATGTGCTCGATAAATAAACCTTTTTGTTCAGGGACCGCGTCCTTCCCGCCGCTCAAAAGATGCCCGCTCCATGTTACAATCAGATGGCAAAATTGTCACAATTAGGAGACATGCTGGACCTGGGCGCGCCGGTCCAGCCGGAAACGCTGCCGGGGGACACGCCGGATCTGTCACCAGTTTGTAACCCGTTCGTCACCGTCCTGTCGTTGAAAGATGGCCGGTGATTGCTAACTTATGCGCCTGATTCTTGAATCTGATTCAAAATCGGAGGCGCTCCCGACGAGCAACGAAACCAAACGAGACAACTCAACCACCGAACCACGTCAAGTTACGATGAAAATTAAAACCTTGGTCTCCCTCGCGGCCTCGCTGCTGGCTTTGCTCCCGGTGGCCCGCGCCCAAAGCACCCTCGGGGCCTGGACCTTTGACAATGACGGCATTGCCACCAACAACAGTCCCGCCCCGTCCACCGGCACCGGCACGTCCTCTGTGCTCGGCATGATCAACTCCTACAACAACACGAATAGCATTGCCTACGCCGATGTCCAATCCAAAAGCGGGAGTTCCTCGGGCGGTCCGGACTGCTGGCGCATTCGCGGCGGCAGCCTGGCCGGCGGCGGCGGCAGCCCGGATGGCTGGTCCACCAACGCGCCCATCGGCACCCAGGGCGCGCAATTCAAGGTGAGCACGGCTGGCTACTACCGGATCGAAGTCTCGTTCGATGTGAACTGCACGTCCGCCGGCGAGGGCAATCTGCAACTGGAATATACGATCGACGGCACCAATTGGGTGAATGCCACCATCACCTCCGTGGGGACCCTGGCGACCATCATGAGCAACTCCACCAGTTCCAATACGGTAATTGGTTCCTATGTCAAGCTGGCCAGCTCGGGCACTGGCTGGAACAACCAGATCAAGGCCGACTTGAGCGAAATTGTGGGGGCGAACAACAACACCAACTTCGCCCTCCGCCTGGTCAACGCTTCCACCGGTTCGGACTGCATCAATTCCACCGGCGGCATCTACAACAACTCCTCCGGCAACTGGAGCTTCGACAACGTGGTCGTCAGCGGTTACGCCGTGTTGCCCATCACCGGATGGACGTTTGAAAATTACTCGAATGTGGCCGTCCTCACCGACCCCGTCATTCCCAATCCGGTTCCCACAACTGGCGCCGGCATCGCCTCAGCCTTGGGCTTTACGACCACCTTTACGTTTGCGGACGGCAGCGACGGCAGCACCAGTGCGCCCGATTGCTTGATTCAAGCCGGCAGTTCCTCCGGCGCCGCGGGTCCCACGGCCTGGCGTGTTCGCGGCCAGGATCCCGGCAACGGCTGGGATTCACAGTCTGACATCGGCACGCAAGGTGCGGAATTTGACGTCAGCACCGTCAATTACACCACCATTTTGGCCACTTTCGATCTCTACTTCACCTCGCAAGGCGAGGCCAAGATGGAGGTCGAATATACCACCGACGGCGCGGATTGGACCAACGCGGCAACGCTGGAATACCCGGCGAATCCGACCTTTATTCAGACGAACCCGCCGGTTCTCCTGGGCGGCAGCCCCAACACGGTGGCGGGCACGTATTTCTATCAGACCAACGGCCAGAACTGGTACAACACCATCACGGTTGACCTGACCGCCGTTCCGGGCGCCACCAACAATCCCAACTTTGGCCTCCGCGTGGTCAACGCCGCGACCGGCCCGGACTGCGTGAATTTCACCGGCGGCCCTTACAACAACTCCTCCGGCAACTGGCGCTTTGACAACGTCGTGGTGAGCGGCGCCTATTCGGGACCTTCCGCGCCGACGCTGGCGGTCGCCGCCCATGCCACCGTGGATTTTCCCTTTACCAACACCTTCGCGCCAAACGCCTCCTGGCAATATAACCTCACGAACATTTCGATCGGTGGCGTAACGCTCCCGCCGGCGGCGTACAATACGAATATTCCAGGCGAGATCATCTTCACACCGTCCGCTTCGGCCCTCCTGCAGAGCAGCGGCATAAAGACCATCGTGTTTCAGGCGCTCAATTTTGTCGCCGACCCCCTGATTCAACCCGTCGGCCCCGGCGTCGCCACCCAAATCGCGTTGCTGGCTCAACCGGCCGGACCGTCCGGCGACGGCGGCACGTTGATTGCCCAGCCCAGCGTGGCCGTCGTGGACCAATATGGCAATGGCACCACCAATCCCTATCCCAACGTCTCGTTCACGGCCACCGCGAGCCCGGGCTGGACTTTGGGCGGCGCCATTGAACAGGTGGCAACCAACGGCGTGGCCTCGTTTACCAACTTGTCCGCCACCGTCAACGGTTCAACGGCGGATGCCAGCTCGGTCATCACATTTACGGCGGTCGGGACCAGCCTGGCCGTAACCGCCACCAATTCCACCAACTTTGTCATCGGCGCACCGGCCACGCCGTTTTCCCCGGGCAACCTGGCCGCGCTCCAGATTGACACTATTGCGCCGAATACCACCTTCAGCATCCTCGAACTCAACCCATCCGAGGCCAACCAGCGCGTGCCGGCCAACATTATTCCCATCAGCGCCACGGACGGGACCAACTCCCTGCGGCTCAGTTCCTCCGGCAGCACCGGCCGCCTGGCGGTCAGCGACGACGGCACGTTGCTGTGCTTCGCCGGCTTCCTGGACGGCAGTTCCCTCACTCCCGACGAAACCTTCATCCTGACGCGCGCGGCCGGAACCTTGGATTACACCGACGCCTTCACCGCGCCCATCCAATATTCCGTGACCGTGGGTTCCAGCCAGGCACGCGCTGCCTGCACCGTGGATGACGTTAATTTTATCATCGCTGACAAAAACGGCGTCTTCATCGACACTTTCAACTGGGCGCCGGACAACACCCGGGCCGTGAAGAGCTTCGATGGCACCAACTATCTCATGTCCGCCACTTCACCCAAACCGGCGGTCTATGCCATGTCCAGCTCCGACCCCACGGCGACGGCGGTCATTCTGCCCGGCATTCTGACCGACACCAAGGCCCAGGATTTCTACATGCTGGCCTCCGGCAACACCACCAACTTGATCGATACCCTGTACATTTTGGATCAGGTCAGCACCACGGCGGGCGTCATCAACAAGTATTCCTGCGTCGGCGGCACCTGGAACCCCAATGGAACGTTCACCACCACCAATGGCGGCGACGGCCTGTTCGCCGCCACCAACGGCAACGGCGCAGTCTATCTGTACTACACGACCGGCGGCGGCGGCACCCCCGGAAACAGCATCGTCCAACTGACCGACTCGGGCGGGTTCAACAATCCGATCACAATCACCGCGACCAACACCATCTACACCGCCGGCGCGACGGTGTCCTTGAAGGGGCTGGCTCCGGTGCCGCAGGCCACTGCTTATGCCGGACAGCCGGTTCCGCCGCCCACGCTCTACGCGGCCGGCGGCGTCACGGCCGGCAGTTCCTTCAGCATCACGCTCAGTCCGGAAAACCCGGCCTGGCGGGCGGCCATCACCAGCATTACGGTCAATGGATCGGTGTTGCCGCCCGCGGCTTATGGCACCACCCAGGCGGGCGCGATCCTATTCAACGCGGCCCAGTCGGCCCTGTTGCAGGCGCCCGGCTTGAAGACCATCGTCATCAGCGCCTCGGGCTACGCCGCGGACGCGGTCCTCCAAAACCTCGGCACTCTGCCCAGCCTCATCTTGGGCGGGGTCTCGTTGAGCAATGGCCAGTTGGCCTTCAGCTTCACCAACACCACGGGCTTGAGCTTCTCAGTCCTGGGCACCAACGACCTCATTGCGCCGCCCGCCACCTGGCCGGTGGTTGGAACGGCCGTGGAAAACCCCGCCGGCTCGGGCATTTACCAGTTCACGGATCCAAGCCCGGCCACGAATTCCAGCCGGTTCTATCTGCTGCGCCAGCCATAAGCCGCAGAGCCCCTGCCACTCAGCGGGCGGGTTTCGTAATGGAACCCGCCCGTTTTTTAATTCCCCCCGGGCCAAGGGTCACCTCGGGAGCGCCGAGCGTTGCTCCGCCCCGAGCTGAAGGGAAACGGGTTGGAGAACGGCGCCCTGACTACTTTTCATTTCCACAGCTTTGCGTGGTTAGGCGACCATTTTGCAACGCCGTTTGGCCCATCAATTCCCAAACGTTTTGCGGCCCTGCGTGAGGACTACCGATTTTCCCTGTCTGTTCATAATGGCGGACCACAATGGTTCTTACCAGCAGACAGAAACCATGATCACGAACCGAACCAGCGCCCGCATTTTGGAATTCTCAAAACGATGTCTGGCCCATGGCCAGCTCCCCACGTTGCTGGCCCTTGGGGCGATTCTGGTAATGGTGCCCGCACTGAAAACCGGCTTGTTTGCGGATGATCTGATGCAGCGCTCGGTTGAGCTTCAACCCGGCCAGTTGCCAACGCGAATGCATGAGACGGGCAACCCGGTGGATTCCGGCAGTTTCTCGACCGTGCTGTTTGATCTTTTCGGCTTCAATCGGGATCCTCAATACCTGGCTTTGGCGAAGAACTATGGCACACTGCCATGGTGGACGCCGGATGATTTTCATTTGAGTCTTTTTCGTCCGGTTGCCGCGTTCACGCACTGGCTGGATTACCGGATCTTTCCCGATTCGCCCGCGCTGATGCATGCCCACAACATCGCCTGGTTCGCCGCGGTCGTATTCATGGTCGCCTTGGTTTACCGCAAGCTGATGGGTGCCGGCGCCGGCGCCGGACTGGCGGCGCTGTTGTTCCTGCTGGATGGCTACACCTATTTCCCCGTGATGTTCGTCGCCAACCGGGGCTTCATCATGGCGCTGTTTTTTGGCCTGCTTTATCTCTACGAACATGATCAATGGCGTTCCCTCAAATCCCGTTCCGCTCTGATCATGTCGGTGTTGTTCCTGACCCTTTCTGTTTTCGCGGAGGAAGGCGGAGCCGCCGCATTCGCCTTCATTGTCGCCTATGCTCTCGTGCTGGAATCGGGTTCGTGGCGTCAAAAAGCATTAACCGTGTTGCCTTCGGTGCTGGTCCTCGTTTTGTGGCGAACCATCTACGTGCTCGCCGGCTACGGGCTGTCCCATATCGGCGATTTTTACATCGACCCTTTGAACGAGCCGTTTCGGTTTGCGCGGGAATTGCTCCCCCGGATGATGCAGGTGCTCGGCGGTCAACTGACTGGCGTGCCGCCGGAGATCTTGTTTGCCGTCAAACCATCGTTGCACCCGGTGGCAGTTGCGCTTTATGGCGTGTGCGTGGTGGCGGCTTTGGTGATTTTTCTTCCGTGGGTGCGCCGGGACAATCTGGCCGCTTTCTGGTTCACCGTCATGGTGTTGGCGGCCATTCCCGAATCATCGCTGGTGCCGGTTTCCAAAAACTTTGGCTTCGTCGCCATTGGCGCTTATGGATTGATCGCCAGTTTCGTCGCCGCCCTGTTGGACCGCCGGTTACCGGACCAGCGGGCCTACTGGGCTCTGGCCTGGAGCGCTTGCATGCTGTTATTGCTGGTGCATGTTCCGGGGGCCATCGCTGGAAGAATCGTAACCGCTAAGGCCACCTCTTTCTTTTTCGCCCAGGTCAACCAGCCTCCTGGCGATTGGCCGAACATCGAAAACCAAAACGTGATTATCCTCAACTTCCCCGCCCCGCTCGTATCGGGTTATGTCCCCGGTTACAAGGCATACTACCACCAACCGCTGCCCCGCACCGTGCGGGCGCTCGTGCCGGGTTGCACGAGCTTCACTGTCCACAGGACCAATGACAAAACCCTGGTGATTCGATCTCAAGGGCCTGACATATTCTCCTGTGACAACCTCGGCGCCGTCCATATCGCCTATGTCTTCAGCACCTGCAACTTGCTCTTGTGCAGACCGGAATCCAAAACCGGGGACCGGTATGAACTCAGCGGCCTCACTGTGGAAGTCCTGAAATCGGATGCAGCGGGTCTGCCTTCCTGCATTGCTTTCCGCTTCGAAACCTCCCTGGATTCGCCCAGTTTCCGCTGGCTCTGGTGGGACTGGCGGACATTCTCCGCCCAACCCTTTAAAGCACCCGCCTTGGGGCAGAGCGTCACGCTCGCCGGCCCGGCCACCTGACACGTGCCCTCAAGCCGCAACTGGTGCTCCTTCTCCCCGGAGGAGAAGGTTAGGATTGAGGTGGAACTGGGCGTACAAATACCGGACACATCCTCTTCTTTGAGAAATCAGTGCCACGATTCTGCCAATTACAAATATCGTGGAATCTGAGACTTCAACAGGGGTTCTTGTCGCGTCTGGAAAAGACGGTGAATAACTCGTCCTTTTCACGCCGGATCGAGGTCAATTCGAAGCGGGCGGCATCCGCCAGCCGCAGCCGGCCGGAACCATCCGCCAGCGTGGGGGCCTGCCGCCCGCCGAAGACCTTTGGGCAAAAGGTCATGTGAATTTCATCCACCAAGCCGGCGCGAAAGAGCGCGTCATTTAATTCACCGCCCCCTTCGCAAAGCAGCCGCCTCACGTTCCATTGCTCCCGCAGCCACTGCAGCGCCGCCAAAAAATCGATCGCGCCGGCTCCAAATACTTTCACCTCTTGCGCCAGTTTTCGCAGCCGGCCCAGCTCGGTCCGCGCGGCGCGTTTCGTCGTGAGCAAGACGATCGGTGAAAAATGCCTTTGAAAAATTTTGGCCTGCGAATCGATTGAGCCGCTGCCGCTCACCACGATGCGCAGCGGATATTCCGACCGCCCGCTCCGCAGCCGCTGCCGCCGGAATTTCTCGCCGCCGTTGCCCAGCGTGGCCTCCGAGATTTCCACCGTTCGCGCGCCGCTCATGACGGCGTCGGCGGTGGCGCGAAGTTCGTAGAGCTGCCGTCGATCCCGGGCGCTGCCGAACGAATGCACGGCGCGATTGGCGGTGGCAATCTTTCCGTCGGCCGACACGGCCACGTTGATATACACAAAAGGCCGTTCGGCGCGCCGGGGTTTGAGCTCGCGGGTCATAAGATCAGCATGGCATCGCCATAGCTAAAGAAGCGGTAGCGCTCGCGGATGGCCTGGGCATAGGCGGACAGAATCAGCTCGCGGCCGCCGGTTTTTTCTCCCGGCGCGGCGAAGGCGCTCACCAGCATCAGCAGCGTGGATTCGGGCAGGTGAAAATTCGTCAGCAAGGCGTCCACGATGTGAAACCCGGCGGGCGGGAAGATGAAGATGTTGGTCCTGCCCGCATAAACATTGAGCTTTCCCGCGTTTTGCCGCGCCACGGTCTCCAGCGCGCGCGTGACGGTGGTCCCCACGGCTATGACCCGCCGGCCGGACTCCCGGGCCGTGTTGACGGCGGCGACAGTGGCGGCCCCAATCTCGATTCGCTCCGCGTGCATTCGGTGATCGGCAATGTTTGCGGCTTTCACCGGCACAAAGGTGCCGGCGCCCACATGCAGGGTAATGAAGGAAACCCCAACCCCGCGAGCCCGGATTTTTTGCAACAAGTCCGTCGTGAAGTGCAACCCCGCCGTGGGCGCCGCCACCGAGCCGGCGGTCTCGGCATAGACGGTTTGATACCGTTCCCGGTCGCCGCTCCGTTCGCCCTGGCGCTCAATGTACGGCGGCAACGGCGTTTCGCCCAGCGTGTCGAGTTGCTCAAAAATATTGGCCGGGCCTGGGAACGTGAGCCGGCGGTGGCCTTCGTCGTTGACTTCATTCACCTCGGCGAAGAAACCCGTCTGGGCGCCGGTTTTATCCAGGAGCCGGATTCGGGTTCCCACCCGCGCGCGCTTGCCGGGCCGCATCATGGACCACCAGTCGTTCGCCGAATTCTCTTCCAGCAACAAAATCTCAAACCGGCCGCCGGTTTGGGGATTGACGCCGTGCAAGCGGGCGGGGATGACGCGCGAGTTGTTGAGCACCAGCACATCGCCGGGACTGAGAAAATCAGGAAATTCTTGGAACTGACGATGTTGAATGCGCTGGTTGGCGCGATGCAGCACCAGGAGCCGCGAAGCATCGCGGCGGGCTGCAGGCTGCTGGGCGATCAGCTCCGGCGGCAGTTCAAAATAAAATTCAGCGGTTCGCACCCGGCCAGGATACCGGTTCAGGCTGAAAATGGACAGTTCGCGAAGCGGTGATTGAATTGTGAATAACTTCTGAATAAAGCCGGTACGGAGCGCCGAAATCGGCTTGTAGGCGACGACGTGAGGAGTCGATCCCCTGCCCGCAAAAGAGCGTCGCCCGTTCGAGCGCCGAATAAAGGATTGCGGGCGGCTCGCCCGCGAGTTTCCTTCAGCAACCAGCCGTGGTCCGCGCGGAGCCTGCGCGGCCTCGGCTCACCTAAGGAAAAAGCTGAACGTCTCCTTGATGATGCTCAGGTTTACCTGCTGACAAATGAGCCATTTGCACCACGCCAAGGGCCAGCAGATGAAGTCCATCACCGACCAGAGCAAACTGTGATGAATATTGTGCCCAATCATGGCGGTGGTCAGGGCGAAAAATAGATAGACAAATCCGGGCAATTTGATTTTTGATTTCGCGGCCATCAACCCAATTGGTATTTCGATCCCTTCGCCTTGTCGAGCGAAATTTCGTCCATGCGGCGGCGCGCTCCTCCCCCGCGTGGCCTGCGCCGGCGGCCTTCCCGCGCCAACTCGTCGCGGCACGGCCGCATATCGCCTTTGTAAAGTTGAACTTCAGACACCCTCGATCTTCCACCCGCGCTGCGTCCAACCCGGCCCCATTCCTCCCTCCCATCGCGCGGCTAATGGCTTCCCATAATGGATCATTATACTTGATGTCGGCGATGATTGTTGGTAAAATCATCTGAGCGCGCCAGCCACACCCGTGTGCACGTTTGTTTTTGTTAGGGGATTCGCCGGGAAAAAGGAGAGTTTGAAGTCAAAGGCGCGGACATTGTAAAGGACGAAACCAAACATCTGAATTTAACTTATGAGCAAGAGCCTATTATCAACTGCTGCCCTGATTGGAAGCCTTTGCGTTAGTTCGGCGAATGTCACCGTGCAAGGTTGGTGGCACCTTGACAGCAGTCAGCCAATAACGGATTCGAGCGGGAACAGCCGGACTTTCGGCAGCGCGTATTCCACCGCTCCTGCCACGGGAGGACAGGTGGCGGCGCAAGCGGTCAACAATGGGGCGGGCGGGCCCTTGGATTCGACGGGGTGGACCAGCACCGAGTGCATTCAAGTGGGAGTGGGAGTGGGTGGAAAACGACAAAGCGCGATGTGGGGCATCGGCTACAACCCGCCCGCCGCCAATTACGGCATTGAAATCTGGGCCCTGCCACAGGATAACGGCATCGCCGGGGGCACTGGCGGTTGGCTCCTGTCGTCCGGCACTTCCGGCGGCGTGGCCCTGAGAATCAATGCGCCTGGTGGTGGGGTCCCTTCCTACATCGACGCGCCCATCCTCGGATCTTCCCTTGCGATCGGGGGCCAGGCACCCATTGATACCAACAATTGGATGCACCTGGCTATCGTCAACGAGAATGGCATCACGACCTTCTACACCAATGGGGTGCCCTGCGGCCCGAGCGATACCAACGATGCCACGGCTTCGGCCGGAGACGTCTATTGCATCGGCGCCAGCGAGGATAACCAGGCGTTTTATGGCTTCTTGGATGAGGCGCGCATGTTCACTTTCGCCGCCGGCGCTTTTACCACGAACGACCTGCTGCTCAGGCCGGCCGGTCCACAGATTATCGCTCAGCCGGACAGCGGATCGGTATGGCTTGGCGGAGCGGTGACTTTTGCCGTAGTCCCCTCTTTCAGCAGTGAGATTACCTTCCAATGGCGGGACCACGGCACGA
Source organism: Verrucomicrobiota bacterium (assembly GCA_049509875.1). Classification (GTDB taxonomy): domain Bacteria; phylum Verrucomicrobiota; class Verrucomicrobiia; order Limisphaerales; family UBA11358; genus UBA11358. Next base: position 4,186 of record JBEKZM010000064.1, on the reverse strand, counting down.
ATCTGACCGGGCAGACCGGCAGCAGTATCTTTTTGCCGGTCGTGGCTTCGTCGGATAGTGGGAACAAATTCGATTGCAAAGTGACGAGCGGCGGCATCACCGTCACCAGTGCGGTGGCCACTCTCACGGTGGTTCCCTCCAACGCCTCCAAGGTGGCCGCCTATCGCAGCGTCGTAACCAACGAACCGAGCCTGCTGGCTTATTTCCCGGTGGATGGGGACATCGGCACGGTTTTGACCAACACGGTGAGCGCGGCTTACGATGGCGCCTTGGAGCTGAACGCCACCTACGACGGTCGGACGAACGATGCCTTTGGCCAACGAGCCCTTTCCTTCAACTTTGACGGCGACGTGCAAATCCCGAACAACCCGGCCTTTGAGTTTCCCGGCGGCAATGGGACCGTGGAGGCCCTGGTTTACTTGAGCGGAGCGGCCGCGACCGCACCCACTTTTTTCTCCGAGGGCTATGATGGGGGTCCGACCTATTATGCCCTGCAGTTATCTGCCGATGGCGGCTTCCTCACTTACACCAACGACAATTTGACGGGCTCGATGACTTGGTCGGTGCCGGGAGGGGCGATTGGGCAATTATTGGATGTCGTATTTGTCTTTGACCATGGCACGAATGTCACGCCCTATGTCAATGGGCGGTCCCTGGGCACGCAAGTTCAGCCGAGCTTTGGATCAGCCTCCGGGGGCCCGGCGTGGATCGGTTCCCTTGGCACAACCACGGTCGCCAATCGCTGGGGAGGGACCGTGGACGAGCTGGCCATTTATGGCGCCGCCTTGTCCGCGGCTGATGTTCAAAGCCACTTTACCAAGTTTTATTATGGCACCAATAGCGCTCCACCGGTGATCTCGAGTCAGCCGGCGTCCAAAACGTTGCTGGCCGGAGGGTCCCCCTCCCTGGTGGTGTCGGTGGCCGGGGCGCTCCCGTTTACGTTCCAATGGACCTCCAACGGGCTCCCGATCGCCGGGGCCACCTCCGCTACACTGGCCTTGGCGCAAACGACGACCAACTCGAGCGCCATCTATAGTTTGAACGTGACGAACGTGTTTGGCCGGACCAATACCCAGCCGATCGCGCTGACCTTTGTCGCACCGCCGACTGGCTACGTCGCGCAGGTGATGAGCGATAACCCCACGGCATTCTGGCGTCTGGCGGATACGACTGGACCAACCGCCGTGGACTCCGCGGGCCTTTATGATGGCACCTACAGCAGTTCCGGCGTCACCTACGCGGCGGGCGGATTCCCGGGCGACCAGTCCGCTGGCGTCGCTTTCGACGGCTCCGCCGGCCAGGCCCAGGTGCCGAATACCGTGGCCCTGAACCCAAATGGTCCATTTACAATCGAGTTCTGGGGCGAACTGGCCAGTTACGGCTTCTTTGTGCCGGTCTCCTCATTGAACCGCCCGGCGCGCGACAGCGGCTATGAATTTTACATCGACGGGAACGCTCCCGGGTATGAGTTCCACACCGCGGCCGGGGGGGGATACAACATGATCTGCTATGACGACCACGTTCCGCCGGATGGGATCTGGACGCACGTGGTGGGGGTATGGGACACCACGAATCTCTACATTTACGTCAACGGCCAGCTCGGGGACCTGAGTTCGGAGTCAACGCTCCCCAATGGCGAGGACAATTGGGAGCTGGAGGGAGCTCCCCCATTCGTTCCGAACACCGCCGAGCCGTTCTACATCGGTTCCCGTAGCGACGACACGCACTACTGGCACGGCGGATTGGGTGATATCGCTTTTTACAACTATGCGCTGTCTCCAAAGCAGATCACAAATCACTGGAGTTACTCCTGGGTGCCTTCCAGCGTGGTAAAGTCGCCCGCGGGCGTCACCAATATCGAAGGAAGCACGATCACGCTCACCCCGACCGTGGCAGGCAGCCCCAATTCCTACCAATGGTACAAAGGCGCCTCCCCGTTAACGCCGTCCAGTAACTCGGACGGCACACCGCATTACTCGGACGATGTTACCAATTTGAGTCTGGTGATCTCCGAGGCGCAAATTGCCGATTCCGGCCAATATTACCTGGTCGTCTCCAACCCGCTTAAGGACACTACGACGGCCAGCGCCACTGTGCTGGTCACGGCCGATACCAACCGTCCGACGGTCCGGACCGTGACCGGGTTGGCTACGCCTGATGCCAGCGGCCCGACGCCGTATTTGGTCAAGGTGGTGTTTGACAAGCGCGTGGATGCCACGACGGCTGGCAACAGCGCCAATTACGCCATCACTCCGGCGGTGACCGTGAACAGCGTGATCGCATTGACCGACGAGGCGGCGGTCTCTTTGGGCGCCGATTGGCGGACGGCAATTCTGGCCACAAGCGGGTTAACCCCGGGCCAGAAGTACTCCCTTACGGTCAGCGGCGTGCAGGATCAGGCGCAAACCCCCAACACGATCGTGCCGGTGCCCACCTCCTTCCTGGCGCCCGTTCTGACCTCCGGGGTGCTCGATTGGGACTTCTATTATCTGGGAAGCGGGAATGGGACCTCCATCGGCGCCCTGACTAGCGACCCGAACTTCCCGAATGGGCCGGAGACGAACGCCGCATTGACCGTGTTTGACACGGATCAGATCACGGGTGGGGATTTGAACAACGACCCGGCCTTCGGCAGCTTGGGCGACAATTACGGGGACAGTCTCTCGGGCTGGATCACCCCAACCGTGTCAGGTGCCTACACGTTCTTCCTGGCCGGCGACGACTATTCGGAGTTGTTCCTCAGCACGGATTCAACGACGGCGAACGCGCAGATGATCGCCTCCGAAACCTCGGCCACCACATCCTTCCAGGAACCCCCCGCGCCGTCCACTTCCTCCGCGATCACATTGGCGGCAGGCACGCCCTACTTCATCCAGGCCCTGCATGTGGAGAATACCGGCGGTGATTACGTCAGAGTGGCTTGGCGGATTTCGACGGATTCGACTCCAGCCGCCAACCTGAAGCCCATCCCGGCTCAATTCCTGTCCGCCTACGCCGCCGTTCCCGCTCCTAGGTTCAACGTGCCGGTGCTCAAGGGCGGGCGCTTGACCATCAGCTGGACCGGAACAGGAACCCTCTACCAGTCCTCTGATCTCATGACTTGGACTCCGGTCGCTGGCAATCCGGCCAGTCCCTTTGTCGTAACCCCGGGTGCCGGTTCAAAACTATTCTATCGCCTCGAGCAATAGGCCCGGAGTTCTTTTCGTGACACGAGGCCGGGGTCATCCCCGGCCTCTTTTTGCCTTCTTCTGGACGCTGTTCCAATCAGCCTGCTCATGGATTGCCTTCGGTGATTTGCCATCGCCCCAAGGCCAAATCCGCGGCATCTTCCTTGGCGGTATTATTGTTTCTATGAAAGGGTAATAGTTTAGCTGGTTTTTTGCTCCCCCTGGATTTCCCGCTTTCCCCAGCGGGCATGAAAGGGTCGTGAAAGGGTCGGTCCGACAATCGATAATTAAAGACTTGACGCATGGGTGAATTAGGGCGGGAATTGGGATTATGAAAGGGTCGTGAAAGGGTCGGTCCGACAATCGATAATTAGAGACTTGAGGCACGGGTGAATCAGGGCTGGAATTGGGATTGTGGCGCGCCCGTTGAGAATTGAATATGCCGGAGCCCTTTACCATGTCATGGCGCGGGGAAACCAAGGGCGGACGATCTACGCCGATGAGGGCGATCGGAAAATGTGGCTGGCGACCTTGCGGGAAACCTGGGGCCGGACGGGCTGGGGTATTCATGCTTGGGCGCTGATGGGCAATCATTACCATCTGTTGGTGGAGACGCCGGAAGCGAATCTGGTCCCGGGGATGAAGTGGCTGCAAGGCACTTACACCCAGCGCTACAATGCCCGACATCACCAGCGAAGACATCTGTTTCAAGGGCGGTCTCGAGCCGTGCCCGGCGAGGCGGAATCAGCGGCGTATCTGCAAACTGTCAGCACCTACATCCATCTAAATCCCGCCCGCGCCAAGTTGATCGAGATTGGCGAACAAAAGCTCTACGAATATCCCTGGAGCAGCTATCCCAGCTACGTGCGCCCGACCGCGCCGGAGTGGTTGGTGACTCAGCGGGTGCTGGGCAGTGTGGGATTTGGGGCCTGGGGATCGCAAAGGGTATGAGGCCTATTTGGAAACGCGAGTGCTCGAGTTGGGCCTGAAAGCGGGGCGCAGGGAATTGGAAGCGGCGT
>JBEKZM010000063.1:0-36991 GCA_049509875.1 Verrucomicrobiota bacterium | reverse complement strand
GTTCCATCCTTGATTTCCGTTGCAATTTTCTGGCGGTCCTGAAATATCGCAAGGGCGTCCCCGAACGTCATCTTGCCGATGATTTTGGTATTGGATGCCCCGACGGCTTTGTGTTCGGTGTCCAGCACATCAGCCAGGCGCAATTTGGCGACGGACAGGACATTGGTGTCGAGCGATTTTCGGATGAGCTTGCCGCGCACTTTGGCGCGCGCAAAATAAATGCCTGACGGCTCGTAACGGACGAGGTTGGCGACTGGAGCCTTCGTCCAGAGGCTCTCGGATTCGGAATTTGACGTTTTCATGGAAACAGTATCAGATGGCGGTATCAGATGGGGTGTAATGAAATCATTACAACTTTCAAATCCCCTGTGTTTACGGGGCCATTCCGCTACTCACCATGAAGAAGGCTACGCTGTTTCCTAAACCGTCCATCCCGGTTCAATTCCGGGCGGGGGTACCAAGCGGGTTCGGTCATGTCGTAGCCGCCGTTCCATGAACCCCAAAGACGGTGAGGATGAAGAAAGCCCGCCCTCACCCCGGCCCTTTCCCCAGGGGGAGAGAATTCCCCGAAATGAATCGCGGATTGGACCCTTGAACCGGAACCCGGGTCTGCGACCCGCAGCAGCGTCGCCCGTCAGAAAGACTGCGAACTGCGCTGGATTCTGCGTTGTTCGGATCTGCTGCGACCGGCGCGCGGCGTGGACGCCGCGCGCCGACCGACGGTTCATGGAGAGGGAGGCGTCGTTTCTGCCTCTTGACGTTGTGTCGGCACCGGTTTTGCACGGGCCCATGGGGCGTCAGCCGGTTCGAATGGAACACGGGAATTTCCATGGACCGGAGTATCGGGACGCAGAAGACGGTTGCGTTGGAGAAAGAACACTTCACGCTTACCCTCACTCCTGCAACCGGAAGTACGCCGCCGCATTCGTATTCGGCACGGTGACACTATTGGTCGTCAGCACGCCGATGCTGACCCAGTTGGTGGCGGCCAAATTCGTACTCTGGAGCACGTTGAACGGCCCGGACCCGCCGCCCGCCCAAGTCAGCGTGACGCCGCTCGCATTATTGGTGATGTCGATAATCGTCGGCGTCACGGCCGCAATACGGCCGAACAATCCGTCGTTTTCCCCGTCGATGCCGGCGCTGAAATACAGCGTGTGGGCGTCGCCGCCGCTGTGGCCGTTGCCAAATATAATGGCCCACAAGCCGGGCACTTCGATCGGGGTGCCATTGGTGTTGGCCAGCAGGGTGCCCACCCAGGCGCCAGTCGCCGGGTTGAACACGTTGATGCGTCCATCACCGAAATTGCCCACCAGCAAATCGCCGCCATAGGCGCCGAAACCAAACGGCGCCAGCGCCAGCCCCCACGGGGAATTTAGCACCGACCGGCTGATCAGCCGCTGCAACAGGTTGCCGCTGGTGTCAAACACGTCCACATAGCCGTTTCCCAACCCGGCCACGTCGTCGTGCTTTTCAGCGTCCTGCAGCGCATAGGTCACGTAAATCTGCCCGCCGATGTTCTGAACGCCAAACGGCGCGAAACCGGCTGCAATGTTCGTATCGGTAAATGCGCCCGGCAAATTGACCAGCGAATAGTTCGTGTTGAAGACATCCACCTGTCCGTTGTGAAAATCCGTCGCGTAAAGGTAATTGGTCCCGTCGCTGTCGCCGGCGGCCAGCCCCTTGAAAACGGCGTTGGACGACGAATAATCCACCCGGAGTATCGCCGCGTTGCCGCTGCTCCAGGCCGATATGGTGCCGTCTTCCGTCGAGAAAATGAAGTGCGCCTGGGTGCCGTTGGTGGAGGTGAAGCCCGCCACGGAATTGGCGATGATCCCCGAGGGCGCGGCGGGGTTGGTCTGGCCGGCGGGCGCGGGAATGGTCACCACCAGCGACTGAATGGCCCCGGTGCTATTGTACAGCGTGGACAGGCCCGAGCCATTGTCAGAGACCCAAAACGGGCTGGTGCCGGTGATGGCAATTCCCCACGGGTTGACCAGGTTGGTGTCGATGACCGCGGCGAGCCCCGGGAGATTGGAAACCAAATTGCTTTGCGAATAGGTAACGCCGGCGGTCAGGCCCGGGTTCATCGCCACCAGGCCGCCAAACAGTCCATCCAACTGGCCGTTGACGCCCGCCGTGAAATAGAGCGTGTGGGTGCTGCCGCCGCTCTTGCCGTTGCCAAAGGCGAGCGCCCAGAGGCCATTGATGGAGACGGGATTTCCGTTCACATACTCCAGGCTGCCCAGCCATTCCGTCGTCTTCGGGTCGAAGGCATTGATTCTGCCGTCCCCAAAATTCCCGACCAGGTAATCGCCGGAAAAAGGCCCGAAGCCCAGGGGCGCGATCGCGAGCCCCCACGGTGCGTTCAGCGCGCCCTGGCTGGCAATGCGCTGAATAAAATTGCCGCTGGTATCGAACACGTCCACATAGCCATCGCCCGGGGCGGCCCCGGCAAATTGCCGGGCGCCATTTTGCAGGGCAAAAGTGACGTAAAGCTGGCCGTTCAGGTTTTGAATCCCAAACGGCACATAGCCGGCAGGCAGCGCCGTATCCGTAAAGGTACCCACCAGCGAATAGTTCGTGTTGAAGATGTCCACCCATCCGTTGTAAAAATCGGTCGCGTAAATATAGTTGGTGCCCTGGCTGGTGCCGGACGCCAGCCCGTCAAACACCGAGTTGGACGAGGAGAAATCGACCTTGAGCACTGCCTCGCCGCCGCTGCTCCAGGCCGAAATGGTGCCGTCTTCCGTCGAGAAAATAAAGTGCGCCTGGGTGCCGTTGGTCGAGGTAAAGCCCGCCACCGAGTTGGCGATGATGCCCGTGGGCCTGCTGGGACCGTATTTGCCCGCCGGCGGGGGGATGGTCACCACGAGCGATTCCACGGCGCCCGTGCTGCCATAGACGGTGGAGAGACCGGTGCCGTTGTCGGCCACCCAAAACGGACTTGAGGCGCTGAACGCAAGTCCCCACGGATTCACCAGATTGGTATCGGTAACGGCCGCCAATCCGGGAAGATTACCCACCAGGTTTTGTTGAAGGTAGGCGTTTTGTGAAATCCCCGGCAGCGTGGCCGACGCCAGGAAAATCGCGGCCAAAAGCCGGGACTTGAACGAGTCTTGGCCGTTGCCTGCCTGCGTAAAAGTTGCCCAAATAGTGTCGCCGGATCGTGTTGTTTTCATAATGTCTCTCTTGGATTTGATTGCACCTTGAATTCTTGACCAACAAGAGTGAGAGGCACGACCAGCCGATTTGTTCCCGCGGTTCCCCATGCGGTGTTTTCAAAATCCGATTGCTTGGCCGGAGCGGCTCCGAGAGCCGCAGCAACCCCTGGACCCAAAGAAACGCCTCGCGTAATTCGTAAACTCCCTGACGGGCGACGCTGCCGCAGGTCACCTCCTTTATAAGCTATTTTGTCGGTTTGAAGAATTCCGTCTCACACCCGGGGCGGATTTTAGTGAGAACCCGGAATTGCGACGGCTCGCTCGCTTTGCTATTCTTGTTGCTTTGACACAACACCCGGACGCCATGGTGAACAAACGCAGCCTGATCAAGAAAATCACCGCCAAACTGGCCGGCGAACTCGAAGTTTATTTTCGCGCGGCGCAGTTTGCGCGCGCGGAAGCCACGCATGAACAGAACAAGGCCGAACACAAATACGACACCCGCGGCCTGGAAGCCTCCTATCTGGCGCGCGGCCAGTCCCGCCAGGCCGCCGAGATCGAGGCCGCCATCGCCGAATTCGAAAAGCTCGATGCGCGTCCGTTTGTACCGGGCGAGGCCATCGCGCTGGGCGCGCTCGTGCAACTGGAACAGGACGGCGAAACGTCCTTTTATTTCCTGGGCCCCCGCGCCGGCGGCACGGAGATCATCCACGACCGGGAGGAGATTCTGGTCATCACCCCCCAATCTCCCTTGGGCGAACAATTGATGGGCAGGCAGCAGGGCGACCGGCCCCAGCTCCGCTTTGGCGGCTTGAAGCGGCCGGCCCACATCATCCGCGTGGAATAGTCTGTGTGAACGACAATATTCTAGCCAAAGGCCCGGAGGCGGGCGAGGCGCAGCCGCCGGCGCCGGAGAACCGCGACCTGCTGGCGCGGCTGCTGCGGCGGCTGGCGCACGAGATTCGCAATCCGCTGAGCTCACTCGATGTGCAATTCCAGCTTCTGGAAGAGGACCTGGGCGCGCTCGATACGCAGGTGCGCTCGCCGCTGGCTTCGCGGCTGGGCGTCATCCGCGGCGAATTGCAGCGGCTGGACAGCATCGTGGAGCGCTTTCTGAAGCTGTCCGGGCCGTCCGCGCTGGAGCTGGAATCGGTCGAGGTCCAGGGCATCATCACGCACGTCTGCGATTTGCTGCGGCCGGAAGCGTCCCGGCGCAAGGTCGAGATCATCACCACGGTGGAGCCGGATTTGCCCGCGGTCACCGCGGATTCGGTCCGGCTGACGCAGGCGCTGATGAACGTGATCATCAACGGCATCCAGGCGATCAGCGCCGGGGGCCAGGTGAGCGTCAGCGCGGCGAAGGCGGCCGAGAATCTGGTGCTGCGCGTGCAGGACACCGGCCCCGGCATTCCGCCCAACGAGCTGGGCGAAGTCTTTGATCCCTATTTCACCACCAAGCCGGAGGGCAACGGGCTGGGGCTGTGGATCGCCCAGCAGATTGCGGTGGCGCATGGGGGAGATTTGCACGCGGAAAATGCCCCCGCCGGCGGGGCGGTTTTCGTGCTCACCCTGCCGCTGAAGCGACTGGAATAACGTTGGAAAACTCCAAGATCAGAATTCTGGTGGTGGACGACGAGCCCGGCCTGTGCGCCGGCTTGCAGGAAGGCCTGCGCCGCGAGGGCTACCTCGTGGACGGCGCCAATGGCGCGGACGCGGCCTTGAAGCTCGCCGGCGAGAACTTGTATAACCTGGTCATTTCCGATGTCAAAATGCCCGGCGCCAGCGGACTGGATTTGCTGGCCCAAATCCGCGAGCGCCACCGCGACACTCTCTTCATCCTGATGACCGCCTTCAGCACGGTGGAAAACGCCGTCGCGGCGATGCGCCTGGGAGCTTACGATTACCTGCCCAAGCCGATCGATCTGAAACGACTGCGCGTGCTGGTGCAAAAGGCCCTGGAACACCAGGCCGTGGTGGTGGAAAACCATGAGCTGCGTTCCCGCCTGCAGCAGCGTTCAGCGCCCACGCCGCTCATCGGCGAGAGCGAAAGCATGCGGGCCGTGGCGCGCCTGCTCCAGGAAGTGGCCCAAAGCGACGTGACGGTCCTGATCGAGGGCGAAAGCGGCACCGGCAAGGAGATTGCGGCGCGCCTGGTCCACACCCACAGCCAGCGGCGCGAGAAGCCCTTCATCTCCGTCAATTGCGCCGCGTTCGCCGAACAACTGCTCGAAGCGGAACTCTTCGGCCATGTCAAAGGCGCGTTCACCGGCGCCACCGCCCAGAAGCCGGGGCGGTTCCAGCTCGCCGACGGGGGCACGCTGTTCCTCGACGAAATCGGCGACCTGTCCGCCAAAGGTCAGGGCGATTTGCTCCGCGTCCTCGAGGACAGCGCCTTCCGGATGGTCGGCGGCTCCGACCTCATTCGCGTCAACGTCCGCATCATCGCCGCCACCAATAAAAACCTGCCCCAATCCGTCACCGACGGGAAATTTCGCGAGGACTTGTTTTACCGGCTGAACGTCGTGCCCATCATGATGCCGCCGTTGCGCGAGCGGGCCGACGACATTCCGCTGCTGGTTGAGAACTTCTTTGAGATCTTTGCCTCCAAACACAAGCGCGGGAGGAAGCGCCTGTCGCCGGAAGCCATGCAACTCTGCCAGCGCTATCCCTGGCCGGGCAACGTCCGCCAGTTGCGCAACGCCGTCGAACGCCTGGTCATCACCACCCGTGCCACGGTGGTGCCCGTGGCCGCCCTGCCGGATTTCCTGCGGGAATTCGACAGCCATCAAACGACCTTTACGGTTCGCCCCGGCATGCCTTTGGCGGAGGTGGAGAAGCTGCTGATTCGCCAGACCCTGATGCACGTCACCAGCAACCGCGCCGCGGCCGCCCTGGCGCTGGGCATCAGCCGCCGCGCCCTGCAATACAAACTGAAGCAATACGGATTGCTGGACGAGAAAGAGTAAATTGAAGATTGCCGATCGCCGATTGGGTGGAACAAGCCTCCGGCCTGTCAAAGCCGGCGTCTCGCCGGATTTCATGTCCAAACTCCCTCCTTGCGGCCACGCGTATCCCGGTTAAAATGTCCTCCGGCTGTGGCGGAAAACCAGCCGACAAACAAACACCGCATGAATAAAGAACTGACGAACTTCGCCTCGCGCCTCAGCCGGCTTATCAACGCGTATCACGTTGATTCGGTGATCACGGGGCCGACTTGGGAGCCGGTGGGGCGATCAGAAGGAACAGTGTTTGAGGCACGAGGCACCTCGCCCCTGCCCTCTCCCCATTTTGCTCCGCAGACTCCGCAAAACGCGGAGAGGGTGAAACGCTCCCAGCATCGCGTTGCGGCAAAGATTAGCGCCGGATTCGAGTCGCTTGCAACGGAGCTTTTCGCCCTGCAATTCCATCTTAACCCGGCCTACCGGAAGATTTGCGAGGCGCGGCAACTGTCGCCGCAAACGGTCGGCAACTGGAAACAGATTCCGCCTGTGCCGACAGGCGCCTTCAAGGAGCTGGAACTGTCGTGCATTCCGCCGGCAGAATTGACGGCGGTGTTCCATTCCAGCGGAACCACCGGGCAAAAGCCGAGCCGGCATTTTCATTGTGCCGAGTCGCTGGCGCTCTACGAAGCGTCCTTGTGGCATTCGTTCCGTCCGCATTTCAACGCGGAAAACGAATTTCTGTTTCTTACGCCGGACCAGGCCGCCACACCGCGCTCGTCGCTGGTGCACATGTTTGAAACCGTAAGTCGGGCCGGGACGTTCGTGAACCGCGGCGCTTTTTGCGGCAGCGTTGCCGCCGATGGATCATGGATCGTGGACTTTGAGCGTGCCGTGCAGAGATTGAACTTCGCCGCAGCCCATCGCCGGCCGTTGACCCTGCTCGGCACGGCCTTTTCCTTCGTGCATTTGCTGGATTTTCTGGCGGAGAACGGCTTGCGGTTTATTCTGCCCGAGGGATCGCAGGTGATGGAAACGGGCGGCTACAAAAACCGTTCCCGGGTCTTGCCCAAGGCGGAGCTGCACGCGCTCATTGCGGACCAACTCGGCGTCGGGCGCGAGAACATTATCTGCGAATACGGCATGAGTGAATTGAGTTCGCAGGCTTATGATTCCGCGTCGGAGCGCCGGTCTCCGACCCGGCTCGATGCGAATGTTTTGAAGCGAGCCGGGTCGGAGACCGGCGCTCCAGCCGACCGTCATTTTCACTTTCCGCCGTGGGCGCGCGCGCAAATAATATCGACCGAGACCGGCCGCGAAGCGGCCGATGGCGAAACCGGACTCATCCGCATCCTGGACCTGGCGAACGTGTATTCCGTGGCCGCCGTCCAGACCGAAGACCTGGGCGTCCGCGATGGCGATGGCTTCGAATTGATTGGCCGCGCGGAACTGGCTGAACCGCGCGGCTGTTCGCTCATGGCCGCCTGAATCGTCAGCCGAAAATCAGAAACCAGAGACCGAATATCCCATGAACCTGCCGAACTACTTTCTCGCCGACCTGCCGCCGGAGGCCACGCTCTCGCCGGCCATGATCAGCGCCGCCTGCGACACGCTGAAGCGCAATCGCGAAAAGCACCTGGCCCGGCGCAAGAGCGAAGACATCGTGAACCTGCTTTGCGAAGCCGCCGCCGGCTGGCTGCAGGCGGACAACAAATTCCGCCGCCTGGCGCTGGATTCCGCGTTGGAGCGCCGGTCTCCGGCCCGGCTCGATCCCCCACCGTCGCAACCTGCCGGTTCGGCGACTGGCGCCCCGGGGACGGGCTTTTCCGGCCCAACCATCGCGCGCGGTCTGGACGATTTCTTCAGCCGCTTCACGCCGGAGAATTTCCAGGCGCTGCTGCGCCAGGACCTTGGTGAAGGCGACCTCACGCCGGACCCGCGCGGCGCGGGCCACTTCTGGCACGGCCCGCAACTGCTGGCGCATGTGGCCGCCGGCAACCTGCCGCACCCGGCGCTGATGAGCCTGGCGCTCGGGCTGCTCACGCGCTCGGCGCAGTTCATGAAATGCGCCAGCGGGGCGTCGCTGCTGCCGCGGCTCTTTGCGCATTCGATCCACGAGGCCGATCCCAAACTGGGCGCGTGCCTGGAGCTGGCGGAATGGCGCGGGGGCCAGCCGGATTTGGAAGCCGCGCTCTTTGCCCATGCCGATTGCGTGACGGCGACCGGCAGCGACGAAACGCTGGCGGCGATCCGCTCCCGGGTGCCGGCGAACGTCCGCTTTCTGGGCTACGGCCAGCGCGCCAGTTTCGGTCTGGTCACGCGTGAAGTGCTGCGCGAGGAGGCGATTGCGGAGCTCGTGGCGCGCGTGGTGGACGATGTGATTGCCTGGGACCAGAACGGCTGTCTGTCGCCGCACGTCATTTATGTGGAGGAACGGGGCGCGGTGGAGTCGGACCAATTTGCGGCGCTGCTGGCCGCCGAGCTGATGCAGCGCGAAACCGCCGAGCCGCGCGGAACAATTTCCGTGCAGGAATCCGCGGCCATTGCCTCGCGCCGCGCCCTGTATGAAGCGCTGGCGGCGCATCGCGGGGACGTGAAGCTCTGGCAAAGCCAGGGCTCAACGGCCTGGACGGTGGTTTTTGAGCATGAAGTCCGTTTCCGTTTTTCGCCCCTCAACCGCTTCGTTTTTGTAAAGCCCGTGCCGGATCTGGCGGCGGTTCTGCAAGGGGTGGACGAATGGAAAGGCAAGATCTCCACCGTGGCGGTCGCCGCGCAACCGGGGCGGCTGAAGGAACTGGCGCCACAACTGGCGCGCTGGGGCGTGACCCGGCTTTGCGCTCCGGGCCGGATGCAAAGCCCGCCGCTGACCTGGCGCCATGACGGCCGCCCGGCGCTGGGCGATCTGGTGACCTGGACGGACGTTGAGTTTGAATCACCGATGATATGAAAATGGAGCTGAGAAAGTCGTTTCAGTTTGAAGCGGCGCATTTGCTGCCGCATCTCCCGAGAACCCACAAATGCCGCCGCCTGCACGGCCATAGTTTCAAGGTCGAGATTGTGGTGGCCGGCGAGTGCGACCCCAAGCTGGGCTGGCTCATGGATTACGCGGACCTCACCGCCGCCTTCAAGCCGATCTGGGAAAAACTGGACCACTATTATTTGAACGAATTGCCCGGCCTGGAAAATCCGACCAGCGAGAACGTGGCGGTCTGGATCTGGGATAATTTGAAGCCGCGGCTGCCGCTGCTCATGGAAGTCGTCGTGGCTGAGACCTGCACGGCGCGGGCGATTTATCGGGGTGCCTGACCGTACTTCACCCCTTTTTGAATTGCGCATTTGAACCGCCTGCGAAAGAATCAAGCATGAAGCTTTTGTCCTTGGTTGCGAGCAGCGGGCTGGTTTTGGCGTGGATCATCCCGGCTCCGTGCACCGTGCACGCGGCGGACAGCGCCGCGTCGCAGCCGCTGCAATTTAAATTTGAACTGAATCATCCGCTGGTCTTTTCCTCCGTGACCACGACGCGGACCACGACCGATCGCAGCGTGCAGCTCGATGCTGGCAATCGATCCACTTCCTCCACGAACGCGGTGGAGACGCGCTACAAATTGCGACTGACTCCGGTGCGAAAATCGTCCGAAGGTGTCTGGACGCTGCACTATGAACCATTCGACTTTGAGGAGGACCTGGACACGACGGCCGCCGGCGGCCATGCGGTCAGCTCCGTCCACGGGCTGGACGTCAAGAGCTCGCAGAACGGCATCGTGGTGGTGGACACCAGCAAAGGCGTGGGACTGACCCAGGCCAAGTCGTTCAAACAGGGGGTCTATTCGCGCATGTTGAACGGCTACTTCGACTTCCAGCCGATCGGCGTGATCTCCAGAGTGGACGGCGATCTGCCTTTCATTGATTACTGGACGGAAAACACCAAGTACCAGGTCGGCTTTTTTGACATCGTCTTCCCGCCGGACCCGGTGCCGGCCGGGGGAAGCTGGACCAAGACTCTCGCCGTAAAGGATTTGGAGGGGATAAAGTTGGGCGACAACGGTCTCGTGGAAACGAACACCTTTGTCCGCCAGGAAGATCCGGCGGCGACGAACCGGTTCATTCCCGTGGCGGTGAGCATGGCGGTGGATCTCAAGAACCTGATCGGCAGCATGGACGCCCTGGGCCAGAACAGCATGCTGAGCATCGCCGAATTCGACCACCACAAATCAGGCAAATTCCTGTTCGATCCGGACGCCGGTTGTCTCACTAAGGGCGATGAAAATGAATCCCTCAACATGACCATGAACCTGCTGGTTCAGGGACACACAATGGTGGTGACGACCGTGATGGACATTCATTCGAAGTTCGATTTATTGCAAAACTAGAGTCCTTGAACTTCAAAACCTGTTGTAGCTAGGTCAAGTTCTGAGTTTTTGACTGTGTTGGGCAATAAAAACACGCCCCAGAAAGAGCGTTTTTTTTCGGCCGGTCTTCAATACCGTCAGTTCAACTTAGTCGCGAGACGGTGGCTGAGTAAGCCTGGGTCTCCCAGAATTGCCAGATTGCGGAGAGCCCGTGTTTATGAAGCATGCGTTTTATTCAATTTTTCGCTGGTCGAATAGTCTCATTGTGCGAGTCGTTTTGCTGCTGGCAATGCTACGGGCCAGCGGCCTGTGCCACCCTGACGGCGGGCTCTGATAAACCCGTTTTTGGCGTTGAAAAATGGCTTGCCAAGCCGCGTGAAGGAATGATAACCGCGAAAATGGCAGGAAAAATCAATTTGCCCCATGAAGATCAAGTCAAACAGGAAATTCCGGGTTCTGTCATTGCCGGTGGCTCTGGCAGTGCTCTGCGGGTTGGGCGGAACGTGCCCGGCATTTTCGCAATCGTGGACACCACTTTCCGCGGCGCCTTCAGCTTTTGCGGTCTCTTCGTCCGCTGACGGGTCGAAAGTGATAGCTGCCGGCGGCGACAACAATGTTCGCGTCTCCACCAATTCAGGCGCGAGCTGGACAGGATACTTGGGAAATTCAACCGTCGTGGCGGTTTCAGCGGATGGCAACACCCTCTTTGCCTCCTCTGGCCAGCTGTATGCCTCCACAAATTGGGGAACGTCGTGGTCCCAGTTGACGAATCTTCCGAACTACGGCGGTGTTAGCGGAGCCCAGTTTATTTGCTGTTCCGGGGATGGCAGCAAGGTTCTGGTTGCTCACGGTTCCGGCTTGTACGAGGCAAACAGTCTGAGCGGTCCGCTCTATTCATCCTTTGACTCCGGCTACACCTGGACCACCAACAATGTGCCCCTGGCCAAATGGCAATGCGCGGCCATGTCAGCCGACGGCAGCAAACTGTTCGCCGCCATCGCCGGCGGCGGTTTGTTCGCATCCGCCAACTTTGGCCAGACGTGGACTTCCAATGCCACGCCGAACAATTCCGTCATCGTGGCTATCGCTGCCTCTGCCGATGCCACCAAATTGGCGGCCGCGAGCTACAGTGGCAACCTATACACCTCGACCAGTTTTGGCGCCTCGTGGCTCGCCAACAATGCGCCGAATTTGTCCTGGGGTTCCATCGCCTCCTCGGCCGATGGCCACAAATTGGCCGCTACGGTGGGTGCCTTTGAAGGCGCTTCGGGTGGAATTTATTCGTCAACCAATGGCGGAAGCACCTGGGTTCCAAATACGGCGCCCGTCAGAAACTGGACGACCGTGGCCTGTTCCGCGGACGGCTGCCGACAGTTTGCCGCGGGCTACGATGGGGACAAAATTTACAGCGTAACGCTCACCACCGCGCCACCGTTGCTCCAACTCGCGAATTTGGGGAACGCCATGATGCTTTCGTGGCCGGTAACGTCCACGAAGGTCGCCTTGCAGCAAAGCAGCAACCTGGTGGATTGGGCCATCTTCCCGTCCGTCGCGGCCTTGAACGTCACCAATTTGAACAGTCAAGCCATGATCCAGGCGTCTAATGGCGGCGCATTTTTCAGACTGCAAACGCAATAGTTCAATTTGCGATTGTGACCTCCAACGAGGCAGGGCCTCGTTAGCCTTTATGCTGCATTTCGCCGTGCACCTTGACGATCGCCTTCAGCAGCGCGTCCCAGTCGGCCTCGGTGGTTTCCCAGCCGGCGCTGAAACGCACGGCGCGCATGGCCTGGGCTGATTTATAGCCCATGGCCGAGAGCACGTGGGACGGCTCCTCTTTGCCGGTGGTGCAGGCCGAGCCGGTGGAGACGGCGAAGCCCGCCTTGTCCAGCCGGATGACCCATTGCGATTTGCGGTCACCTTCGGGCATGAGCGCGGAGACGGTGTTCCACAGGCGCGACTGGTTGTGGCCCAGGATGGTGGCGCCGGGCAGCGCGCGCAGGAATTGCGCTTCAAAATTATCGCGCCAGACCTTGCGCAGCAGATGTTCGCTGCGGGCAATCTGCTTCTCGCGCACCTCGAGCGCGGCGATCATGGCGGCGATGATGGCCACGTTTTCGGTGCCGGCGCGCCGGCCGCCTTCCTGCTTGCCGCCGAGCAGCAACGGCGTGAGGCGGCTGCGATGCGCAATCTTCAGGAAGCCCACGCCGCGCGGGCCGCCGAATTTGTGCGCCGCCCCGGTCAAGTAATGGCAGTCGCCCAAGCCCCGGCAGGGCAGCTTGCCGATGAACTGCACGGCGTCGGTGAAAAAAGGCACGCCGTACGCCTGGCAGATGGCCAGAATTTCGCGCCACGGCTGGAGGACGCCCGTCTCGTTGTTGGCCGCCATCACCGCGACCAGGCCCGGACGCGCGTCGGCCAGTTCCGCGGTAAGCCACTCCATGTCCACCACGCCTTCGCGGGTCACCGGAATGGTCTTCAGGCGCTTCCCAAAATAAAACTTCGACGAATCGTCCACGCACGGATGTTCGATGGCGGAGACGAAGACCGATTCCGTGGGCGCGAGCTTTTTCGCAAAATGATGCATCACCGTGTTGTTGGCCTCGGTGGCCCCGCTGGTCCAGACGATGTCGAGCGGATGGCAGCCAAGGAAGGCGGCGAGCCTTTCGCGGGCCTCGGCGAGCGCAATGGCCGCCCGGGTGCCCAACTGATGCATGGACGAGGGATTGCCGCCGAGCTTCTCGGTGACATTCAACCAGGCCTCGCGCGCCTCGCGCATGACCGGCGCGGTGGCGTTATGATCGAAATAAATCATCCTAAAACATCTTTCAACCCTTCTGCGCCTCCCTGGCCCACGTGTCTCTCAGCGTAATCGTTCGATTAAACACCAATTTTCCGGGCGCGCTGTCCTGGTCCAGGGCGAAATAGGCGAGGCGCTCAAATTGATAGCGCTCCTCCGGCCGGGCGGCTTGCAGGGACGGTTCCACCCTGGCCGTGATCACCTCCAGCGAATGGGGATTGAGCGAGGATTTAAAATCCTCCGCGGCGCCGGGATCGGGCGCGGTGAACAGGCGGTCGTAGAGGCGCACCTCGGCCTCAACGGCGTGCGCGGCGCTGACCCAGTGAATCGTGCCCTTGACCTTGCGGCCGGACGTGGCGCCGCCGGTTTTGCTGTCGAGATCGGCCGTGCAGCGGAGTTCGATGAGGTTGCCGGCGGCGTCCTTGACCACTTGATCGCACTTGATGATATAGGCGTACTTGAGGCGGACTTCCCCGCCGGGTTTCAGGCGGAAGAATTTCGGCGGCGGCACCTCGGCAAAATCGTCGCGCTCAATGAACAGCTCGCGCGCAAACGGAATTTTGCGATAGCCGGTCGCCGGGATTTCCGGATTGTTAACGGCATTGAGCTCCTCCGCCTGGCCCTCGGGGTAGTTGGTGATGACCACCTTGAGGGGACGCAGCACGCCCAGCTTGCGCCAGGCGTGCTGGTTCAAGTCCTCGCGGATGGCGTGCTCCAGCACGGCCACATCGGTGAGCCCGTTGTATTTGGTGATGCCGATATTATAAGCGAAGTTGCGCAGGGCCACCGGCGTGACGCCGCGCCGCCGAATGCCCGAAACGGTGGGCATGCGGGGATCGTCCCAGCCGGTGACAATCTTCTCGTTCACGAGCTGGAGCAGCTTGCGCTTGCTCATGATGGTGTAACCCAGCGCCAGCCGGGCAAATTCGTATTGATGCGGCAAAGGACGCGGGAGGTCCAGGCTTTCGAGAATCCAATCGTACAGCGGCCGGTGCACCTCAAATTCCAACGTGCAAATGGAATGCGTGATGCCCTCAATGTAATCGCTCAGACAATGCGCGAAATCGTACATGGGGTAGATGCGCCATTTGCCGCCGGTATGATGGTGCTCGGCGTGGCGGATGCGGTAGAGCAGGGGGTCGCGCATCCATACATTGGGCGCGCTCATGTCGATTTTGGCCCGCAGCGAACGGGCGCCGTCGGGAAACTCGCCGGCTTTCATGCGCTGAAAGAGGTCGAGGTTTTCGCTCACCTTGCGGTGGCGGTAGGGCGATTCCTTGGCGTTGCGGCGGTATTCGTCAGTCTCCTCGGGAGACAAGTCGCAAACGTAGGCCTTCCCTTTCTCGATCAGCTGCTCAGCGTAATCGTAAATCTGGTCGAAATAATCGCTGGCGTAAAACGGTTCCAGTTTGACGTCGGAATGCTTCCGTTCGGCCTGGGAGGTTCCGAAAATGGCCGGCAGCTGAAAGTCGCGGCTCCCATTGCTGGCGATGGTATCCGGCGTCTTGCCGGCCGGCTTGAGCCCCAGGCGGTCTTCCGCCCAGCCGCTGATGAGCCAGTTCACGTCCGCCTGGATGGACTCCACGTATTCAATATCCTCCTTGGTGGGGTTGGTGTCGTCCAAGCGCAGGTTGCAGATGCCGCCGAACTCGCGGGCAATGCCGAAATTGAGGCAGATGCTCTTGGCGTGGCCGATATGCAGGTAGCCGTTGGGCTCCGGGGGGAAACGGGTGTGGATGCGCGGATATTTGTGTTCCGCGACGTGGCCGGCGACAATGTCGCGAATGAAATCGGAGGGCGTGGCCGGGGCCGCTGCTGTGTTGTCCAAGCTCATAAATTCGACCGCAGGCTAAATGATTTGGGCGATTTTGGCAAATTCAGGCAGCGACGGCTGTTTTGTCCGTTTGCTTCCGCGCCCGTTAATGGTTAAGATCAATTTTTAGAAATGAGCAAGCAACCAATTCTTGAAATCGAAAACCTCCACGCCGGCGTGGAAAACAAGCAGATCCTCAAGGGCTTCAGCCTCGCGATCAACCCGGGCGAAGTTCATGCCTTGATGGGCCTCAACGGCTCAGGCAAGAGCACGCTGGCGGCGATTCTCGCCGGCCGCGAAGGCTACGAAGTGACCCAGGGCACGGTCAAATATCTTGGCGCGGACCTGCTCGAACTCGATCCCGAAGAACGCGCGCGCCAGGGCCTCTTTCTCGCTTTCCAGTATCCGGTGGAAATTCCCGGCGTGAACAGCAAATACTTCCTCAACGCCGCGCTCAATGAAATCCGCAAAAGCAAAGGACAACCGCCGCTGGATGCCTGGGAATTTCTTTCATTTGTGAAAGAAAGGATGAAGCTGCTTGAACTGAATGACGACCTGCTCAATCGTTCGGTCAACGAAGGCTTCTCGGGCGGCGAAAAGAAGCGCGCGGAGATTTTCCAGATGGCCGTGCTCGAACCCCGGCTCGCCATCCTCGATGAAACGGATTCCGGCCTGGACATCGACGCGCTGAAGATCGTTGCCGCCGGCGTGAACAAGCTCAAGCGGCCCGATGCGGCCCAGTTCGTCATCACCCACTACCAGCGGCTGCTGAATTACATCGTCCCCGATTTTGTCCACGTCATGGCCGACGGCCGCATCATCAAGTCCGGCGACAAGGACCTGGCGCTCGAACTGGAATCAAAGGGATACGACTGGCTTATCAAACACGTTTGATTAGAATGGTGCCATGAATCTGACGGAAGAACAAAGGCAGCGCGTCACCACTTGGATTGAGCAGGGTGCGACGCTGTCCGAAATCCAATCCCGGCTCGCCTCGGAGCTGGGCCTCAAGCTCACGTACATGGACACCCGCTTTTTGGTGGACGATCTGAAGCTGGTGCCGAAAGATCCCGAACGCCTCAAAACGCCCGAACTGCCGCCGGCCGAAAAGGCGGCACCCGCAGCCGGTCTGGAGGCCGCTGACAAGGTGGCGGAGGCGGAGGCGCCGCTGCCGCCGGCCGGCGGCGGGAAAGTCGCGGTGACGGTGGATCAAATCACGCGGCCCGGCGCCATCGTCAGCGGGAAGGTCACCTTCAGCGACCGCCAGACTGCTGAGTGGTATCTCGACCAGACGGGCCGGCTCGGCGTAGTGCCCAAGCAGCAGGGCTACAAGCCCTCGGCCGCGGACGTGCAGGATTTCCAGATCGCCTTGCAGCAGGAAATGGCCAAGCTGGGATATTGATTTTGGGCTCCACGCTCCTCGTCCTCGGTTGACTTCGATAACGAGGATCGACCATCAGGCAATGGCGGCAACCCATTAATGAGAACCGATGAAAAACGTCACCTTAACCTTCCTATTCCTGGCCGCAATCGTTTTGGCGGCGTGTTCCAAATCCGTTCCGGGTGCGGCGGTCGCCGTGATTCGCGTCACCGTTGGCAATCAGCCGGGGACCAACGCCGACGACCTCGTAACCACGGCTTTTACGTCGTTCAGCTTCGCGCAACACGCCGACGAGGCGCTCGGTCTCGCCAAGCAGTGGGGCCTTCCCGCGAAGGAGGCGAATGAAAAGATCCGTGCCGCGATCTCCGTGCGGAAGGGCGGGAAACCGGAATTATTTGTGGTGGAAGCCGCGGGGTTGGACCATGACGCGGCCGTCAAAATTGTGAACGAGCTTTGCAATTACTATGGTTCAACGCATCCCTCGATTTCGCTCAACGGCGGTCCAGCCGCGGCCGTGCATGTGTCGCTGGTTCAAGCGGCCAAGTGACCTTGAATTAATTCCACGCGTCTTTGAAAGCACTCGCCTATTCCGCCGGACGGGGATGCCCGGCGTTACGGCCGGCAGGGATGCCGGCCGCCACGCTGCCAAAACGCTTCGCCTTGCCGCAGGGTTGCGCGCTTGGCACATTAATGGCGAATGCTTGAGAACTTTCGTGGCTGGACTGAAGACTTGGAAACCTTCTTTCGGGAGGTCGTTGGCGAGGAGCGCCAGGACTTCAAGGCCAAGATGACTCGGGCGCTTCTGCTGGGATGTTCCAAGTTGTATCGGCCGGCCGTCCGCGTCCATCGCTGGCTGATCAATGTCCGCATTTTCCGCGACAAAACACTCGGCGTGCAGGTCATCGCGGTCGGCAATTTGACGCTGGGCGGCACGGGCAAAACGCCGGTGGTGGAAAAATTTGCGCGCGAATTGCAGAACGCCGGCCGCAAGGTTGCCATCTTGTCCCGGGGCTACCGGTCCAAGCCCGCCCCGCTCCATCACAAATTCCTGAACAAGGTCCTGCTGCGCGAGGAGCAGCGGCCGCCGCGCGTCGTGTCGGACGGCAAATATCTGCTGCTGGATTCGGAGATGGCGGGTGACGAACCGTACATGCTGGCCTCGAATCTCAAGGACGTGGTCGTGCTGGTGGACAAGGACCGGGTCAAGAGCGGACGGTATGCCATTGAAAAATTCGGCTGCGACACCCTGCTGCTGGACGATGGCTTCCAATACTGGCGGCTGCGCGGCCGCCGGCACGACGTGGTGTTGATCGACTGCCAGGAGCCGTTTGGCAACGAACACTTGTTTCCCCGCGGCATGTTGCGCGAGCCGCCGTCCCACCTGGCCCGAGCCCACACCATATTCATCACCAAGAGCGACGGCAATACCAAGGCGTTGCGCGAGCGGATCGCCGCGCTGAACGATTCGGCGGCCATCATCGAATGCGTGCACCAGCCAATGTATTTCGAGGACGTGTTCACCGGCGAACGTACGGGGCTGAACCTGCTGGCGGGGAAAAAGGTGGCGTCCCTGAGCGGCATCGCGCAGCCGGAGAGCTTCGAGTCGAGCCTGGCCAAATTGGGCGGTGAACTCGTCTATTCCAAGCGCTTTGCCGACCATCATCGGTTCACCCAACAGGAGATTCTCAATGCCATCAACCGCGCGAAAAAGCGGCAGGCCGACATCATCGTCACCACGCAAAAGGACGCCGTACGGTTTCCGAAGATTGACCGGCGCGACCTGCCGTTCTATTTCATGCGCGTGGAGATCA
Source organism: Verrucomicrobiota bacterium (assembly GCA_049509875.1). Classification (GTDB taxonomy): domain Bacteria; phylum Verrucomicrobiota; class Verrucomicrobiia; order Limisphaerales; family UBA11358; genus UBA11358. The sequence goes on along the minus strand of JBEKZM010000063.1, from coordinate 18,734 downwards.
AGATCCTGGCCGGCGCGAATGACTTTCAGGATTGTGTCCGCAAGATTTGTTTCAAATGAAGGCCGGCTGCCGCAACCATCGGAGCGCGGGCGCCTCGCCCGCGTGTCGCACCGGGGCGTGCGCCAAAATTGAAACACGCGGGCAGGCCGCCCGCCCTCCCGTCTCCGTTCCATGGACCCGCTGATCTACACCTTGGCGAGAGGACTGGTGGCGCTCATTCAAGCGCTGCCGCTCCCGTACGCCGCCCGGCTCGGGCGCGCGCTGGGCGGGCTGGCTTTTCTCCTCAGCGCGCGGTACCGGCGCGTCACGCTGCAAAATCTGACGATGTGTTTCGGCCAGGAGAAGTCGCCCGCGGAAATCCATAAAATCGCGCGGGAAAATTTCCGGCGCATCGGCGAAAATTACGTCTGCGCGATCAAGACCGCGGCCATGAGCGCCCTGGAATTGAAACCGCACGTGGAGTTTGCGGGCGTCGAATGCCTGCCGCAAAAGGCCGGCGATGCGCCGCTGCCGAACGTGGTCGTCGCCATCGGCCATTTCGGGAATTTCGAGCTGTACGCCCGGTTCCACGACGTCCGCCCCGATTACCAGTGCGCCACAACCTATCGCGCCCTCAAGCAGCCGGCCCTAAACCGCCTGATGCAGTCGTTGCGCAAGCGGAGCGGCTGCCTGTATTTCGAGCGCCGCTCCGACGGTCCGCTGTTGCGCGCCGCGCTGGGCCAGGGCGGCCTCATTCTCGGATTGCTGGCCGACCAGAGCACCAAGGGCATGCGCGCGCCCTTTCTCGGCCCCGATTGCAACACGGGCCTGGCCCCGGCCGTGCTGGCCCTGCGCTATCACACCCAGCTCTACTCGGCCTTTTGTTACCGGGTGGCACCCGCCCGATGGCGGCTGGAATTGGACCAAAAAATTGAGACGCACGAAAACGGCCGCCCGCGTTCGTCCGAGGACATCATGCGCGACGTCAACCGCTCGTTTGAAGCGGCCGTTCGCCGCGATCCAGCCAACTGGTTCTGGGTCCACCGGCGTTGGAAGAGCTGATGCGAAGACGAGGATCGAGCATGGCGAATCAAAAATATGGGAAGCAGCATTCAATCTTTGACATTCAACGCCCAACGGCCAAGTGCCGTCAAACGCAAGGTGACAAAATTTAATCAGGACCTGACCCATCGTGGATAGCGATGCTCCATCCTCCAGCGTCGGTCCTCGCCGCATCCTGGTGCGCGGCACCAACTGGCTGGGTGATGCGGTGATGACTACGCCGGCGCTGCTGCGATTGCGGGAGAAATTTCCCAGCGCGCGCATCACAATATTGACGCCTGAAAAACTTGCGGACCTTTGGAAAAACCATCCGGCGATTGATGACATTTTTGCAATAGCGCAGGGCGAGGGAATTTGGTCTGTTGCCCACCGCCTTCGCTTGGAATCACTGAGACGATTCCTCGAATCGAGTCCAGGCATGGGCGGGGCGGGCAAAGCAGCTTACCAGGAAACAGCAATGGCGGGGGGTACCCTCGCCAAGGTCGTGGCCAAGGTCGTTACGGAGGTCTCAAAGGCGACCATTGATGCCGCAAAACAGCCCGCAAAACAGGCCATTGACCTGGCCCTCGTGCTGCCCAATTCGCCGCGCTCGGCACTTGAAGTCTTTCTTGCCAGAATTCCACAACGCATCGGTTATGCGCGACCGTGGCGGAATTTATTTCTGACCCAGACGGTTGTGCCGCGCGCTGAAGCGGTGAAAATGCACAAGCGGTCCGTGCCCGAGATTCAACAACTTGTCGCCCATGCGAGCGGGCCGGCTTCGGTCAACCGTGTTTGCGCCGCGAGCCCAGCCCATCAAATTCACGAGTACCTGCACCTGGCTGCCGCCCTAGGGGCCAATCCGGAGCCGCTGCCGCCACAATTGTTCGTCACGCCGGAGGAAATGTCAGCCGCGAGAACGAAATTTGGATTGGATAACCGGTCCGGCCCAGTCTTTGGTTTGAATCCCGGCGCCGAATACGGCCCGGCCAAACGCTGGCCGGCGGAACGATTCATCGCGGCGGCGCGGGCAATTCAAAAGCAAACGAACTGTGTCTGGCTCATTTTCGGCGGCCAACACGACGAAGTTGTCGCGGGACAAATCCAATCGGCAATCGGCAATCGGCAACTGGCAGTGAACCTGGCCGGCCAGACCACGCTCCGCGAGCTCATGGCGCTGCTAAAGCTCTGCCGCGTATTGCTTACGAATGACACCGGGCCCATGCACGTGGCCGCCGCCTTGGGCACGCCGGTGGTGGTGCCCTTTGGCAGCACCTCGCCGGAACTGACCGGCCCCGGTCTGCCGGGCGACTCGCGTCATCACCTGCTGAAGTCGAATGCGCCCTGCTCGCCCTGTTTTCTCCGCGAATGTCCCATTGATTTTCGCTGCCTGACCGGCATTGAAGCCGGGCGCGTGGTTGAAGTCGTGCTGGAAGCGGTCAAAAGGTGAGACTGGCGCGCAGCGTTCACGCCGCTTCGACTCACAATCTCCACGAGGCGTGAAATCGCTCCACGCCTGCGGCGAGGCTGCTTCGCCCCGGGGAAATTTGCGCAAACCGGCGGGCGGTGATATTATGCCATACTAATAATTTACATGAACAATGACCTTCAACAGCGCATCCAGGCCGCGCTCGCCAATCCCCAAAACATGGGCGAAATGGCCAATGCCGACAGCGTGGGCACCGTCGGCAACGCCGATTGCGGCGAGATGCTGCGGCTCTGGGTGAAATTCAAGGAGCAGGACGGCCGGAAAGTCATCGATCGCGCCACGTTTCAATCGTTCGGCTGCGAAACCGCGATTGCGGTCGCCAGCCTCGCCACGGAATTGATCCGCGGCAAAACGGCGGAGGAGGCGCTCGCCCTGAAATCCGAGGAGCTGGCCGGCGAACTTGGCCCGCTGCCCCCGATGAAAATCCACTGCGCCCAGCTCGTGGAGGGCGCGCTGCGTTCGGCGCTGGAGCCGGCGGCGGCAGTCAAACCCGCCGCGCCCGCGAACGGGCCAACGTTGTTGGACAGTTTCTCAAAACCGCAGGCCGGCGGCATCAAGTTGACGTTTTTGGACCAAAAGTAGGACTGCCGCTCTTGTTGTCGCTCGACGCACCCCTCATTTTTCTTTGGGAAATTGCAACCTGGCCCTCGTTTACGGAATCAGCTCTCCTGCGGTTCCTGGAGTTTTTTCAACGCCGCCGTGGCGGCTTCACTTTCAGCGGCTTTCTTGCTTTTGCCGGAGCCTCGGGCCAGTTCCGCGCCGTCGTGCAGCACCGCGCACACAAAATCCCGGTCATGGTCCGGCCCCACGGAGGAGATCAGTTGATAAACCGGCGGCTCAACGGACCGGGCCTGCAACAATTCCTGCAATTCCCCCTTGGGATTATCGATGCCCTCCCGCAGGGCCAGCTTGTCGAAATCGGCGGCGAATTCGCGCAGAATAAAATCGCGCGCCGCCAAAAAACCGCCGTCCAGAAAAACCGCACCCAGCAGCGCCTCATAGGCGTCGGCCAATATGGACGGCCGGGTCCGGCCGCCCGTGTTTTCCTCGCCCTTGCTCAAGACCAAATAGGTCCCCAGGCCGAGCGCGCGGCCGTGCGCGGCCAGGGAGACGGCATTGACCAGCTTGGCGCGCGATTTGGTGAGCAGCCCTTCATCGGCGTCGGTGAACTTCTCGTAAAGCTGCTGGGACAGGACCGCCCCCAGAATTGCGTCGCCCAGGAATTCCAGCCGCTGATTGTGCGGCGCCGAACTGTCCTGCTCGTGCGCGATGGAAGGATGCGTCAGCGCCAGGCGCAGCAGGCCCTCGTCACGGAACCGGCAGCCCAGGCGCACTTGAATTTCTGCGAGGTCGGGCATGGGTTATTTGAATAAACCAGACCAGCGCCGGGATGCGGAGCAGACAGAGTTTAACGCAGGGCCTTTCCCCCCATATTCTGGGCTGCTTCGCCGCTCCGGGTTTAGGTTCATGATCTGCGGCTCACTTTTCAGCGACCGGCGTTTCGCCGGGTTCGGTTTCAGCCGGCGCGGGCGCGGGTGCGTCTTCGACCGCCGCCGCCGGGTCAGCGGCCGGCGGCGGATTTTCCACGGTCGGCGGCGGCGGATTCAGGCCGTGTTCCAGCAATTGCGCCACGTCGTGCTGGACGGCTTGGAGCTGGTTCAAATGCAGATCCGGGTCGGCAATCGTGAAAATGTCACCGGTCTTGGGATGCTCATAGACGAACATGCGCCGGCCTTCGCGATTAATCTGCTCCTTCACGCGCAGCAACCGCTTGCGTTCGAGCATCACGGCCAGAATGAAGGCGGCGGCGGCATAATGTGGGTCGTTTTGTTCGAGGAGCTTGCGCAACAGCGATTCGGCGGTGTCCTTCTGGATGGGATCCGGCGCCTGCGCGGGCGGCGCTTCATAGACACCCTGCCAGTGCGAGACGAATCCTTTGCGCTCGCGGGCGCCCTCGCTGAACTGGCTTTGCCAGCAGGCATGACAGACGTCCAGGCGCCGCAGATGATCCCCCTTCTCGTCGTAGAGCAGCGTGTGATAAGGCTGCCGGTCGGCAAACGGCTGGGCGCACGCCTCGCAGGCATGCGCGCGCGACTGGATGTTCCACTCGTTCATGAACTGAAAATACTGGCACTAAAACGGCCGATTGGCACGCAGGAAAAACGGAATGGCGCCCGGGGGCTGTGGGACAAAATTCTTCTGGACCCCCAAAACCTGGATGGGTCCGCGGTATATAGCATCCCCGAAGGGGATAAATAACACCCCGCCAGGCGCTATTCCGCCGAAATGGTGAAGGGGACGGCGGGCAGGGTGGCCACGGCCACGGCTTTGCGCGGCTGGTTGCCCGGTTTCTTCTGCGGATTTCCTTGATTGGGATTTTTCGGCAACACCTCGCAAATAAGGTTGCCCAGGGAGCCCGGCTTGATTTTGGCCGCATCGCAACTGATGACCAGTTCCAAGCCGCCGGAGGTGAACACTACGTTCGTGAGCGTGATGCCGTCGGGCGGATTGTCCAGTTCCAGTTGGAACCGGTCGGCGAATTTGCCGGGCGGGGCGCTCACGCGGACCCGCGCCATGCCGCCGGCGGGAATCGTCACCGGCAGATCGCTGATGATCTTGAAAGCATCCTTCATGAACGGCCGCTCCGGGCCGTTGACCACCACGGCGAATTCCTTCGACGGCACCAGGTGCCGGTAAAAGAAGGCCTGCATCAGGTCCTCGGCCGGCGCAGCCTCGTGCGTCACCTTTTGGCCGCCGATCAGCGCGCGGCCCTGCAGGGTCATGGTCACCGGGGCTTCCGTGGGTTCAGCCGGCGCTTTCAAAGTAAACTGCGCCTTGTCCTGGTTCGCGCCGATGGTGGCGCCGCTGAGTGAAAATCCCTTGGGCGCGTCCTTTAAATCCAGCGTGATGGCGTTGGTGAACCCGTCCCGGCGCAGGGCATAGGCAGTCAGGGGCGCGCTCATGCCGGTGCGCAGGCTCAGGCTCGAGGGCACCAGGCGCAACGCAAAATCCGGCCGCGGCTCGCTCAGCCGCAGGCGATATGCAAATTCGGTTCCGCCCTGCCCCTCCGTGTCGCGGATGTGGATGTAATAGGTGCCCGTGGCCGGCAAGGTATTGGTAAGATAAGAATCCGCGTGAAAAGTGTTCAAGCCGGTGCCTTTGTCCTCGAAGTCGTCGTTGAAAGCGAGTTGGTGGCCCGACGAATCGGTCAGCCACAGGAATGAGTCAAGCGGCGAATCCAGCCGCCGTGCGGAGACTTCCGCCACGATCGGCTGCCCGCCACGGCCATCGAATTTGAACACCTCGGATTCACCGGGGTGGCGGATGCGGCCGTTGAGGATCACCGGCACGGTGACCGCCTGCGCCGTTTCCACGGAGTGATTCGCCTGTTCCGCCTGACATTCGGGCAAATCATCCACGGCAAAGGGGACGGAATTGAAAAACTTTCCAACCAATGGAATCACGTCCGGCCGGGCGGCGGAGTTGTCAACCGTCATATTGGTTTCCACTAAATTCCAGCCGCTGAGCGCGACCTCCGTCTTTTCTCCGGCCCGGCCGCCCAGCGGAAAAATGCCGGTGACAAACGGCAGTTCGCCCAGGCTCAGGCGATAAACAAAGTCCTCGCGCCCGCGGAAGATCGAATCGTGAATCTCGACGGTGTACTGGCCATCGCGCGGCACTTCAAAATGAAGGACCGGGTCCGGTTTGAAGCGGTAGCGTTCCGCGCTGGCCACCTCCTCGCCCTTGGCATCCAACAGCGTCAGCGTGGCCTCGAACCAGCCCGGCACGGCGTCGGCCAGATAAGGCATGAGCGACCGTGCGCTGACGGCAATGATCAACTGCTGGCCGTGCGTGGCAAAGAAACGGTAGCGGTCCACGCCGCCCGGCAGGATCTGGCCGTTGATGGTGGCCGGCAGGGTCACCTGGGCCTCGTGTTTGGGCGTGCCGGAGAGGGCGGGTGCGCCGCCGATGCGTTCCAGGTATTTGTCGAAATCGGGATTGGCCGGCTTGGCGGCGGCGCGCGAAATCTCCGGCAGGGTGCCCACGCAGAAGCGCAGTGGGTTCGAGAGGGCATTCGGGGCCACCAGCCGGATTTCACGGTCGCCCGGTTCGGCCTCCGCGGCGATTGAAATTTTGATCGTCACCGTGTCAATCATCGCCGGATTGGCGGTGCGATTGGGCGGATTATGCAGGATTTTGGCGCGCAGTTCGTCGCGCTCGGTGGCGTCCGCGGCCGTCCACGCATTGGTGCCGGTTTCGGAAAAATGACTCCGGCGCGCCGCCTGGAATTTTTCCTGCAAAACCCGCAGCCGGTCCCGCAGCTCGTTGAAATCTTTTTGCGGCATCGGCCGGTTGTGGTCCAAAACCGTCGCGGTAATGCCGCCGCCGCTGAAACACGCGTTCGACGCCGTCATCAGAGCCTGTCCGCCGACGGTAATCTGAAAGGTGGTGCCGACCCGCCCGCCCGCCGGATAGATGTACGCGAGATGCGGTCCTGGCTGGGCGAAAACGTTGGGTCCGCCGAAGAACACCCCCAAGACAACCAGCCAGCCCGCGAGCACCGGGTGGAACCGGCTTCCAGCCGGTGGTTCCGGGCATCCCGCCCGGATCATGAAACTGACGAAACGCCCGATTGACCGGGTGGAACAGGCTCCCAGCCTGTTAAATCCGGCGTCCCGCCGGATTTCGAGCGGACGCGAACCTCGTGCGTGTTCGAAAGTGCTGGTTCGGAACACACGCGCCATGCTGCCTGTTCGCCCGAAGTTCACGCTGGCATGATTTCCTTTAGCAAACCCGCCGATTTGATGCCCTCAGCCTCCTGCGGCATGACGAAGGTGGGCAAGCCCTCCGGATTCGGGAGCTTGGTGGTCGCCGGAATGCCGAGTTGGGCGTAGATGCTGCCGATGAGATCCACCGGATACACCGGCCGTTCCTTCACCTCTTCGCCCTTGGCGTCCGAAGCGCCGATGACCTGGCCGCCCTTGAAGCCGCCGCCGGCGAGGACGGCGGAAAACACCTTGCCCCAGTGGTTGCGCCCGCCGTTCCAGGGCGCCTCCCACATCACTTTTGGCGTGCGGCCAAATTCGCCGCCCCACCAGACAATCGTGCTGTCGAGCAGGCCGCGTTCAGATAAATCCTGGAACAGCGTGGCCATGCCCTTGTCCATCTCGGGCAGTTGCCGGCGCATGGCCTGGAAGTTCTCCTTGTGCGTGTCCCAGCCGGCATAGTTGATGGTGATATAGGGAATGCCGCGTTCCACCAGCCGCCGCGCCACCAGGCAGGACTGGCCAAATTTGGTCCGGCCATAGCGATCGCGCAGTTCCGGTTTTTCCTGCGCCAGATCAAACACCTTGGCGCCGTCGCCCAGGATCATGTCGTAGGCCGTGTTTTCGGCCTGCGTGTTCGCGGTCACCTGCGCGTCCTCGGGCAGCACGTGCGCCAGCGCATCGAGCTGATGCATCAGCTCGCGCCGGCTCTTTTGACGCTCATCGTTGACCCCCGGCAGAATGACGCCCTCGACGGCAAATGGCGTTTGCGCCGGATTGCCCCCGGTGGCAAACGGCTTGAAGCGCGGCCCCAGAAAGCCCGCCTCGTCAAAGCGTCCCTGCGGTTCCGTCAGCACGACGTAGGGCGGGATCAAACCCTTGTAGCCCGCATCATAGCCGCGCGCCAGCGACACCACCGCGCCCACGCAGGGAAACACGACCCGACCGCCCGGCTGCCGGCCCGTTTGCACGAGGTACGACGCCGTCTCGTGGCCGTTGTTGCCGTGGGTCATGCTGCGGATGATGGAATATTTGTCCGCCTGCTTGGCCAGTTGCGGCATCAGTTCGCCAATGCGGATCCCGGCCACGTTGGTTTCGAGCGGCGCCTTCAGCGGTCCGCAATAATCGTAGCCCGCCTCGGGTTTGGGATCGAAAATATCCGTGTGCGGCGGCCCGCCCCACATCCAAATCTGGATGACCGCCTTGGCGCGGGCCGCGGGCGCCGGCGCGGCACCCAATGCGCGGAACGAAATGTGATTGGCCAGCACCAGTCCGCTCGCCGTAAACAGCGCGCGGCGGATGGCTTCGCGCCGGCTGATGCGCGGGCGCTGTTTCTCAAAATCCAGGGTGAATTTGCTCATGATGTTTTCGGGTTAATGCCGGTATAGAAATTCGGTGCTGTTCATCAATGCCCACGCCAGATCCACGGTAGCCTGGCGCCGGGCGATGCCGCTTTGAAAATATTTTTCGGCCGTCCCCGTCTCCGCGGCGGTCGGAAACCGCGAGAGAATGCCCAGATACATCCCGGCGACGATGTCCCCCGGCGCGCGGTTCGTGGACGTTTGAAAGGCGATCATCCGGGAAGATTCGATCTTGCGCTGCATGGCGCTCGAATTCAGCAGCCAGAGCTTTTGCGCCGCGGTCAGGCGATCGTTGCGCTCGGATTCCAGTCCGGTGTCGCGGGACGGCCGGCCGAACATTTCCAGGAACGCGCTGGTGATGCTGCCGTCGGGCAGCGCGATGGAGCGCAGATTGTCGGGGATGAACGTGTACGGCTCGGGAATGGCGCTGGAATAGAGTTCGTTCGTGCCCGTGATCAGGTCCACGGCGTCGATCAGCACCTCGGCATCCAGCCGCCGCAGCGGATAACTGGCAAAATTCGCCGCCGCCTCCGGGCTGGCGCTCTTGGGCAGCGACGCCAGTTGATAGGTTTTGGAATTCAGGATCAGCCGGTAGAGCGCCTTGAAATCATAACCGTCCGCGGCAAACTGCCCCGCCAAATACGCGAGCAATTCGGGGTTGGACGGCGGATTGTCCGCCCGAAAATCGTCCGGCTCCTGCACGATTCCGCGGCCCAGCAGCCAGTACCAGGCGCGGTTGGCCACGTTCCGGGCGAACTGCGGATCCTTCACCAGCCAGTCCGCGAAAACCGCCCGCGGATCATTGTCCTGCGAGAGGGTCGTCCGGCTGCCGTCGGGGAAAATCGCCGTCCGCGGCGATCCGCCCAGCGCGCCGGGATTGGTCGAGGCGGGATTGAAATAGACGATTTCCTCCTTCCATTCGGAGGTGGGCTTGTAGCTGACGTTCGCAAAAAACGCCGCGAGGCGGGCAAGGTCGTTCGTGGGCCAGTGGTCGGCGCGTTCGCCCAGCAAATTCAGCGCCACCGCCTGCGCAATGCCGGCGGGCGTCCGCGTTTGCATGGCGCGATAGAAATTCACCGGCGGCATTTCGAAATTGCTCCCGCTGGTGGTGAGCAGCTCGCGCGCAAACTGGTCGCACGGCTTGTTGGTGCGGAAAGAGTCCCGAACCCACCGGTGGTAAGATTGCGCGGCGTTCGGCCAGAGATTGATGGGAAATTCCGCCTTGATGCGCAGCACGTCGCCCCATTTGAGGGCGAGGAAATCGGCGTATTCGTCCCGGGCCAGCAGCCGGTCGATCAATTTGCTCCGCTTGGCCGGGTCGCGGTCCAGGATGAACTGGCGCGCCTCGGCGGCGGTGGGCAGCGTGCCCGTCACGTCCAGATGAACCCGCCGGACGAACACGGGATCGGAGCAGAGCTGCGCGGGCGCGAGGTTCAGGGCCTGCAGCCGGGCGAACACGAGCTCGTCGATTTTATTTTCCGGCGTGACCGTGCCGGGATTTTCGAACGGCGTGGCGGCCCACAGTTTTCCAGCCAGCAACACCAAGGCGAGCGCCGAAGCGCACGCAAGGGCCCGGAAGACAAGGGGGGACTGACGAGACTTTTCGGCAGCAGCCTTCGAGAAAGGTGGTTTTACGCTTCCCCTCACCCCTGGGGAGGGAATTCCCCGGCGAATGCGCGCATGGAATCCCTGAACCGGCGCCCCTCGAGCAGTGCCATGTTGCCAGCCTGCGGGAACAACGTCTCCCTCTCCCCGGGGGAGAGGGCGGGGTGAGGGTAAGCGTAAGACGCTCTTTCTCGCCCCTGCCCCTCGCGCCGACCAGCCGGCGAATTGCTTCTGCGCTTCCCTTGCTTGTCTCTCCATCTTCGGGGGGTTTATGGGAACGGAGGCGGCGTTCCAGCGTATCGACGATTTGGCTGCCCCGGATGGGCGTCGGTCCTGGGTTTCGCCGTGAGCCGCGGTCCAGGAATCAAACGGATGCGCTCCTGGCGCCGCGTGGTGAATTTCAAACCGTGCGCCGGCCCGGACGCGGGCGATACAGCTTCTGGCGCGCAGTTTCATTGATTGACTAGACGCGGAGTCTCCCCCAAAAGCTTCAAAAAAACCTACACATATTTTGTTATTATTAAGACAAAATATGATTAGTATATCGCAATAATGACTTTTTTAAGCAGAAGCAGGACTTGTAACCATTCCGGGCATCGATCCGTCGTATGCAGTGATGTCATTGCTTGTTGCCAACCCAAACCGGGCGCCCGAGCCGGCTTCCGCCGGCCGGACCCCGGGCCACGTCGTCTCTTTCTCCCTCCGGCCGCAGCCGGGCGAAACAGTCCCCGCCTTGTGCCGCCGGCTGGCCGGTCGGTTGGCGGATCTGTCCGCCACCCCGTTGCATCTGTTCGTCTTTGGCCAGTGCCGCGCCGCCGCGGCCGTGGCCGGCGCGCTGAAGTGTTCGTTGGGCGGCGTTGACTGGCCGGTCACGTGGGCGGAAGGCGCCGCCTGCGACGGCGGACCGGTCGCCGGCCTCCAGGTTCATGCCTTCACGGGCCCCGTGGACCGCATCGTTTTTGGTGGACGGCAGGTCGGCTCGGTGTTCACCGACGGCGGCGCGCGGCAATGTCTCGTGGGCGGGCTCGGCCCGGGGGACCCGTCGGGCTCGGGCGCGGCGCAGACGGCGCGCGCCCTGGAAAACCTGCGGTTCATCCTGGGCGAAGCCGGCTTCGAGCTGGCCGACGTCGTCCGCACCTGGTTTTATCTCGACGCTATTTTATCGTGGTACGACGACTTCAACCGCGCCCGCACGAAGATTTATTCCGGCGTCAAGTTTCGCACCGGTTCGCTGCCGGCCAGCACGGGCATCGGTGCAAAAAATCCCGCCCGCGCGGCGCTGACGCTCGCGGCCTGGGCCTTTCGGCCGGTGGAGAGAAACTCCTACGCCGAAGAGGTGGCTTCGCCGTTGCAATGCCCGGCGCCGGCTTATGGCAGCTCGTTCAGCCGCGCCATGGAAATTTCCACCAACGGCGGACGGCAACTGTTCATCTCCGGGACCGCGAGCATCGCGCCCGGGGGGAAAACCCGGTGGGTGGGCGACGTGCGCAAGCAGGTGGGCCTCACCATGGACGTGATCGAGGCGATCCTGCGCTCGCGCCGTTTCCTGCTGGAGGATCTTTCTCGAGCCACTGCTTATTTCCGCCGCGCGGCCGATGCCTCCGTTTTCGCGGAATGGCTGGCGGCCAGACAGCTGTCACACCTCCCCGTGGTCTCCGCGGAATGCGACGTGTGCCGGGATGATCTGCTGTTTGAACTTGAGGCCGAGGCGATGGCGGAAACAGGAACTTAAGCTGGAGCGTTTCCCCTCTCCGCGTCGGCGGAGTCTGCGGAGCCGATGGGGAGAGGGCCGGGGTGAGGTGTGCGTTCCACCATCTTGGGGTCCATTAAACTTTCGGCTCCCAGCCGGGTTCATATTTGCGCTGCCACAGCTTCCTGGCGTCGTGGTCGTGCAGGATGTGCCCGTTGCTGGTGTCGCAATGCAACTCGCGGCCCGCGCGCCAGGAAATATTGCCCAGGTGGAGCAGCGCCACGCTCACGTGACCCTCGGTGGCCGGACAGTTCACCGGCGTGCCCTGGCGGATGGCGTCGATGAAATTGGAAAAATGCAATTGGTCCAAATCTTGCCCGGTGGAACTCAACGTGTTGGTCGGATCAACCACCTCCTGGCTCTTCATTTGCTTCGCGATTTTGCCCTTTTTGTCGTAAATCGTGTAAGCGTTGCCGTCCAGCAGCGCCGTGCCCTCGGTCCCATAAATTAAAACACCGCGCGAAAGCTTTTCCACCGGGAAACCATTGCAGCTCCGGCCTTCCCAGCTCATGGTCTTGCCCTCGGGAAAATCCCACGAAATGGTCTGGGTATCCGGCGTCTCCCAGTCGTCCTGGAACGCGTAGCGGCCCCCGTTGGAAGACACGCGCGTCGGCCAGGCCACCCCCATCGCCCAGCGGCAGACATCGATCTCATGCGTGCCGTTGTTGAGCGCCTCGCCCGTCCCCCAGTGCCAGCGCCAGTGCCAGTTATAATGAACGAGATTGTCCACGAAAGGCTTGCGTGGAGCCGGCCCCTGCCAGAGTTCATAGTCCAGCCACTCGGGCACGGGTGCCGGTTGGCCGTGGCCGATGCTGGTGCGGTTGTTCGCGTACCAAGCCTTGCCGAAATAGGTTTTGCCGATCAGGCCGTTGTGGAGTTCGTCAATAATGGCCCGCAAATGTGGAAACGAACGGCGCTGCGCCCCCATTTGCAACACGCGGCCGGATTTAGCCACGGCCTCGATGAGCAGTTCGCCCTCGCGGGGATTGTGGCTGCACGGTTTTTCCACATAAACATGCTTGCCGGCGGCCAGCGCCATGATCGCCATGGGCGTGTGCCAGTGGTCCGGCGTGGCGATGGTCACCACATCCAGCGACGGGTCCGCGAGTGCCTTGCGGAAATCGCCAAGTCCCTGCGGCGTGTTGGTCTGGTGCTTGGTCGTTTCCTGGATTCCCTTCTCAACCGCGCGCGTGTCCACATCGCAAATGTATTTGATTTCGACGCCCGGCTGCCCCGCCAGGCAATCGACATGCGTCAAGCCCCGCCCGTTGGTGCCGCAGACGGCCACGGTGATGCGGTCGTTGGCGCCGGCGGTTCGCGCCGGCGCGGCCGAAGCGGCCGAGTCCGCCCGGGCCAGCGAATTCCAATAGCCGGCCAGGCCCAGGCCGGCTCCAGCCACGGTGGCTTGTCTCAGGAAGCAGCGCCGGTCAATTCTTTCATCAGGCTTTTGCATGACCTTATTGGTAATGAAAATCCCGGATAAAGGGAAGCGGGATTCTGCCGCCGCGAAACCGCCACGCGCTTTGCGTGGGCCGCTGACCCAGCCCAGCCGCGCCAGCGTCAGGGAGTGCGGCGGACCTCCGCCGCTGTGGTCCGTGCCCGTTCTCGTTGTGAGTCAATCAGTTGCAGGTTACCGCGTGTCTGGTTGGCACTCGTCGCGCTGCGACCTGTCCTGGTGGCAGTGGTCGCGCTGCGACCACTCCGCCGCCCAGCGGAGCGCATTTCGTCGTTTAATCCAGCGTGGGTTTCAGCTTAAGATGGCGGCCGTGAACGACGGTGAGCGCCCCAATCCCGACGCCCTGCTGGCGGCCTTGCAGACGGAGACCGCGCGCACCCGGCGCGGCCGCCTCAAGGTCTTTCTCGGCATGTGCCCCGGCGTGGGCAAAACCTACGCCATGCTGGAGGCCGCCCAGCGCGAGCTGAAGAACGGCCGCGACCTCGTCATCGGTTACGTGGAAACCCACGGGCGCAAGGAAACCGATGCGCTGACGGAGGGCATCCCGGTGGTGCCGCGCAAGAACATGGATTACCGCGGCATGGCGCTCACGGAAATGGACCTGGACGCAGTGCTGGCGCGCCATCCGCAACTGGCGCTGGTGGATGAACTGGCCCACACCAACGCGCCCGGCTCACGCCATCCCAAGCGCTGGCAGGACGTGAACGAACTGCTGGATGCGGGCTTCGACGTGTTCACCACGCTGAATGTGCAGCACCTCGAAAGCCGCGCGGACACGGTGCGCCAGATCACCGGCGCCGAAATCCGCGAGACCGTGGCCGACAGCATCCTGGACGGGGCCGACATCGAGCTGGTGGATTTGCCGCCCGCTGAATTGATCACGCGGCTGCGCGAGGGCAAGGTGTATCTGCCCGAGCGCGCGGCCAGCGCGGCGCAGAATTTCTTCCGCGAATCCAACCTGACCGCGCTGCGGGAACTGGCGCTGCGGCTGGCGGCGGACCACGTGAGCGCGGACACCCAGGAGTTTTACCGCGCCCAGGCCAACGCCGGCCCCTGGAAGACCGGCCACCGCCTGATGGTGGCCGTCAGCGCCAGCCCCCTTTCCGAATCGCTCATCCGCTGGACCCGGCGCATGGCCGACAGCCTCAAGTGCCCGTGGCTGGCCGTGCACGTGGAGAATTCGCGGCCCCTGGACGAGTCCGCCCAGGCGCGCCTGGCCAGAAATCTCGCGGCGGCCCGCACGCTCGGGGCGGAGGTCATTGACACGGCCGATGAGAATCTGTCGCGCGGCCTGCTGCGGATCGCCCGTCAGGGCAATGTTTCGCAGATCATCGTGGGCAAGCCCGCCGCCGGCAACCTGCTCGAATGGCATCGCGCTGGGAAATTGCTGCGGGAACTGACGCGCGAAAGCGGCGACATCGATTTGCAGGTGGTGCGCGCGGAAAAATCGGGCGCGCCACCGGCCCGGGCGCCCTGGCGCTGGCGTCCGGATCCGGACTGGAAACAATACGCGATCGCGGCGGGCGTGCTCGCCGTGGTGGGCGGCCTCAATGCCGCGCTGGCGCAGGCCACCGGCCCGCGCGTGCCGGGATTCGTCTTTCTGCTGGCGGTGGTTTTGCTCGCGCTGTTCCTGGGGCGCGGGCCGGTGCTCTTTGCCGGCGCGGCCAGCGCGCTCGCCTGGAACTATTTTTTCCTGCCCCCCAAATTCACCCTCATCATTTCCAGCACCGAGGACGGCGTCTTGTTCGGGCTCTATTTTGTGGTGGCCCTCGTGCTGGGGCAGCTGGTCGCCCGCATCCGCGCCCAGGAAATGGCCGAGCGCCTCCGCGAGGAACGCGCCAGCGCGCTTTACCAGTTGACCCGCGAGCTCGCGCAGGCGGGCACCCGCGACGAGGTCGTCTGGCAGCTCGTGGCCGAGGTGAATCGCGTTTTCCGGGCGGCCGTCGCCGTGGTTTTGCCCGCCCAGAACGCCCTGGCCGCCCATCCGGACAGCTCGCTGACGCTGTCCGACAAGGAACAGCACGTGGCCGAATGGGCGTTTCTCAACCGGCAGGCGGCGGGCCGATTCACCGACAACCTGCCCGGCGCGGAGAACATTCACCTCCCGCTGGCCACCGAGCGCTCGACCCTCGGCGTCCTCTCGCTGAACTTGCCCGACAAAAACCTGCCGCTGGCGCGCCGCGACTTGCTGGAGGCCTATGCGCGGCAGGCGGCCCTGGTGCTGGATCGCGTCGCCCTGCGCGCCGCCTCCGAGCAGGGCAAGCTCGTGGCCGAATCCGAACGCTTGAGCAATGCGCTGCTCAATTCCATCTCCCACGAGCTGCGCACGCCGCTGGCCGTCATCACCAGCGCCGCCGGCACGCTCGCCGAAACCAGCGACCCCGGGGTCAGCCGGAAAATGATCGCCGAAATCCACGAGGCTTCCGCGCGGCTCAACCGCCTGGTGGGCAATCTGCTCGACGTGACCCGGCTCGGGTCGGGCCATGTGCGGCCCAAGCTCGACTGGTGCGACGTGGGCGATCTGATCCATGTGACGGTGCGCTCGCTGGAACGCGAATTGGCCGGGCGCGACGTGAAAATTGAAATTCCCGGGAAGCTGCCGCTGGCCCGGCTGGATTTTACCCTCATGCAACAGGCCTTGTCGAATCTGCTGCTCAATGTCGCGGTGCACACCCCGCCGGGGACGCCGGTCTTGATTCAAGCCGTTCAGGAGCCGGCGCGGCTGATCTTGAACGTGGCGGACCAGGGGCCCGGTCTGCCGCCGGATTTGGGCGAGCGTGTTTTCGATAAATTTGTCCGGGCACCCAACGCGCCGGCCGGCGGCAGCGGTTTGGGCCTGGCCATCGTGAAGGGTTTTGTCGAGGCGCAAGCGGGGCAAATCGCGGCCGCGAACCGTCCGGGCGGCGGGGCCATCTTCACCATCAGAATTCCCCAGACGGAAAAGGCGCCCGACCACGAATGAATATGCAGCCATCCACCACCAAGGCCCCAACCGCCGCGCTCGTCATCGATGACGAGCCGCAAATCCGGCGCCTGTTGCGCGTGACCCTCGAAGCCAACGGCTACACGGTCCTCGACGCGGCGACTGGCCAGGAAGGCATCGTGCAGGCGGCGCAAGGCCGGCCGGAAATCATCCTGCTCGATCTCGGCCTGCCGGATGTGGACGGCTTGGAGGTGCTCAAGCGCATCCGCGAATGGAGCCGCGTGCCGGTGATCATCCTCAGCGTGCGCGACCGCGAGCATGACAAGATTGCCGCGCTGGACGCGGGCGCGGACGACTTTGTGACCAAGCCGTTCAGCAGCGGCGAACTGCTGGCGCGCCTGCGCACCGCGTTGCGCCGCAGCCAGCCGCAGGTGGCGGGCGCGATTTTCCGCGCCGGCAAAATTGAAATCGATCTGGCCGCGCGCGTCGTCCGCCAGGCCGGGGCGGAAGTCAAATTGACGCCGACCGAGTATGCGCTTCTGCGGCTGCTCGTGGTCCACGCGGGGAAGGTGCTGACGCACCGCCAGTTGCTCACCGAGGTCTGGGGGCCGAATGCCGTGGAGCAGACGCATTATCTGCGCGTCCACGTCGCCCATCTGCGCGAGAAATTGGAGGACGACGCGGCGCGCCCGGGATTCATCATCACCGAACCGGGGGTTGGATACCGCGCGATGGAAGCGGACGCCTGAAATCCTAAATCAACTCGCGGGGCTGTTCCTCAATTTCCGGACTGCCGTTGCCCGGGCGGCAGGCAACGGCAGTCCATGCACGGCCGGCCTATGCCGCTTCAGCGTTGGCCGCGCCGACCGAGCGCGCCAGGATCTGTGTGGCTTAGTTGTTGAGCTCTTGGCGCAGGCTGCCCTCCTGAAGCGAATTCGCCGTTACGGTCAAGGTGGCAACGACCGCCGCCAGCCACGGTGGGGGGCCCCGGCCAGGGCCAATGAGGGTATGACGGACAGATGTCATCAATGTTTGTGAATTACACCTCCGGCCCGCTTGTGAGGCTGGAAGGCGATTTTATCGATGGGCGGTTCCAACGGATCAGGTCCGCTGACTGCCAATCAACCAGTCACAGGGGATACGAACCACGGAACGAAACTTGCGGAGATTTTCTGAATGAGTCTGAAAAGCATCCAGCCTTCGTCGTTCGTCATTCCGCACTCAAAGAGTACCGCGCTCCGCCTTGACCCAGGGCGGATTCCAAGCGACAATGCGGAGTCCCTCGTGGGGGCGTACTGGTTTCGACCAGGTGAACACGCCAGAGGCGGCATGCCGAGGAAGATGCGTTGGCCTCGTAAATCATTCGCATCAAAACTAAAAAGCTAACGAAGAATTAGCCCTCGCGGCCTAAGTGCTGCGACGTTCGCCGGTGGACACCTGCTACGCCGGATGAACGCCATTGCAGGCATGGTTGACGGCGGGGACCGCGCGTCGTTGACCGAGAAAATCTCATGCGGACTAGGCAGTGCGAATCGCGCCTGGACGTTATCGCATAGCAGAAAATCTACTTCAGGCTAAGCATGTAGTCGCGGCTGGTTGGTTGGCCTGGGACGCGGGTTCAACTCCCGCCGCCTCCACCACTTTTTATTGGTGTTTTGTGAATTGGCTTGACAGGACGGGACAAAGACGGGACAGTATAGGCATGAATTCCACCCCGTCTGCCCCGTCCGCAGCCAAGAGTCAGAAAACCCGAGAGCCGTTTGATGTCGTCAAAGTCGGGAGCGTTTCGGTTCCGATTTACGCCAACATCAACATCATACCCCAGCGGGACCCGCAGACGGGTGCGATCATCTATGAATCTCTGCCGGAGGGGGCCACGTCTAAGCCCAAGGCGCTTGTCAAATACCAGAGCACCAGCTACACCCTGGCCTATTACGAAGGCACGAAGAGGGTACGGCAGAAATTCTCCGATCTGGCGAAAGCCCAGCGGGAAGCCGGGTTGATCGCTGTCAAACTCGCCAACTTTGAAGGCGAAGCCCTCAAACTCAAGGGCACTGACCGGGCCGATTACATCCGCGCCATGCAAATACTCCGCGAATGGAAGCCGGATGCAAATTTGCACCTGGTCGTCACCGATTACGTTGCCGGGGTTCGGCGGCTGCCGGAGAATGTGGGCCTGGGCGAAGTCGTCGAATACTTCGTGAAGCGCCACCCCATCGGCCTGCCCGCAAAAACCGTCCGCGACGTTGTGAATGAATTGATTGATTCCAAGACCAGTGCGGGCAAGAGCGACGTTTATATCAAGGACTTGACGGGGCGGCTGGGCACTTTCGCCGACAAGTTCAATGTCCGTATTTCAAATGT
>JBEKZM010000062.1:0-37629 GCA_049509875.1 Verrucomicrobiota bacterium | reverse complement strand
TCTGGCGGACAAATTTGCCCCCGGCTCACAACGGGGGTGACGGCGGCTCCGACACTGCCGCCTACCTTGGCGCGCCAAAGGACGACTTTGAAATGTTGGGTACCAACAGCGTTTTGCACCTGACCAATTCCAGTAACTCGCTACAGCGCCACGGCTGGAGTTCGGTCACCAATTTCGCGGGTGTGAATTTTTATTACGACCTTCGCTTCAACACACTCGTGCAGTCGTCAGCCACCAGCGTTGACGGCTTCATTGAAATCTGGATCATTGACGCTGCCAACACCAACCGTTATGACATCATCTCGCCGTTCGAGGGCGATTACTCGGGTGATCCTTACTTCTTCATGGGCAGCAGCATCGACAGTTATTATGGCAGTGCGTCGTACACGTTTCTAAATAATACGTGGTATCATTTGGTATTGCAGAGCGCCCCCGGCCAGCACATGCGGGGTTCAATATATAGTGACAGTGGGATCGAGTTGATCGGGCACACGTTTTCCCACAGCGCGTCGGCTTACCCGTCGGGCTTCAGGATTGCGATGTCACAGTCGATGGGCCGCCCAGGCGCGCCTTACCCGCAAAATGTGGATGTGGATTACGTCAGAGTATCTGGGTTTCCTCCAGCGGTTGTGAATCAACCCGCCAATTTGGCTGTTGCGGCGGGCAGTGTGGCGAATTTCACGGTCACTGCGAGTGGAGTGTTGCCGTTGAGCTATCAATGGCAGTTTAACGGATTCAACATCCCCGGCGCCACCAACCCCATGCTGGCGCTCACCAATGTTCAACTTGCCAATGGCGGCAATTATTCGGTCATAGTGACGAACCAGTACGGCTCGGCGATCAGCTCCAACGCCTTGCTGACAGTGAACGCGGCGCCAGTCTTTGGCAGCCAGCCGACGAATCTCACTGTAACCGTCGGCAGCACGGCGGTCTTCGCCGCGAGCGTGACCGGATCACTGCCGCTCAGCTATCAGTGGACGTTTAACCAGACCAATTTGCTTCCCGGCATGACCGACGCGAACCTTGTGCTTACCAATGTCCAATTGGCCCAAGGCGGCGTGTATGCCCTCACCGTCACGAATCTCTTTGGCGTCGCGGCCAGTGCCAACGCAACCCTGACGGTGGCGGATGTCCTGGACCATTTCGTTTGGAACACCATCCCCTCGCCCCGGTTCGCCAATGTTCCCTTTGGCGTGACCATTCAGGCAATGGACCCGGCGAACCAATTATTCACGAATTTCAACGGCCCGGCCTTCTTGACCGACTCGAATGGAATCCCTGTCCAGCCGCCGGTTTCAACCAGCTTCAGCCAAGGCGTGTGGACGAGCACAGTGACCATTCCCCAACCGGTACCCAATCTGGTCCTGCAAGCCAGCGACAGGGCGGGCCAAGTCGGCCTCGCTAATTCGATCAATGTGGTTAATGTACCGGCGGTGCAGATGGCGCGCTCGGGCACTTTCCTGCTGCTGTTCTGGCCGCTGGATCCCGCGGGCTTTGTGCTGGAAACCACCACCAACCTCGCGTCGCCGCAATGGGCGCCGGTGACCGCACCGCCAGTGCCCGTTGGCAACCAGTATCTGGAATCAATCCAGCTCGATTCGACCAATCAGTTTTTTCGGTTGCAATACACGTTGCCTTAATCGGCTGTTTCACCAAGTTCACGGACCAGTCAGGCGGAAGAAAGGAGTGCCGGCGGAAGAGATGATGGTCACGCTGTTGGAACTGATCTGGCCGGTGTAATTGCCCCAACTGTTCGTGGCGAGATTGCTGTTGGTCTGGAGCGTCCAGCCTGTCAATGCCGGTGGCCATGAGACGACGGCTTGATTGCCGGAATTGGTGATGATGAGCAACGGGGCGGTCGAAGTTTCCATGATGTGAAAAATTGCCTGGTTGTCGCCACCATATGCATAGCCCAACCACTCTTTCACACCTCGCCGCTGCGATTGCAACCAGAAATTGGAATCAGCGCTTCCAGTTCAAAAAAGGAACTTCAGCGGGAACCCGTTGGCGCCGCGGGTTCAATCGAAAATGCGGCGTAGCTATGCGGCCGCAAATGTACCTTGACCGCCGCCCGGTCTTCGGCCGCGTGGTTTTGCTGCCTCCCGCCGGCACGCCGAGGCGCCTGGCCTTCAACCGTTTCGCCAGTGACCAGGTTTTTCAAACGCGTCTGGTGGTCCACCACGGAAATCGTGGCGTCGGTCTCGACCGGCAGAAAGGATTCCACGATGAACGTGTGATTGTCATAAGCGAACAACGCGATTTGCGCGGGACCGTCGAGCCGGACGGGAAATCCGCGCAGCAGAAAGTTCTTGATCGCGCCGGTGACTTCCGGTGGCAGCGCGTACAGGTCGGTGAAGTTGTCCGGCATCGTCCAGATGTAGAGTACGCCCCGGCCATAGCGATTCATCAGCAACAGTGGAAAACCGTTGCCATTGGCCTCGGCCCGCACGAGCGACCACGAGTCGTTCGTCAAAAAATCGATCTCCGGGAAGATGACGTCCGCATTGGTTTCGCTTTCGAGCGTTGAAAAGCTGCCGGCACCGAATCCGTCGGCGTATTCATGGGCGCGGAACCGGCGTTCGGTGCAGTGGACCTCGGCAATGTCGCCAAGGCCCTTGTCCTGCAAGGCGCGAAGCAGGCCGGAGGTGATCACCACCGAATTGCCGGCCCGCAAGTGGTTCTTGATTTTCGCGACCAGGTCCGGATCTGCCTTTGCGCATTCGGTGAGCAGGACCATCCCGGCATTGGTCGGAAACTCCGGGCGAAGATCGATCGGGATCCCCATCATGCCGAGGTAATTGTGCAGGTAGTCCTCGCCGCTGGATTGACAGGGTTTGTAGCTGGCGAGGCCAATTGGATTGCCGAGCTGTCCGGTAATTCTGTCCACCTGCTCCAGCGAATAACCGGCCACGGCAGCCATGGTCGGGTTCGTGTTGGCCTGGAGCATTTCCCGATAATTGAAGCTGGTCGCGACGTTTTCCCACGGGCGCGCGCCCGGCACAATGGGGCGGGTCATCGCCGACCACTCGAAGAGCATCATTTGGCGCGCCTTGGCAAACATGGTGTCCCAAAGCTGCTCGGCGTAGCGGTCAAGGTAGCGGATGTCGTAGGTGTCCACCCAGCCGCCGTCGTTGCGGCCGGGCGCAATGTTTTCAAAATAGCGGATGATTTCGTAGCTCTCATAGGGCTGCAAGTGCTGGTCGGTGATCACGGGATCGCGCGTTTCGGTGCCGGTGTAAATGCTGTCAAAAATCTTCGGCTCCCGGTCCAGGTCATAGCCGGAGCCTTGAAAATGCTCATACCAGTTTGGAAACTTGATGATCATCTTCACGTTTGGATTCACCGCCCGGGCCGGCTTGATGAGCAAGTCCTCTGCCGCCTCGTCCATCAGTTCCAACCGGAACCGGGTCCAGCTCTTCTCGCCCTTCGCGGCAATGTCCGAATCGCTTTTCGTCGTGACGAAAAAGAAGTCGTCCTGGATCACTTCATCAAAATGCCGCGCCGCTAGTTCCGCGGCGCTGCGGATGAACGCGCGGTCCGCCGGGTCAGTGTAGCAAAATGATTTGAATTGCCCGCCGATGCTGCCGTCCGACAGCGCCATGCCGCCGGCGACCGCCACGTGGTGCTCCAGGAAAAACTCTTTTACGGATTCGAGCACGTCATCGCCAGCCAGCCGCCGGTCGCGCTGCACCTCCACATACACCTTGTCCACCTTTAGCTGGCGGCTGATCGTGTTCCAGTCATCGGCTAGTTTGCCCGGTTGCGCGAAGCTCTGCACCACATTGACCGGAATGTAAATCGCCACGTTGAAATTGGTGTAGTTTCCCGCGCGACCGATGCCGGCGGCGCACAGCAGCGCCAGCGGGACAAGAAAAATGCTTCCTGGTTTCATGTTTCAATGCGGAGAGAACGTGCAGGCTGTTTGTTGTAGCGTGATCATTTCAGCAAAATTCGATGCGTGATTAACGCCATTGTCACCCCTTCGCGGGGCGGCGTCTTGTCGTCAAAAGACATGACCCCGGGCGACTGATTTTGGCTTGCCCTTTTTTGGGAAGAGCGAACAGACTTGTCATTCGGCGCTCAGTCTTTGTTCCGGCCTGTAGCCACAATAGGCGACATGACGGTTTTGACGGAATGGAGCATCCTCGCTGCTAAAGCTTATGTATTCCCAATCCATCTATTGTGATGCCATCGCTCAAAGTCTTCGCAAACTGCGCACATTTTTTGTGCGTTTGCATTCCGCACTCCGCACTCGGCACTCCGAGTTTTCCATGCTCCATCTTCCCTCCGCTTTGCTCGCGGCTTGGCCGCGTTATGCCTTTTTGGCTGTGCTTTCTCTCCAGCTCCGCGCTGCCGCGCAGTCGCCGTGGCCGGTCGAAAAGGCTGATGCCTGGCAGGCGGAGCACGGCTGGCTGGTGGGCTGCAACTTCACACCCAGCACGGCCATTAACCAGCTCGAAATGTGGCAGCCTGGCACCTTTGACCCGGCGACGATCGATCGCGAGCTGGGCTGGGCCGAAGGCATCGGCTTCAACAGCGTTCGCGTATTTTTGCACAACCTGCTTTGGGAACAGGATTCGAAGGGCTTCCTCAGGCGCCTGGATCAGTTCCTGTCCATCGCGCACAAACATCATATCGGCGTGACGTTTGTCATCTTTGATTCGTGCTGGAACCCGTATCCGCGGTTGGGCAATCAGCCGGAGCCCAAGCCATTCGTCCACAACTCGGGCTGGGTGCAAAGTCCGGGCAAGGACATCTTGCTGCACCCGGAAAAATTTGCGGAGCTCAAGCCTTACGTTCAGGGTGTGATCGGCCATTTCAGAAATGATCCGCGCATCAACCTGTGGGACGTGTTCAACGAGCCGGACAACCTGAATGATCCTTCCTATGTGAAACTGGAAAGCGGCCTCAAGCAGAGCTTCGCGCTGGTGTTGTTGCAGCAGACCTTCGAGTGGGCGCGCGAGGTGCGCCCGTCGCAGCCGCTCACCTCGGGCATGTGGCGGGGCAATTGGGACGACCCGGACAAGCTGTCGGCCATGGAGCGCTTGCAGTTGCAGAATTCGGACGTGATCAGCTTCCACAATTACGGTCGGGTGGACGATTTGGAGCAATGCATCGAGCACCTGCAACGATATCAGCGGCCGATGGTCTGCACGGAGTACATGGCGCGTCCCGTGGGCAGCACGTTTGACCCGAACCTGAAGTTCATGCGCGACCATAATGTCGGCGCCTACAACTGGGGCTTTGTCTCGGGCAAGACCCAGACGATCTTTCCGTGGGATTCGTGGACCAGGACTTACACGGGCGAGCCGCCGCTGTGGTTTCACGACATTTTCCGCACGGACGGCACTCCCTACGATCCCAAGGAAGTGGCTTACATAAAAAGTGTGACGTTGAAGCCGGCGAAGCGCAATTGAGTGCGGAACGCAGAGTGGCCGAATGCTCTCATCGCAGTGGGTAGGGCGCGTCGCTCCGCGCGCGCCGCGCCTGCCAACCAGCGGAGTATTTCTAACATAGTGAAATTAAACCGCCTGCGCCAGCCATGGCCGGCCGCGGTACGCGGCTTTACGCTGCTTGAACTGCTGGTGGTCATGCCATCATCGCCATTCTGGCGGCGCTGCTGTTGCCCACCCTGGCGCGGGCCAAGGAACGCGCCCGGCGCGCCGAAGGCGCCAGCCTCCTGCGCCAGATCGGCATCGCGCTGCATCTTTACGGTGAGGAATATCGGGACCTGCTGCCCGATTGCACCACCAACAGTCCCAAGTTCTTCGGCTCCTTCTGGCCGTGGGATTTGAACACCAATCTGGTGACCGACTTGATGAACCGGGGCCTGACCCGCCCGGTGCTCTATTGCCCCTCCAATCCCGCGATGAACGATGACGCCCATTGAAATTGCTGGGAGAGCACGCCGAATCCGATCCGCGTCATGGGCTATGTGTTTCTGATGAACGGCTGTGTGCAGGTGCCGGAGGAACTCTGGCGTAAGAGCATTCTGGGCGATGGCGCCAAATCGGCCGCCCAGACCGAACTGGTGATCGATGCCGTCGGCAGCCAGGACAACGACTTTTTGCACATCCAGGGCGCGATTTTGGACCGGACCAGCCATGTGCAGGGCAACCAGCCCTCGGGCGGGAACATTGCCTTTGAAGACGGCCATGCCGAATGGAGGAATTTCAGCCAGATGTCGCTCCGGATCCCCGCGGATGTGGATTGGTATTTTTGAGGGGGCAGGGGAGGACCGGAGATGCGCCGAAGTCGCGCTTCATACCAGGAATCGGATCGCCGCTTCCCCAATCAGCCATCCAACCGAAGATGAATCGCGCCGTTGGCGCTCATGGGTACGGTGTCGCGAGGACATGGGGCGTTGCCCCATGCTGGTATGGGCTGGGCCTTTGGCCCGAACCCAGGCTGGCATGGAACGGGCCGTTGGCTCATAATCGGCCCATGCCACAATCTCTGAGCCTTGTCGTGGTCCACGTTATTTTCAGCACCAAAGAGCGCCGGCCATTCTTCGAACCTGATACACGCGCCAAGCTCCACGCCTATCTGGCCACGGTGGCGCGCAATGCGGACTGCGAAGGTTACCGGGTCGGCGGCGTGGCCGACCATGTGCATCTGGCCATCCGCCTCTCGCGCACGATCACCATTGCCGGCTTGGTTGAGAATCTAAAAACATCCTCATCGAAATGGTTGAAAACTCAATCAGCGAAGCTTGCGAGCTTCGCGTGGCAAAGAGGCTATGCCTGCTTTTCGGTCGGCCCGGTGGATTTGGATTCGTTGTGCGCTTATATTGATGATCAGGAGAAACACCACAGCCAGCGAACGTTCCAGGAAGAATAAAGGATGTTTCTAAAGAAATACGGTGTCGAATACAACGAAGCCTACGTATGGGATTGAGCGCCAACGGCGCGTCCTCATACCAGCCCGGGCCAACGGCCCGGGGATTGGGTCGCCATGATATTATGAGGGTTGAAAGCCCGTCCCATGGTCCTGCCTTTTATTCTCCGCATTATCTTGGGCGAGGGCATGGCGTTGCATTGCCCTGCCGCTTCCCCAATCTGTCATCGAAGCGAAGATGAATCGCGCCGTTGGCGCTCATGGGTTCGGTTTCGCCGGGACATGGGGCGTTGCCCCATGCTGGTATGGGCTGGGCCTTTGGCCCATGAAACCGGCCGCGCTTCGTTCTGGCGCGGCAACTCGTTGCCCCGTCGGTTACACGGCCCCGGGGCTTACTTTACGCTCATTACGGCCGTGCTCTCCAGCGTCACCGGCCCCATCAGCCCGGATTCCAGCAGGCGCGCATCCTTCTTCCAGTGATGCCAGGTGGTAAACGTGTACCGGCCGGTCGGGCTCGGTTTGCCCTCCAGCAGCCATTGCGGCCATTCCTTGAGTTGGTCGCCGCTCCACTCGCGATCGGGCGGCAACTGCTCGTCCCCGATCAGCCGGTTCGGCCAGAGATTGGTAACTTTGATGGCGAGCTTGTTAAGGCCCGGCTTCGCGACGGCGGTAATGTTCACACGGAACGGCGGTTTCCAGAGCACGCCCAAATCCTGCCCATTCAACGTGACCTCGGCGAAATTCTTGACGGTTCCCAAATCCAGCCAGAGTTCGTGTGCGGCCGCCAGGCGGCTGGGCGGGAGGTCTAGGTCTTTTTCGTAGGTGGCCGTGCCGGAAAAATAGCGCACGCCATCTTCCGGGTGGTCGGGCCAGGAAATCAGCTTGTCCAGCGTGACCGAGGGCGGCGCGCCCCAGTTTGGCGGGAAGCTCAAATTCCACGGCCCGGAGACCTCCCCGGGCGCCGACAGGTCCGCCGTTTCCGCGTGCAACGACTTGCCGCTGGCGGTGGTGAGATCAACCCGGCCGTTGCTCCATAGGGCGACGGTCGGGGAACCGTCGGGAGCCGTGCTCACGGTGTATTGCGGCGCCCGGCCCACGGGCCGGGAGTCGGGTAAAGTCAGCGTGTCGTTCTCATGGACAGTGGCGTGGCCGGGTTTGCCGCCCAGGGTGTAGTCCACGCGCAATTCCTTGGCGTGAAGTGTGGCCGGATCGCCCCCCAATACGTCGTTCTTGGCGGCCACCTCCAACTGTCCGTCGCGCGCCATATCGGCCAGCTTCACAGTGACGTCCCGTTCGCCCGCGCCATCGACGGCGGTGTAAACGGCATGTTGAATATCCAGCTTCGGACCGGCCTCGGTTTCGGTGCCCAGGGTGGCAGCGGCGGTCACGATATGATCCGTCGCGGCGGCGGCTTGACGGAAAATGACGAAGACCGAACCCGCCGGGTCCAAATTCAAGCGGACTTTGGTGCGGCCCTCCTGTGAATTCCAGACCGGCGCGGTTTCGATCAAACCGGTGTCGGGATGCCACAGCTCGGGGATCTTGCCGCTCACGCGGAAGGTGCAGTCCGGCGAATCAAACCGCCGCCGCTGAT
The DNA here is from genome assembly GCA_049509875.1 of Verrucomicrobiota bacterium. GTDB lineage: Bacteria > Verrucomicrobiota > Verrucomicrobiia > Limisphaerales > UBA11358 > UBA11358. The sequence continues at coordinate 29,198 of JBEKZM010000062.1, read as the reverse complement.
TGGAAACGAAGTAAATATCCGTGTCGCCGGACCGGCGGTGCGCGTAGGCCAGGTCCGGGCCGCCTTCACTCCCGGCGAATTCGAAATCCGGCTTCAAATTCTGCGTCGCGAAAACGTCGGCCAGCGGTTTGCCCCAGACGATGCGGCCTTTGCCGTCGATGTTTTCGAGCACTCGGCTGCCATCGCACTGGCCCCAGAGTTCATCGGCCAGCTCTTTCACCTGCGCATCGCAGCGGGGAAAATCCGCCAGGCTGGGCGAGTGTTGCGGGCGCTGGCCGACGACCGTGGCGCCGGCGCGCACCAATTCGCGCAGGCGGCGCAGCACCGCCGGCGTCACTTCGGGATCACTGGGCGGCAGAATGAGCACGGCATAGCTGGCGCCGCCGGGCAGCGTGATGCGGCCGCTCTTCACTTTGGCGCCGTGGAGCAGCACGTCGGCGTTCACGGCATCGTAATCATACCCGGCGGGCAGGGCGGGATTGCCCGCGCGCATTTCCACCGGGGCGCTCTCGCCGGTGAAATAGGCGGCGTCGGCCACGGTGCGGCCCTGTTGCAGGAGAAACTGGCAATGCGAAATGTAGTCGATCCAGGCCTTGCCTTGCTGCCACCAGGTGATGGTGCGCTCGAAGTGAAAGCCGAATTCGCCCATGGTCATGCCCGGCCAGCGGTTGGTCCAGGGCTGCATGGCATAGCGGTGAAAGACGTAGCGATTAAGGCCCTGGCAATACATCAGGTCGCCGAGCGTTTTGAGCGAGTATGGATCGTTTTGCCAGCGGCCATCCCCGCCGCCGGCGGTGAAGGATTCTGCGCCGACGACGGTCTTCCCGTAAATGTGCGCGACGGAGGCCGCGAGCTTGACCGAGGGATTGCCCTGGCTGCCCGCCCAGAATTCGCCCATGACCAGATCGGCGGTCGCGCCGCATTGCAGTGACTCAAAGGGTCCGGTGTAGGGCTCCACCGCGTTGCGCAAGCCGTGCTGGTGGCAGAGCTCGGCAAAATGGCCGTAGTAATTTTCAGCAAAGAGATCGGCGATCGTGCGGCGCATGTCCCAGAGGAAACGCTCCGTGACGGCCGGACTATCCACGATGCGGTGGTTGAAGGTGGGCAGGAATTTCAGGGGATCATAGCCGCGGCGCTTTTCAAATTCCTGGCGGAAGTTGCCCGTCCAGTCCTGGTCGCCCACTTCATAGCTGTCGATGAGCGAACAGTTGAGCGATTTGCCCGCGAGCGGGCCAAGGTCATTGAGCACCTTTTGCATGAAGCCGTTCCAGTGGGCGTCCAGCGCCGCCTGGCTGAATTTGTCGCACTCCAGGCCTTCGCCTTCCTTGGGGGCGGGATGGTTGTTCACGCCCGTGGGCGTGTAGCCAAACCGCAAAATGACCCAGTCGCCCGGCGGCACTTCCCACAGCAGCCGTCCGTCGGCCCCGACCCTGGGGGTCAGGTCCAGAATGCGGTCGCGCGGGATGGCCGTGTCGGCGGCGGAGTCCAGGGCGGGTTCCGGGTGGACGAAAGTGCGATCCACCGAAGTCTTCTTGTGCGAGCGGGCGGCCGCCAGTTCGGCGGCATTGGACGGAAGAATCAGCGTGTCATTTTCATCCGCCGTCAATGTTTCGGGCTTCCCGTCGAGCGTCAACTCAAGGCGCAGTTGTTTCACCGAACCGGAGGCCGGGTCGCCGCCCAGATTTTCGTTGTTGGCGGCCACGGTCTTCTTGCCCGCCTTGAGCAGGTCCAGGATTTTGGCCGTGACCTCGGCCGAGCCGCCGCCGTCCTTGGCTTCATAGACGGCCCGCGTGATTTCGACTTTTCCCGGCCCGGCTGGGTTGTTCGCAGCCGCCTCCGGCGCGGCGGGCGCCGCCGGGAAGGCCAGCACGGCGATCTCGCGATAAAAACCGAGCGTCACCGGCGGTTGGGCCAGGACGGCATTGAACACGGCGGGACCGCGAATGCTGGTCTCACTGGAGGTGAGGCATTGCATGGCATTGGTCGGCGTGTTCCACGGTCCGCCGCTGCTCGACCAGCCCGCGCAATTCTCCACGCACAGCTCCAGGCCCAGCCGATTCGCCTCCTGGGCGGCAAACTTGAAGTCGTCGCGCCACGCGGGGCTCATGAACGGCGCGTTCCCGTGGGGAATGCCGCAGTCTACGTTCACGATCGTCGCGCCGCCCAGGCCGATCTGCTTCATGGCCTCGAGGTCGGCGGTGAGGCCTTCCGGGGTAATGTTGCCGTTCATCCAATGCCACCAGGTCTGCGGCTTGGCCGAGTCCGGCGGATGGTGGAAGCCGGATTCGAGCGCATCAGGCGGGGCGGCGTTAATCCCGGGCGCAACGGACAGGAGTGCCATGGCCAGCAGGCGGCGGAAATGTCTCATAGGTTTGATAATAAAAGCGACCGTGGTTTTTGTTGTTTGCATGGTAGGGTCAACGGCCGTTTCCCGTAAATCACCGATTAAGGTGATGATTGACCACAAAAAGGCGCAAAGCTTGCAAGCAGCGACCATTGCTGCGCCCAGGGTGGCGGAATCCTCCGCGACCCACAAATATCCGCCAAGGTCAACGGCCTCCGCCCGCGCGCGAGCGTCTGGGAGTGCGCGCGGCCCTCCGCCGCTGTGGTCCGTGCCCACTCTTGTGGTGAGGCAATCAGTTGCAGGCCACTCCGGACCCGAATGCGAACCGATTCATGAATCAACCCCGGAAGCGACTCTTGGGGGCGCTTCGCCCAAAAAATATGAGTATGCTCATTTTAGTTTGACAGCGAGGTTGCCTCGTGCAAATATATGAGCGCACTCATAATTGATGAAACAAGCACGCGAAAAGGAAAAAACAACCGCCAAACCCGCCGGGAAGCGGGACCGCAATAAAGAACAGACGAAGGAGAAGATTCTGGCGGCGGCGCTGGCCTTGTTCCGGGAAAACGGATTGGACGGGACCACCACCAAACAGATTTCCCGAAAGGCCGGAATTGCCGAAGGAACGCTCTTCAATTACTTCAAAACCAAGGAAGACCTGGCCCTGTTCTTCTTCCAAAAAGAAACCCATCATTTGATTGAATGGTTTGGCAAACAGACGCAGCTGCAGCGGGCGCCCCTGCCGGAAAAACTTTTCGCCATCATCCACCGGCAATTGGAAGACATCGCCCCATACGAGGATTTCATTGGCGCGGTGTTTTTTCGTTCGCTGCAACCCCATTCCAAACTGAGTCCGCTCAGCTTGGAGGCGCAGGAGTTACGCGTGAAATATCTGCGTTTTCTTCGTGAAATCTTGGCGCGAGCGGAGGAAAAGGAGGAGATCCCCCGCCTTGGCGATTTAGGCGCATATGCGGTCGGGCTTTTCTATATCGGCATGGTGATGCACTGGCTCCATGACCCGTCCCGCGGCAAGCAGAAGACGCTCGCTCTTCTGGACCGCTCTCTCAAACTTGCCACGCATGTACTTAAGAGAGGGGCGTGGGACTGGTGAACGCCCGGCGCAAACCCCTCGGCCGTGCCGCACGCCTGGCGCAACTGGGCGCGGGCATCGCCGGCAGTTATCTTGGCTATCAGTTCCAGCGCCCCTTTTTAGACGACCAGCAAAACAGCGAACGGTGGCGGGCCCTTCGCCGCAAGAGCGCAAAACAAATCCGGGAGGGCCTTCAGGACTTGCGCGGCCCGTTGATGAAAGTCGGCCAGGCGCTGAGCATGCAGACGCATATTTTTGATGCCGACGTAGTGGAGGAGCTGGCCGGATTGCAAATGCAGGCTCCGCCGATGCATACGACCTTGATGCGGGCTCAATTCAAAAGTGCCTTGGGCAAGTATCCGGAAGAAGCTTTCCACTCCTTTGAACCGGAGCCGTTCGCGGCCGCGTCTTTGGGGCAGGTTCACTGGGCCGTGACGAAGCGGGGTGAAGAAGTCGCCGTCAAAATTCAATACCCGGCCATCCGCCAAGCCATCGAAAGCGATTTCAAAATGCTGCGGACGGCCGGTTTCGCGGCGCGCCTCACCGGGCACTTGCAAGCCTCAGTGGTGCGCGAAGCCGAGCGGGGCATGCTCGAGGAAACCGATTACTTGCACGAAGCGTGCAACCTCCAATTCTTCGAGGAACACCTTGCCCCTTTGACCTTCATGCGCGTGCCCAAAGTTCACCCCGAGTTCAGTTGCGAACAGGTGCTCACCATGTCGCGCGTGCGCGGCCTGCGTTTGCAGGAATTTCTCAAGACCAATCCCTCGCAGGAGGTGCGCGACAAAATCGGCGTTGGTCTTACGCATCTATTCTTCTTCCAGCTTTTCCGCATGCAGGCGCTGCATGCCGATCCACATCCGGGCAACTACCTGTTCAATCCCGATGGCAGCATCGGCCTCGTGGATTTCGGCTGCGTGAAATATTTGAAGCCGCAAGTCATCCGCTGTTATGCGCAATTCTGGTTGCGCGAATGGGTTCACAACGCTGAGCTCCATGCGGAGATGATCCGCACTGTATTCGGTCCGAAAATCTCTCCAAATGAGCCGCGTGTCCGGCGCTGTATGAATGGGATCAGGCGTTTTTACGATCTCTACCACCCGTTGCACCAAGCTCCCGCGACGATCAACCTCGCCGACGCAAAATTCATGGCGGGTTTGAATGAACTCGCCAAGACGTTATTAAAAAACAAATTTCTTTCACCGGAGTTTTTGTTTCTGTCGCGCACCGAATCCGGCATGTGCAACCTGCTCCACACGCTGAAGTCCCGCGTGGCTACCAGTCAAATCGCGCGCGAGTGGATGCCGCCGAGTTCAAGCATCAAAAGTAGAACTCCGCTGCCACGGGAGAGCGATACTTCATTGCCTGCCAATAAGTGAAAACACAAATACGCATCGGCCTGCAACCCGATTCCACCTCAGGCGGGCGTGATGGCGGCCCGTTCTTTGGCGCTGGCGTCACGGAAATCGCTGAGGCGGCCTTTTTTCAAGGAGCCGTCCGGCAGTTTTAAGGCGATCTGCGGCGGCCAGCCATCGCGCGCCTCGGCGACGCTGTCCACCACGCCGACGGCGCGGGTGATTTTATGAACCATTATCTCGCCGAGAAAACCTTCGCCGGTCGCCGGATTTTTAGCTTTGCCCATGGACCCAGCATAGGGCAAAACCCCCGGACCTTCAATGGCCGAATGCCGGATGATTCAGCAAATTAACGCATTGTCATTTCCCCGAAACCGCGATATTACAAATCGATTGCACCACCTGGAATTTCATCCGAAAACATCACGCTGGCGGCCGTGGCGGCCCGGGGCCATCCCGGCCATTTTGTTGTTGTTTTCCGTTTTCCTGACCGCCCTGGCGCGCGGCGCCGATTCGGGCCGCACCAACGAACCGGCTCCAAGAACATTGGAACCGTTTGCCACCCTGACGAACTCGATGGGACCCTGGATTTGGGCCAGCAACACCTCCGACAGCCAGACGTGTCAATTCTGGCACACCCTTGAAGTTCCGGAGTTCAGTTCGGTGACGAATGCCCGGCTGGTGATGACAGCGGATGACGAATTCACGCTTTACTTGGACGGGCGCGAGCTGGGCCGGGGCGTGGACTGGCGCGAGTTGTTTGTCTTTGACCTGACGCCACTATTGACGACCTGGAAACATGTGACCGGGAAACATGTGCTGGCGATCCGGGCTTTTAATTCCGCCCACGAGGCGGGGGTCAGCTTTGGCTTGCAGGTGAAGTTGACCGATGGGCGCCTAATCAAGATCAAATCGGATAAGACCTGGCGCGTCGTTCCGAACTCGGCCAAGCGGTGGCAGACAAAAGCCCGGCCGGCGGCCGACTGGCCGGCGGCGACCATCGAGGCTCCCTTGGGTGTCAGTCCTTGGATGCCCTGGCCGGTAAATGTCGTCGGCATGCCAACGTTGCAGCCGCTCCATCTGGTGTTTTGGCAGACCGGCTGGTTTCAAATTACGTTGCTGGTCGTGTGCGGTCTGGCAATCCTGCTCAGCTTGCGGCTGATGGCCCAGGCGGCGCTACATCGAAAGGAACGCTGGCTGTTGCACCAGGAACGCAGCCGCATGGCCCGGGAGATCCACGACGACATTGGTTCGCGGATGACCCAGCTCGTGTTGCACGGCGAAGTGGCGCAGTGCCAGTTGCCCGCAGGCTCCCAAGCCCGGCAGCAATTGATTCAACTCTGCGAGGAAGCGCGCAAACTGCTGGCCACCATGGATGAAATTCTATGGGCGGTGAACCCGCAGCGCGACACCCTGCGGGATTTTGCCGCCCATGTCTGCAATTATGCCCAGGAATTTCTCAAACCGACGAAAATTCAGTGTCTTTTTGATGTGGCCTCCGAAACGACGCCGACGGTTTTCAATCTGCCGCTCCGGCGCAGCCTGTTCATGGCCATCAAGGAAACCCTCAACAACGCGGTGAAATACTCGGAAGCCACCGAATTGCATCTCCAGATTCAGTGGCTGGGCCAGTGGCTGGTCGTGGTTGTGCAGGACAATGGCAAGGGGTTTGACCCATTGACCGTTCGGCCTGGGCGCCATGGCATGACCAACATGCGGCAGCGAATGAACGAGCTCGGCGGCAGTTGTCTGGTCACCAGCGAGCCGGGCAGGGGTTGCCGGGTGGAATTTAGTGTGCCTTTGAAGCGGCCGCCGACGGGCCTGCGGGCTTGGATTTGGGACGCGAAACCATTTTCCTCGCCGATTTCCCCGCCGGCTGATAAAACAAGCGCGCCATCAAATGAACCCAAACAAACCGATGACCCAAGCCGGGGCCCCGGCCGCAAAGCCGGCCAAAGGTAGCGGTGCCGCCGAATCCGGATCCAAGCGCCCGCTCAAAGTGGCCTTGGTGGAAGATCAGCCAAAAGTTCGCGAAAGCTGGACCACGCTCATCAATTCCTTTCCCGACTTCATCTGCAATTGTGCCTGCGCGACCGGGGAGGAGGCGCTGCGGATCCTGCCGCCCGAGCGGCCGGACGCGGTGCTCATGGACATCTTTCTGCCGCGCATGTCCGGGATCGAGTGCACGGCGCGGCTCAAAGTGTTGCTCCCGCAGACGCAGATCGTCATCCTCACGGCCATGGACGACCAGGAATTGGTTTTCCTCGCGCTCGAAGCGGGAGCCGACGGTTATTTGCTGAAACGGACCAAACCGGCGGATCTGCGCATCGCGTTGCTGGATGTCCTGGGGGGTGGGGCGCCCATGACCAGCCAGATCGCCCGCCGGGTCATTGAATCGTTCCGCCAGAAGACGAAGATCCAGGACGAATCCATGCACCTGACCGCTCGGGAAGAGCAGATACTGCTCCTGCTTTCGCAAGGTTATCCCAACAAAACCATCGCCGAAAAACTCGAATTGAGCGTCGATACGGTGTGCAGCCACCTCAAGCACGTATTCAGCAAACTTCACGTCAGTTCGCGTACCGAGGCGGTGATCCGTTACATGGCTTCCAAGACGCCGCCTCAGAAACGGTAAAGGCTTTCGTCCGTCAAAGTAAGACACGTTGAGCAGAGCCAAGGGGCCACACTTGCCTGTTCGATATTAGAATTACAGATGAATACGGATAATTACGGATCTTCCCGCCGCCAGCCCCCGGGAATTCTATCGCCTCTCAGGGAATTGACCTCACCCATTTTGGTGATAGTCGTTTAACCGTGTTTGGGGATATGCAGTCTCGCGCGGGTGCGGTAAATTCATCCATTACAAAGAGAACGCAAGCCAGCATGGAGCAGACAGCTCATGTTGCTGTGGTGTTCACCCAAAAAGCCAAAAAGTCAACATGTGTCCCATTGCCAGTTCACTGCGGATGCCGATTCCCAACCCATAACGACTCCGAAACCCAACTACGAACCCAATGACTCAACCCTGCAAGATCAATATGAAGAAAACAAAGCTCATTCCACGAAACTTCACGGCGGGCTTGGCGTGCCTGGCGGCGCTGCTTCTCGCCGGCTCCGCCTCGGCGCAACTGACCGTCACGACCACCACCGAGCAGGGCAGCGCTGGGTCTTACCCCTTCACTCCCTCGTGGACCCCGGCTGCGGACAGCCTGATTGCCGGGATGGCGCCCACCGTGGCGATTGGCGATTTCGGAGTGGAGGACACCAACCGGGATGTGCTCAGCCTGACCGCCGGCGGCAGCCTCTCGATTTACATCATCACCGGCAACGCGGACGATGCAATTGGACACAACACCACCTGCCTCAACTACGTGACGGGCGGCAACAACAATAATTCCGGTCCGGAGCCCGGTTCGTTGCTCATTTATACGCTGCCGGCTTCCGCCCACGGCTATAACCTCACCAACATCACGGTGGACGGCGGGTGGGCCGACAATGGCCGGGACGCGCAGTCGTTTACCGTTTTGTATTCCACCACGGTCAGCCCCGGGAGTTTCCTCTTTTTGACCAACGTGGATTACAACCCGTCGACTCCCGGCGGCACGGCGATCGCCAACCAGACGTGGATCCATGACGCGTTGGGCGGCGTGGTCGCCTCGAATGTTGACGCCGTCGAGTTTATCCTGAACGCTCCGAACTCCGAAAATGGTTTTGTGGGTTACGGCGCCATCACCGTGGAAGGAGTCCCGGCGACGACCGTGCTCTCGCCTGTGATTTCCATAACCACTTCAAACCAGGCTGGCCCCAACCCGTTTACGCCCACTTGGATCGCGGAAACGCCCGACTTGATTGCTGGGTTGCTCCCCAGCGGCACCAATGGCAATTATGATACCGAAAGCGATGAAGGCGGCCTCTCTGTTTTGACCGACGGTACCGTCGGGACTTCCGGCGATACCGGCACTTTTGTCACCTGCGGCGCCAACGGAGGCACCGAGCTCGTCTATACGCTCCCCAATGCAGTGTACGGAACAGACGTGACCAACATTATAGCTTACAGCGGGTGGGGGAATGACCAGCGTTCTGGTCAATATTACATCCTTTCTTATTCCACCGTATCGGCGCCCACCACCTACATCCCCATCACCACCGTTTGCTACTGTCCCTACACGAACGGCGCCGCGGTCGCAGCCCGGGTGGCTGTCTCCAAGAGCGACGGCAGTCCGCTGGCAAAAAGTGTGGCCAATATCAAGTTTGACTTTGCCTCTCCTCAATATGCATCCGATTTCAACAACGCCTATCAGGGTTACTCGGAAATCATTATTCAGGGCAAAAACAGCACCGCGCCGCCGCCGCCGCCGTCGCCTTACCTGATCCAGAACACCCTGCCAATTAACGCCCAGACCGTCGTCGGCGACCAGATTGTCTTTACGGCGGCTTACAGCAATTTTCCGCCGGCCACCCTGCAGTGGCAGCAGATCACCGCGACCGCGACCAACAACATCAGCACCGGGGTGGTCAATGTGAACAATAGCGGCGTGACGACTTCTACCCTGACTCTGAATAATGTGCAGACCAACAGCTCCGGCACCTATCGGTTGGTGGGCCTCAATGCGACCAATGGTGCTGCGGCTCCTTCGTATAGCATGGCGGCGCCGCTGGCGGTGGGGGAACCGACCATCATGGGCAACACCATCCTGGAATATGCCGGTCAAGCCGGCCCTTCGGGTTTCTATCCTCCTTGGACCATTGCCACCAACCTCGACTTGATTTTCCAGTCTCCAGACAACGGCTCGGGCAACCCTGGAACTTCCACGGCCGGGCCGGGCAATTTTACGTTACAAACCGGGCTCGCTTCCGACCCGTCGGTTTTGGTTGACGGCGAACTCATCAATGGCCTGCCCGGCATGGTTTCCTTGGGCTGGGTGAATGTGGATGCCGGTCAATCAATGACCTACTATCTGCCGGCGGGTCCCGCCAATGGCTACGACCTCACCAATATCGCGGTTTACGGTGGCTGGACCGACGATGGGCGCAATGAGCAGGAATATCAGGTCTTATATTCCACCGTGGCAGAACCCGCGGTCTTCAACAGCATCGGAACCTTTGATTACAACCCACCGTTCTCAGACGGCGGTCCGAGCGCCACCCGCACAACGATCGTTCCGGTTTCCGGAGCGCTGGCGCACAATGTATATGCTGTGCAGTTTAATTTTAACTTGCAGCCCAAGAATGACTGGGAAGGTTATTCTGAAATCACCATCAACGGCAAGGCTTCCCTGGGTGTCGTGCCGATTTTAACCGCTGACATTGCACCGCTCACGGCTGAAGACGTGGTGGGCAGCCAGTTGATCATGACGGCCAGCTTCACCAACACCACCAGCCTCCAGTGGAAGAAGAATGGCACCAATATCATCACCGGAGTGGTGGTCAATGTCACCAATGACGGAATCGTGACCTCGACGCTGACCCTGAACAATCTTCAGCTTGGGGATGCCGCCACCAATGGCGGTTATAGTCTGGTGGGTTCAAATCCGTCGGGCTCCACCTCAAGCCGCGGCTGTTCCGTGATCGTTGACCAGGACCCGGCGCCAGTCAATAATATCATCACCGAATTTGCCTACCAGACTTCGGATGAGAGCACCCCCAACACCTTTGGCCCGACTTGGAGCACGGCGGATTTGACCAACAGTTTGATTTACCTGCAGGATCCCCCCGCCATCGGTTATGGCACGGGCAATTTCAACGATCCCGACGTGAACTTCCCCAACAGCGCGGGCGGCCTCCCGGTTCTGACCGACGGCAACTATGGGGTTTTCGCCTTTAACGGCAGCCACCCGGCCTTTGCCACCGGCGGACCCGATGCGGGTCAGTATGTCATCTACTCGCTCGGATCCAATACCAATGGCTATAATATCACCAATATCCAGATTGCCGGCGGATGGAATGACAACGGCCGGAACTCGCAATTCTACACCATATCCTACTCTACCGTCGCCAACCCCACGGCGTACGTTCCCCTCAAGGCGGTGGCTATCAGCCCCACCTTCTCCGGTGAATCCGTCATCCGCACGACAATGACGCCTGCGGTCGGCGTGCTCGCGAGCAATGTGTACGCCATTTATGTTGATTTCACTGAACCTCCGGGCGTGCCCAACGGCTATTCCGGCTACAGTGAAATCAGCGTCTTCGGCTCGCCGGCGGCCGCTCCGCCGGTGACGCCTCCGTCCGGCACCGTTCAAAATCCGAGCTTTGAGCTGAATGTCGCTCCGGAGGGTGGAACGGTGGCTACCGTCCCCACCTACTGGACAACGTTTAATGAGGCCTCGATCGGGGATATCGGCACAGAGCATGCGGGGGGTGTTGACTTCACAGTCCATGACCCGCTGGCCCCGCCGGCGGCCGGAAACCAGTTTTGCTACGTCAATATATTCTCCACGGGTACCACGGGTGGCATCTATCAGGATGTGGGCGCATTGCAGGCGTACACGACCTATACGCTGACGGTGGCGATCGGATCCCGGGCAGATCGCATTAACTCGCCTGGAATCATCTCGCTCATCAATGGCAGCGACGACACCGGCACGGTTTTGGCCACCGGCGGCGGGCTGCCTGCCACGCAGAACACCTGGCAGGACTACACGGTCACCTACACCACCGGGCCTACGGTCAGTGGGGATCTGACCATCGAGCTGTCAGTTGCACCCGCAGCCACGATTCAGGCGGATTTCGATAATGTGCAACTGACCGTGGCGCCGATTGTGCCCACCCTTGGGAAGCCCAGGGTTTCGGGCGGCAAACTGGTTCTGACGGGCACCGGCGGCGTGCCGAACAGTGCTTACGCTTGGTTGACCTCAACCAACCTGTTGACGCCGCTCACAAACTGGACCGTGAGCGCGACGGGAACGCTTGACGCGACGGGCGCCTTGTCGAACTCCATTCCCATCAATCCTTCGCAGCCGGCTGGCTTCTTCCTGTTGCGGACGACTCCGTAAGTTGGTAAAGGTGTGGCTGGCCCGGGGACTGGTGTCCCCGGGCCTTTAAAATCGAAGCAAGAGAGCATCTCGTAACGTGAATAGTACCAAGGCAAACTGGGAGCGTGAGGCGCGACATGCCGGGCGGCAACCGGCGTTCACGCTGATCGAACTCCTGGTGGTCATAGCCATCATCGCCATCCTGGCGGCGCTGCTGCTGCCCGCTCTGTCCAAGGCAAAACAGGCGGCTTACAAGGCCGAGTGTGCCAGCAACCTCAAGCAGTGGGGGGTGGCGATCACGATGTACGTGGGCGATAATAACAACCGTTTCATGGACCTTACCAGGGGCGTCGCCGGCGACACGGCTGGGAATGGTGCCTACGACTTCGCTTGGATACCCTATGCCTTTAACACGGGCTTCTATCCGACTTATCTATACAAGAACAACCAGATCGGCGAGAATCGCGCAAATAATGACGTGCTTTATTGTCCCACGGATGAGTTTCACCGGTTGGTCGAACAATATCAGGCCGGCTACCAGACGAACCTGATTGGCTACAATCTCCTGCCCGGCCGGGATGCGGCCGGGGGAGGGTCTCCGATTGGAAACTACAATTCTTATAATTATAATGGCGTGGCCGGCTGGATGACGCAGCGTCCCAAAATGGGCGGGCCCTATCGGAGGGCACCCATGATGGTGGATCGCCTGCAAACCCCACCCGACGGCTCTTGGATACAAACGGTCGGCTCACACAGCGCGCCCAGCGGGGTACACCGCAACAGCCAAAACGTGCCGATCGGAGGCAACTTCCTGGGTGAAGATGGCAGCGTGACTTGGTACCGATTTGTCTGGCAGGGCCGGTTTACCGACCCGGTGGCAACCATCGGCATCGGCGGTCAGGGCGCGGGCGATATTGATTATTTTGTGCCCGTTGGCTTGGGATACGGCCCGTGGTAGAATCTGACTGCCTTCGTCTGACTGATGTTCCATTCGTATTTGCAGATTTTATTGTCTCGAACTCCTGGCGCATCCGCGGTTGAAACGATAATGATTTGCAAGCCCTTTTGATGAACATCGTAAACCAGTCCGCCCGAATGGCCATGGCCGCCTTTTTTCTGCTGCCTTTGGCGCCTTGTTTGCTGGCGGCGCAGCCTTTGCAGCCGATGAACTTGCGTTGCGATGCCCGCGTGAACCCGCTGGGCATCGATGACGTAGCGCCGCGGCTTTCCTGGCAGTTGCAAAGCGGCGGCACCGGGACGAACTACCGCGGCGAAACGCAAACCGCTTATGAAATCCAGGTCGGCTCGTCCCCCGGGGCGTCCGATTTGTGGGACAGTGGAGTTGTGGCCAGCGCCGACACCGACATCGTGTATGGGGGCCAGCCCCTGACGGCGGGAAAGCAGGTCTATTGGCAGGTGCAGACGAAGGACGGCCACGGCAACCTGTCCGCTTGGAGCACGCCAGCCCAATGGTCCATGGGCCTGCTGGCGTCAACCGATTGGACAGCCCAATGGTTGGGCTATGACGCGACCTATAACCTCACGCCGCAGCAGGCGACGAACAACGCCCTGTTCAATACCATCGGTTTAAACTGGATCAGTTATTCCGGACAAACGGCGAAATTTGGCACCTACAACTCCGCGTTGCGCAAGCAGGTGGTCCTGCCATCAGCACCAACCTTCACCAACGCCGTGGTGGCCCTCTACGCCGATAATGCCTGCAACGTCTATGTGAATGGGCAGGAGATGACCGCTTCCGCCCTGCGCTGGGAAGCCACCGCCCGCGTCAATGTAACACCCTGGTTGCACCCGGGTACCAACGAGCTGGCGCTCGACGCCACCAGCAGCGATGCCCAGGAGCCGGCCAGCGTCATCGGCCAGTTGGTCGTGCAGTTTGCTTCCGGCGCCGTCTCGAATATCCCTGTCGATGCCACCTGGAAAGCCGCCCAGTGGCCCACGGCGGGCTGGACGCAGACCAATTACAACGACTCGGCCTGGGCCGTTCCCTCAAGCGGCGGCACGGCGTGGGGAACTCCGGCGCTCAATGATATTGCCCGGGTTCCCGCGCCCTATTTGCGCAAGAACTTCACGGTGAGCAAGACGGTCACGCGCGCGACCGTTTATGTCACAGCCCTGGGCACTTATGAATTGCACGTCAATGGCCAGACGGTCGGCAACGACGTTCTGACTCCGGGCTGGAGCGAGTTTACCAAGCGCGTTTTTTACCAGACGTACGATGTGACTGGCCTGGTGCAGCCGGGCCTGAACACGATCGGCGCCATCCTGGGCGACGGCTGGTACGCCAGTGTTCTCGCGTTCAAGGGAACGCGGCTCAATTATGGCGGGACACCGCGTTTCCTCGCGCAACTGGTCATTCAGTTCTCCGATGGCAGCACCCAAACCGTGGCCAGCGACAATTCCTGGAAGGCAAATTACGGCCCCATTCAGTGGGGAGATTTGTTGATCGGCTCGGAATACGATGCGCGCCTGGAGCTGCCGGGGTGGGATACGACCAATTTCAATGACAGCGCCTGGTCGCCGGTGGCGACGGGCTTGAGCGCCGCGGCTCAGCATTACACGAATGTGACCGCTCTGCTTACTTCGCTGGTGACCAACAATCACCTGAACATCGTCGCCAACAACACGACGATGGGCGGCGATCCGGCCTTGAACATTGTTAAAACTCTGCAGATCACTTTCACCCTGGGCGGCACCAGCCAGACGCTCTCGTTTCCGGAAAACGCCACCGTCAACATCGGCGGAACGGGACAGACGCTGGCCATTGTCCAGGCATTCTATGGCGAGTCGAGCGTGTTTCCGGGCAATGGCGGGCTCCAGGTCCAGGCCGCCGTCACGGAACCTTCGCGCTGTTTCGAAACCCTGGCGGCCACCCGCCTCACCGTGCCGAGTCCCGGCTGTTACACCTTTGACCTGGGCCAGAACATGGTCGGCTGGGCGCAGCTCAACATCAGCGGTAACGTGGGCGATCGGATCACGGTCCGGCATGGAGAAATGCTCAATCCCGACGGCACCGTGTACACGGCCAACCTGCGCGGAGCCACCGCCACCGACTTCTACATTTTCGGCACCAACGGCACCGTGGTGTACCAGCCGCGCTTTACCTTCCATGGCTTCCGTTACGTCGAAGTCCGGGGCCTCACGGTGCCGCCCACGCTGAATTCGGTGGCCGGCGTCGTGGTGCATTCGGATATCACCCGGACGGGGACCTTTGCGTGCTCCAGCCCGCTCGTGAACCAGCTTTACAGCAACCTCATCTGGGGCCAGAAAGGCAATTATTTTGAGGTGCCCACGGACTGTCCGCAGCGCGATGAGCGCATGGGCTGGACCGGTGATACGGAGTTTTTCGTGCCAACCGCCTTGTACAATTTTGACATTCAATCCTTTTTCCATCGGCACCTCATCACCCTTTGCCAGGATGCCCAGCATTCCGACGGTTCTTTTGCGAATGTGGCCCCTGATCTGGGCGCTGGCAGTGGCGCGGCCGCCTGGGGCGACGCCGCCTGGATTTGCACCTACAACCTGTATCGCGCCTATGGCGACACCAATGTGATCGTGGATCACTACCCCTCGTTTCAAAACTACGCACAGTTTCTGGCCGCCCACGCGTCCAATTACACCATCTCCAGCCTGCCCGGCGACTTTGGGGACTGGTTGAACCTCGGCGGCGGCGCCTCCGAGATCGTCATCGATACCGCCTTTTATGCCTATTTTGCGCAGGCCATGTCCGAGATGGCCGCCGCCGTCGGCGACAGCGCGGATGCCGCCGCTTATGCCACGCTCCGCACCAACATTGCCTCGGCCTTCGCTGGTTTCTTCAACACCAACGGCGCCTTTACCGACGGCAGCAGCCAGGCCGGTTACAGCCTGGCCTTCACGTTGAATCTGGTGCCCGCCAGCCTGCGTTCCCAGGCGGCGCAACAATTCGCAAATTCCATCGCCCAGTTTGACGACCATCTGGCCACCGGCTTCATCGGCACGCCGCGTTTGCTGCCAGCGCTGCATCTCGCCGGGCGGGATGATCTGGCTTATCAAATCCTCCTCCAGCAAACCTATCCGTCCTGGCTGTACCAAGTGACCTTGGGCGCCACGACGATGTGGGAGCGATGGGATGGTTGGACGCCCGGCGCCGGTTTCGAGAGCGTGACCATGAATTCGTTCAACCATTACGCCTTTGGCTCGGTCGGCCAATACCTCTACGGCGCCGTTGCGGGCATCAACGCCGCCAGTCCCGGATACAAAACCCTGCTCCTCCAGCCCGTTCCCGGCACCGGTTTAAGCTGGGCCAACGCCAGCTATGATTCTGTCCGGGGACCGATTTCCACGGCGTGGACGAACGTCGGCAATGTCTTCAACCTCGAGGTTGAGATTCCGCCGAATACCATCGCCCAGGTTTGGGTGCCCACCACCAACGCCGGCGCCATTACCGAAAGTGGGCTTCCCGCCGCCACGTCGCCGGGCGTGACTTATCTTGGCACCTCGAACAACTGCGCCATCTTCGCGGTCGGCTCCGGCCAGTACTTCTGGTCGTCCGCCCTTCCGGTCCCGCCCCCGCCGCCCGCCGTGACAGAATCGGATTCGGTCTATGCCGGTGGCAGTTTTCCAGCATTGTTTGCCGGTGATTTGCTGACCAACCAATCCACGACGGTCACGGCCAATTCGCTCCTCTTCGGCCCGGAAAACCATCTCCCGGCCGCCTCCCTCAACGACGGATTGATCGGGGCGCCGCTGACCACGAACCGGAGTTGCGAAATTAGCGGCGGCGCAATCACCTTCTACCTCGGGCCAGGCGCCAACGGCGTCGGCTATGCCATCACAAACTTGAGCACCTTCACCGCCTGGCAGGACGATGGGCGTGAAGACGCCAACTACGGTGTCACTTATTCCCGTGACGGCACCAATTTTCATAGTCTGGCGACCGTGGCCTATAATCCGTCTCCTTATCCCACCAAGGACGGCACCGGGGGCACGTGGACCTCGCTGGCCGTCACGAATTTGGCCGGGGTGCAGTATCTGCAATGGAACTTCTCCGCCAGCCAGCAGAACGGCAGTGTGGGCTATTCGGAGGTCGCCGCCTATGGCATCGCCAGCCCCCTGCCGCCGCCGTCCCTGAATGGTAGCGCCTCCGCTGGCGGGGCCGGCGCTTTTATTATGAGTACGGCTGGCCTGGTTCCTGGTCACCGCTATCAATTGCAAAGCAATACCAACCTGCTGTCCCCCGCCTGGTTCACGGAGACTAATTTTATTGCCGCGCAGGGTGTCGTCGCCCTGACGAATTCCATCACCGATGGTCCGGAAAAATTTTACCGTCTGGTCGGGAATTGACTCCCGGTGCGCAAAACGCAACATTGATTTCACCGTCATCAGGATCAAACGAATTAAAAAATGAAGAAATACCAATCAAAATGTTTGCTGACCCTGCTGGGCCTCCTCCTGGCTGGCGCCGGTTCAGCCGAGATCACCGTCCAGAATTTGCGGTGCGAATATCTGGCCGCCCCGCTCGGTATCGATGCCGCCAGTCCGCGGTTGAGCTGGGTCTTGGCGTCCGGCCAAAGAGGCGAAAAACAGACGGCCTACCAGATCCTGGTTGCCTCCTCTCCCGACCGGCTCAGCGCCGGCGCCGCCGATCTGTGGGACAGCGGCAAGGTGGCTTCCGACGAAACAACGCAGATTGAATACGCGGGCAAGCCGCTGGTTTCGCGCGAAGAGTGTTTCTGGAAGGTGCTGGCTTGGGATCGCGACGGCGGGGCGGGCGCCGCAAGCGACGTTGCCCGGTGGGAGATGGGCCTGCTGGATCCGGCCGATTGGACCGCCCAATGGATCGCCCCGGTCGTCCCGGAGAATTCAAGCGTTGCGCTGACCATCCGGCACGCAACCTACGGCGCGATTTCAGGCGGTGGGACGGCCGATGTGACCGCTGTGTTGACCGGGAAAGTCGCACAGAATCGCCTGCAAATCGAGGTCAACAACCGAAACTTGGGGGTTGATCCGGCAGACCACCTCGCCAAGGTGTTGCGGGTTGATTACGAGTACGGCGGACAGCCATTCAAAAAAGAAGTGCCCGAAAACCAGACGCTGGAATTGCCGGGACCGGCGCCAGTGCCTTATCTGCGGAAAACCTTCGAGCTGAAGTCGCCCATCCAGCGCGCCAGACTCTATGTGACCGCCCTCGGGCTGTATGAAGTTCACCTCAACGGCCGGCGCGTTGGCGACCACCTGCTGGCCCCCGACTGGACCGACTATCGCAAGCGCGTGCGCTATCAGGTCTATGATGTCACCTCGCTGCTAAAGGGGGGCAATAATGCCCTCGGCGCCCTGCTGGCCAACGGTTGGTTCAGCGGGCACATCGGCAATGGCGGCTACCAGTATTTTGGAAAAACCCCCGCCTTCCTGGCCCAGCTTGAAATTACCGGCGTGGATGGGCACGTGGAAACCATCGTGAGTGATCCAAGCTGGAAGTGGCACGACAGCCCGGTCCTTGCCTCCGATTTCATGCTTGGGGAAGATTATGATGCGCGGCAGGAAGTCAAAGGTTGGGATGAACCGGGCTTGGGCGAAAACCAATGGCAGCCGGTCGGCGCTCGCGAAGAATCGGGCCGCGCGCTGGAGTCGCAAGTTATGGAGCCGGTGCGCGAGATTTGCGAACTGAAGCCCAAAACCGTCACCGAGCCCCGGCCCGGCCACTGGGTTTACGATCTGGGCCAAAACATGGTGGGCTTCGTCCGGCTGAAGGTCGCCGCCGAGGCCGGCACCAAGGTCACCCTGCGCCACGCCGAAATGCTGAGTCCGGACGGCACTCTTTATACCAAAAACCTGCGCGGCGCGCCTTCCGTGGACGAATACATTTGCCGCGGCGGGGGAACCGAGGTCTGGCAGCCGCGCTTTACCTTCCATGGTTTTCGCTATGTCGAAATCACCGGTTTGACGGGCAAACCCAGGGGCAGCGCCGTCACCGGCATTGTCATTGGTTCAGACAATCCCCGGACCGGCACCTTCAGCTGTTCCGATCCGCGCATCAACCAGCTTCAATCCAACATTCAGTGGGGGCAGCGTGGCAACTACATCAGCGTGCCCACCGACTGTCCCCAGCGTGATGAGCGGCTGGGGTGGATGGGCGACGCCGAAGTGTTCGTCCGCACCGCCACTTACAATTCCGACGTGGCCTCCTTCTTCACCAAATGGCTCGTAGATGTCGATGATGGCCAGACGCCCAGCGGATCTTTCAGCGACGTCAGTCCCAATACCATGGGCGTCAACGGCGTTCCCGCCTGGGGCGACGCGGGCGTGATTTGTCCCTGGACCATTTATGAAGTCTATGGCGACAAGCGGATTCTGGAGCGGCATCTCCCGGCCATGACCCGCTGGGTAGATTATCTGCAGCGGCATAGCGACAATCTGATCCGTGACCGGGACCGCGGCAACGATTATGGCGACTGGCTCTCCATCGGGGCGGACACTCCCAAGGATTTGATCGGCACCGCCTTTTTCGCCTATTCCACCCACTTGGTAGCAAAGTCCTATCGCGCGCTGGGCCGCACGGAGGACGCCGACAAATACGACCGGCTTTTCTCGGACATCAAGGCGGCGTTTGACCAGCGCTATCTTTCCGCGGACGGTCGCATACATGGGAACACCCAATGCGACTACGCCATGGCCCTGAAATTCGGCCTCCTGCCCGAAGATTTTCGGCCCAAAGCGGCGCGGTATTTGCAGGCGGATATCCAGGCCAAGGGCGGCCATTTGTCCACCGGGTTTGTCGGCGTCAGTTACTTGCTGCCGGTATTGACGGAAGCCGGCGCGGAGGACACCGCCTATCAGTTGTTGCTTCAGGACACCTTTCCCTCCTGGTTGTTCTCGGTGAAGCACGGCGCCACCACGATTTGGGAGCGGTGGGATGGCTGGACTCCCGAAAAGGGATTTCAAGATCCGGGCATGAACTCGTTTAATCACTATTCGCTCGGCTCCTGCGGCGAGTACCTGTTTGGCGGCGTCGGCGGCATTCGCCCGGCCAGCCCCGGCTTCAAGCAGATACTGATCCAGCCAGTGATCCACGACGGTTTGACGTGGGCCAAAACCAGTTTCGATTCCATCCATGGGACCATCGCCACGGCCTGGAAACTCAAAGGCAACCATCTGGAGCTGACGGTCGTGGTGCCGGCTAATACCACCGCCACCGTGCGCATTCCCGCCACCGACGCGGCTGGCGTTACGGAAAGCGGCCAGCCGGCCAGCCAGGCGGCAGGCGTGAAGCTTCTCCAGCAGGAAAACGGCTGGGCCGATTTTGCGGTGGGTTCTGGCACCTACAAATTCGCCTCCGAAAGCGAAAAACCCGCGCGCCGAAGCCTGTTGACAAAAACGGCCGAACCATGAATTTAGGACAATGAACACCTTCGTGTGTTGGTTGCCGCCCGCAAAATGCTGCGAGCTGCGGGCCGCCCTTTCGGCCCTATTGCTCACCGCCAATACTTTGGCTGCCAGCACCCTTGTTACGGTCGGTCACAATGCAGGCGATTCCGCCACTTCCGCGTTCTTGTTTACCAACGTCCCTCCGCCGTCGCGAAACGACGCGGCCACGGGCGCCAATTTTATTGTTTTAACCGGCCAGGCCGACGTCAACAGCGGCGGCACTGGCCGGCTGCATGACGGGCAAGTGCCCGACGAGGCCGACGATCCCGGCGCGAATTTCTTCTTCCGTGCCGGTTCCGCAGGCGGGCGCCTGGAAGTTGATCTGGGCCGCGCCTGCGATATCAAACAGATCAACACGTATTCCTGGCATCCCGCGAGCCGCGGTCCCCAGGTTTATAAGCTCTATCGGGGCGATGAAGCGTTCGCCGGATTCAATGCCGCGCCCGGCGCGGGGGCCGACCTCGAAAAATCCGGATGGAAGCTGCTTGCCAGCGTTGATACCCGCGGCAGCGGCGTTGACGGGGGCCAATACGGTGTCAGCGTTTCAGACACCGCCGGCAGCGTCGGCAAATGCCGCTACCTTTTGTTTGACCTGTTGCCCACCGAAACCAACGATAATTTTGGGAACACATTTTACAGTGAAATCGATGTGGTCGAAACCGGTGCGCCAGTGGAACCGGTTGTGCCGGCCGTTTCCTCCGCCCTCGTCGTGCCTACGGCCGATGGCTACGCCACCATTAGCATTGACAGCTCCCGGGCTCCCGAACTCAAGGACTGGGCGGAGCAAAAATTGGCGCCCGCTCTGGTCGAATGGTATCCCAGGATTGTCGCCATGACGCCCAGCGACGGCTTCGAGGCCCCGAAGAAATTCAGCGTGACGCTGCGGCCGGGAAGCGGCGTCGCCTTCACCGCCGGCAGGCGTATCGTGGTCAATTCCACCTGGCTGGACGGCGAAATCGGCCGTGAAGCCGTCGGCTCCATTATTCATGAGTCGGTCCACGTCGCGCAGCAGTACGGTGGGGGCTGGCGCGAGCATAATCCAGCCCCGGGCTGGCTGACCGAGGGCATTCCCGATTACATTCGTTTTTTCAAGTTTGAACCCCAGACGCACGGCGCGGACATCGTGTGGTTGAAGACCCGCAGGCATGTGAACCTCAACTACGACGGGATGTACCGGATCAGCGCCAATTTCCTGAACTACGTGGTGGAACATTATGACCCGAATCAGACCTTGATTCAAAAGGTCAATGCCGCCTGCCGGCAGGGCAAATATACCGATGCGCTGTGGCCGGAACTCACCGGTAAAACGCTGCCTGAACTCAACAGCGAATGGAAGGCCGCCGTCCAGCAGGAACTGTCGAAGGATAAACCTGCGGCCACGTAATCTGGACGCCGTCCCGGTGTCCTTGGGCGCTCCATTGAAGGCTTTCCATGCATAGCTTCGTCTGCTAGGTTCCCAGAATCATTCGATGACAATTTCCCAACAAAACATGAAAAATAAACTCTTCGGTATTTTTCTGGCGCTCGGCGTCGCGTTCGCCGACGCCATCACCGCCCAGGCCCGCGTGTCGGACTACATCCGTCCGTTCGTCGGCGCGCAGGGCGAGGGCAATACTTTCCCCGGGCCGTCGGCCCCCTTTGGCATGGTCCAGTTCAGTCCCGACACGGATACCACCAACTGGGACACGGATTCGGGCTACGAATATACCGATCCCACGATTCAGGGTTTTAGCCTGACGCATCTCAGCGGCACCGGTTGTCCGGATCTTGGCGATTTCCTGTTCGTGCCGCAGGTCGGCGAGCCGGCCTTTGTGGCCGGCTCCAAGGACCATCCCGAGCGCGGATATCAGTCGGCCTTTTCGCACTCGGACGAAGAGGCGTCCGCCGGGTATTACTCCGTCAAGCTCCGGAAGCCCGGAGTGAAAGTGGAACTTGCAGCCGGTGAGCGCGCCGGCTTTCTCCGCTTCACCTTTCCGGCCAGCGATGAGGCGTCCATCCTTACGGACCTCAATCACGTGATCGACGGCGGGCGCTGGCGCGTGGCCGCCTCCCGGTTGCGCGTTGAAGACGGCTCCACGGTGACGGGCTTTCATCTGGTGAACGGCTGGGCCCACGAGCGCTATCTTTATTTTGCCGCGCGCTATTCCCGTCCCTTTGACGAAGGCCAGATCATCAGCAGCGGCAAGCCGGTCAATTACAAAAGCTACGTCAATTACCGTTTTCGCAGCCGCAACGAGGCCGTGGGCACCAATCTTCAGTTCCTCGCCAAGTTCAAGACTCGCGCCAACGAAGTCATCCTCGTGAAGGTCGCCGTTTCCGCCGTCAGCACCGTCAATGCGCTCCAGAACCTCGATTCGGAAATACCCGACTGGGATTTTGACCGGCTCAAGGAGGCCACCAAAGCCCGGTGGGACAAGGAAATGGCGACATTCCAGGTGGATGGCACCGAGGAACAGAAAGCCACTTTTTACACGTCCCTCTATCATGCGCTGCTGGTGCCCAACCTGTACCAGGATGTGAACGGCGACTATCGCGGTTGTGACGAGAACATTCATCGGGACCCGAGATCCACCGAATACACCGTGTTTTCGTTGTGGGACACGTTCCGCGCTGAACACCCGCTGCTGGCGTTGATCCGGGAAAAGCGCGACTCGGACATGATCAATACGCTCCTGGCCCACTATAGCCAAAGCGCGGATCACTTGCTGCCCATGTGGGAACTGCAGGCTGGCGAAACTTGGTGCATGATCGGCTACCATGCCGTCCCGGTAATCGTGGACGGCTACCTGAAGGGCGTAAAGGGCTTTGACGCGCAGCGCGCCTATGACGCCATCAAAACGACCGCGATGAATCCCGACTACGACGGACTGGCCACCTATCGCCAACTGGGTTGGGTCCCGTTCGATCAGGAGGATGAATCCATGTCCAAGACGCTCGAATACGCCTATGACGACTGGTGCGTTGCGCAGATGGCCAAGGCGCTTGGCAAGACGAACGATTATAATTATTTCATGAAGCGGTCCGCCAATTTTAAAAACGTTTACGACCCGTCCATCGGCTGGATGCGCTCCAAGGATTCCAACGGCAGCTGGCGCCCCAATTTCGATCCCCATCTTTTCGGCGGCGGCAAAGATGCCGACGGCAAGGACCTGCAGGACGTGACCGAGGCCACCAGCTCGCAATATTCGTGGTTCGCCCCGCAGGACATTCCCGGCCTGATCGCCTTGATGGGCGGCAAGGAGAAGTTCATCGAGAAGCTGGATTCGGTTTTCAACGCCACGCAATCGGAGGCGTTTAAGAAGGATATGTCGGCGGACGATCTCCGGGGCTGCATCGGTGAATATTGGCACGGGAACGAGCCCAGCCACCACGTCATTTATCTCTATAGTTGCGCCGGCGCCCCGTGGAAGGCGGCCGAGCGCTTGCACCAGGTGGTATCCACCCAGTACGGCAGCGGCCCCAATTCATTGTGTGGCAACGATGACTGCGGCCAGATGTCGGCCTGGTATTTGTTCACGTGCATGGGCTTCTATCCGGTCTGTCCGGCCAGCGATTATTACGTGGTCGGCGCCCCGCAACTTTCCAAGGCCGTGATGCATCTGTCGAACGGGAAAACTTTCACGATGACCGCGCAAAATATTTCGGACCAAAACATCTACGTCCAGTCCGTTCGCATCAACGGCAGAAATCTGCGGACGCCGTTCCTGCCCTATGCGGAAGTCAAGAATGGCGGCACGCTTGATTTTGTCATGGGACCCCAGCCCAGCCAGTGGGGGACCGGCGCAGCCGGCCACGACTCCGTTGCCCGCTGACGGGCAAAGCAGAACGGCCCATTGCCAGCAACAGCCGCAGTTGGATATTTTGGACTGCGGCGGGAAGCGCAGCGCCGCTTTCGAACCGGCAAAGCTCTCGACGATTCGTGGCCGTCCTTCGCAAACGAAAGCGCCGTCGCCGCTGCGCTCCGGCGCAGTCCAAGACGCTGAGTGGATGGTCGGGTGTGTCGCGGTTTAACAAGGTGTCATGAACTGCGGTGGCAAGCAAAGCGCGACACCGCTTTCGCGCGCGCCAAGGTCCTGGCAGCTCAGCTTGAATTAATCACCGATTTGACCGACACGGCTTCTTCCGATTCGGGCCTGACCGGTGAGACGCTTCACTCAAAAACGGGCCCCTTTAATGTTCAGCTAGGCTCTCAGGGATGATCACCGGCGGGGACGGGGGCCGCTTTGCTGCGATTGATGATTTGGGGTTTGTTCGCAAAGATGTTGTCCGAAATAACCGCCTGCCGGACCGCTTCTCCTACCTCAATCTGCGGCTTGTCCTCCTTGAATTCGCAGCCGCGCACCAGCAGCGCGCCGCCTTCCGCTTCGATGGCGCTGCAGCCCTCCCGTTTGCCATCCCATTGCACGAATGTGCAGTCGCTGAAGCCGACCGTGCCGCGTCCGTCAATATGGGCGATCTGCCGGCACGGCCCCCAGAAGGCGCAATTCACGAAGCGCACGGTGCCGGCATGGCCTTTCTCGACGCGCACCATCGTCGGGTCGGCGCCGTGGAACGAGGTGAACTCGCCGTTGGAAATGAGCAGTCCGAACGGCGCGGAATTCTCGACGTCCACGGCGGTGTTGCAGTCGTCGGCGCCGATGCCGAGAAAATTTCCGTTGCAGGCGCCCGTCTTTGATTGGATAAACACATAGCCTTTGTGGTAGTTGAAGCAGAAGGTGTTGAAGACATACTGCCAGTCGCTGCGGCCAAAAATAAACGCCTCGCCATGTTCCTGCTGCCAGCGCGACAGATCCGGCTGCATGCTCCACCAGGGATTGAAGTGGACGTCCTCAATGCGGCCAATGTCGTAGATGGCATCCACGAAGATTCCGCGCCGCAACGGCTGGCCCTGCACGTCGCGAATCAGATGGCGTTCGTTGCGCCTGGCGTCAATGCCGTTGTAGGGATTGAGCAGCTCCACGGCCAGGACCGCGGGATTTTTGCCGCGCATGGCGATGGCCCATGGATAAGGGGTGGGTTCGGCCGTGGCATGCTGGCGGGGGTAATACAGTACCACTCCCTTGAGGGTGGTATTGTCATTCAAGGTGATGAACGGCTCGCCCTCCTCTTTGCCTTCATTTTCCGTGACCAAAAAGGTCGTGCCATCGTCCGTCGGCTTGTCGCCGGCGGCGTTCCGCAGGCCAACGTGTGCGGGGACCGATTCCCAGACACCTTTAAGCGTTACTCCGCGTGGCACTTGAAAATGGCCGGCAAAGAAATATGTTCCGCGCGGCGCATAAACCACTCCGCCACCGGCTTGGCCGGCGGTGTCCAGCGCTTTTTGAAAGGCTCCGGTATCATCGGTCTTGCCGTCGGCGTGCGCGCCAAAATCCTGGACGAAATAAGCGTCCGTGTTGGTGGCGGCGGCACTGGCCAGGCGGCAGGCGCCTAGCAGTGCCAGAAAGGTGGAGAGGGGGCGATTCATATAATTCTTTTGCTGGCAAAGATACACGCATCGGGAGCGAAAACGACATCCCCAAAATCGGGGGCTGGCAGTGAGCCAAACTGCCCGGAAAAAGCGGCTCAACGCGGTTTAGCCCGTCCGGGCAAAGCCTCCCCGCTTTCGGGGATGGAAACCTTTTTTCGAAGGGCCTAATGTGGACCTGTAATTTCCCTGAACACAGACTACTCAACACACAACTCACATCAAAAATGAAAAAAACAGCCACCTTAGTCGGTTTCAGATTGGCGGGCCTAGCCGCCGCCATGTTGTATGGGGGCGCCGCATTCGCGCAGCCGACCGTCAGCAACGTCTATCCGGATGGCAAGTATCAACTCGAAGCCACCAATTATCTCTCGTTTACCGCCAGTTCGGCAGCGGGAGTCACTGCCGTGACGGTGCAATTGACCGGTTCGACGCTGATCGGATCGCCGATTGTGAAAAACTTTTCGCTCGGCAACGGGTTGACAACGTCTGGCTCCTCCACCAGCTATTTTGTGAGCGCCCCGTTGGTGACCAACGGGCTCTATAGCGCGACCATTAACGCCACAGACGCCAACGGCACATCCACCACCACCCTCAAGTTTGACACGGTGGCTCCAGCCTTCACCTTTGAGGCGGAAGATTATAACTACACCGGCGCCGGCGGAGCCAGCGGGAAGTACTACAGCGATCCCACGGTTGACGAATATCTCAATTTGGGCGCTACCTACGGGGTTGACTGCCAGCATAGCTCGGGCGGCAACAGCAATTATCGTCCCAACAATGGCGACACGAATACGCCAACGTCCGGCCTGGCGACCGAAGATACGGGCGATCTGCCGCGGCATTCATACGCCGGCGCGCAGGATTATGACGTGGGCTGGACCACCACCGGCGATTGGGGCGATTACACGCGCGCTTATCCGGTGGGGGTTTACAACGTGTACCTGCGCGCAGCCAATGCGAACGGAAGCGGCAGCGACAGCGCCTCCTTGTGGGTGGAAGGCTCCAGCACGGCGGTCCTCAGCAGCAGTGATGCCGTATTTGGGGTGCCGGGCACCGGCGGCTGGCAAAACTGGGTTTGGGTGCCGCTGTTGGATAGTACCAGCGGAAGTCTGGTCACGTTGACATCCGATGGCACGGTCGGCACGCTGCAACTCAAGGTGGATGGCGGGAATTTGAACGAGAATTACGTGATGCTTATACCGGCAAATACCAACGTTGTTGTGTCCGATGCTTCCGTCGGCAGCCATTTTCCCGACGGCACGTACCAGTTTCAAATGACAAACCAATTTGCGTTTACTGTTTTATCCACCTTGGGGGTGATCCCGGCCAACGTTACCGTCTTCTTGTCCAGCACCAACCTGGCGGGCCAGACCGCCATCCAATCCTTGAGCTCCGCCAGCGGATTGACTGTTTCCGGCCCGGCCACGAATTTGACCGTCCGCTTCGCCCTGAGTTCCAACACCGTATATGGAGCCTACATTCAACTCACCGATGCCAATGGCATTCCCGGGGTCACCAATATAAATTTTGACACCATCAATCCCAACTATTACTCCGTGGAAGCCTTGGATTGGGACTATAATGGCGGCAGCTACTTCAATTGTGGCTTCATCTACAATAATCCGGCAGAGATCGATCTTTACGCAAACCAGAACGGCATATTGGGCGTCGATTTTAATGGACCTGCATACTCCGGGAGTGCGGATGATAATCGTATTGGGCTGCACACCGAGGCCTGCAGTGATACTCCCCGATTGGGCTATTACTCGATCGGCACCGGTTCCCTGGTTGAAAACACCAACCCGGCCACGGGAGAACCCTATGTTGACGAAGATGTGAATCCCAGCGGTGGTGCCTGGGCAAATTATACGCGGAATTATCCGGCGGGCACCTACAATATATACGTCCGTGCCGCCAGTGATGGCATTACGGGCACGGAAGCAGATTGCGGGAGCTTCTATCTGGTGACCAGCGGTCAGGGAACGGCGAATCAGGGGACCTCAAAAATTGGCAGTTATTCCATGGTGAACTCCGGCGCCTGGCAGGGTTTCATTTGGCGGCCGGTTTACGACGAGGGCGGCAATTTGGCCCGCTTTACGGCGGACGGTTCGGCCATCACGCTGCGTTACCAATACGACAGCGCCAATGCCAACCAACATTTCTACATCCTGGTTCCCGCCAACACCACTCAGAAGTTCATTCCTTTTGTGAGCAATTTTCAGCCGGATGGATCACGGCCATTCCAATACACGAATGAGATCACCTTCAACGTCGTTTCTTCCGTTGGCGTTTCCGCGAACAACATCGTGGTGAACATTGATGGCGGCGTGGTCTCCGGGTATAGCGTGACTGGCACTCCGGATTTGCTGACCGTCGTCTGCCCCATCCTCGCGAATGGGTACCATACCGTGACGGTTTCGGTGAGCGATAGTTATAGCAACAGTGTCTCCATAAACAAATTTGACACTTTTAACCCGAACTCGTACACCTTCCAGGCGGCCGACTACGACTATACCGACCCCACCACCCTGGTGGCCGGACAGTTTTTTGATAATCCGCAAACGAATGCTTATGCCGGATTTGGCGCCACCGAGGGGATTGATGAAAAAGACGATGGGCACTCCGGGTATGGGTACCGTCCGATTACGGGCGTCGGGCAGGGTGCCTTTGGCCTGAACCTCGGAGGACTTGAATTTGAAAATCCGTCTGGTGACTCGCTCCTGTCGGCATTTGCCGCCTCGGGCGACCCGCAGATGGATATTGGATTCAATGATGGTGGCAATTGGGCGAATTACACCCGGACGTATCCGGCTGGCACGTACAACATCTGGATGAGGTCGGCCAATCCGAATAGCAGCGGTGTCACGGTGAATGCGGCCGCACTTTCATTGGTAACCCGCGGATGGGGCACCGTTAATCAAACCACCACAAACCTGGGCACATTTACCGTCCCTGCCAGCGATGGTTGGCATACTTTTGCCTGGGCTCCGTTGGTCGATGCGAATGGCAATTATATCGCGTGGACTGCCAACGGCTCCACCAACACGTTGAGGGTGACGGTGGACAATGGGGATTACAATGTGGGCTACTATGCCTTGATTCCGGCGAACACAACGGCGCCAACCGCCACCGGAATCTACCCGAACGGCCTGTCGGCGTTCCAGCAAACCAACGCGTTGAGTTTTAACGCAATGTCGGGCGGCGGGATCAACGTCAGCAGCATCGTGGTGGTATTGAACGGAGTCACCGTAAGCAACCTCGTCATCACCGGCACTTCGACCGATTACCACGTCAGCGCTCCCGGGTTGCAGCCGAACACCTACTATACGGTCAGCATAAGCTTTGCCGGCATACTGGGCGGTGGCTACAGCACCAGCTTCAGCTTTGACACGTTTGCCCCGGGCAACTATCAATGGGAAGCTGCCGATTGGGATTACACCGCCAACGGTGTCAGTGGATTGTTCATTGACAACAGGATTGACGCGTATGGGCTCCAGGCCAATCCGCCGGACGGCTTGCAGAGCACGGAGGGGATCGACGTCCAAGA
>JBEKZM010000061.1:0-37862 GCA_049509875.1 Verrucomicrobiota bacterium | reverse complement strand
TCCCACACTGACCTCGCCTTGGGACAAGGGAGGACCGTCCCAAACGATTTTCGAACCATCGCTGCCGGCGCCCTGAATACTGCCGTCATCCGCCAGCATCCAGCGTCCATCGTAAGCCTTGAATCCCTTCAAAGGCAGTTGCGCCGCGGGCTCTGCGAAGCTCTCGCCAAAAATCATCTGACTGTCGATGCCGCCATAAATCTCATGATTCACATCCTCAATACACGCGCCGGTCAGAAAGGGAGAATTTGTGTGGAGCACTTGATCCGCACGCACTGTGATTCCAGCATTTTGCGCCTGGCTTGGCGCCGTGAGGACGCTTAGAATTCCTGCCAGGACTGCTGTCTTGCTTGTTAAGGAGGTTTGATTATTCATTCAATACACCCGGTTGAGTTTAGGCCGTTTCCTTGTTTGACGAGACATGAAAAAAACATTCATGCTTACTCAATCTCCCATTCACAAATGCCGCCAGACCAGCCTGGTTTTGACTCCACTTCAAGACGCAGCGCCGTCGTTTTGACAGAATCGAAATGAACGTCGTTAAATTGATCTGTTTTGACTCCATAATCGCTTGCGTTCTCCACAGGTTTCCAAGTTTCCCCGTCCTGGTAGAGGAGTGACCAGCTCTGCGGCACGTCGCAACCGCCATTTGCCGGCCGGTCGGCAAACCAGAATACGCGCACTTTGGAAACTGCCGTAGCCAGCGGAAAATCCAGTTGCACCCACTCGGCGGACCCTTTGTGGTCCCACCAGGAAAGCCGCGCCTGGCTGGTGTCGCTGGATTTGGCTGGAACAATGCCGTCATGGATCGCCTCGATAGAATCGTCCCGCCAACAATGCGAGGCAGAAGCCCGGCTGCGACTGGCAAGCGTGGCCGGAGTCGCCTTGTCAGGACCGGCGGCGAGCCAAACGCGCATCGCGGATGGCTCGCGGTTGGCATTGGCATAATATGGCACCGCCAACAGTTGGGCCGGCACCAGTGTCTTTCCGTATTTGCCGGCGTTGCAAGCCAGGACTTGGCCCTGCAAGAGCATGACTCCGCCCAGCAAATCCGGTTCGAATTCGGCCTTGAACGAAGCTTTCGGCAAGACCACCAAATGCGTCAGGCCGGCAGGGTTGTCCACCGACTCCGTGCAATAGACGATCGGACCGCGCATCAATGCAACCAGGCCTTGGTCCGCCTCCAGCTGCGAGTTCGCCTGAATTTGCCGGATGGGCATGTCGAATTTGATTGCAACAGTGTCGCCTGCCTTCCACTCGCGATGCAAGCGCGCATAGCCGCGAATCATTTCCAGTTTCTGAACGGATTTGCCGTTGACGGTTATCTTCGCCCCGCCGCGCGCCGGACGGCCGACGACTTGATAGAGGTCATTGGTTGAAGGAGTATCCTGACACCAGGCCGGAATGCGAATGTAGAAATCAAAGCGCTGTGATTTCTGCGGCTTCACCGAAATCTCCACCAGTCCGTCCCACGGATAACGCGTGGTCTGCTGAAGGCCCACTTTGGAACCAGCGAGCATGATCGTCGCCCGGCTGCCGATGAACTGATTGACATAGATCGCCTCGGCAGCCTGCGCGTAAATGCAGCCGGGCAAGGCGCCCATGAGCTTGAGGAACATCGGCGGGCAACAAGGGCACGGATGCCACGACCACCGCTGATGCTGAGGGCCGGCTTCGAGCGGATTGTCGTAAAAATAACCGTCGCCCTTCAGGCTGACACCCACGAGCGCTCCGTTGAACAGCTCCCGTTCCAATGCATCGGCGTATCGGGCGTCGGCGAAAGTCAGCCCCATGTTGAAATCAAAAAATCCGGCGCCGACCGCCGCGCAAGTTTCGGTGTAGGCCGTTCGATTCGGCAAAGCGTAGTCAGGCCCAAAGCCTTCGTAACTTCCCACGCTGCCCAGACCGCCGGTGAGATACATCTTGCGTTCGGCCATG
This sequence comes from Verrucomicrobiota bacterium, assembly GCA_049509875.1. Lineage (GTDB taxonomy): Bacteria > Verrucomicrobiota > Verrucomicrobiia > Limisphaerales > UBA11358 > UBA11358. Next base: position 35,924 of record JBEKZM010000061.1, on the reverse strand, counting down.
CTGTTCCAAAGGCGCTGGCCGGCGGTGAGATAATCGTCCCGGTCGGCAGCAGTGCCAACGGCCGCCAACCCCGCACACAGCAACGTGTCGCGGACGGCGTGCCCTTCCATGGCCTGCCGTTTCAATACCGGCGCATCGTCCTGGGCATAACTGCCCCAATTCAGCGGGCGCCCGTCATGATTCCCGCGGTTTTCTATCCAAAATTCAGCCAGCCGGAGATAATCTTGTTCATCCACCGGCATCTGCATTTCTTCCTTCAGATGCGGCTGTTCCTTAAAAAGCAGATACAGGTTCGCCAAAGCTTCTTCAGCCAGCGAATGGCCCGGCACTTGGTTAACCTTCGGGGGCGGCCCCATCAAATCACACATGTCGTTGGCCATCCGCACCGCCACTTTTAACAGATTTGTCTCGCCCGTGGCGCGATACCAGTGGATGCCGGCGTCAATCAACGCGCCCGCATTATAAAGTTCGTGCTGCTGAACATCGTTCCCACCGTCAAGTCCCCAGCGGTGCTCCGGCGCCATCAATTGCGTCCATGTTTCGATATAGCCTTTCGGATCGTGGTCGGCCGCAACGGCGATGCGTTCAATGTAGCCTTCCACGCGCCGCTTGAGTTGAGGATCAGGATGGGCAACAAGAAAATCGGCCGAGCCACGGATCATTTCATAAATCAACCCGTCATACCACTCTGGACCGGCGTGGTCGCCGGTCTTGCCGTCGTGAACGCGATCGAAATTGTTGATTGCTCCGCCGCGATCATTTTCGAATTTGGTCCAACAATCCGGAATGGTGACCTCCCGCCAGGTCTTGAATTTTGGGGACCAGAATTCATCGTCAATGACCACTTGCTGAATCGGAACCGGCGTCAGCGCACGGACATTGGCGCCTTGAGCCGGAAGGAATGCCGGCGCCAAGGTTGAAAGCAAAATCAAAGCGGTTTTCCACATAAACTGGTGCCGGTCAAACTGCAATTTGGCGGATTACGCCGGACTGGATGAGGACGCCCCGTAAATGTGGCGCCCGATGATTTGATTCTGGTAGGCCTCATCGAGTTCACAGAAATAACCGCTCCAGCCCCAGACCCGCACCACCAGATTCTTGTGCCGTTCCGGATGCATCTGGGCGTCCTTGAGGGACTCGACGTTGAGTGTGTTGATCTGAAGCTGCTGGCAGCCCACGGCGGCAAAAAGACGAATGAGCAAGGCCACTTGGTGAACGGCTTCCGGATTTCGGAAAACAGTGTCCGACACTTCCAACGTCAGGGGCCCGCCATTGCAGATGCGGTGATAGTTGATCTTGCTGTAGCTCTTCAGGACGCTGAATGGTCCGCGTACCCGCACGCCGGGCGCAGGGGCCAGGCTGGAGCTAAAATAGCCGCCGCTCTTTCGGCCATCCGCGGTGGCGCCAACCACCGGCTCGGTCATCGCTTCATGGCCTTGCGCCAGCCAGACGTAAAACATCGCGGATCCGCTCCCGGGCCGGAAAATCCCGCCCCGGCCATGGCTTGGGATCGATTCGCAAGCGTCGGCAAAAAGGTCAAATAACTTGACCAGCATGGTATCAGCACGCGCATCGTCATTGCCAACTTTCGGCCCGTCCTCGAAGAGCTTCCTCCGGAGCGCTTCATCCTGGTCGAAGTTTGTATTCAGCGCATCCAACAGGCGTTGGGGAGATACGCTGCACTCTTCAAACACGAACGTCTTCACTCCCGCCAATGCGTCCGCAGCGTTGGATGAACAGGCGCCGTGAATGCCGAAGTTATTATATTTGAGCCCCTGTGACAGGTCACAGCCGTGCTCCAGGCAGCCGCTCATTAACACGCTGTAGTAGGGAGCCGGCGGCAGGAGCAGGCGGGCGGAACGCTCCGCCAGTTTTGCGGCCTGTGAGTAAAGGTTGCTGCCGACGCTGGCCAATATTTTATCAAAGGAATCTCCGGCAGCCAGTCCGGAGCGGATGGCTGAGTCAACGGCCGCCGGCATCGAAACCGCGCCGAGGTTGACAACCTCCATGCCGCGGCCGGGGATTACAAATTCCCAGCAGGCCGCCACGGAATAATCTCGGGCGTCCTCCAACTCATACCCATGCGCGACCAACCCCGGTATAACCACGTCGTCGTTGGAATATTGCGGAAATCCCAGGCCAATATGAGTCAATTCCGCCGCCAGTTCCAACAGGTCCAGGCTCGTATCTTTCGTGACCCGTAGATTGATCTTGGGATCAATCATCCCCACGCCGCGCGCCACTCTGAGCGCCAGGAAGGTCAGTTCGTTCACCCCGCTGGAGCCGTCGCGCGTAAACCCGCCGAGCATGAGCGATTGTCCATTGTCGCCTTGTTGGATGCCCGGATACAAATCACTGTCCTTGTTCAAAGACAGGAAGAATTCCGCCAGCAGTTGTTCGGCGCCGTGTATATCTATCCGGCCCAAATCCAAGTCCCTCTTAAGATACGGCCACAGGTACTGGTCAAATCGTCCGAGCCCGCAGTGATAGTGTCCGCCCAGCCACAGAACGGCATGGCAAAGACGCAAGGCTTGCAGCGCTTCATGGAAGGTGACCGCGGGTTGCGCCGGCACGCGATAGAGGATTTTGGCAACTTCGTGGCGGTGATTTCGAGAGGCCCATTCGGCATAACGCCAGGCCAGGCCCAGCGCCGCATCAATCGTTTCGATGGCGCAATCCAGAAATTCGACTGCTTGCGGCTCTTGTTTTCGTTTTTCGCGGGTTGCTAGCGCAACTTTGCGCCGGCCCAACAGGCCTTGCGACAGAACCATTCCCCAATCTGCGCAAATGTTGCTGATCGGTCCCAATTCATGCAACTGGCGGCCTGCGGTCAGCGCCTGCTGCCGGGATTCGCTGTACACGGGCGGAATTCCGCCGGTCGTCCGCGTGAAGACGATTCTCTCCTCCGGACGGATGACAACTGCCTGGGCCTCGCACAGGCGGCGAATCAAACGCGCCTCGCGTCGCGGCCAAGAGAGCTGTTCGGCCTCGCATTCGGTGACCAAATCCACCTCCGGCAACGTGCGAAATTGGCGGTAATACCCCTCCCGCAAAGCTCGCTTCATTGCCACCAACCGCGGTTCCAATGCAAACTTGTTTCGAGCTCCTGGATGACTTGAATCCACCTGGGCCATAGCTGTGGCCGGACATTTGAATGTGGGATGGGAGGTTGTCGCGCCAAGTAGGTGGTTCATACGATCCTCGCTTTCAGACCGGCAGATTTGAAACAGGACAAGTTGACCTTTGGCTCCAGGCCCTCAGCGAACGTTGGCCGGAAAACCATGCCGCAGGCGGCGTATTTGGCGCCGGCGGCGCGGTTGTAAGGGAGCAAATCGACTCTCTGCAAGCCCGGCATGCCCGTGATCGTTCGGGCAATCGCGGATAAATTTGTCTCGGTATCGGTTACTCCGGGAATTAACGGCACGCGAATAACAAAGGGAACGCCCAGGTCAGTCAGAACACGGAGATTCCGCAGGATCGGTTGATTGCCCACACCGATATGGGCCCAATGCGCGACCGGATCAATCAGCTTCAAATCGAAGTAAACCAGCTGTGATTTGGCGGCGACCTTGCGGAAGCTGTTCTCCTCGGCGTAACCTGAGGTATCCAGCAGGACGTGGAGCCCATCGAGCCGTTCAATCACCTCCGCGATGAAGTCCGCCTGGGCCAGTGGTTCGCCACCCGAAAAAGTCACGCCGCCCTCGCCGATGCGCAGCAGGGCGGCCAGACTGTTGAGGCGGTCGGCCAACGCCTGCGAACTAAAGGTCACTCCCGCCAGACGCTCGCCGGCGGTTCCTCGAAGCCTCTGCGGTTCCGGCGACTGGCCTTCCGGATTGTGGCACCACGAACAGCGCATTGGGCAGCCTTTCAGGAATACGGTAACCCGCAGACCAGGCCCGTCATGCACGGCAAATTCTTTGATGTCAAAAACGACGCCGGTGAGCATTTGCAGTAGCAGTAAAATGGATTGGATTTTTATTCGCGCAGCCATTTCTTCCAGTTTTGTTCGTATTGCTGGACGTCGTCCTTCGTCACCGGAGGCAATTCCGAATAGTCCATCACGTTCGCGGGATTTCTCCCGAGGATGACTTTGTCGGCCAGCAACTCCACCGAGCGCACGCCCCAGCGGTACGTCTGTTGTGCGTAGAGTTTTTGGACCACGCCCCTGGTCAGATAAGGAAGCTCGGCCGGCAACGCATCCATCGCCACAATTTTGACCTTGCCTGGTTCCCACTTCAGGAGGGCGTCCGTAAACAGGCTCCACGAGCCGATCATGGCCCAGCCGTCTATGTCCGGATTGGCCGTCTGCACTTCTTCAATTTTCGCAGCCGCATCCTGGGGCACTTCTTTGCTATAATAAACACCGCGAATCGAGATGTCGGGATAATTCGTGGCTTCGTCCAATGCGCCTTTGATCCGGTTCTGAATGTTGCGGGCGTTCTGGTTGCCGCCGGGGATGGCGACCACGTGCTTGCCCGGACCCAACACCGCCGCGAGTTCCCGCATGATGATATGGCCGCATTCAATGTCATCGGTTCCGTGATAGCAAAAGCGCTTGCTCGCGGGCGCGTCGCTGTCGAAACACATCACCGCCACGCCCTGATCCACCGCTTGGTTGATTGCCGGCGTCAGGGTCCCGGCCTCGCTGCAACTGACACCGATGCCGTCCACGCCCTGCAAAACCAGTTGTTCAATGTTCTCGACCTGCTTTTGCGCATCATCCTCATTGGGTGTGCGCCAAAGGATTTTGATTTTTACGCCAAGTTTCTTCCCGACCTCCGCGGCGGCATATTCGGCCCCGACCCGTGCCGCCTGAAAAACCGGATTGGACTGGCTCTTGGCGACCAAGGCGAAGGTGTATTCCGTTTTTTTTGAAGTCCCGCCTGAACTTTGCGGAGCAGCTTCGTCTTTTTTCTGGTCGCAGCCGGCAACCAATAATATTGCCGACGCGATCAGCGTGCTTCTGGCGATGATTCGATAAAGGCTCATGGTCGTTGGTGCGGTCTGATTTTCAGGGTCGCGCGGCGCGGGTCAGGCGTCTTTCCCGAAATCCGTTGTTGATCCGGTCCAACAGCACCGCCAGCACAATCACCGTGCCGATGATGATCTGGCTGTAATTCTGGTCGATGTTGAGAATGATGATGCCGTTGTTGATGACCTGGATGATGAGCGCTCCCAGGAGCGCGCCCAACGCCGTGCCGCGGCCGCCGGCCAGACTGGCCCCGCCAACCACGGCCGCGGCGATGACATCCAACTCATAACCCTTGCCCGCATCCGAAGAGGCGGAGCCGTAATAGCCCAGCATGATCATGGCGGCAACTCCAGCCGCCAGGCCGCTGAAAGTGTAAACCTTCACCTTGACCCAGCTTACCGGCAAGCCGCTGAACAACGACGCCTGTTCGTTGCCGCCCACGGCGAAGATATGCCTGCCCGTCACCGAATGTTTGAGATACCACCAGGCAAAAACCGTTACGCCAATCATAATGGCCAGCGGCACCGGGTAAAGGCTGGCGCCGTGCCAGTTGATTTCACGCCGGACGAAGCCGTCGGTGAATTGTGGCGGAAAATCCGTGAACGCTTGCGCCCTGGTCATGACAAAGGCGATGCCACGAAAGATGGCCATGGTTCCCAGGGTGATCACAAAGGAATGAACCCGCAGGCCAACGACGCCCAAACCATTGATGAATCCGCACAACGCGCCGGCTCCGAGACACACCAAAATCGCGCCTGGTACCACCAAGAATGCCGGAGCTCCAGCCCCGGCTCCATGCGGGCCAAAACGATTCAGAAACATGGCGCCACAAACCGCGGCGAGACAATAAACCGCCCCCACGGACAGATCGATGCCTCCGGTAATGATCACAAAAGTTGCGCCGACCGCCATTATGGCGAAGAACGAGGTGTTTTTGGCCAGTTTGTCGAGGTTGTCCGCCCGCAAAAATTTGTTCACCTTGACGACTCCACCGGTATCACGTTGGGTGACCTGCAACGAACCGCCAAAGATCGACAGAAACAATCCCAGTGCCACCAACACGCCCACTAACCCGGTCTCTTTGAATCTGGGGTGCCTGAAACCAATCTTGCGTTTGATCGCCACAACGGGTCCCGGTTCGACGGCCATAGATTGATTGGATTGCATAATCAAGCCGTGGCGTAACCGCCAAGCTGTCCGGAACCGGACGAAGTCTCCCCGCCGCAGCCGGCCATCCACTGCAGCACACGTTCGGCCGTCGCTTCGGCGCGGGCCAGTTCCGCGACCAGCTGGCCATTCCGCATGACGATGACCCGCGTGCTCAGATTGAGGACTTCCGGAAGTTCCGAAGAGATCATCAAAATGGCGTGGCCGGCGGCCGCCAGTTCGTCAATCAACCGGTGGATTTCCCCTTTGGCACCGATGTCCACGCCGCGCGTGGGCTCGTCCAGAATCAAGACACGGCTTTCGCGCGCCAGCCATTTTGCAAGCACGAGCTTTTGCTGGTTGCCGCCGGAAAGCGTCTGCGCCGGCGCCTGCGGGGAGGCGGCCTTGACGCGAAGCCTCTCAAAATATTTGGCAACGACTCCTCTCTCGCCGGCCCGGCGGATCACGCCGCCGCGGCTGAGGCGGTCCAGGGAGGAGAGCGTGATATTCTCGCCGCACTCCATGCCCAAAACCAAGGCCTGCCCTTTGCGGTCCTCACTGACCAATCCAATGCCAAGCTTCATGGCGTCCCGCGGTGAGCGCGGCCGGACGTCGTTCCCGTCAACCAGAACGCGCCCGGAAACGTTCGGGTCGAGGCCAAATATTCCCAGCGCAACTTCACTGCGTCCGGATCCCACCAGCCCGGCCACGCCGAGCACCTCACCCGAGCGAATCGAAAAATGGATGTCGTGAAACTTTCCGGGCGAAGAGAACTCCTCTACCCGCAATCGCTCCCGGCCGGCCGGCCGCTCAACATGCTCCGGAAACATCTTCTGCCAGCTCCGGCCAATCATCAGCCTGACCAGTTCGGCTTCGTTGGTCTGCGCCAGCGGCATGGTCGCCACCTGCTGGCCGTCGCGCATCACCGTCACCGCGTCGCACAGTCGGAGGATTTCTTCCATGCGATGGGATACGTACAGGATGGTCGCCCCGTTTTGGCGCAACCGCGCGATCAGCTCTTCCAGCCGTTGTGCCTCCACCGCTGAAAGCGAACTGGTCGGTTCATCCAGCACCAGGATTCTGGCACCGGTGGCCAGTGCGGCGGCGATTTGCACCAGCTGCGTCTGCCCGGTGCTCAAGCGGCCTAATTCTTCACGCACATCACATCCAGCGCCGACTTGATCCAGATAAAACCGGGCGCGTTCATGGAGCTTTGGCCAGTCCACCCGCCCCGCGCGGCTGGGCAGATGCGAAAGGCAGAGGTTTTCAGCCACGCTTAAATTGGGGCAAAACGAGAGTTCCTGGTGGACAATCGCCACCCCAGCGCGCTGGGCCTCCAGCGGGGAATTAAAGCGTCGCTCGACGCCTTCGACTATCAAGCTTCCCTCATCCGGTCGGTGGATGCCCGCGAGTATTTTGCCCAAGGTGCTTTTGCCCGCTCCATTTTCGCCCATGACTGCGTGGCAGGCAGCGGGCATTACGTCAAAACTGACGTTTTGAAGCGCAACCGTTCCCGGAAACCGTTTGCTGATGCCGCGAAAAACAACGGCGGGAATGGAAGTTTTGGCACTCAAAAGAATGGGCTCCAAACAGGATCAGTTTATGGATTGGGCGGTGGCGGCAGTATTTGGGGTTGCGCCGCCGGCTCAAATGAGCCAACCGGCACGGACACGCGTTGGCCGTTCGAGTGAGATTCGATGGCCGCAATAGCCAGTTGCAGGGCGCGCCGGCCGGCACGCGCGTGGATTGGCGGCGGTTTTCCTGATTTGAAAGCCTCCATCACCGCATCCATGTGCCGGTCAAAAGTGAGGTAAAAATCCCGGTCCCGGTCATTGAAATAGCCCGATTGCCAAACCTCTGCAGTCTCGGACCCCGCTGCATTATAGGTGTAGCGGCGCACCGTATCCTCGATGAGTATCCGACCCTTGGTGCCATTGATTTCGACCCGATGCGTGTCGGGATAGGCATAGGAGGAATCATAGGATCCGACCAGGCTTCCCACGGCGCCGTTTGCAAAATGGAGCGCCAGTACCAGCGAGCGATACGTTCCCTTATACGTTTTATCGGTCATTTGCGCCATGACCGAATCAATCGGACCGCAGAGAAACTCCAACATGTCAAAGGCGTGGCATTGGGTCTCAATCAGGTTGTTGAATGGATGGCTAGTGCCGCCTTCTCCGCCGAAACGCCAGCTGGCAAAGGTCAGATCCCCCAGCCGCCCCTGCTGAATGGCGTGGTGCGCCAATACTACAGGCTTGGCATAGTGATGATTGAAGTTAATCCCAAAAAACAGTTTGCGGTCCGCCGCCTCCTGCAAAAGCTCGTCGGCTTCCTTCAAATCGAATACCAAGGGTTTTTCGACAAACAGGGGAACACCCGCCCGGATCACTTCCAAGGTCGGCTGTAAATGTCCCTCATTGGGAAGTGACAGAAAAGCCAGATCCGGTTTTTCCTTCGCCAGCATTTCCGTGATGTTCGCGTAGGCGCGAACTCCAAACTGGGCGGCGCGGTTTCTGGTTTTCTCCAAGGTGCGACCGGCAATCGCGCGAAAATCCACATCCGACCGCTGCGACAATATACGCGCGTGCTGGAGTCCCCATCCGCCCGCGCCAATCAGCACCGCTTTTGTTTTCGATGGCGCGCTCATTGCTCAATGATGACCTTGCCGGTTTCGCCGCCAAAAAACAATTCGAATGATTTCAGTATTTCCTCCACGCCGAAACGATGGGTGATGATCTGGTTGAGATAGGCGTGGTGCTGCTTGAATCGGCGGAGGTTGGTCGGTAGTTCGTCGTAGCGGAAATATTCACTGCCCACGATGCTGCGCTCTGGCGCGATAATGTCCGGGGAAATTTTCAGCGCGATGCCCTCGCCATGGCCCACGCAGATCAATGAACCGCGCTGGGCCAGGGCGCGATGTCCCTCCTCGCGCGCGACCTGCTTGCCGCTCGTGTCCACGGCCATGTCGGCGGAATCAGCGCCATGGGCTTTCAGCCCCGCGCTGATGGTGCTCTTGGAAACATTGATGGGCAGCCCACCCAGTTGTTCCGCCAGCTTCAAGCGGTATGGCACGATGTCCGTCAGGAAAACCTTAATCTGACGGCCAAGAATGATTTTGGCCATCGCCAGAACGCCCAATCCGATCGGGCCGGCGCCAAGAATCAGCAGCGACTCGATGTCCGGCCGCAGCAACTGGCAACGTTCAATCGCGTGACCGCCGGTGCCCATGATGTCGAGCAGCAGCGTGCTTTCCGTGGCGGAAAACTCATCGGGGACTGGAAAGAAAATGCTCTCATGAATCAATTCGTATTGGCCGTATCCGCCATCCCGGTTGAAGCCCATGTCGCCGCGCTTCTGCAGACACTGATTGGTGAAACCAAGGCGGCAGGAGCGGCATTGGCCGCAGAAATCCATTAGAAAGACCACCCCGGCGGTTCCCACTTGGGTATGCGTGTTGGGCCCGGCTGCGACCACCGTGCCGGCGGCTTCATGTCCAGGCGTGGTGGCTGTGCCGTCAAAGAACTGCGGCCTTTCCGAGCCGCACAGCGCATTGGCATGCACCTGGAGGAGGAGTTGCCCCGGTCCGGGCTCCGGAACCGCTTTTTCGCCAAATTGAATCTGCTTGTTCCCCACAAAGACAGGAACACGGCAGCCGGAAGGTATGGATCTACTCATAAAAGGGATTCAAATGGGAAATGCATGCCGAAGGTTAAAGAGGAGCCGTTGAATGGCTGATCATCCATTGGATATCAAGGTCCACTGGGGAAGTGCCGGGAAAGGTTCCGTGCTCCACCTGCTTGACCGGCGCGCTGGTCGTCCCTTCCAGCCATTTGTGCGGTTCGGAATGGCCATCGGCGAAGGTCAGCGAATTTGCGTGATCATGGTAGCTGCCCGGCAGATCATTCCCCCACGAGGTCAGGGTTGTCGGGTCAACCACCAGCCATCCGTCGTTGATGCTATCGGGATGTTCGTCGGTGAACACCCAAAGGTTCACGGGCGAGGGAGTGCTGATATCCGACATCTTGTTGTAGCAACGGAAGCCGGGGTACCAGACTGACGCGGTTGAATTACCATTTCCGCCGCCTTGGATGAACGCATTCATGGAATCGCTGCGCAGCCGGGGCATCTGGCTCCCATTTTCCAGACAGAGATAGATATCGGCGGGGCACTTGTAGATTCCCAAACCCTGGCTATAAGGCCACAGGAGCCCCAATTTGATCATGTCCGCATTGGTATTCTGGGCGTTGTTGGCCACAAAATTCTCCCAGCCCAGGACCCAGCTCGTGGGCGTGGTGTTCGGTGCGCCGACGACGTTCACACAACAATAGTCATGATTGTCACCCGCATACATGATCCAAGCCAGACCCAGTTGACGATGGTTGCTCAAGCATTGAATGGCTTGAGCTCTCACCTTGGCATGAGTCAGCGCGGGCAAAAGCATCGCCGCCAGGATCGCAATGATGGCGATCACCACCAGCAGCTCGATCAGCGTAAAACCGCTGACCGATGCCGCTGAGGATGTTTGCGCTCCCCACACTTTGACGACGTGCTCCCGCCGCCCCGCCCACCGATCGCGTTTGGCGGTACTCACTTCAAGTGGATGCTTTAGTCTTTGTTTCATTCCCAATTTCGTGGGGGGCGCATCCGGGCCTTAAGGATTGATCAGCAACTTGAAAAACTGGTTGCCGCTGCTCACCGGAACGGAGTAAGGCGGAACTGCCGCATAATTCGTGGTCCACGGGCCGGACAGAGTCGGCGCCTGCAAGAGCGTTCCCACCTGCCAGTCAAGCTCCAAGCCGGAGTTGCTGTTGCTGATGCTGAGCGTGTTCGGTCCCGAAACGAAGTTGCCGTTGTAAAGTCCGGTCACTTGCGCCGCGGTGAACGAATACGCAAAGATGGAAACATCGGCAACGCTCGCCATAAGCAGCCGGGCGGCTCCATAATCCGGCGCGCCGCCGATCCAGACGTCGAGGCTGTCGCCTTTCGGCGGCGCAATTATGGTGTTGTTGCCGGCCAGCAAACCATCGATATAGAGCGCTCCGTTGTTGGCCTGGCCGACAAACCCATTGTAGGTGTAAACCACCTGATGCCACGCGCCTTCAGTGATGGCGGCGGAGTTGCCGGCGTCCGCCTGCCCGGCGGCGTTGCCGTCGTTGGCGCCCGGCTGGCTCTGGGCGTCATAACTCATGCGCCAGGAAAGGTCGCCATGGCCGACAATGCCGTCAAAACCGGGCGTGCCCGACGGGTCGAGCCAGGCGACGATGGTGATCGCATTGGTAATGTTGAACGGACCCTCCGGGATATCCACGTAGCCCGAGGCGCCATCAAACGCCGCGGCCAAGCTGGTGGCCCCGAAGAAGGCATTGGCGGGTCCGGGCTGGCCAAGGGTGCAGCCACCAACATAACTTCCATTATTGCCGCCAACCACATCATAGGCGGTCGTACCACTGGTTTCATCCAGCGGCCAGAAGGCAATCGGCTGATATTGCAGGACTGCCTGCTCATACTGGGACGGAGCCACCACGGTCAGCGCGAGCGGCGAGCTGATGGCCGTGCCATAACGATTGCTCACGACACAGGTATAGGTGTTGCCGCTGGCGGCCCGCTGCACGTCCGGCACCGTCAATGTGGGCAGGGCGGAGACGCTGATCGGCACTGTGCTGCTGTTCGTGAACCAGAAGTAAGTGATCGGCATGGTGCCAATGGCAGTCACGCTGGCAGTCAATGTCGCACCCGCCAACAGGGTGTTGGCTGCCGCAGGGTTGGCCGTTATGACCGGCAGACTGGTCAGAACGTTGATGGAGGCGGTGGTCCCGGTCACGCCATTGACCGTCGCGCTGATTGAGGCGCTGCCGGTGCCGACGGCGGTGACCAGACCGCTGCTGCTCACGGTCAGGACGGATGGATTGCTGCTGATCCAGTTGGTGGCTCCCGCCGTCACATCAATCCTGGTTGCGTCCACGAAGTTGCCGGCCACGGTGGCCGGCTGAGACTCGCCTGGAATCATGCTTGAATTCGTGACCGTGACCACCACCGACGCGGGCGTAAGATTCGTGACCACCACGCCAGGACCGGCGGCGGCGCTGACCGCGACATATAATGGCGCAACCGCGCCATTCCAAATCCGGAACTCGTAGATCGTGCCGCTGAACTGTGGATCACCATACACATCGTTGCCCAGCATGTTTTGGGTTGTGCCGGTGGCACCTCCGATGCTGCCGGGACAATAGCTCGAATCGGGGTATGCCTGCGTGGCAATCAAATTCCCGTTGGTATAGAGGTCGCCGGTCAGGGTCGCAATGTTGAAGGTCAGACAGACATACTGTTCGGCGCCATTGGGGAATGAATCGCCGGAGGCAGTGTAAATATCGTTGTTGTTTGGGTTGAAGGCCACTTCCAAATTGTTGTTATTGTTCAACGGGTACGGGATCAGCGCGAAGTTCTGATTGTTGTTGCAGCCAAAATCCCAAATCTCCGCCCAATTGTTTTGCTGATTCTGGGTCACCCAGCATTCGACCGTCAGTGACGTGGTGTTAGTCAATATCCCGGTGGGCAGTGACACGTAGCCCGAAACACCATAGCCGCCGCCGGCATTGCCCGGCAGGGAAAGGCCGTTGGCAATCGTCGCGGGAGCTCCGCCGTTGGGCGCCACATTCGTTCCATTGGCGCCCCCAACCGAATCGGACGCGTCGCTGATAAAACTGTAGCGGTGCTGAAGAATCGCCTGGGAGACGGTCAGCGTCGCGGAAACATTTGTGCTGCCCTTGCTGTTGGTGATCATGACGCTATAAGTTCCGGCATCTGCGAAGACCACGTTTGTAAGCGTCAGCGTGGCATTGGTTGCACCGGTAATTGGCGCGGCCCCAAAGCTCCATTGGTAGCTCAAGCTTCCGCCCAGCGCCTGCACGCTGAAGATCGCTGTTTCACCGGCCGCCAAAGTCAGGTTTCCCGGCCCCAGGGTAATCGTCGGCGCGGTCGTCGCGACAGTAATCGTCGCACTGGTGGCCGTGACCCCGTTTACCGTGGCACTGACCGTGGCCGTGCCACCGTTGACTGCCGTGATCAAACCTCGGCTGTTCACCGTCAGAATGTTCGGGTTGCTGCTCGTCCAGTTTGTGGCCGCCGCCGTCAAGGTGACATTGGCGGCTTGCAGGAAGCTGCCGGTGATTGCCGCTTGCTGGGTCCCGGCGCCAATCATGCTCGTGGTCGTCAGCCCGAGGCTAAGCGATTGTGGGGTCACGTTGGTCACTACGACACTGGGTCCGGCCACCGCGCTAGCCGCGAGATACGCCGGCGAAACCGCGCCATTCCATATCCGGAACTCATAGACCGTGCCGTCAAACTGCCAGTCACCATAAACATCATTCCCCAGCATGTTCTGGGTCGTGCCGCCGGTACCGCCAATGGTGGCTGGACAGTAGGAAGAATTCGGATACGCCTGCGTGGCAATCAAGACTCCATTGGTGTATAAATTGCCAACCAGTGTCGAATTATTGTAAGTAAAGGTCACATATTGCTCGGAACCATTCGGAAAGTTGTCGCTGGAAGCTGTGTAGATGTCGTTGTTGTTGGGATTTACGGGCACTTCGATGTTGCCGTTGTTGTTTTGCGGGTATGGAATCAGCGCAAAGTTCTCATTGTCATTGCTCCCAAAGTCCCAGATTTCCGCCCATCCATTCCCCTGATTCTGTGTCACCCAGCATTCCACGGTCAGCGACGCGGTGTTGGTCAGCATCCCGCTGGGCAGGGACACGTAACCGGAAAAGCCAAATCCGCCATTTTGATTTCCCGGCAGGATCAGGCCGTTGTCGATGGTCGCGGCGGACCCGCCGTTGGGCGCCACGATGGTTCCATCGGCCCCGCCAATCGAATCGGAAGCATCGCTGACGAAGCTGTAGCGGTGCAAAAGCACTTGCGGAGTGACGGTGATGGGGCCGCTAGTGGCGGAGAGACCCGCGACCGTGCCGCTGACCGTGGCGGTGCCCAAGCCGACCGCACTGATGACACCGCTGCTATTCACCGTGATTACATGCGGATTGCTGCTGGTCCAATTGGTGGCATCGCTGGTGGCGGGCAAGTTATTGGCGCCCGTTTGTGGAAGCTGAACTGTGGCCACGGCTTGTTCGGTTCCGCTCATGACCACTGAGGGACCGGCGGCGACGCTGACCGAGGTGGGGGTTAAGTTGTTAATCACCGTACCGGCGCCCGCCACCGCACTGCCAGACAGATAACGTTGTGATACCGCACCACTCCAAATGCGCATTTCATCGAAGGTGCCGTTGAAGATCGGGTCGTTCCACTGGTCAAGTCCGATAAAGTTATTATAAGTAAAGCCCAGGCTCGCCGGCGTGATGGTGACATCGGTGGCCATCGCCACCTGGACGCCATTGAGGTAGAGCCTGATCGTCTGACTCGGCGCATCGTAGGTTACCACGGTGTATTCCTCCACCCCGGTTGGTAACTGGGCCACCGACTCCGCATCCACGTTGCCGTTGTGGTTGAATTCAGTCCAGAATGGTCCGGGTCCGCTGTGCGGAATCAAGTCAATATAGTTATTCTGAATGAAATTGTTGTTCGGCCCGGTAGTGCTGCCGCCAAAGGACCAGGCCCGCGCCCAAGTCTGTCCCCCGTTGTCCGTCAGCCACGTTTCAATCGTGATGGAATTGTTGGTGGAAAGTATCCCGTTGGGGAATTGCGCATAGTTGCCTGCGCCTCCCGGCAGCGTCAACACCCCGCCGCCCAGGCTCGTGCCGCCGAGCAAAGTGATGTTCGCGCCGGCAATCGAATCATAGGCGGTGGTGCCGCCGTTTTCATTAAATGACCATTCATGCTGAAGTGTCTGCGCCGAAAGCAGGCACGGCAGGCCCAGCCATGACAGGATGTAGGCAATCACATGCCTGGAAGCAACCCGGGTGAATGCCCGTCGCGCAGGGACGGATCTTGTGTTTGGCGTCATCGCCTTTGAGGTTTTTATTGCTGTTGTCATGGCTGTCTGGGTTTCTGTTATTGTGCTTGTTGAATTGAGCTGGGAACGGCGCTTGAACTGCGACGAGGCAAATGGCTTGGCGAACATTTCAGGCCGGCCACCGGGTCTTCCTCGTTTTGTTTGGTGCGAATTTGAGAAGACACGTGCGGACAAGTTCCGTTTGCACGGTGATTCGGCGGTTGCATGTTTCCATCCTCCCTCAATTTTCCGTGATTATCCATGAGTTCTAGCGGCTGGCGTTTTGAGATCCTTTACTTGCGGAATCACCAGCCGCTGAACCGTCATTTCGAAGCATTCAACCGTAAATATAGGCCCGTCGCGCGTATTCGACAGAATGCGCTCCGGCCACGAATTTAATTTGGCGTTGATTCTTTAGACTGGTTCTACAATCGTGGAAGGCGTACGATTGGAAGAAAGTGCAGACCGATTCCCCATGAACAGGCCGCCTCATGTCGCGTTGATCATCGAATCGTCGGTTAGTTATGGGCGCAGTATTTTGCAGGGGATCGCCCGCTACATGTCCTCTCATCACCGTTGGTCCGTATATTTTGAGCAGCACGAACTCGGGACGGCGCCGCCGGCTTGGCTGGCTTCCAGCCATTGGGATGGAATACTCTGCCGCCCCACCGATCCCGGTCTCGCGCGTCGCCTGCGGCGGATGAGAGTGCCGGTGGTCGACCTGAATGATCTCTACGAAAACTTGAAGTTGCCGTGGGTCGGTTCGAACCACCGGGCCATTGGTTCCCTCGGCGCCACTCATTTCGTGGAGCGGGGATTTCGGAACTTCGCCTTTTGCGGATTCAGCAATGAACTATGGGCATCACAACGCCGCGATGGTTTCCGCGCCGTCGTCGAGAAGCAGAATTCGTCCATGCCAGTTTACGAGTCCCCTTGGCGCGGCTCAACTGTTTCGAGGTGGGACTTGGAAATCGAGCGTATTGGAAAATGGCTTGCCGACCTGCCCAAGCCAATCGGCGTCATGGCGTGTAACGATGCCCGGGCCTTGCACCTGCTTGATGCTTGTCACCAGGCTGGCATCCTTGTGCCGGAGGAAGTCGCGGTCGTCGGCGTGGACAACGAGGAAATATTCTGCGAACTCTGCAATCCAGCTCTATCCAGCGTGGCGCCTGATCCGGAACGCATCGGCTATCAGGCGGCGGAGTTGCTTGAGCAGCTTATGTCTGGTCAATCTGCCCCACGTCAGCGGATTCTGATTGAGCCGGTCCGCGTGGTGACCCGCCGCTCGTCGGATACGCTTGCCATTAAAGACCGAACGGTCGCTGCCGCGATAAGGTTCATCAACGAGCAGGCACTTCACGGTTGTACCGTTACTGATGTCGCCACGTATGTCCGCGCGTCGCGCAGTTTTCTGGAGCGGAGATTTCGCCAGCACCTGAAACGGTCTCCGCAGGCGGAAATTCGGAGAGTCCAGGGCAGTCGCGTCAAACAATTGCTTGCCGACACTGATTTTACTTTGGAAAAGATTTCCGAGCTTTCCGGTTTTGAACATCCAGAATACATGAGCGTGGTTTTCAAACGATCGTTCGGCCAAACGCCGGGACAATATCGGAAACAAATGCGAACGAGCATCCAAAATTCCCTTATTCCCAGCCTCCCTGCTGCCTCCCGACCTACGTTGCGCAGCAAGTATTGAATCGAGGAGAGGGTCGGTTTTCAACCTTCGACCAGTTTGGAAAACCCCCATAGCCGTTTGAGAAGATTCCCCCGCGAGTTGACTTCAGCCCTGTCCGGCGGCAGCCTTTGGCGTGGCTTTCCACCGCGAGCAGATGCAAACAAGGGCAGCGGAACTTGCCGCCAAAGGTGTGTTTATCGGCACGTCCAGTTGGTAATAAGCATTATGCCGGGCTCGGCATAATTCGTATTTCGACCTGGATCTTCCTGCAAGAACTCCAGGCGCGAGCGCGGGCGGTGGCGGCAGAACGTACCCAAGCCCGTTTGCGCCAGGACGCCGAAAGCGCGCGCGAGGGCGAGGCCAATGAGCGGACGAAGGCGGAGCAACGCCTTTACGACTCGCTTCTGGACCAGGCCCGCGCCACCCGCCTGGTCCACCACGTCGGCTACCGGGACCGGGTTTTCGCGATGCTCAAAGAAGCTCAGGCTCTAGACGTGCCGCAGAAGGACCCCACAGATTTGCGCCGCGAGGCTTTGGCCTGTCTGGGCGATTTCGTTGGGCTTACGCCCGCGGTGTTTACCGACTTTCCAACCAATACCTCGATTCGGCTGACACGCGTAGATCCCACGGGACATTTGGCGACATTCCCATTGTGGGATGACACAATCATTTTGCGCCAACTGCCCTCCGGCGCCGAAGTCGCCCAGTTAAAGGGCCATCGCCAGCTCATGGGTATCCCCCCAACGTTGTGCTTTAATTCGAAGGGCGATCAAGTCGTCTCGTAATCCACCCTGTTGTGAAACCGTTCAATGGATTTGCACGGACATGCTCAGCCCAATTCAGTCCCAACGATCGTTATCTGGCACTGTCCACGACCATTGGGGACAATCCGGGAATCCAACTTTGGACTCTTCAAGGCGGCAGTTCCAGCGACCTCGGAGATGGCCTGACCGCCACGCTGGTAAAGTCCCTCCCCGGGCGTTTCTACGACCTTCAGTTTGCGCCGGACGGCGAGTCTTTGGTTTACAATTCGCTGGCTCCGCCAGGAGTCTATGTTTGGAAATTTGAGGCCGCGGCTCAAGGTCGTCTCCTGCCCTCAAATATTTTCGGTCCGGGCGAATTTTACCCCCAACTCGAGAGTCTGACGGCCGACGGAAGTCGGTTGATGTTGCGTTCTTTCAGAAAGCAGGTCGTTACAATGGATGTCGCCACGGGAACCAAGATTTCATCCTTCTCAACCATCGACTCACAACGCGATCACGCATCGCCTGGGAGCCCGTCCCTCTGCCTCAGCCCGGACGATAGCAAAGTGGCTATGAACTCACCAACGACTTTGGGTGTGAATTTCTGGGATGCAAAGACCATAAGTCTTTTGTTTTCGTTGCCGGACCAGGACGGCACCATTTATTGGGTGGCTTGGAGTCCGGACAGTCAGCGATTAGCCGTCTCCCGTTCCAACGGAGACATCGCGATTTGGAACCTCACGGACATCCAGCAAGTCATTACCAAAATTCGGCTAACTCCGTAAAATACTTTGGTCACCCTGGCGTCTTGACGTTAAGAGTCCTCCACGTCGTTACGGCTCAGGTTCGTTGGTAATCGAGCAGATTTTTCAAATTAATTCGTTCGTTGGACTCCGGAATTTCGCACTGGAGGGCGTTGGGTGTAAATTTTCGCCCAATTAAAAAGTAAAAACCGGCCCTCGGGCCACAACCAAAAGAACAAGCAACTAAAAACTAAAGGAGCTAATTATGCAACACTCACAAACTGAACATGTCAACGCCAAGACGGGCGACTTGCTCCGGAAAGAAAAAACACAAACGATGAAACATCAGATCATCAAGACAATACTACGGTGTGGCCGGTTCGGGTCAACTTTGGCGGCGCTCTTGCTGCCGGGGTTGGCCGCTTCAGCCGCGCCAGACCAGGTCCTGCCGCCGTCATCGCTGCCTTACGGGCTCAGTTACCAGGAATGGGCGGCCAAATGGTGGCAGTTCTTTTACGGCCAATCCACCAACAATATGCAGCCGCTCGGTTCACCGGGCATTTGCGAAGGTCCCGCCAGCCGCGTGCTGTTCTTAAACGGAGCTCCCACCAGCGCCACTGAAACCAACCACGCCACTATTCTTGCCGATACCCCGCTGTTCTTTGCGATTTTGGCCTTTACGGCGGATAACACCGCCTGTCCCATTACCGATTTTACCACAAATTCGCCGGACGTGCTGGCGGCGGAGGCCGTCGCGGGTTGGACCGGCGCCGCGTCTCTGGCCACCTGTACCATTGACGGGGTCGCGGTCACCGGTCTGGAGAGCCCGACCAACACCATCTATAACGTAGTGTCTACGCCTTTCAGCTACACCACGGCGGAGAAAGACAACATTGTGGCGGTGTCCGAAGGAGAGCCCTGCCTTCCCGGGGGATTGACCGTTTATCCGGCGGTGGCGGACGGGGTGTACCTCATGCTGGCTCCGCTCTCGCCGGGGAAACACATGATTCATTTTGTCGGGGAGGCTGGCCCCCTGATTTCGCCCTTCCTCAAGTTGGACATCACCTACGACATCACGGTGCTTCCGTTGGGCTGGCGCCGGGACTTCTGACCCGACGGCAAGTCAGCAAACGTAGTTTGATTCAAACGACCCTGATCCTGGGGGAGCATCTCCCAGGGTTGGGGCCTTTTACTAAAGACCAAAATGTGATGGCCGTGCGAATGCTCAATGTTCTGGCGCTGCACCCGAATATCTGGTAACAGTCTTTAGATTGAGCGACGTTACCCGCATTCTTGAGTCCGTCGAGCAAGGCGACCCAAAGGCTGCCGATGCGTTGCTGCCCTTGGTGTACGGCGAACTGCGCAAGCTCGCGGCGGCGAAAATGGCGAACGAATCGCCCAACCAAACGTTACAGCCCACCGCGCTCGTACATGAGGCTTGGCTGCGCCTGGTGGGAAATACGAATCTGAACTTCAATGGCCGGGCTCATTTCTTCGGGGCCGCCGCCGAGGCGATGCGCCGGATCCTCATCGAGAAAGCCCGCCGCAAACTCGCCGTGCGCCATGGCGGCAACTGCCAACGCGTGGAACTGGGCGATGTGGAGATCTCCGCGCCGGTTGACGACGACGAACTGCTCGCGGTGAACGATGCCCTCGACAAGCTCGCGGGCATCGACGCCGTTCAAGCCGAGGTGGTCAAGTTGCGCTGGTTTGTGGGCATGACCAACGCAGAAGCCGCCCAAGCCCTGGCCATCCCCGAGCGCAAGGTGAAATATTACTGGAGCCACGCCCGCGCCTGGCTCATCCATGAGATGAACGCGGCTCGAGAAGAGGGGCAATCGTTCCAGTTGTAAGACCGAGCGGGCGAGTCCGCCCTCTCTCCATGAACCTGACGCCTCAAATTCCAAGTGCAATGCCGGGTTAAAGAATTGGCAATAAATTGTTTAACGCTCGCCCTCACCCCGACCCTCTCCCATTTTTAGGTTGATATGACTGTTCATTCATGCTATGAATGAATTAGACACCCTGATTAAATCGATGCCCAAAGCCTACTCTTATGTAAGATTTTCCACACCTGAACAAGCCAAAGGCGATTCGTTGCGCCGCCAGCTTGAACGGTCTCAGGTATATGCCCAGGAACATGGCTTGATTTTGGATAGCTCACTTAACCTGCTGGATCAAGGATTATCGGGCTATACCAAGGAAAACGAGCGCAAAGGCGCTTTGGGCGTTTTCATCAAGGCTGTGGAATCCGGCTTGGTTCCCGAAGGCTCCGTCCTGATCGTCGAATCGCTCGACCGCCTGTCACGGGCGACCGTTTTGGATCAAATCGCCTTGCTGAGCAATCTGGTAAATTCGGGCATCACGGTCGTAACCCTCGACAACCGGCAGGTACTCACTCGGGAAGCCCTCGACAAAGACCCGATGTTGTTGATGATTTCGGTGATTGGCATGTTGCGCGCCCACGACGAGAGCCACCACAAGTCCGACCGGGTGCGGGCGGCTTGGGCCAACAAACGAAAAAACATCGGCGACAAAAAGCTGACTTCCTTGTGTCCCGGCTGGCTGAAATTAACGCCCGACCGAAAGGGCTTTGAACTCATTCCCGAACGGGTGGCGCTGGTCAAAAGGATGTTTGAAATGAATGCAATGGGCATTGGACAAATGTCGATAGCCCGCGCCTTCAATTCAGAACGAATTCCCGTTTGGGGCCGGGCCAAGCAAGGTTGGCACCTGAGTTTCATTCAGCGCATCCTGCACACGCGGACGGTCTTGGGTGAGTTTCAACCATGCCGATGGGACGGCCAAAAAAGCATTCCTGACGGACCGCCAATCCCGGACTATTTTCCGGCGATCGTCGAATTGGAACTTTGGCAGCGCGTCCAACGCAATACCAAGCCAATTCCGCCGGGAAGGACCGGCCCGCGCCTGAGCAACCTGTTTGGAGGGCGAATCTATGACGGCTATACCAACACCCCCATGCGCCACATTAGCCGACGCTCCGGCCGGGGCCCCTACCAGACTGGTGGCCGTTTGTATTATCTGGCCAGTGATTATGGCCAGATGGCAATTGAGGATAAAGGAAAGGCGACGAGCTGGCGCTACGACTGGTTTGAAGCGCTATTTCTGCAATACGTCCTCCGGTTGGATTGGGCGGCCCTGGCCCGAGAGGCCGCGCCGCTGGAAGACAGTGAAATTCGCAAACGGCTGGAAGCGCAACAGTGCCAACTGAAAGACTACCAGCAACAGTTGAAACGGCTCGGCGACATTTTGGCGACCACCGACCAGACGGCACCGCAGACGCTTCTGGCCCGGATGCGGGAATTGGAAAAAGCGGAGGCAACCGCCAAGGGCGCGCTGATAGCCATTGCCAAAGAGGCTGCCGTGTCTGAGGCGCGGCGTTCGGTGATGCTCGAATCGGGTGAAAAGATTAAAGCCCTCGTGAAAGATGGCGATTATGATTCCAGGATGCGGCTGAGGGAAGAAATCAGGCGCAAAATCGACCGGATTGACGTGTTCGCCAATGGCCTGCCCGAAAACTTAATGGCCGAGCAGCCGGTGTCTGCACCGGGATGGCCAGCGTTCAAGCTTACATTCGCCAATGGAACCGAACGCTGGGTATTTTGCGAAAGCAAGCGACCGGAAAAAGATTCGGCCGCGCTCTTGGACTTTGACCCGTCCCAACCCGTCCCCCCGGAGCCTGTGCCGCACGTCTATTGAACGCGAACGTGGAGGCGAGCAACTCGATACGATGATGGCATCGTAGTATCATACTACTATGAATGCCGTTTTAACGAAAGAAAAAGTAGCCAAAGCAATAGCGGATTTGATCGCCAACGACAAAAAGCCGACGCTCGCCGCCGTGCATGCGGCGCTTGGCAACCGGGGGTCCACCTCGACACTCATCAGATTAAAGGCGGAAATCGACGCCGCCGCGACCACAGTTCCCGATTCAGACGAGGGCCTCAAAACCTTTCGTGAAGTTTGGGCGCTGGCCATGGACGAAGGGCGGAAAGCGAACCAAGCCTTGGTTAATGAACTGGTGGCAAACATACAGGTGGTCTGCCAACAAAATGAGAAATTGGAAGGTGAAGCCGTCGGGCTAGAGAATCGGATTGGATCCTTGGAAAAAGAAAAGTCCCTCCTCGAAATCGGGCTGGCCAAAGAAAAAACGGAACTGGAAAACCAATTGAATCGGGCGCAGGCCGCGCTGGTAGAGGCAAACGGACGCGCGAGCCAGGCGTTCGAGCAATTGTCACAAGCACAAACCGGCCATGCGGCCGAGTTGACGGCGTTGCGGGCCGACCTTGACCAAGCGGTCGAAAGGTTGCACGCCACCGAGCTTGAACTTCGCCTGCAAAGCGCGGCTGGAAGCCAACCGCTGACACCACCTCGTTTCCACCCCGGTCCCAAGACCCCGCGATCCATCTAAAAGCCCCGCCACAATGGCGGGGCTTTTTCCTTCCCGCCCGCCGTCCCCGGTCAATGCTCCGCATTGCCCGCCCCTTCCTGCCCCAAACCCAAGGTGTGATCGGTTAACCAATTAACAATTAAAATGAACACAAACGACTTCACCTACAAAAAATCAACCGTGGTTTCGGTATCGGGCACCAACGAGGGAACCGAAGTTTGGGTCCGGTACGACAACGACATCGAATCCTCCTATTTGGTCAAGGACGACAGCTTTCGAATCCGGGAAGGCCATCAGTTGACAGCCATCCTCTACGGCCGCCACGCCGTCGCGTTGAGGAATGACAGCACCATGTTGAAAATTCAACTCTTGGCCGGGGGAGATTTAGTCGGCCCCGGCCCAGCCGCGAAATCGCGTTCAGCAGTGTTCTGGTTTCTTTGGGCGTTAATCCTTGTGTGCCCCGGTTTTATTTTTGCGGGCATCCCCGCGGAAATCCTCGGCTCTTTTCACAATGTCTTCTTGACGTACCTGGGCAACACCCTCTCCATTGCCTGTTACCTCGCCTATGTCTTTGGAATTCCGTTCTGGTACCTCCTTCGCCCGGCGTTGCTCCGGCGTAAACACCGAAAACACGTCCAGGAGGCTGACCGGGCCATCGCCGCACTGTTCAACCCTCTTTGATTTTAACCCTCAACCCTCAAATTACCATGAAGCTCGAAATGCTCCTGCCCAGCCTCCGGCTGGCCTGTTCCATTGCCTTGGCCAATCACCAAGTTGGCAAATTAACCGGAAATTCGGCCTTGGCCGTGGCCTTCCACGCCGACGACACGCCCGAGATTTTTTATGTTGCCGACGTTGAAGGATTCAAGGTGCCCCCGCCCTACGTCTATGCGGCGTCGTTGCTGGTCCGCTCGCTGGGCACCATCACGGACACCATTGCCGGCCTTGGACTGGCCCATGAGCAATCGGTAGAACGGATGGCGTCTGTCCTACTGACGAACGTCTCAAAATTGATCTTCGACACCCAAACGACCGAACCGCGAATGATCGCGCTGGCCAACGTGCTCGACGGCTTCGCCCAGGCCGGAATCATGAGCGGCCTCGCCGCAGCGGCAAAACCGCCGCAACCGCCCTCCCTGAAATGCACCGCCCCGGAACGAAATTGATTATGAATTCCATTCAAAATCATCAGGAAATCCTAGCCCGCATCGTCGGCCCGCAAGCCGCCGCCAGCTTGAGCCAGCAGTACCAATCGCTGACCGAGCTTTGCCGCGCCGACCCGAACGAACTTCGCCAACTGGCGGGCGTCGGCCCGGTCCGCGCCACCCAAATTCACGCCGCCCTTGAACTGGCAAACCGCCTATCCCGCGAAATCCTTGGCGAATCGCCCATCCTCGATGGACCCGAGAAGATTGCCGACTACATGCGCGAGGAATTCCGCCAATGCACCACCGAAACGCTCTATGTTTTGCTCTTGAACACCCGGCGACGGCTCATCCGGGTTATTAAAATCGCGACCGGAACGGTCGATACACTGCTGGTCCACAGCCGGGAGGTTTTCCGGGCGGCCATCGCCGCCAACGCCTCAGCCATCGCGCTCTGCCACAATCACCCAAGCTCAATAACGGAGCCATCGGCGGCCGACTTGAAAATTACTCGCGACCTGATCCGGGCCGGGCAACTCCTCAAAATCGAGGTGCTTGACCATGTGATCCTGGGCACGCGAACCGATAACCAGCCCAAAGACTACGCCAGTTTGCGCGAGTTGGGGCATTTCTATCAATAAATCATGCGAAACCCCACAAAATCCATTGAAGAGATCGAACAGGAAATGTATCGGGTTTTGCTGGCCGAAATCCCCAACCTGCCGCCCGAAGTTGCCCGTGGTTTGGCGCGAGTGGCGGCGGAAAGGCTCCGCCAAAGACGCGCCGCCAACGAAAAACCGCCAGCCACGCCCGAAAAACCCACGAACAAACCTAAATTACCGGAGGACTTGAACAATGAACGCGAACCATAAAAATCATGAAGACGCGAAAAACACCCCGCCCATTTTCGCCGCCGATTGCGGCCGAGTGCGGGCGAGCGTTTGGCGAGTGTTGGAGAACGGCGCCACGCGCTACAAAATCACGATCACCCGTTCATTCCAACAGGAAACCGGCGAATGGACACGGGGCCGCACGTTTTTCCAAGGCGAACTTCCCGCCGTGGTTGAAGTGACGGCCAGGGCGCAACGCTGGATTGAACGGCAGCAGCGCGAGCAGCAGCAACCCGCATTGGCTGGCATTTAGGCAAATGCTCAGAGAGCCTCTTAAACACCCCGCCAAGGCGCTGGCTTGGCTTCTGGCGGGCTTTGATTGACCGGGCGGACCCGACCCGGTGCAAATAGCGGGCTCCGGTGGAGACCGACCCGTGACAGGGCCGAAACGGCCGAGGGCCAGACGACTTTTTGTCGTCTGGCCCTCATTTTTGGACCGGCACGCCTTCGGCGCGTAATTATCTCATTTCGATAACCCGTTTTTTGTTCGACGAATGCCAACAATCGCGCACCAATGCAAGTTTAGAGAATCTTGAAAAAAGCTTGGAATCTCATCAGTTATGCGCAATCCTTGATCAGTTCTTTTTCATAGCGTGGGAAAAGTTTTCCACGCAGTGAGTCTTTGCGTTTGCGAGGACTCGAATCTCTGCCCCAAAAACCACGACCAAATAGATTTTTTAAGCGGAATAGCTCTCAGCCTCGACGCGCGCGAGTCGCGCGTCCGGGCGTTCCATCGAGAGAGTCCGCTTGGTCGTGGTCCCTTGGGTAGAGAGTGCGCTCGCGACGCGCATTCTCACAAAACTAAAAATTTCTTGGGCGGGGCTTCGAGTCCGGGCAAAATCAAGGTCCGAAAGGTAATCAATATTCAGCTAAAATGAAAGCGAACTCAGTCGGAAAGAGGAGTCTCGGCGTAGTTTTGCTGGGGCTGTTATACACGTCAACTCATGGGCAGAATCTGCAACAAGTGTCCGACGGTCAACTGTCGGCATTCGTCAGCCAATTGCAGTCAACGCCACAACTGGCACCAAGTGCAGTTCCACGGGGCGGGAATTTTTATTCTCTCGCCCATCCGGAATGGCCACCGATGCCTTCATCTCCTTCGGGGGATCCTGTTTGGCAAATTGGGACCGACTCATTCCTAGTGGACGACGCCGGCGTAGGCTCGACCGAGGCCCCCGTGCAGGCAATGAGCATGAGCGCCATGAGCGCCAGCGTGAGCTCTCCGCCGGGTTTACCTGCTGGCGGGGGTACCCCGGCGGACAGCCCTCAGCCGCCACCGGATATTTCCAACTACGCCAAATACGCGGCCCAAGCATTTTTGATCATCGACACGAACGATCCGACGATTGACACGAATTTATTCAATGCCTGTGCGGCGTTCCACGACACCAACTCGAATCCCTTTCTCCAGATTGTCCAGTACCGGCCGGGATGCCTTTTGATGAAGGCATGCCATTTCGATTACTCGGCCGACACGAGAAATTTTGCGCTTGTGGTCTGCGACAAGCTAAACACGCCCCTGTATAAAAACATCAACATCTCGAACCCCGCCGCGAACGTGCAAAATGGTGGCTGGCTTGTGCAGGGCTCTGTGGGGGCCTGGCAGGTGACAGACCCAATGTTCCTGATGGTCTCAAACATATCCACGTTGTATAATGCATTCTTTCAGGTCGTGCCCTATGGCGGCCCCACCGTTCAGTTGACTGGCCCCAATCCGTATGACGTCGTTAGTAACACGATCGCCCTGCAGGCCAGCATCCAGGACTTGAGCGGCGTCACGAACGAAGTGTTGGACATCAATGTGGACGACAACTACGCGCGGTACAGCATCGGCACGAACAACACGATTCTTTTGCAGACGCCGTATAATCCCAATGGCCCTTGCACGGTGTATGCGAATGCGTCCAGTGCCGCGCAAATCAACGAGACGACCAACAGTCCTACAGACCTCCAACTGACATATTCTGGATCCGGGTCGATTCCGGTCGATTTCGAGAACGACACGTACATGGCTTTCTCCGGGAACAACAGCTCGACGAACGTGGGAACGACGTATTCCCTGTTTGTGGTTGATAAAGCCCAGCCCATTTCTGCAACCATCTACGACCCGTCAAATGGGCATATTGTGGCTTCTTTTTCCGGAACCACGCCGGGGCCTGTCACGGTCGAAATCCCATGGAACTTCACCCAGGCAGATGGTGTGACCCCGTACACCAACAACACCTACGTGGTCCACTTCATCGCCTATGATCCTGCGGACATGAGTGTAACCAACCTGATTCGACGAGATGGCGTCCGGATGCCCGGGCGGAACATCGTCACCTACGAATACGAGGACCCGAACGAGAAGATCGGCCCGGCGCTCAACG
Source organism: Verrucomicrobiota bacterium (assembly GCA_049509875.1). GTDB lineage: Bacteria > Verrucomicrobiota > Verrucomicrobiia > Limisphaerales > UBA11358 > UBA11358. The sequence continues at coordinate 8,886 of JBEKZM010000061.1, read as the reverse complement.
CCGCTGCGGACAACTACGTCTACAACTTGGAAATCGGCCTGTACGAGAACCTCTACGACCGGCACCAATTTAGCATCACCCAATACGGCGCTGGGCAAATTGGGGTTAACCGGGAGAACGACCCGAACGCTCTATTTCCATGGATATTGCAGCAAAGCAACGAGACAACTTACGGAATCCAACTCGGTAGCGCTTTGGGCGACGGAAATTACTCGGATTTCACTTGGTACATGGGCCATTCCAATGGCACGGAGCTTGGCGGAGGCCCTCCGGGAGCGCACTACGTCAACACGTACTTGGGCTCAGGGGACGTAGCTCTCGCCAGCCGCCCGCATGGCTTGCCAAATTGGCGCTTCCGCAAGGTATGTCTATGGGGATGTTATTCGGATGCTGATCCAGACGTCACCGCTGGAGGCACCTACAAGACGTGGCCCCAAGCATTCGGAATCGCGCCATTCCGAGACCAATTCAATGGCCTGACGCCCAAGAACGCGGGCTTGTTCTTTCACGGTGGCTTCCCGCAGGCGGGTTACCAGAACACGCAGAGCGGGGCTTCCGTTGAGGTGGCAGTCCAGTTTGACATGCTGTGGGTCATGGGCCCGAACCAATACCCCGGCGGATGCGACCCGACCTACGCATTCTCGTGGGCCCTCTCGAAGATCCGGACCATAAATCCGGAGCTGGACATTGCCAATTCACAGCCGACCCTGGAAGGGTTCCCCTACTTGCCGTATGCTGGCGTGTATGAGGATGAGCTGACAACCAATGACGTTGAGCACGTCAAACGCTAAGGCTCATTGACTGAATTCTCGTGACTGGCGGGAAACTAAAATCCTGCCAGTCACTTTTCTAAATGAAGAAGATTTTACTATTGGTCGTTGTCGTCGCAATCGTGGGCGCGGTCGTGATGATGCGCCGTCCCGAGGCGAAGCCGACTGTCCCTTTAGAGGCAAAACCCACGGTTGCGGCCGCGGAGCCGTTGGCGACAAATGAGGTGCGGACGAACAACATGGGGTTCTTCCCTCTGGAGAAGGTGAAAACCCAGTGGAAATATTTCACCGATGCAGAAAAGGCGGAGTTCCAGAGCAACTTCGTGGCCCGATACAAGCCAGCCTTCAACAAGTGGTGCGACGCTTTCCCTGGAAGGGTGCCCATTTCCCCAGACGAAGTGACGCCCGACAAGTTCGTCGAGCGCATTGGCCCGACCGCCAGGTATCACGACTACATTTTCGTCGTGAATGGGATCACGCTCGGGATCGAAGATAAGGCGGGAGTGGGCGCCCGCGTGGATTATTTGAACGCCCCGTCCCAGACCCGCCAGCTGGCCATGATGCCGACCGGAGGACAAGCTCCGATTTCCACCTCACCGATCACCCGCGACGAGGTAATCCAAATGCTCAACGCAGACGGCGGTGAGCAATACAAGCCCCAGGACATTCGCATCACCCCCACCGGGTATTCCGGGGCCTTGAACGGGGGCGCGTACATCAGCGTCGGGGGAAACCCAGACAATGAAGCTTCCTGGGACTACGATATGGTCCTGGGCAATGATGGAAAGCTGGCATACTTTCTTCGACCGAGGCCGAGATGAAATATTTGATCTACCTAAGCGCTGTGGCGCTACTTACTGTGACTGGCTGCAAAAAGTCCGACGAAGGCGGCCATGCCGACATGCGATATCAGCAGAAAATTACCTGCGTAAACAACCTCAAGCAAATTGGCTTGGGTTTCAGTGGTTGGTGTGGGGACCATAAACTCAAGTACCCGTGTAATGTAAGCACGAACGACGGCGGAGCCTTGGAGTTGGTGGACCTGGATAAAGACGGCTTCGACACGAATGCGTTCCAGTACCTGAAGAAGATGCAGGGGGCCGACTACCTACTGACGACCCCTTTGATCTTGGTGTGCCCCCAGGACCATTCCAAAAAAGCCGCCACGAACTGGACAAGCTTGGGGCCAGAAAATATTACCTACCGATTCCGCGCAGGAACCAAAGTGACGCCGGACTCAAAGGAAGTTCTGGCCGTCTGCCCTGTGGACGGCAACATACTCTACTGCGACGGAACAGTGCTGGACAAAGACGGGAAGGTTCCCAAATCGGACGCAATGCTTGTACGCCCATAAGCCCAAGCCAACCAGAAAAACTGACCGTCACCGACCGTTCCGCAATGTTTCTTATTTGTGGCGAAGTGACCCTAGAACAACGGCAACAAATTCTTGCCCTTCTCGGGGAGGGGGGCCAGTGTGTTGTTTTGGATGGCAGCCAGGCCGAGACGGCCCGGCATTGGCTGGAAAAGGACAAAGGAGACGAGCATGTCCAGGAGAAATCGTAAACTGTTGATAATCAACGAAAGAAAGTTTTGGAAAAATGCCCGGACTGGAAAAGTAGCCCCAAAACTGATATACAATTATTAGTGGCCTGAACGCCACATGTATTTTTTGCGGGTGAACTGACCGGTTCAAATACCGGCTCAATATTGCCCCAAGATTGGCAGAAATGCAACCGGCGAAAAGGGCTACGTATGCCAATTCGCCCAAACGAGCCGACGCAATACCTTGACGAGGTTAACGACAATATTGCGCGTTGGAATGCCCGGAATGCAAAGCCGCAAAAACCCGGCCTAAACCCGCCCGCCACAATTTCATCCTCGGAGACGCCCACGCGGTCCCCGGCTTCGGCTAATGCAGCTTCTCCCCCCGGCGGACCGCCAAAGCCTGTATGTCCGAGCCACACGAACACGAAATTGAGGTATTCAACGTTGCGCTGGAATTGCCCGCCAGCCAACGGGCTGCGTATCTCGAGATGGCGTGTGCCGGCGACGACGCCCTGCGCCAGCGCTCGGAAGCCCTCCTGGCCGCCGACGAACAGGCCGAAGAATTGTTGCCCAAGATCGATGCCTCGGCCAAGGCAACCATGAAACTGGATGCGCCGGATGACAACGCGGTGGGCCAGACCATCGGCCGCTACAGGCTGTTGGAGAAAGTTGGCGAGGGCGGGTGCGGGGTCGTTTATGTGGCCCAACAGAACGAGCCGGTGCACCGCCTGGTGGTCCTCAAGGTGATCAAGTTGCAGATGGATGCCAAGGAGGTCATCGCGCGCTTCGAGGCGGAACGCCAGGCGCTGGCCATGATGGATCATCCCAACATCGCCAAGGTTCTGGATGCCGGCACGACGGAGACCGGGCGTCCTACTTCGTATTGGTCCGTGGGTCGGGGAGCACTTTTGGGCGCGGGGAGGCCGCAAAGGGATCCACCACCTCGTCGGACCATCCCAAGACTGTCCTAAGGCGATGTGATGATATAGAACTCCTGCGAAATGGAGCCGCCATTCGGGTCCGTGTATGTATCCACACCGCCGCTCAAAACGCCCGAGTTGAGCTGCGTCCAAGCTGCCTGCCCCAAGGTGAGGTTGGTAGTCGAGTAGATTGAATAGCTCAGACCGGCCGTACCGGTAAAGAACAGTTGAAAGCCCTGCCCAGCTCCCAAGTAAGCCTCACTCGTGAAATGGGGGGGGTGGCCGCGAGGCTCAAAGCGGCTGCCCCGCTTTGGAGCGTGGTTCCCGACGGGCTGGTGACAATGACATAGTAGTTGCCGACATTGCCGACTGCCACCGTGGGAATCGCGTACGTTGCATTCGTGGCTCCGGTGATGGGATTAAAATTTCCGGTGCCACCTGCCTGAAAATACCATTGAAAGGCAAAGGGCCCGCTGCCATGGATGGCCGCCACGAGACTTGCGGCGGAACCGGGAGCGGCCGTCGTGGATTGGGGCTGGAAGGCGAAACTGGGCGGAATGACGACAGGCCCAAAGCGCACTCCGGCCAGCACCTGGCCCGGTTCAGCCGACACCAATGTAGTTGCGGCCGACTTAGGACCGTTGTCCACGACCTCGACCAGTCGGTTTCCTGATGTTTCTGACGTGGTCACATAAAGTTTGGCTCCTATGACGCCGGCTCCCCAGGTGGTTTGCGCGCCGAAATTCACGGCGATTCCTTTGGCGCCGGCGGCTGAACCGGCACCGGTCGGCAACGTGTAGCTGTAGGTGTAGCTGTTGGGCGCGGTGCCGTCCCAACGCTGGATGCCGCCGGCGGGATTGTTGAGGCCGCCAAATGCGCCGCTGTCGGCGATATAAATTGTGCTGCCGTCCGGACTGATGGCAAAGTCCGTGGGGCTGTTCGTTTCGGCCAGCAACAATGTTGCCGTTCCAGGTGTCGTGGGCAGTCCGTTGAAGCCGTAGAGGCCGGCCGATTGGGCGCCCACATCGGTGAACACGAGATTTCCGCCAATGACCTGAGCCACGCGCGTGCCGGAGTCGCTGCCGCCGATGCTGACGATGCCGGAGCCGCTGGAAAGTTCATTGGCCACATCCAGGAATTTCAAGCCGTTGCCTCCGCCGGCTTCGCCGGTGGAATAAAAGTTGGTCTCGTTGCCGTCAATGTCCACTGCCGAGTGGATTTGATGGAACCCCTCGCTGTATAGTCCGGTATTGGTGTAGAGCAGGGAATAATAGCCGTAGGAGTTCACTTCCGCGACCCCGCGCCAGTTGAGGCCGCCATTGGCCCCGACGGAAACGTCGCCACCTGAGAACGGATAGCCTTGAACGTATCCGCCAAAAGTCAGGCTTTGGCTGTTTGGCGCGAGGGTGAGGATGCCCTCGTAGACGGCGTCAGGACCGGATCCCGCAAAGAGCAATGGCTGGCTGCCGATCGGGAGGCTTGCGCTACTGGATCCGCCGGTGCCATAGGGCTGACTGACACCTTCGTCGGGAATCTGAACTGTGTTGACGTAGTTCCCCGCCGGCGTGTATTGGTCGAGGTAGAGCGTGTTGCCGGTGGCCGCGCTTAACGGTTGCACACCGTCGCCAATACGGGCCACCACCACGTTTGTGGAACTGATGTTTTGACGCGTCGTCGTCACTGTCAGCACGGCGCCGGAAAGGTTGGTGGCGCTGCCATAAATATTGCTGACCACCAGAGTGTAAGTGCCGCTATCCGCCGGTTGAATGTTCGCCAGTGATAATCCGCCGGCTCCGGTTTCCAAGGCATCGATTGAACCGGCGGCCACGGGCGTCAAGTTGCCATTCTTATACCACGAATAGCTGATGGGTGTGCTGCCGTTGATGGTCGGTCCCCAGCCAACGTGATCGCCCGCGGATTCCCGATAATCCGCCAGTGTTGCCGGGAAGATGGTTGGGGCGCCGGCCGTGATCGTCAAATTGGCAGCGCTGCTGACGGCATTGGTTCCGGTGCGATTGCTGACGACCACATAGTAAGCGCCGGCGGATGCAAAGGTAATGGCATTGGCGGTGAAGGCGCTGTTGGTGGCCCCGGAAATGAGGCCGGCCGGCCCGTACCATTGATAGTAAAACGGGGCAGAGCCGCTGACGCCCACGGAGAACGTCACGTTGTTGCCCGGAAAATTGGTCTGGCTTTGGGGGCCGGCAATGATAGTTGGCGGTAAAGCCGCGGGACCAAACCGGACACCGCGCAGGGCGTTGTTCGTACCGACCGTGAGGAGGACCGTTGGCGTGGAAGTTCCTCCGTTATCAACGATCGATACAAGGCGGTTGCTGGCCGCGCCGTAGGTGGTGGCGTAGAGTTTGGCGCCGAGGATGCCCGGGCCCCACGCGGTCGCGGTGCTGAAGTCCACGGCCAAACCCGCGGCCCCCAAGGTTTGGGTTGGGTCAACCGGCAGACTATAGCTGAAGGTGTAACCGCCACTGACGTCGTTGGTGTCCCAACGCTCGATGCCGCCGGCTTGGGCGGAAGAGCCCCCAAAGCCGAGCCCATCAGCGATATAAACGGTGTTGCGGTCCGGACTGAAGGCGAAGTCAATGGGGAAGCTGTTTTCAGCCAGAAGCAGGCTTGAGGCGGCGTTATTGGCCGGGAGCGGTTCCGGCAAACCGGCGGAAATGTAAAGACCGCCATCGCTGCCAGTTTCTGCCGAAACGGCAAAATTGAATTTGCGCCTCTATTTCTTGAAGGCTCAAATCCAGAATCCAATTTATGACCGCGCTCCTTGAAGTTGCATCCGAAAAAGCTGTTCATAAGCAGACAGAGAAACATGCGAACATGGTGGAAAAAGTTCTGCACGCGGCGGATAACGTTGCCAACAGTGCCCAACTGTTTAGAGATTGCGCCATGCTGGACGACCGGATCTCGCAAGCTGAAAATCCAGGAAGCATGCCAATTAGAGAACAATTAAATCTTTCCTACCGTATTCTCGTGGTTGATGACGACAATAATACCCGCCAACAGAGTGTGAATGTGCTGGTCGGCTCCGGCTACGTCGTTGAAGGCGTCAAAGATGGAGCCGCTGGCTGGGACGCGCTTCAGGTCAATGACTACGACCTCGTCGTCACGGACAATAAAATGCCTAAAATGACTGGTATTGAAATGATTGCTAAGCTGCGTTCCGCGCGCATGGTAATCCCCGTCATCATGGCAACGGGACTTTTGCCCACGGAAGAATTCGCCCGCAAGCCGTGGTTAAAACCTAACGCCACGCTGCAAAGGCCATTTACCAATGACGAATTGCTGGAGACGGTAAGAACCGTCTTGGGCACGGAAGGTGGGAACGAGGGGGGAAATGAGACGCTTCTCCCGATGTATTTGTGAGCTAGTCATGACGCCGGCGACGGGTAATTAATGAAGAATCGAATGCAGACTACCATCAGCTTGAACGCCAAAAACGATGCGGGTGCTCCACCAGACTCATCAACGTGCACTGGACGGACGGCCCAAGAGCGAGAGATGGTTAGCCGTGGAACAAAAATGATGGGGGGGCGGTATGTTATGCGGCGCTTGCCCGGTTGATTTCCCTTAATGAAACGTTCGTTGACTCCATTGCAGCAAAAATGGAGACGCCTTTAATGTCCCTTGTTCCAAGCTCGTTGAGCCGGTGCAAAATGACCAGTCTTTCCTGCAAAACATCCAGAAGGACAATCGCGCTCCCTGTTGCATTGAGCAGAACATGCCATCGTGCTAAAAGTTTTTTGGTTTCCATATGACAAATTCACAACATATTCAGAGGTTCACTTAAAAAAAGACAGTTGAACGCCTCCGGTCCATTTGGCTCAATGACTCAGCCCGACACGAGTTTTCTTGCTGCCATTGGCAGGATAAATACTCGCAAACCTTTTATTTCCACTGGCGTTCATTTTTTGTCTGTTGATTCTTCGACAACAATGAGGCCAAGGCGCTGTTAGCACAATGGGGTGAACACCCCTCCCGACCAGCGGCAAACGTCAACGACACGAGAGTCGGGGGAGTTCCTCCGTGCACCCCATATCACTGCCACGCACAGGCCTGGATTAATTCGACGTGCCGCCCATCTGCGGCGCCTATCACGGCACACGGGCACGGAAAATGACAGCGCTGGAAAAACCACTTCAGTGACCTGAAATCCTCTTTTCACGCTCCCTCCGGCGGACTGCCGGCTCGACTCGTCAAGGTCGGGTTATACCCCATGGAATTTAAAAAACGTTTTGGCTTATTCTTAGGTTATGACCAGCGAACCAACGGTCCCGCCCGCCACAGAAACAATTTACACAACTTGCGGACCCCCATTTCATCGCTCATTGTGCTGGGGCGCTGTTCTTGCGGGCACGGTTGTCACCATCGCGATCCATTTGCTTCTGGCTGCTTTAGGCGTGGGTGCCGGCCTGGCAATTTTCAAGCACCTGGCTGATAGCAATCCGGTCGCACATTTCAGTGTTGGACGGGCCGTTGCCGGAAGCCTATCTGCCATCATCGCCTTGTCGTTTGGCGGTTGGGTTGCCGGACGATTGTCTGCTTGTCTGAGAAGCGGCTTGATGCATGGCATGCTGGTTTGGAGCCTTACTTTATTCCTGGCGCTGCCTTGGCTCGGTCTCGGCACTGCCTTGGTGGTAAGCCGGGCGATGAAGAATCAAGGTGAAAACCTGCGCCTCAGCAGTCAGGAATTCGCCGGCGCCGAAGATGATGCCGCCAAAGAGGCGGCTAAACGGTGCCATGATCAACTCCGCAGTTTCGTCGAGGAAGCCGTTCAATCCATCACGACCAATGCGGCACCCAAGGCCTCTACCCGCGCCGAACGCGAAGTCGGTTTTGCCGTGACCAAATTATTCGCACCCGGAAACATAAACGCCTTTCCAGCCAATCGCCTGGAGGCGATCAACGCCCTGATGGTTTACACGGAAATGAGTTCAGCCGACGCCATCACAACCATCGACGCCTGGACGTCGTCCAACATGAATCTCCAAGCGGAACTGGACAAGATCAAAGTCGAATTGGATGGCCGGCGAGTGGCGGCGGAACAATCCGCCAAGGCTGCCTCGGACGAAATCGCCATCCAGCAGGCGGCCTATGTCTCGCGTGCTGCGCGATGGTCCTTTTTCGCGCTGCTGATCGGCCTATTGGGCGCTTCGCTCGGCGGTCGGTGCGGGGCCAGATGCGCTTCACGGAATTCCAATGGCCAGTGTGCTACCGGTGCACCGGCCTAAATCCAAGTCGATGAAAGTCGCCCCGAATCAAAGGCAGAGCAAATGAATCCACCGCATCGAATTCTAGTGGTCGATGACGATGGTGATGCCCGCCAACTTACTGTGGATGTGCTGACTGGATCCGGCTATGAAGTTGTTGGCGTTAAGAACGGCGCCGCAGGCTGGTCAGCGTTACAGGCCTGCCACTACGATCTCATCATCACTGATAACCGAATGCCTAAAATGCAAGGCATCGAAATGATTGCGAAGCTGCGGGCTGCCAGCATGACGCTCCCGGTCATCAAGCTCGTACCGCGGCACAAACCGGTTTGTATGTTCCTACCGAATTGACCCTTTTGGGAAAAACCCTCCTGCAATTGGAACAGGTTGGGAAAATTTTATGTCCGACTTTCAATCCCAACGCCT
>JBEKZM010000060.1:0-38150 GCA_049509875.1 Verrucomicrobiota bacterium | reverse complement strand
CGTTCGGCAAATGGAAAGCCGGCGAGGGCGTCAAAACAGCCGCCGCCGGCCGGCCGCACCCGATCTCCAGCCGGGTGACGGAACACCGCGACAAAAAACAGGCCGTGCTGGTCATCGGCTTCCCCGGCACCACGATGGACAGTGAGGACCGGTATGCGCTGGATCTGGTGCAGGAATGTTGCAGCGATCTTGGTTCGCGCCTGTTTCTGCGCATCCGCGAGGAACTCGGGCTGGCGTACTATGTCGGCGCGCAGAATTTTGCCGGGCTGGTGCCGGGCTACTTCGCGTTTTACACCGGCACCGAACCGGCCAAGGCCGGGCTCGTGGAAAAGGAGTTGTTGAAGGAGGCGGAGCTGCTGCGCACGGAAGGGTTGACCGCCGAAGAACTGAAGCGCGCCAAGGCCAAGATCATCGGCCAGAGGAAAATTTCCCGCGCCGATCTGGGCAGCCTCGCCTCGACGACGGCGCTGGACGAACTGTACGGCCTCGGCTTTCAGCGCGGCGAACTGGATGACGCCAAATACGAGGCCGTGACGCTGGAACAAACGCGGGCTGCCGCGCAAAAATATCTGAAATCGGACACCTCGATTGTTGCGGTGGTGACGCCGGAGGAAAATTAATATCCGAAATCCGAGTGCCCGAAATCCGAAAGGAAACCGAGTTGGACACGGATGGGCACCAACCTGAATGATTCGGGCACTGAATATGCCGCTCGGGGAAACCGAAGGGGACACCCGGTGAACCAGCTCAACCTTGACTTGCCAGTTGACTCTTGGTATTACTTTTTGGTATGACGAATACGACGATTGTCAGCGTAAAGATTCCGGCGCGGATTTTGGAACAGATACCTCCCGCAGGCCACGGGCGCAGCGGCTTCATCGTGCAGGCGGTTGAGGAAAAGATCGCCCGGCGGAAACCGGCACAGTGGAGACCAAAAACGGAACGCGGACGCCGGATGGCTGCGTTGCTTAAAAAAGGGCGGGCCGAACGCGGTCCACGGCTTTCTGATGCGCAAGTAGAACAGGAATTGAAGGAACGCCGGGGGAGGAGTTTTTGAAAACCTTTTTGGACAGCGGCGTTTTGCTGCACGCCTGGCGCGGAGAAACCCTTGCCGGCGGGGCCATGAACATCATCGATGATGATACGCGCGAGTTTTTCACATCCCAACTGGTCCGCTTGGAACTTCTGCCCAAGGCGCGGCATGAAAAACGGCCCAGGGAGGTGGCGTTTTATGAGGCGCACTTTGCCGATTGTGCGGGCAGCGAACCCTTGAGCCAGGAGCTTGGCTGGGAGGCTGAAAAGCTTGCCGCCCGGCATGGTTTGGCTGGCCCGGACGCGCTGCAGATTGCCGCCGCCATTCGCCAAGGTGTGGAGGAGTTTTATACCTCAGAAAGGCCGGGCAAACCCATGTTCCGGGTAAATGAAGTCAGGGTTATTTCGCTGTTTTCACTCTTCGATTGAGTTCAGGCAAAGGGGTCGGTCTGTTATGGGTTCGACGATATTCCGGATCGCGCGCCACGGCGTTTAGCCACGAAGGCGCAATACTGTCATTTTTCTCGGACCGACCCTTTCGCTTTCGCAGCATAGTGTTCCGGCACATCGCCTGAAAGCCGTAATGGTAGGGCGCGTCGCTCCGCGCGCGCCGCCGTAGTGAAATGGGACGCTCGAATGGTGAGGGGTGTCGCAGGGTTGGCAGGCGCGGCGCGCGCGGAGCGACGCGCCCTACCGGCGCCTCCCCCAGTTTGATACGCTCGTACAGTCAGTCAAACCACTTCCCGGTACACATCCGGGTGCGGGCGCGAGATCACTACGGAATTCACCAGCACGCCGGCCTCGGCGAGCACTTGCCGGCCGGCAGCCACCGCCGTGGTCACGGACGCCACATCGCCGGTCAGCGTGCAGAACGCTTTGCCGCCGAGCGCCATGGCCAGGCGGATTTCCAGGAGCTGCACTTCGGCGGATTTGGCCACGGCGTCGGCGGCCTGGATTAGTGTGGCCACGTTGAAGGACTCGAGCACGCCGAAGGCGCCGTCCGGCTGCGCCGGCTGCGTGCGGCCAAGCGCCACAAAAACATCCGGGTGGACATTGGCGATGACAAAACTGTCGATCAAGCACCCGTTGGCGGCTTCCACGCCCGCAGTGACCGCCGCCTCAACCCCGGCCGTTTCGCCGCCGATGAGCACCATGTATTTGCCCGAACAGATCGAGCGCGACAAAATCAGCCGCACGTTGCCGGCTTTGAGCATCGTGTCCGCCACCTGGAAGCCGGCGGCGACACTGGAAAGTTCAACGAGTCCGATGGATTTTTCTGCCATATGATTCAGCGTCCAAAATGATTCAGCGGTCCAAAATTATAAATTTTTCGTTCACCTCGCGCACGGTGCCCGAAATGGGCGCATGCAAAACGGCGCCCAGGGCGTTCGCCGCCGGCTCGCCGATGACCTGGCCGGCGCTCACGCGGTCACCGGCTTGAACTTTGGCCAGACAGGCCGTGCCGGCGCTTTGCTTCCACGGCAGCCGAAGGCGATTCGGCGAGATTTCCTTGTCCACAAACGGCGCAGGCAGATCGTAATCGAGCACGTGCAGCTTTTTCGCGAGCGATTTGATCGGCACGCGGCGGCCATCGGCCATGGCATGGACTTTGGGGTTCATCGGGCCGGTCCATTTGATTTGTTTGGCGCGCATCACGGCCTTGGCATCGTCACACGCCTCCTTGGGGAACAGTTCCTCCGGGCACGCATACAGGGTGCACAGTCCGCACGAGCAGCACATGGCCGCCCATTGGTTGTAATAGTCCGCGCCGGTGCCGGTGAAGGCGAGCGTGCGCATGACCTGGTGCGGTTCCACGGCGTAGCCCAGCAGGAAGCGCGGACAATATTCGGTGCAGTAGCGGCACTGGTCGCACGCGGATTTGCCAATCTTCGCCTGCGCCCGATTCGGCTTGAGCTTGCGCTCGATCACATGATGCGTGCGCGGCAAGATCACCACGCCGGTGGATGTTTTGGTGACCGGCGTATCCAAATCGTCCGTGTGCGTGCCCATCATCAGCCCGCCGATGACCAGCACCGGATCGTCGGTCGCCAGGCCGCCGGCCCAATCAATGCACTCGCGAAAGCTCGTGCCGATGGGGACCCTCAACGTGGCGGGCGACTTCACCGCGCCTGCGATGGTCAGCATTTTGTGCGTGAGCGGCCGTCCGTCGTGCGCGGCGGCAATGTTCACGAAGGTCTCCACGTTGTTGACCACCACTCCCACCCCGAGGGGAATGCCGCCGGGCGGAATCAATTTGCCCGTAACGTTATAAACCAGGTCGTATTCGTCGCCCGCTGGATAATAATCGCCCAGCAAATGCACGCGCACATTGGTGCCTTTACACGCGGCCGTCACCGCCTCGACGGCCTGTTTCTTTTTGCCTTTGATGCCAATGACCCCTTCGCGCGCGCCCACCGCCTCGACGGCGAGCTGCATGCCGCGCACGAGCTCGGCGGCGCTTTGCTCCATGATCACCGCATCCTTGTGCAACAGCGGCTCGCATTCCGCGCCGTTGGCGATGACGGTCTCCGCGCGGGCGTTAAGCTTCACGTGCGTCGGAAAACCGCCGCCGCCCGCGCCCACCACTCCCGCCCGCCGAACTTGTTCCGCGAGATTCATGTTGTTAAATCCGAATTTGCCTGCATGTGTTGTCCTTCATCCTTCCCGTCCTCGTCCCCGCAGCCGGATTTTTTATGAGTGCGAGCGAGGACGAGGACGGAAAATCATCCTGCGCCATTGGGCTGCGCAGCCGCCACGATTACCTCGACGCCCCGCTCGCGCAGGCTGGCCACGAGTTCTGGCGGCGCCTGGCTGTCCGTCACGATGGTGTCCACGATGTCCAGTCCGCACAGCGGCGAAACGGACTGCCGGCCGAACTTGGAGTGGTCCAGACAGAAAATGATCTTCTGCGCCACCTTTAGCATCTCCCGTTGGATTTCGATCAGCAGTGCGTGGGAATTCGTGATGCCCTCCAGCGTGATGCCGCCCGCGCTCATGATGGCCACGTCCGCGCGCATTTTGGCGAATGCCTCCACGGTCATCGGCCCTACGAGCACACCCAGCCGCGGATAAATCACTCCGCCGGCCAAAATCACCTCCACGCGGTTCGCCGAGGCAAAGAGGTTGGCCACCGGCAACGAATTGGTCACGATTTGCGGCGCTTTTTCCTCGAGATGGCGGGCCACGTGATAGATCGTGGTGCCCGCATCCAAAATCACACTTTGGTTGGCGCCGATCAGTTCCGCACAGGCCTTGCCGATCGATTCCTTCTCCGAAAGCTGGTGTGCGTCGCGCGTGGAAAAGGCAAATTCATCCGACTTTGGCGAGACAATCCGTGCGCCCCCGTGAGTGCGGCGCAGATTGCCGCCCGCCTCCAGCACCGACAGGTCCCGGCGGACCGTGGAAACAGAGGCGTCCACCTGCTGAGACAATTCTTCCAACGAGGCAAATTCAACACGCTGAAGATAGGCTTCAATGCGATGTTTGCGCTCTTCGGCAGTCATATTTGCACTAATCTGATAGATTTTGGAATAAATTGCAATAAAAATGTTGACTGTTGGCGCTAAAATTGGCAAATTCGTGCAAACTTATGGCAGTTACTGCGCCTGCTCCTCATCGTGCTGTCGTCGAACATTTGGTTCGGCAGGCCGTCTATGCCCGCCTCGGCAAGCCGTTGCCTCGCGCGGTCAACGGGCCGAATCCTCTGGTCGTCAACGTCAGCGCGCGGCATTGTCATTTGACCCCCGAGGCCGTGGAAATTCTGTTCGGAAAAGGGCATCAGCTCGGCGTGCACAAATGGCTCTATCAGGATGGCCAGTTTGCCGCCAAGGAAACGCTGACGCTCATTGGGCCGCGCAGCCGGGTGATTTCCAATCTGCGAATCCTTGGTCCCTGCCGGAATCTGAACCAAGTGGAGCTGGCCTACACGGATTCGATCGCGCTGGGTTTTGACATTCCCCTGCGGGCGTCCGGGAGCATCAAAGACACGCCGGGCGCCATGCTCATGGGTCCCGCGGGATTCTTTGAGATGAAAGAGGGCGTGATCCGGGCTTTGCGGCATGTCCACTTGAGCCCGACCGATGCGGATTTTTACGGCGTGAAACCGGGCGATTGGATGAAATTGAAGATCGGCGGCGACTGCGGCCTTGTGCTCGACAAAATGCTGTGCCGCGTGGACAAGAACTTCAAGCTCGAAGTGCACATCGACACCGACGAAGGCAACGCCTGCAACCTGCAGCCCGAAACGCCCGTGGAACTTATCAAATGATTTTGGCAATCGACGATCAAACAAACAAACATCAACGAAATATGAGCGAAGCACTAGGAATGATTGAAACCAAGGGGTACGTCGGCAGCGTGGAAGCCAGCGATGCCATGGTCAAGGCGGCCAACGTGACGCTGGTCAAGACCGTGTCCATCGGCGGCGGATTGATCACCGTTCTCGCCAAAGGCGACGTGGGCAGCATCAAGGCCGCCGTGGACGCCGGATCCAAGGCCGCCGCCAAGGTCGGCGAACTGGTCAGCTCGCATGTGATCGCCCGCCCGCACGAGGAACTCCTGGAAGCTTTTCTCGGCAACGGCGCGAAGAAGTAAAACCGCAACCGCTTAACCTCCCTCTCTTATGTCAAATCAAGCACTTGGAATGATTGAAACCAAAGGTTTCTGCGCCGCCATGGAAGCGGCCGACGCCGCTCTGAAATCCGCGAACGTGCACATTACCGGCTGGGAAAAGGTCGGCAGCGGCTACGTCACCGTCTTTTTCCGGGGCGACGTTGCCGCCGTCAAAGCCGCCACCGACTCGGGTGCCGCCGCCGCCGCGCAGGTCGGCTCGGTCGTCAGCGTCCAGGTCATTCCCCGTCCGCATGACGGGTTAAGCGGGCTGGGCAAATGGCTCGAGTAAGCGCGGAATGCGGAATGGACCGCAGTCCGCATTATCCGCACTCTCCGAAACCCGCACTCCGAATTTGATGAAGATTTTGGTGGCCAACATTGGTTCGACGTCGCTCAAGTGGCGGCTGTTCGATTTTGCGAACCACGCCGAGCGCCTTTTGCACAAAGGCGGCTTCGAGCGGGTGACCGACTATGCACAGGCGATTGAGGATTGCCTCGCCGAGCTGAAAAAGGCCGGGGCGATTGTCAGTGAAAACGAGCTGGGCGCCGTCGGGTTCAAGACCATCATCGCCAAAAACATCACCGGCTGCGTGCGCGTGGACGAACAGGTGCTGCAGGCGATGACCGATTACAACGGTCTGGCGCCGGCGCACAACCCGCCGTATATCGCCGGCATCAGGCTGTTTGCCAGGCGCATGCCGGAGGTGCCCCTGATCGCGTTGTTCGAAACCGCGTTTCACCAGTTTGCCCCGGAGGCCTCCCAACGCTACGCGGTGCCCGAATCGTGGTTCCAGATTGGCGTGCGGCGCTGGGGCTTTCATGGCGCCAGCCACAAGTTCATCGCCGAGCGCTCGGCGGAATTGCTGTGCCGGCCCGATGTGGTGGAGCGTGCGCGCCGGCTTTACGTCGATGGCGGCGCGGATGGGATTTCCGATGAACCGTTGCGCGTCATTTCCTGCCACTTGGGCGGCAGCTCCAGCATCACCGGCATCCTGAACGGCGTGTCCATCGGCACCAGCATGGGTCTGAGTCCGCAGTCCGGGCTGCCCCAAAATAACCGCGTGGGCGACCTGGACGCCGAAGCGCTTCCTTATGCGGTGAAGACGCTGGGCATCTCTGTGGAAGAGGCGCAACGGCAGCTCACCAAACAGGCCGGGTTGCTGGGCGTCAGCGGCGTGTCCAACGATGTGCGCGACATCACCGACGCCGCCAACCAGGGCAACGCCAATGCCAAACTGGCGCTGGACGTTTTCGTGGCCAGCGCGCGGCACTGGATCGGGAGCTATTTCCTGCAGTTGAACGGCGCCGACGCGCTGGTGTTCACCGCCGGAACCGGCGAAAACCAGGCGAACGTCCGCGCCGCCATCTGTGCCAACCTGGACAATCTCGGGATCAAACTGGATGAGGCGAAAAACCATTCCGCTCGCTCGCGCGAAGCCGTCATCAGCGCCGCCGGCTCATTGGTGAAAATTTTTGTGATTCCGGCCAACGAAGAACTCGTCGTGGCCCGCGAAGCGAAACGATTTTTGGAAACGAAACGAAATTAACCATCAACTCATTATCAACAAAGTATATGCATCAAGCCATCGGAATGATTGAAACGCGCGGACTCGTGGCCCTCGTCGAGGGCACCGACGCCATGCTCAAGGCAGCGAACGTCGAACTCATGGGCCCCATGATGCAGGTCGGCAATGCGCTGGTCACCGCGTGCGTGGTCGGCGACGTGGCCGCCGTCAAGGCCGCCACCGACGCGGGCGCGCAGGCCATCAAAGCCATCAAAGGTGAACTGGTCAGCGTGCACGTGATCGCCCGCCCGCACAACGATGTGGAAGCGGTGTTGCCGAAGAAAAAGCAATAGTGAAATCCGAAGCTCGAATGCCGAAATCCGAAAGAAATCCGAAGCTCGAAATCCGAACGGGCGGCCGCAGTCTTAAGAGAGAAGGGCGCCTCGTTCAAATTTTGGGTTTGGAAGTTCCGGCCTTCGGCCTGTTCTCGGATTTCGGATTTCGGATTTCGGATTTTTATTATGTATCTCGCCAAAGTTGAAGGCACGCTGGTCGCCACCAAGAAGGACCCGTCCATGAGCGGACGCAAGCTTCTGCTGGTGCGGCCGCAGCTCGTGGATGAAAAGGACCCGACGAAATTCCGGCCCGGTGTGAACACCATAGTGGCGGTGGACAGCGTCGGCTGCGGCGAGGGCGAGATGGTGCTTTTTTGCCAGGGCAGCAGCGCCCGTTTGGCTGGCGGCCTGAAGGAAACACCCGTGGATGCGGTCATCATCGGGATCGTGGACAGCGTGGACGTTTTCGGGAAACAGATTTTTAGCGCCAAACAATAATTAAATCCGAAGTTCGAATGCCGAAATCCGAAAGAAATCCGAAGCCCGAATACCGAAAGGCAATTTCGAGCGACAGTGCCGTCTGCTTCCGGAATTCGGATTTTGGGCTTCTTTTGGCCTTCGGTTTTCGGTTTTTGAATTTTTCCATATGAGTGCCGTAAATGAAACTTTGATTCGTGACGTGGTGGCCGAGGTGCTGGGGCGTCTGAACGGCGGCGTCGCGACGACGCCACCGCCCCGGGCGGCGTCCGCGCCGGAGGCGAAATCCAATTCGAGCGAAGGCGGCGCGAGGAAGCCCTCCGCGGATGGCGCGGCGCTCCGCGGCAAATTCGGCGTGTTTCAAGACGCCGACGAAGCCTGTGCCGCCGCGCAGGAATCGTATTTGCTGCTGAAGCGCAAAGGGGTTGCGGCGCGGCGCAAGATCGAGGAAGTGGTCAAAACCCTGGCCAGCCGGAACGCCGAGGCCTGGGGCCGGATCGAATTTGAGGAAACCAAGATCGGCCGGCTGGACCATAAAATCGCGAAGCTCCAGATCATCCACCTCGTGCCGGGCGTGGATTGGTTGCACCCGGACGGCCGCAGCGGCGATCACGGCATCACGCTGGAGGAATACACTCCGTTTGGCGTGGTCGGCGCCGTGACGCCCAGCACCCACTCGATTCCCACGCTGAGCGGAAACATCATCAACATTTGCGCGGCGGGCAACGCCGTGGTTTTCAACGCGCATCCCGCCGCGGCCCGATGCGCGGCGACGGCCGTGCGTGCCTACAATGAGGCGATTTATCGCGAGACCGGCATTGAGAACATCGCCTGCATGGTCGAGAAACCCACGCTCGACTCGTTCAACGCCATCTGCAAAAACGAAAATGTCCGGCTGCTGCTGGTGACTGGCGGCCCGATGGTGGTAAAGGCGGCGATGCAAACGGGCAAGCGCGCCATCTGCGCCGGACCCGGCAACCCCCCGGTGTTCGTGGATGACACCTGCTGTCCCACGCGAGCCGCGAAGGCCATCATCGAGGGCGCGGCCTTCGACAACAACTTGCTGTGCATCGGCGAAAAGGAAGTGTTTGTCCTGGACCATTTCGCGGACGAGCTGATGCAAAAAATGTCCGAGAACGGCGCGGTGAAATTGAGCGCCGGGCAATTGGAGCAACTGACGAAGGCGGCGTTCACCTTCAAGGAAGGGCAGGGCGGCGGCTGCGCCCACGCCAGCGTGAACAAGAATTTCATCGGCAAGGATGCCATTGTACTGGCTCAGGCCGCCGGCGTGAACGTGCCCGCCGGCACCCAATTGCTGTTCGGCGAAACGGACGCCGGGCATCCCTTTGTCGAGGAGGAGCAGATGATGCCGTTTCTGCCGATGGTGCGCGTGCGGAGCGTGGAGGAGGGCATCGAGCGGTCGATCAAGGCCGAACACGGCTACAAACATACCAGCATCATCCATTCGCATGACGTGGAAAACATGACCGCGATGGCGCGCGCGCTGGATACGACCATTTTTGTGAAGAACGGCGCGTCCATGGCCGGCCTGGGCCTCGGCGGCGAGGGGTATCTCAGTTATTCCATCGCCACGCCCACGGGCGAAGGCATTACGAATCCCAAGACGTTTACGCGTATCCGGCGCTGCGTGATGGTCGATAATTTAAGGATATACTAAATCCGAAATCCGAATGACGAAAGAAGCCTCAATTTCGAATGACGAATCCGAGCTCGATCTGGCGGAGGCGGCATTTTGGGGTTTCGATTCAACGCCCATGACGATGCGGGAGGAAGCG
Source organism: Verrucomicrobiota bacterium (assembly GCA_049509875.1). Lineage (GTDB taxonomy): Bacteria > Verrucomicrobiota > Verrucomicrobiia > Limisphaerales > UBA11358 > UBA11358. Next base: position 28,394 of record JBEKZM010000060.1, on the reverse strand, counting down.
CCACCGAAACCGGATTATGACTTGGAAGATCGGACTACATCATTCGGAGAGGCGATCATTCGATTTGCCAAAAAGATTCCGCAGAATCCAGTCAACAATCGGCTGATCGACCAGTTGGTTGGTGCTGGAAATCTGATCTTCTGCAAAATTTGGCGAACCTCGTGAACCGATGAATGATAGACTCCAAATGTCGAAAGAAGCCCCAAGCCTGAATATCAACGGCTTGACCTGCGTGTGGGGATCTGCCTGGCGCTTCGTGCTTCGACATTCATTCGTCATTCGTCACTTGTCATTCGTCATTTAGATATGCATTTGGCGCGCGTCGAAGGCAATATCGTGGCGACCCGGAAACATCCGAGTCTCGAAGCCTGGCGCCTGGTCATCTGCCAGCCCATCGGCGGAAGCGGCGAACCCGAAGGCTCTCCAATTATAGCGATTGATTCGCACGGCGCGGGCATGCATCAGCAGGTGGTGATCTCGTCGGACGGCCTGGCGGCGCGCAAAGCGGTGGGGATGGATAAAAGCCCGGTCCGGTGGCTGGTGATCGGAATTGTGGATGAATCGGTGCCGGGCAAGAGAATATGAAACTGGGAACCGTCATCGGCCGCGTGACTTTGAGCCGCAGCGTGGATCCGTTGAAAGGCGGACGATTCCTGGTGGTCAGCCCGTTCAGTCGCGCGCAGTATGCCGCCGGTCTCGACGCGGTGCCGGCGATGGGCCAGGAGCCGAGCCTCGTCGTGTATGACGATCTTGGCGGCGGTGTGGGCGAGGTGATTGGCTATGAGGAAGGGCGCGAAGCCGCGCAGCCCTTTGAACAGCCCACGCCCGTTGACGCGATTAATTGCGCCCTGGTGGACGAAATGTTTTACCGCCCGTTTGTAAAATGACAGATAATTAGTTTATGAGCCAAGTTATTAGTGTCCGCGACATTCAGGAAATGCTGCGCAACGGCCAGGCCGTGAGCATTCCCAACGACGCCCTGGTCACCCCCTCCGCGCGTGATTTCTTGAACGAATTGGAAGCCAACGGCAACGCCAGATCCGTGGTTGCGGCGAGCGGTTCCAACTCCAACGCTGCCAACGGCGCCGCCAATGGCGCGCCTCTTTTGCCCCCCGGCAAGCAGCTTTCGTCGAAGTCGCCCAAGCCGGAGCTGGAGGCGTTCTTCAACTCGCCGTACGCGAACAGTCTCAAGGTCCAAATTTGTGAGATGGGCCACCGGCTGTGGAAGCGCGAGTATGTGGACGGCAACGGCGGCAACATGGCCATTCGCGTGGGCGAAGACATCGCCCTCTGCACGCCCACGCTCGTCAGCAAGGGCTCGCTCAAGCCGGAGGACATGTGCCTGGTGGATTTTGAGGGCAACCAACTGCTCGGCGCCAAGAAGCGGACCAGCGAAATTCTGATGCATTTGCAGATGATGAAGCGCCAGCCCCAGGCCCTCGCCACCTGCCATTGTCATCCGCCCTACGCCACGGCTTTCGCCATCGTGGGCATAGCTCCGCCCACGTGCATGTTGCCCGAGTACGAAGTGTTTTGCGCCGTCGGCGTGGCGCCCTATCGGACGCCTGGGTCGCCGGACATGGGCAAGCTGGTGGCCGAATTGACGGACCAGTACAACACGATTCTCATGGCCAATCACGGCGTGGTGACGTGGAGCCACAACAGCCTCGAAGAAGCCTACTGGCGCATGGAGATTGTCGAGGCGTATTGCCGCACCATCGTGGTCGCCGGCCAACTGGGCAAGCCGATCAACACCTTCACCGGTCCGCAAATGAAGGAACTGCTCAACATCAAGCAGAGCCTTGGTTTCGTGGATCCGCGCTTCGGCATGAAGGAATGCGAGCTGTGCGACAGCGGCGACTGGCGCCCCGGCGCCACGGGTGAGGCGCCGCAGTCAGGCGAACCGACGATCGGACTTGATCCCGAGGCCGAAGCGGCCGTGAAAGCCATCACGGACGAGATTTTGACGCGGCTGAAGTGAATTTCTCTTCCACTACAAACGCCGCAAATTCCTCATGGAGATGGGGCGGAATGCGCACCTTGAGCCGCGCGTTTTTGCCGCTGTAACGGCTCTCCACCACCTGCCCCACCGCATGCAGCCGGGCGATGGCGGCGGCTTCCGAAAGCGGGACGCGCAAATCCAGAAATTCACGGCTGGGACGCAGTTGCGTGCCAATTTCCGCCAGCAGCGGTTCGACGCCTTCGCCGGTCTTGGCCGAGATGCTCACGGCATGTGGAAATTTATCGCGCATGACCGGTGACACGCCGCCACTCAACTGATCGATCTTGTTAAAAACCATCAGCACCGGCTTGTCGGCCGCGCCGATTTCCACCAGCACGTCATTGACCGCGTCGATCTGTTCCGCGGCGAGCGGATGGCTGATGTCCACCACATGGACCAGCAGGTCCGCCTGCACGACTTCTTCGAGCGTGGCCTTGAACGCCTCGACCAGGCCGTGCGGCAGCTTCTTGATGAAGCCCACGGTGTCAGTGAGCAGGACATTCTGGTTGGTGGGCAGGCGCAGGCGGCGCGTAGTGGGGTCAAGCGTGGCGAACAACCTGTCCTCGGCCACGACGCTCGCGCCCGTGAGCCGGTTGAGCAGGGTGGATTTGCCGGCGTTGGTATATCCAACGATTGAGGCCAGCGGCCACTGGCTGCGCTGGCGGCCGGCGCGCTGCGTCTCGCGCTGGCGGCGGACGGCTTCGAGTTCGCCCGCAATATTTTCGAGCCGTTCCTGAATTTTGCGGCGGTCGGATTCAAGCTGCGATTCGCCTTCGCCACCGATGGAACCGGTGGAGCCGCGCTGGCGCGAGAGGTGCGACCAGTAGCGGGTCAGCCGGGGAAGCAAATACTTCAACTGTGCGTGCTCGATTTGCAGCTTGCCTTCGCGGGTGCGGGCGCGCTGGCCGAAGATCTCCAGGATCAGCGCCGTGCGGTCCATGACTTTGCACGCGAAAATCTTCTCCAGATTGCGGGTCTGCGCGGGCGTGAGTTCGTCGTCGAAGATCACCGTGTCCACGTCGCTGGCGCGGCAGAGGTCGGCAAATTCCCCGGCCTTGCCCGGGCCGATGTAAGTCGCGGCGACCGGGACGGCCAGCTTCTGGACGCCCTGCCCGGCAATCTGGGTGCCGGCGGTCGTGGCCAATTCCGCCAGCTCCGCCAGCGATTCCGTGAGGTCGGCGGCTGAACGGGATTTCAATTCCACACCGATGAGGTAAACGCGCACTGAGCGCGTGTCGCGGGTCTGAATGGGCGATTTCAATTGTTCGTGGAGGCTAACTTAGCAGAAATTCGCGCAGATGAAAGCGGGATTCCACGGATTTCAGGCTTTTGGGCGGTTTCGATCCCGTTAAGCTTCCGGTGTCATGTTGATCGCGTTTCACAAGCCGTTCGGGGTGCTGTCCCAATTCACAAGCGATGGATCGCCAAACCGGCCGCTGGCGGAGTTCGGCTTTCCGAAGGGAGTTTATTCGATTGGGCGGCTGGACGCGGATTCGGAAGGGCTGCTGTTGTTAAGCGACGAGGCGCGGTGGAATGAACGGCTGCTGCATCCGCGCCAGGCGCACGAACGCGAGTACTGGGCGCAAGTGGAAAACGTTCCCAATGACGAGGCCCTGGACCGGTTGCAACGCGGAGTGATCGTGCAAGGGAGGAAGACGCTGCCCTGCAAGGCCTGGATTTTGGACCCGCAGCCGGGTTTGGCTCCAGGCGACGAATCCGAATCGAGAATTCAACCATCAATATTCAACCCCCAGCAGCCAGAGGGAAGGGCAGGGGCACCCGCAGGAATCGTCGCCGCTGTGAAAATTTTTCCGCGCACACCGCCGATCCGGTTTCGCAAAAGCGTGCCGGATTGCTGGTTGGGGCTGGAATTGGTCGAAGGCAAAAACCGGCAGGTACGGCGCATGACGGCGGCGGTGGGGCATCCGACGCTGCGCCTGCTGCGGGTGCGCATCGGGAACATTTGGCTTGAGGATCTGCCGGCGGGACGGTGGCGAGTGCTGGGCGAAAAGGAAATCAAACGGGTCGCGGGGTGAAGTCCGAAATCCGAAGACCCGAAACCCGAAAGGACGGTCACTTCCGGTACAGCGGCAGCCGTAACACCTCCACGATTTTGCGGGCGATCAGATATCGCCGTTCTTCCGTGACCCTGCCTTTTCGGTCATCGAATCGTGCTTTGGGCAACAGATGGATTTTGTCGCAACGAACCATGGTCTTCCAGTCCAGTCCGTCAGTCTCGTCCAATACTTCTTCCGTGGCTTTCGGTGGCCGGTTCACTTTGGCCGAGGTGCAAAGCAACGCATTGACTTCTTCAATATCGGGATTCTGGCAGGTTTCGTCATTGGAAATGACGACGGCGGGATGCCGCCGTTGCTGGCTGAACGGAAACATGAATATATCCCACTGATTCACGGGCGGATTTTATTCGCGCTTGTTATGCGAGGTCCTGGGGAGCGCGGATGACCGAGGCTTTGGCGAGGCGGTTATCCTCCTGGATTTCGGCCCGACTGTAGGTGCCGGCAAAATACCCTGCGGGACGCATGGGGATCGGTTCGATGGCCGGCACTTCCTGCAAAAGAAACCGGCGCTGGCCAGTGACGATATAAACCGTCTCGCCCCGTACCGCTTTTTCCAGCAGGCGGCCCAAATACGTTTTGGCAGTGCTCAACGTGAATAGTTGCGAGCGCAATTTGACCTTCTGTTTTCGGGAACGGGCAGGGGCGGCGACTTTCATAGGCTGAATATAGCCTGCGTTCAGGCTGTTGTCGAGCAAACATCCAACCGCGGGCCATCCCGGTCCGATGGGCGTTCAGGCCTTCTGACAATGGGGACAGAAGAAGGTGCTGCGGGCGGCCTGCACGATGCGGCGGACCGGGGTGGCGCAGACCAGGCAGGGCTTTCCGCGGCGGTCATAAATGCGCAGGCGCTCAGTGTAAAAATCGCGCTCGCCAGCGGCACTGCCGTAATAAAACAAACCGTCCGACTCGCTGGGGTTGAAATTCAACGGCACCGTGCTGCCGAACTCAATGGCCGCGGACAGGACTTCGCGAATCGCCTGCCAGAGTTTCTCCACCTGCGCGCGGGTCAGCCGGTTCGCCGGGCGGCGCGGCGAAATGCCGGCGCGGAAAAGGGCCTCGCTGGCGTAGATGTTGCCAATGCCGGCAACCATGGATTGGTCGAGCAACTTCACCTTTACCGGTTGTCGCGACCGCTTCAAGCCGCCCGCGAGGGTCTTCGGCGTAAAGTCCTCCCCCAGCGGCTCGGGCCCCAGGTTTTCCAAGGGCGCCGTATCCAGCGTCAGCCGGCCGAAGTAACGGGTGTCGTCGTAGATGAAATTTCGTCGGCCCAAATCCAGGATGACGGCGGCATGTTTTGGCAGGGGGTCTTTCTTCGGCGCCAGATACATTCGACCGGTCATGCCCAGGTGCCCGAGCAAACTGAAGTGCTCCCGCGAATTCCCGGCGCGCATCTCGAAGCGCAAATATTTTGCGCGCCGCGTCACGTCCAGGAACCTGGCGCCGGCCAGGCGCTCCTTGAAATTGGCGACGGGTGTGGGCGCCAACACCCTGGACCGCCGCACTTCGACGGATCGAATGGTGCGTCCCACAATCAGGGGACGCAGATGGCGCACGAGAATTTCAACTTCCGGCAACTCGGGCATGATGGATCACGGCGCCAGTTTACGCCGCGTTCCCGTAATCTGCGTGCTGGCGGCGCAACAAGGCAAGCACTTCCTCGTCGGTTGCCGGCAAAAACTCGCGGTAATATTGGCCCACCGCGGATAGGTTCGGGTCGATCAGGCAGGTAACGACCTGGTCGGCCAGCCGCGCCAGATGTTCGCAGGCGGTCGCGGAACCAACCGGCGCGGCCAGGATGATCTCCCGCGCCCCTCTTTTGCGAGCCGTCAAGATGGCGGCCTCCGCAGTTGAACCCGTGGCCACGCCGTCATCCACGATCAGCACCCGGCTGTCGGTCAGATCCGGCGGCGGGTGCTCATGAAATTTGAGACTGTATTGGCGCAACCGCTCCTTCTCCTCCAATATCACCGCATCCAGCTCGGCCCTCGCCAGGGGAACGGCGGCAATCACCTCTTCATCCAAAATAAACACGTCATCTTCGGCGATTGCCCCCACGGCAAATTCGCGGTGCCACGGGTGACCCACTTTGCGCACCACAATGACCTCGAGCGGACGCCGCATGAGGTTCGCGACGACGGCCGCTACCACCACGCCGCCGCGCGGCAGGCCGGCGACAACGTCAACCTGCACTCCGAGTTCCTGCAAGCGAAACCCCAGACAACGACCGGCGTCCTGGCGCGATAAAAACACCATCCTCTCGTCTATTTCGTACCGTTTATGGAAAAATCAATGGGAAAACTCGCGTTCGCCAGGAACGCGGCTCTGTGAGCCGCAGCAGCGTGGAAATTCAAGACCGCAGGCCATTCGCAAACCTTCTGACGGGCGAAGTTGCTGCGAGTCACGGACTCGCGCTCCGTCCGGACCGCGGCTCTGTGAGCCGCAGCAATGCCCGAAATTCAAGACCCCCCCGCGCAATTCGTAAAGTTCCTGGCTGGCGACACTGCTGCAGGTCGCAGACCCGCGCTTCCTCCTTTCAGCCGGTGACCAGTGTGCCGACCTGTTCACCGAGCACCACGCGGCGGAGATTATGCGGGCGGAAGAAGTCGAAAACGATGATGGGCATCTGGTTGTCCATGCAAAGCGAAAAGGCCGTGGAATCCATCACCTGGAGCCGCCGTTGCAGTGCGTCGATGTAGGAAATCTGTGTAAAGCGCCTGGCCTTGGGATTCTTCTTGGGGTCGCAATCATAAATACCGTCAACCTTGGTGGCCTTCAAAATTACTTCCGCGCCAATTTCATTTGCGCGCAAGGCGGCCGCCGTGTCGGTGGAGAAATAGGGATTGCCCGTGCCGCCGCCAAAAATAACGATGCGATTCTTCTCGAGGTGCCGCACGGCGCGACGGCGGATGAAGGGTTCGGCCACCTGGGACATGGCGATGGCGCTTTGCACACGGGTCGGAGCGCCAAGCTTTTCGAGGGCGTCCTGCAGGGCGAGGGAATTGATGATCGTGGCCAGCATGCCCATGTAGTCGCCGGTGGCCCGTTCTACGCCGCGTTTGCTGCCGCTGAGGCCCCGGAAAATGTTGCCTCCCCCCACCACCACCACCACTTGCACGCCGAGTTCGCGCACTTCGCAGATCTGTTCGGCCATGTTCCGTACGGCGGCGGGATTGATGCCGTTGCCGCCCTCCCCGCCGAGCGCCTCGCCGCTGAGCTTCAGCAGGATTCGGGAAAACTTGGGGCGTTTGGTCTTGGTCATAAGATAAATGGTGGCGCGCGAAAAATCGCGCGATTCTTTTATCAGCAAAGGATTTGCCGGTCAAACCAAAGTGGACGGTTTCATTTTCTCGTTCAGTTTTTCCAAAATCCACCACATCTTATGGCTCAATGGATCAAGCCACGGATTATCGCGGACGCCTCGCGCCATCGCCAACCGGCTATTTGCATCTGGGCCACGCGCGGACCTTCTGGACGGCGCAGGAACGCGCCCGCGCCCGCGGCGGCACCTTGATTCTGCGCAATGAAAATATCGACGCCGCCCGCTTCAACCTGGAGTTTGTCGAAGCGATGCTGGAAGACCTGCGGTGGTTCGGCCTGGCGTGGAGCGAAGGGCCGGACATCGGCGGACCGTTTGCTCCCTACAGCCAAAGCGAGCGGATGGACGTTTACCGGGCGGCGCTGGACCAATTGCGCGCCCGGAACCTCATTTATCCTTGCACCTGTTCGCACAGCGACATCCGGGCCGCCGTTAGCGCGCCGCACGGAAGCGATGATGAGGTGATCTATCCGGGAACCTGCCGGCCCAAGGGTGACAATTGGCAAGTGACAGGTGCTATGAAATTGCCAGCCGCAGCCAAGTCGCGGATCACCGCTGAATCGCCACGCGCCGCCAACTGGCGATTTCGCGTTCCCGCCGGTGAAACCATTGCTTTTATTGATGGGAACTTCGGCCCGCAGAAATTCGTCGCTGGAAAGGATTTTGGCGATTTCGTGGTGTGGCGGGGCGATGGCGTGCCCGCCTACCAACTGGCTTGCGTGGTCGATGACGCGGCCATGAAAATCACGGAAGTGGTGCGCGGCGCCGACCTGCTGGCCAGCACGGCGCGGCAGCTGCTGCTGTACCGCGCGCTGGAACTGGTGCCGCCGGCGTTTTTTCACTGCGAATTGCTGTGCGACGCCAGCGGCAAGCGGCTGGCCAAACGGCACGACGCGCTGAGCCTGCGGCAATTGCGGGCGCGTGGAGAAAATCCACTTAACTTGCGGGCGGGAGGCTCCGATAAGATAAGCGGGTCTTAGCGAAATTTCTGTAAAAAAACCTTGTGAAATTTTTCACGATGAGGCAGATTTTTCGCTTCTGACGTACCATGGCTTTCTGCCTGCCGAAGTGAATTCGCCGTCGGAATCAATTCGGTTTTTTAATTGTGGCTCATTTTAAAAAGATGGTTTTTGTGTGGACGCTCCTCGCCGTGATGTTCGCTGCGGGCGCGGGCGCGCAACCTGTCATTTCGCCAGCCGGCCATCCGCTGGCCGCCATAACCAACGCTGTCAGCGCCATGGCTCATCTGGCCAAGGCCGAGGCGGCGGAGGAATTGGTCCCGCAGGCGGCCCCGATCCTCTTCCACATTGGGCCATTGCCGGTCACCAACTCGATGGTTTGTACTTGGATTGTCGCGGCGCTGATTGTTCTCATCGTGCGCTTGACGACTTGGAAAATGAAGGAAGTGCCCGGCGGCGGTCAGAACGTGATGGAGGCCTTGATCGAGGGCTGGGAAAGCTTGATGGGCAATGTACTGGAGCCCAAGGTCCTCCGGTGGGTGTTTCCCTTCGCGATGTCATTCTTCATCTTCATCGTCATTTCCAACTTGACCGATTTGTTGCCCGGCGTTGGCAGCATCGGTTTCGGCCGGCCCGACCAGCACAGTCCCATGCCCTTTGCCATTGAACATGTCACCAGGCCATTTTTCCGCCCGCCCACCACCGATGCCAATTTGACGGTGGCCATGGCGGGCATCTTCTTTGTGATGTCACTCTATTGGGCGGTGAAATTTAACGGGCCGCTCGGCGTGATCAAACACGTCTTCGGCGTGAAGGTGGATTCGAACAAGTGGGCTTATCCCCTGCTGCTGGTCTTGTTCATTTTTATCGGCGTGATGGAATCCTTTTCCATTTTGTTCATCCGGCCCGTGGCGCTCGCCCTGCGTCTTTACGGGAACATTTTTGGCGGCGAAACGATGCTCTCGATGGCCTTGTCACAGAAGCCCTGGTGGTTGGCCGTGCTGGTGGCCGTGCCCGGCTACTTTTTTGAAGTGGTGGTCTGCCTGTTACAGGCGTTTGTCTTCACCATGTTGGTGGTGGCATTCACCGGCACGCTGTGCACACATTCGGATGAGGAACACAGCCATTGAATTTTAATCCTTTGCGACCGGGAGACCTTTCGGCGAACGGTTGCGAGAAACTAAAACCAACAAGAAAAACATATGCTCGCAGAAATGACAGGTAATATCCACATCGGTCTGGCCTTTGGCGGCGCGGCCATCGGCATCGGCATCGCCGCTGCGGGCGGCGTCATGGCCATTGGCCGCAATCCCGGCGCGTTCGGCAAGGTCTTTACCACGATGCTGATCGGCATGGCGCTGTCCGAAGGGCTGGCGATTCTCGCCTGGATCGTCATCGGCAATCATTAATTGCCTGTTATGGATACCCTTGGCATCAGGTGGATTGAGCTGCTCGCCCAGACGATCAGCTTTTCCTTCGTGCTCTTCGTGCTGTGGAAACTGGCTTACAAGCCCATTTTCAACATGCTCGAGGCGCGCAAGGAAAAGATCGCCGAGGGCGTGGCCAACGCCGAGAAAATCAAGGCGGAACTCACCAAGACGGAGGCCGCGCGCCAGAAAATCCTGGCCGACGCCGGCGACCTCGCCAACCGCATCATTGCCGAAGCCCGCGCCGCTGCCGCCCGCGTCGCCGAGATGGAAACGCAGAAGGCCGTCACCGCCGCCGAGCAGATTCTGATCAAGGCGCGCGAAGCCGCCGCCCAGGAACGCGCCGCCTCCCTCGCCGCCCTCAAATGCGAAGTCGGCCGTTTGGTGGTGCAGACCTCCATGACCGTCACCGGCAAGATCCTCACCCCCGTGGACCAAAACCGGCTGGCGGAGGAAACTCAACGGCAAATCGTCTGATCGCCTGAAGCGGCATGAAAATCTCCAAGCAAGCGCAGCGCGAAGCCCGGCAACTGTTCCGCGACTGTCTGGTCAACGGTGTTCTGGACGAGGGCCGCGCCTGCCAAGCCGTGAACCTGCTCGCGGAGCTGAAGCCGCGCGGCTATATCCCCATCCTGTCCCGGCTGCATCGCCTCGTGAAGCTGGACCTGGCCCAGCGAGCCGTGCGGGTGGAGAACGCGGTGGAAATCAGTCCGGCGCAGATGGCCGGCCTCAAGGCCAGTCTCGAAAGACATTACGGCGCCGGCCTGGAAATCACCTTTGCCACCAATCCCGCGCTGATCGGCGGCATGAGGATTCAGGTGGGCAGCGACCTTTATGATGGGAGTGTAAGAACCCGTTTGGAGAATTTGCAGCAGAGTTTTTAAATGTGACGACCGACGCGTGAGGCCGGTGGCGCCATCACGCGGCGCGCGGCACGCAGCACGACTTTATGAGTAATTTGTTACAGGAAATCGAAGCCAAGATCGCTGGCGCCAAGGTCGCCACGTCAAAACAGAACGTCGGCACCGTCCGCGAAATCGGCGACGGCGTCGCCAAGATCGAGGGCCTTACCGACACAATGCTCAACGAGATGCTCGACTTTGGCAACGGCATCGTCGGGCTGGCGCTGAACCTTGAGGAAACCGAGGTTGGCGCCATCATCCTGGGCGATTACACACAAATCAAGGAAGGCACCGAGGTCCACACGACCGGAAAACTATTGCAGGTGCCCGTGGGCAAAGGGCTGCTGGGCCGGGTCGTCAACGTCCTGGGCCAGCCGCTGGATGGCAAGGGCCCCATCAAGGAAACCGCTTTCTATCCGGTGGAAAAAATCGCGCCCGGCATCATCAAGCGCCGGCCGGTCAACCAGCCGGTGCAGACCGGCATCATGGCCATCGACGCGATGATCCCGATTGGCCGCGGTCAGCGCGAACTGATCATCGGCGACCGGTCCACGGGCAAGACCACGATTTGCGTGGACACGATGATCAACCAGTCGCGTATCAACAAGGCGGCGGAGGGGGCCGGCGACAAGGACAGCCGCCCCATTTACAGCATCTACGTGGCCGTCGGCCAGAAGCAGTCGAACATCGCCCGCGTCATTGGCGTTTTGGAGGAGGCCGGCGCATTGCCCTACACGATCGTGGTGGTTGCTTCCGCGTCCGATTCCGCCTCCAACCAGTACCTCGCGCCGTTTGCCGGCGCGGCCATCGGCGAATGGTTCATGGACAACGGCATGGATGCGCTGATTATTTTCGATGATCTCTCGAAGCACGCCGTCGCGTACCGCCAGGTTTCACTGATTTTGAAGCGTCCTTCAGGCCGCGAAGCGTATCCCGGCGACGTGTTTTATCTCCACAGCCGCCTGCTGGAACGCAGCGCGCGTGTGGGTGAAAAGTATGGCAACGGCTCGCTCACGGCCCTGCCCATCATCGAGACGCAGGCGGGAGACGTTTCGGCCTATATTCCCACGAACGTGATTTCCATCACCGACGGCCAGATTTATCTGGAGACGGACCTGTTCTATCAGGGCGTGCGTCCGGCCGTCTCAGTCGGCCTGTCCGTCTCGCGGGTCGGTTCCGCCGCGCAAATCAAGGCCATGAAACAGGTGGCCGGCCGCATCAAAGGCGATCTGGCGCAGTATCGGGAACTCGCGGCCTTCGCGCAATTCGGCTCCGATCTCGATGCCAAGACCCAGGCGTTGCTCGAACGCGGCAAGCGCATCATCGAAATCTTCAAGCAGCAGCAGTACGATCCCGTCTCCGTGGAGGCGCAGGCGGTGGTGCTTTGGACGGTGCAAAACAACTATTTTGACGACGTGCCGGTGGACAAAGTGAAGGATTTCCAATTCAAGCTTTCGCAATATTTCCATACGCGCAAGCCGGAGCTGCTCGCCAAAATCCTCAAGGAGAAGGTCATTAGCGACGACATCAGCGCGGAACTCAAGGCGGCCGTGGGCGAATTCAAACAGACTTACCGTTAATCTGCGATGCCCAGCACGCGCGACATACGCCGGCGAATCAAGTCGGTCAAGAATACCGCCCAAATCACCAAGGCCATGCAGATGGTGGCGGCGGCCAAGATGCGCAAGGCGCAGCAGGCAGCCTTGGTGGGACGGCCCTATGCCCAGTTGTTGAACGAAATCATGGCCGAGGCGGCCACGCGCACCGTCGGCTTCGACCATCCGCTCATGCAGTCGCGGCCGGTGGCGAAGCGCGCCGTCGTGCTGGTGGGCACCGATCGCGGACTTTGTGGCGCCTTGAACGGCAACCTGTTCCGGGAAGTGGTGAAACTGGACAAGAACACGACCCGCTTTGTCACCGCCGGCAAAAAGGCGGCGCAATTCATTTCCCGCACCAAGCGGGATCTGGCCGCTGAATTTCACTACAAAGACACGCCCGAGTTCGGCGAGGCCCGCGCCATTTCAAAATTTGTGCAGCAGATGTTTTTGAAGGGCGAGGTGGATGCCGTGGACATTCTGTTCCCGCGCTTCATCAATACGCTCACGCAACAAGCCCAAACCGTCCCGTTTCTGCCGATTGGGAAGATTTCAGCGGCGACGGCGGGCATCAATGCGCCGGCTCAGGCGTTGCCGGCGGGCAGCGCCACGGACGTTTTTGATTTTGAGCCCGACGAGGAGACTGTGCTCGGCGAACTGCTCCCGCACAGCCTGAATTTCCAGATGCACCAAATTTTGCTGGAAACCAAGGCCAGCGAACAGAGCGCCCGCATGGTGGCCATGAAGAACGCCAGCGACAATGCCCAGCAAATCATCAAGGACCTGACGCTGGAATACAACAAGCTGCGCCAGGCAAACATTACGAAGGAATTGTTGGAAATCACCACCGCGCAAATGGCGGTGGGCTGAAGCGATAGCGATCCAGAAATTTTTAGAACATGAACAAAGGCAAAATCGTTCAAATCATCGGCCCGGTCGTGGACGTGGAGTTCGCCGGGCAACTGCCCTCGATTTACAACGCGCTGATCGTGGAATATGAACAGCCCGGCCATGGCCACACGAAGCTGACCCTGGAAGTGCAGCAGCATTTGGGCGATAACTGGGTCCGCGCCGTCGCCATGAGCACCACCGAAGGGCTCAAGCGCGGTTATGAAGTGGTGGACAGCGGCGCGCCGATCTGCATGCCCGTGGGCGAGGCCGTGATGGGCCGCGTGTTCAATGTCACCGGCGACGCCGTCGATGAACAAGGCCCCGTCAAGGCCGACAAATATTGCCCCATTCACCGCCCGGCTCCTGCCCTTGTGGACCAGTCCACCTCGCCTCAGATTTTGACAACCGGCATCAAGGTCATCGACTTGATCTGTCCCTTTTTGAAGGGCGGCAAGGTCGGCGCCTTCGGCGGCGCCGGCGTCGGCAAAACGGTCGTGATCATGGAACTCATCAACAACATCGCCAAGCTGCACGGCGGCATCTCGATGTTCGCGGGCGTGGGCGAACGCACGCGGGAAGGCAACGATCTTTACAACGAAATGATCGAAGCCGGCGTCATCAAGGTGGAGAAGGACGCCCAGGGCCACGCCCGCAAGAACGAATTCGGCCTGCCGATCATCGCGCCCGGTTCCAAGATCGGCCTGGTCTATGGCCAGATGAACGAGCCGCCCGGGGCGCGCCTCCGCGTGGCGCTTTCGGCGCTGGCCGTCACGGAATATTTCCGCGACGAAAAGAGCCAGGACGTGCTGCTGTTCGTGGACAATATTTTCCGCTTCTCACAGGCCGGTTCCGAGGTGTCGGCGCTGCTGGGCCGCACCCCCAGCGCCGTCGGTTACCAGCCCACGCTGGCCGCGGAAATGGGCGACCTGCAGGAGCGCATCACCTCCACCAAGAAAGGCTCCATCACCTCGTTCCAGGCCGTGTACGTGCCGGCCGACGACCTCACCGACCCCGCGCCGGCGACGACCTTTGCGCACTTGGACGCCACCATCGTGCTGGAGCGATCCATCGCGGAGCTGGGCATTTATCCCGCCGTGGATCCACTGGCCTCGAATTCCCGCGCCCTTGCGCCGGAAATCGTCGGCAAGGAGCATTACGAAATCGCGCGCGGCGTGCAGAAGGTCCTCCAGCGCTACAAGGATTTGCAGGACATCATCGCCATTCTGGGCATGGACGAGCTCTCGCCGGATGACAAGCTCACGGTGTATCGGGCGCGCAAGATTCAGCGCTTCCTGAGCCAGCCCTTCTCGGTGGCCGAGGTCTTCACCGGCCGGCCGGGCAAACAGGTGCCCGTGGCCGAAACCGTCCGCGGCTTCAAGGAAATTCTCGACGGCAAACACGACGAGGTGGCCGAGCAGAATTTTTACATGAAGGGCGGCATTGACGAAATCAAGGAATAATGGCCGCCACGCTCCAACTTGAAATCGTCACCCCCGAGGCGAAGGTCTTTTCCGACCAGGTCGAGATGGTCACGCTGACCGGCATCGACGGCGAAATGGGTATTTACCCCGAGCACATGCCCGTCATGACCCAATTGGTGGCGGGCGAGATCACGGCCCGCAAGAACGGCGAAAACATCTTCCTGGCGGTCGGCGACGGATTTGTGCAAATCACGGCCAAACGCGTGGCCATTCTCACCGACATGGCCATTAAGGCGGACGATATCGATGAGGCCAAGGCGGAGGAAGCCCAGCGCAAGGCCGAGTCTCGGCTGGCCCAGAAACTGGGCGACGAAGAAGCCGCCACCGTTCACGCCTCGCTCGTTCATGCCGCTACCCAGCTCAAGGTCAAGCGGCTGCACAAAAAATAGCGACGATCCCGGCGGCAGCGCCAGCGCTTCGCTGGCGCGCTTTCAGATTTTACGCTGTGAACGAATGTATCTCTTCCCTGAGCTGGCTTTCGGCGAGCAGCCAGTTGGCCACTTCTTGACCGTGTGGACGGCCTTGTTTTTCCCAAATGATGTAGGCACGGGCAGCGATGAGATCCGTCGTGATTTTGCGCCCCGGAACAGCCGGCGTAGCGGTGGTCGGTGCCGCGGTCGTCGGAACCGCCGTGGCCCTGGCCTCCGGCCGCGTGACGGCAGCGACTTTGGCGGTGCGTTTCGTTGCCGGCGGGGCGTCGAGACCCGCGGCCGGGGCCGCTTTGGCAGTCATTTTTGGAATGTTGGTCTTCGCTTTGTTCGTTTTGATCGTTTTCATTGAATTTGTCTCTCTTTTTTCTTGTTCGAGCGGCTTTTGCCGGCCGGCAGCGCTTTGGTTGTTCGCTGCGAAATTCTGGAGTTAACTCCTTCCATGGAAGCTAGCGGATGCGACGATCTCTGTCCAGTTTCAAACCAGCCCAAAAAATAAAAAGCGGCGCGGAAAATCACCGCGCCGCATCCATCCGTTCCCCACAAACCAATCAGCCGGCGAGGACCCCGATCTCGACCGGTTCCACGTTGACCCCGTTCTTCTCGAGCCAGGCGACGGCGCGGTCCACTTCGGAGCGTTTGCCCTCCAGCTCGAGACAGACGATGCCGATTTCATCGGTCACGCTCGCCTGCCGGATATTGGTGGTCACCTTGAATTTGTGGCCGGCCTCCCAGATGAACGGCTTCTTGATGAGCTTGGGCGGGTACATCAGCCACAGGCGCTGTTTCGCTGGCGAATCCGGCTTGCTGGCGGCAATTTTCTTCTTGGCGGGCATAAATTTTAACCCCCCGCGATGGCCGGGATGATGCTGATTTCGTCGCCCTCGTTGAGCGGCGTCTCGCGGTTTTTAAGAAAGCGGATGTCCTCCGCGTTCACATAGACGTTCACAAATCGGCGCACGTCGCCTCTTTCGTCCACCAGACGCTCTTGGATGCCGGGGAAGCGCGTCTGCAATTCGACGATCGCCTCGCCGATGGTGGCGGCGTTGATTTCCACCAACTCCTCGTTGTTGGTCAACTTGCGGAGCGGCGTCGGGATTCGGACTTTCTTTGACATAATAATTTACAGTATAATCGAAGTTGATTTGGAACAAAAGCTCGTTTTAGCCCAACCTGGGGAGACAGGTCGCCCAGTTGCGCAGGACTTCTCGCCTTCGGATTTCGGGGAGTCGGATTTCGGATTTTCCACTGCATCCCGCATGGTCGTCATTCGTCATTCGTCATTCGTCTCTCTCAGGCCCCCACCTTTTCCTCCTGCTCCAGCAGCGCTTCAAACTCCCGCAGGCTGGGCTTGATCTCGCGTGGCTTGCCGCAGTGTCCCTGCACCGCGTCCAGCGTCTTCAAACCGTTGCCGGTCACGCAGACCACGGCGGACGAATCGTGCGGAATCTGGCCGGACGCGATCAGCTTTTGGGCCACGCCCACAGTCACGCCGCCGGCGGTTTCGGCAAAAATTCCCTCCGTCTCGGCCAGCAGCTTGATCGCCTCGCGGATTTCGTCGTCCGTTACGTCCTCGGCGCAACCGCCGGTGTCGCGCATCACCTTGAGTGCGTAGAAGCCATCGGCCGGCGTTCCGATGGCCAGCGATTTGGCAATGGTGTCGGGTTTCACCGGCTTGAAGAAATCCAAGCCGGCTTTTTGCGCGGTGGAAATCGGCGCGCAACCGGTTGCCTGCGCGCCGTAAATCCTGGGCTGCGTGTCGGCAATAAGGCCCACCTTGGCGAGTTCCTGGTAGCCCTTGTGGATCTTGGTCAACAGCGACCCGGAGGCCATCGGGATGACGGTGTGCGGCGGCGTGCGCCAGCCCAGTTGCTCGGCAATCTCGTAGGCCATGCTCTTGGAGCCCTCCGCGTAATACGGCCGCATGTTCACGTTGACGAACGCCCAGCCAAACTTTCCCGCGATTTCCGCGCACAGCCGGTTTACCTCATCGTAGTGGCCCCGGATGCTGATGACGTTGGCGCCGTAAACCAGCGAGTTGAGGATTTTGCCCTGTTCGAGGTCGGACGGAATGAAGACATACGCCTTCAACCCGGCGCTGGCTGCTTGCGCGGCGACGGCGTTGGCCAGGTTGCCGGTGGAGGCGCAGGCCACGGTCCCAAAGCCCAGTTCCTTGGACCGGCTCAACGCCACGCTCACGACGCGGTCCTTGAATGACAGCGTCGGAAAATTCACGGCGTCGTTCTTGATCCAGAGCTCGCGGATCCCCAGCTTTTTGGCCAGGCGGTCGGCCTTGATGAGCGGCGTAAAACCAGCTTGGATTCCCACGGTGGGCTCGTGCGCGACCGGCAACAATTCCCGATAACGCCACATGTTTCCGGGGCGCGACGCGATGATCTCGCGCGTCAGGGATTTTTTGATCCGCTCATAATCGTAGGCCACCTCCAGCGGGCCAAAGTCAAATTCGCAGACGTGCGTGGCGGTGAGCGGATACTCGCGCCCGCATTCGCGGCACTTGAGCGCCTTCATGTAACCGTGTTTATCACTCATAGTTTGTCAGCGTGGGGCCGGCGTCTCGCCGGCCTGAATTTTCGCGTCCGCCGCCAGCCGATGGCTCGCGCCAGGGGCCGGGCAGGCGTGCGCCTGCCCGGCGGTGGGGCAAAAAAAAGCCCCAACTCATGGCGAGAAGGGGCGACAAAACGTCCTGGGCTCTTCTCATTTTCCCCGGGCTAATGATGCCTGGGCTGGAATTGGCACCTGTCATTGAAACCTGAGTTCAATCGGTTGCCGTGGTGTCATCGGGCCAGTCCCTCAACCACTCGACATGAGTCCGTTACATCAACGGATGCGGATACAATGATATTAAGTCTATTTCATGTCAACAGTTTTTTTACTGATTTCCTCCACCCGGGTGCACTTTCATTCGTGCGGCCATGGCACCAGCGATGTCAATACTCACCGTGTCACTTTTATGGGACCTTTTCATGGGCGCGGTTTTCTCCAGGCAGCCATGGATTGCCTGAGGCTTTCGTCTGGGGGCACTTGCAAAGAATGGATTGGCGTGGCTGGTTTTGGCCAGGACGAGAAGTGCGAACCACAGGGGGCTCCAGTTCATGTTTTCAGTCCTGTGAGATCCACTTCGAGTTTCCTGTTTTCTTTCAATAATTGTTCCATCGTCAGTCGCACGCGGCGGGTGGCAGCTTCGCGGCCGAGAATACAGTCCAACACGCCATCCACAGAGCGTTCCACGGTTTCGTTTTCAAAATGTCCGTCCGTTATATTCTCATAAAACGTGGCGATGTTCCTCTTCGCTCCAGCTTCGTAAAGATTCTCGACCGTTCCCGCAAAGGCGTCATCGGTTGAATGCAGTTGGGACTTCCCCCAATAGGTCAGTAGCGCATTCACCACACCCAGCTTGACTTTTCGGATGAACTGACCCGGTGGCGCAACCGAGAGTCCGTTCTCTGCGATCACTGTCCCCAAGGCGGCGAACGAGGCCGCCGCCGTCAGTGTTTTGGTCACGAATTGCCGGCGGTTCAGAGGTGATTGCTTCATAACCGGATGAAACATTTACTACCATAATACACGTTTCTGAATTCCTTGCGCATTTTCCTTCGCTCGCCGACAGGTATTTCGCGGCGGCTTCCATTTTCAGCGTGAGGTTTTGCCGCTGCGACTGTCTTAGCCAATGAGCCAGGCGAAGAACAACTTGATTGCCGGCGCAGTGCCTGTAAAGCGGAACTACGATATGCCTATGAAATTTTCATTCCGATCTCGGGTGAGTCTTGCGATCGCCGTGCTGATGGCGGTGGCCGGCAGGTCGCAGGCGGAACTGATGGTAGGCGACAAGGCCCCCAAACTCCAAACCGGGAAATGGATTCAGGGCCATTCCGTGTCGGGCTTCGACAGCAATCACGTTTATGTGGTGGAATTCTGGGCCACTTGGTGCGGGCCCTGCGTCCAGTCCATTCCGCATCTGAATCAGTTGTGGCAAAAGTTCAAGGACAAGGGCGTGATCGTCATCGGGCAGGATGTTTGGGATTCCGATGCAGCCGTCGCCCCATTTGTAAAAAAGATGGGCACCAACATGACTTACCGCGTGGCGCTGGACGACAAAAACTCGGACTCCGATGGCTTCATGAGTTCCACGTGGTGGAAACGCTCGGTGAATCATCACGGCATTCCCACGGCGTTCATCATCAATCGCGAGGGGGCCATCGCTTGGATCGGCCATCCAATGGGTTTGAAGGAGGAGGAATTGGATGAAATCGTTTCCGGCCACCAGGACCTGGTCAAGGCCAAGGCGGACTATGAGCAGGAATTTGAAACAGACGCGCAATTCCAAGATCTCCAAGGAACATTGAATTCTTCCATTAAGGAAAAGAAATGGGAGGACGCGCAATCGGCACTCAACAAAATCTATCTGCTGATCCCAAGGATGACCAATAGCTTTAGCGTTCAGCGGTTGAAAATTCTTTTGGGCCGGAAGAATTTCGACGAGGTATTCCGATTGGCCGATTCCCTCGGCATCTCACATTCGACCGAAGACTATTGGCAGAACGAACTGGCCTGGACGATCGCTACCAGCGAACTGCCGAATCAGCCCTGTCTCATT
Organism: Verrucomicrobiota bacterium; assembly: GCA_049509875.1. GTDB lineage: Bacteria > Verrucomicrobiota > Verrucomicrobiia > Limisphaerales > UBA11358 > UBA11358. The sequence continues at coordinate 8,700 of JBEKZM010000060.1, read as the reverse complement.
CTCGCGGAAACGATGGCCGGGCGCGCCGTGGATTTGACAACCGGGACCAATTCAGGCTCGCTTGATACTTTGGCACGGGTGCAATTCATGCTCGGCAAAAAGCCGGAGGCGATTGCGACTGAAGAAAAGGCCGTGAGTGTGGAGCAAAACCCCACGGAAAAAGGCGCCTTGGAAAAAACGTGCGCCAGTTATCGCGATGGAAAATTACCGAACGTGGAAGACTGACTGGATGGGCCCGGTTAGGGCCAGGCTGCCAGAATCTTGTCCGCCTCCACGACCTGTTCTGGCGAACCGGTAAAATTGTACCTGAATTTTCCGGCCCGGTTGGTGACATGAACCTGGATGGTGTCCAGTCCGCGGTTTTTCATTCGCAAGCGGAGTTGCTTGTAGATTTCCCTGATGGGGTGTTGCTGGAGGCTGTTGCTCATACTCAAGCTTCGGCGCATGGCGGTCAGATAGCAATGTTAATCGACGATTGGTTTTCGATATTGGACGCGGGATCCCCATCGGTGCGATCAACGTCTCGTGCGGATGTCTTAAATAGACTTTGAATCTAATTTATTGTCACATTTAGACTTTACATTTTCCAAGTGCAATGATAGATTGGCGTTGATGAGGGACGAACACAGTCCGTCTGGCGGCCGCGCCACGACGCGTTGCCTTGGTGAGCCATGGGTGAATCCAAGCAACCATGAATCCAGTAATCCACCCGTCCGCATTCTCCCTGGCGCCATTCCGCATTCCGCGCTCTGCACTCCGCATTCAAAGTGCGCCACACTTGCCGGGTATGTGTTAAAAGATGGGAATACAGATCAATACGGATAATTACAGATAAATCCGGCCCCCCAAATTACGGCTAAACCCAAGCGAAAAAAAATGACGCATACTCATCCTTCTGGTCGCCCGCCTGAGCTTGGGTTTTGTGTCCGTGGTCCGTGGTCCCTTGTCTGTGTCCGCAATCCGCAATCGAAAAACTTTAACCAAATTTAACCAAATTTAACCAAAATTTATTTCCCCACCATGCCGATTGGTCACCCCCGCCCAGAACCACGGAATTTTGCGACCGACCGCGCTTCGGCACTGCCAGCCAGCCCAAGGTCCTTGTCCAGCACCCGGCTGAAGCCCGAGCTGCGGAGGCGCTTGACTTGCGCCCTTTCTTGCGGAAGCTTCTGGCGTTTGCCAGTAAAGGAAGCAATACCCATCTTAACCGAGGCGCCACCGCGCGAAGTCGTCCAGGTGGTGGAGCATCTTTTTCGTCACGAGGGCGCCAAGATGGTTGCCACGCTGGCCGGCATTTTTGGCGTTGAACACCTGGCGCTCGCCGAAGACGTGGTGCAGGAGGCGCTCGTTCGGGCGCTGCAATCCTGGCCGTTCTACGGCCTGCCCCAAAATCCGTCCGCCTGGATCATGCGCACGGCGCGGAACCTCGCGCTGGACGTGGTCCGGCGCGAAAAGGTCTTTCGCGGCAAGGAACCCGAAATCATCCGGTTGACCGAAAGCCGGATTGCCGAGGGCAACGAACCGCCGGTGGTGGAACCGGAGATCGCCGATGACCGGCTCCGCCTGATGTTCGTCTGCTGCCATCCGGCCATTCCGGCGGAAGCGCAGGTGGCCCTTGCGCTCAAGACCCTGGCCGGCTTCAGCGTGGCCGAGATCGCCCGCGCCTTCCTCACCACCGAACCGGCCATCGCCAAGCGGCTGACCCGCGCCAGACAGAAAATTGCTGCGGCCCGAATCCCATTTGAAATACCGGAAGGCGCGGAATTGCAGCGCCGCCTGGACAATGTTTTGCGCTCCCTCTATCTGTTGTTCAACGAGGGCTACAAGGCTTCCGCCGGCGACAAGCTGGTGCGCGAAGATGTTTGCACCGAAGCGATTCGCTTGGGGGAACTGCTGGCCGCGCATTCCTCCGGCAACCAGCCAGGAACCCACGCCTTGCTGGCATTGATGTTCCTGAATTCCGCGCGCACCGCGGCGCGCGTCAATGACGAAGGGCATCTGCTGCGGCTCCGCGAACAGGATCGCACACGCTGGAACCCGGCTCTCATTGCCCGCGGCATGTTTCATCTGGCCCGCTCGGCCGACGGGAGCGAGCTTTCCGAATACCATTTGCAGGCCGGTATTGCCGCCTGCCACTGCCGGGCGCCGGATTATTCCTCCACCGACTGGCCGCAAATCCTGTCGTTATATGACCGGCTGATCGCATTCGACGCCTCGCCCGTGATCGCCTTGAACCGGGCCGTCGCCCTGGCGGAAGTCGAGGGACCGCAGGCCGGTATCGAGGCCGTGCGGTGCATCAAGGACTTGGCGCCGCTGGAAAACTATCACCTCTATCATGCGGTCCTGGGTGATTTGGAATTTGAACTGGGGCAGGTGGCTGAAGCGGCGGGACATTTTCAAAAGGCCGTGGCGCTGGCCGGATTGAAATCCGAGCGGGAGTTCCTGGCGAAAAGACTGGCGGCTTGCGAAGCCGCCCTGGCGCCGGCGGTTTAAGCGCCGGCGAAAACGTCAAAACAAATGTCCTGCGGCGCTTTGCCCGTTCGTCGTATCTGTGACGGAACAATCAACCGTGACCAATGAACGAAAATAACAACATAAACGATGCCATGAGCAACCTAACCACCGTCCAACCATATCTCTTCTTCGAGGGCAAGTGCGAAGAGGCCATTGAATTCTATTGCCGCGCGCTCGGGGCGCAGGTGCAAATGCAAATGCGATATAAGGAAAGCCCGGAACCGCCGCCACCTGGCTGCGCCCCAATTGACTCAAACAAGATCATGCACGCGGCGTTCCAGATCGGCAGCACGGTCGTCATGGCCTCCGACGGCCGGTGCAACGGCAATCCAAAATTCGAGGGCTTTGCGCTCTCATTGCCCGTACCGACCGAGGCGGATGCGGATCGGGCCTTCAACGCCCTGGCGGACGGCGGCCAAGTGCAGATGCCCCTGGGCAAAACTTTCTTCTCCGCGCGTTTCGGCATGGTCATCGACCGTTTCGGTGTGTTATGGATGGTTTTGGTTCATCCGCCAGGAACCCCGCCACAACACTCCTGACAAAATTATTGTCCTGAATGTCATCGCTCGTTCGTCGTAGTGATGACCGGCGAAATCAACACCAACACGAAAGGAATGATATGACCAATAAAAATGCTTACATGCTGATCTTCCGCGGCAACGACTGGCACAAGGGCCTCTCGCCCGAGGACATGCAAAGGGTCTCGGACCAGTGGATGGCCTGGTTCAAAGCGTTGGCCGCGGACGGCCGGGCTCTGGCCGGCAATCCGCTGGAGCCACGCGGCAAAATCGTCTCCGGCGCGGGCGGCCTGATGGTGGTGGACGGCCCCTTTGCGGAATCCAAGGAAGCCATCGGCGGCTATTTTCTGCTCCAAGTGAGCGGCCTGGGCGAAGCGATCGCCATCGCTCAGGAGTGCCCCGGCCTTCCTTACGGGTGCAAAATCGAGGTCCGGCCGGTGATGGACCAATGTCTGATGTCGGCCGAAGGACAGGCCCGGTTGCAGATGGCGGAAGCCGCCTGATCTGCCCACGGCAATTATAACTCAAAACCGGATCAAATGGCAGGGCGGCGGCGATTCGCCGCCCTGCGTATGGATGAAATAGAGGAGATTTGGCATGAAGAATACGACCAGCACATCCACGGAACGTCCCTTTGTCATCTCGCATTTGTTCCACGCCCCGCGCGAACGGTTATGGAAAGCCTGGACCGAGCGCGACCGGCTGATGCGGTGGTTCGGGCCGGCCGGAGTCACCATTCCGGTGGCCCGATTGGATTTTCGTCCCGGCGGCAGTTTCCATTTCTGCATGCGCACGCCGGATGGGAAATCAATGTGGGGCCGGTTTGTTTATCGCGAAATCAATGCCCCGGCAAAAATCGTGTTGGTGAACTCGTTTTCCGACGAACACGGGAGTCTCACCCGTCACCCGCTGCGCCCGACCTGGCCGCTGGAAATGCTGTCCACGATCAGCCTTGTGGATGCCGGGGATTACACGAAGCTCACCATCGAATGGTTGCCGCTCAACCCAACCGACGAAGAGCGCAACACCTTTGATTCATCGCATGACAGCATGAGGCAAGGCTGGTCTGGCACTTTTGGCCAGCTCACTGGTTACCTCGTCAATGCTTGACGGGCAAAGGCCAAAGTTCGACAAACCGATGCAAAAAATCGTCCCATTTCTATGGTTCAAGGACCAGGCTGAGGAAGCCGTGGAGTTTTACACTTCCATTTTCAAACGTTCAAAGGTCTTGAACGTGGCCCGCTACGGCGAAGCCGCCGCCAACGCCGCCGGCCGCCGATCGGGCTCGGTTATGACGATTGAATTTGCGCTGGAAGGCCAGAAGTTGGTAGCCCTTAACGGCGGCCCGCAGTTCAAGTTCACTGAAGCCATTTCTTTTGTGGTGAACTGTGCCACGCAAGCCGAAGTGAATAAGTTTTGGAAGAAACTTTCCGCCGGTGGCCGGGAAAGTCAATGCGGCTGGCTCAAGGACAAGTACGGCATTTCCTGGCAAATCGTGCCCACGGACCTGGGCAAATTGTTGGGCGGCCGCGATGCCGCCAAAGGCCGGCGGGTTATGGAGGCCCTGCTCAAAATGAAGAAGCTGGACATCACGAAACTGAAACAGGCGTATGCCGGCAAATGACATGGTGACCATTACGGACCCAACACCAAAATCCGCGGCCCGCTACCTGCCGGCCATCGCCCGCATCATCATGGGCTTGGTCTTCCTCGTCTTCGTTCTCGAACTGTACCTCGGCTGGTCCTATCGCCAAGTCTATGCGCCCATGCTCGCCCTGCGGGTGAAACCAGAGGCGGATTAAGGCTCCGCTCGAATTTTTTCAACCTCGCTTCCCATTTCATAACCAACCAAACCAAGAAAGGAGAAACATATGCTCATTCCCGTCCTCACCTGCGTTGCCATCTTGGCCGTGCTGTTCGTCGTTATCGTTGCCTCACGACCTTCCGAATTCCGCGTCAGCCGTTCGCTGGCCATTTCGGCCCCGGCCGAATTTGTTTTCGATCAGGTAAACACACTGCGCCAATGGGAGGCATGGAATCCGTGGGGGAAGCTCGATCCAAACGCCAAAATGACCTACGCCGGCCCGCCCGCCGGCGTGGGCGCCAGTTACACGTGGACCGGCAATTCCCGGATCGGCGAAGGGCGCAACACCATCGTGGAAAGCAAACGCGCCGAGTTCGTGCGCTTCCGGCTCGAGTTTTTCAAACCGATGAAGGCCGTCAATTCCGTCGAATTCACTTTCAAGCCCCAAAGCGACCAGACGTTCGTCACCTGGACCATGAGCGGCAAAAATGGTTTTGTCTGCAAAGCCTTCGGGTTGTTCGTCAATTGCGACAAGATGTGCGGTGGCCAGTTCGAAAAAGGCTTGGCTGCCATGAAAATGGTGGCCGAGAACGCCGCCACAAAGCCGCAACCCGCCCTCGCGTGATTACATTAGTCTATGAGCAAAATCCGAGTCCTCGCCGGCACCAAGAAAGGCGCATTCATCCTCACGGCGGATGGCAATCGCAAAAACTGGCAGGTCAGCGGCCCGCATTTCGCCGGCTGGGAAATCTACCATGTGAAGGGCTCGCCCGCCGATCCCGACCGCATTTACGCTTCGCAAACCAGCGGCTGGTTTGGCCAGATCATCCAGCGCTCCGATGACGGCGGTCAGACTTGGAACACGCCCGGGAGCGGCCCGGCGGAACTAAAAGGCCCGGAAGGATTTCCCACGGGCGAAAGCAATAAATTCACCTACGAAGGCCACGCCGGCACGCACAAATGGTACGACGGCTCACAGCACCCGTGGGAGTTTAAGCGCGTCTGGCATATCGAACCCTCGCTCACCGATCCCGACGCCGCTTACGCAGGGGTGGAGGATGCCGCGATTTTCAAGACCAGCGACGGTGGCAAGACTTGGAAAGAACTCCCGGCCCTGCGCCAAGCCAAAGGACATCTTTGGCAACCCGGCGCCGGCGGCATGGCGGTACACACCATTCTGCTTGATCCAAAGAACGTCAATCGCATCTATGTGGCCATCTCTGCCGGCGGCGCTTTCCGAACGGACGATGCCGGCCAGACTTGGAAACCCATCAATCGCGGCCTGAAATCGCCCTATGAGCTGCCGGACCCCGACGCCGAAGTGGGCCATTGCGTCCATCGCATCGCCCTGCACCCATCGCGGCCTGACGTCGTCTTCATGCAGAAGCACTGGGATGTGTTGCGCACGGACAACGCCGGCGAACAGTGGACCGAAGTCAGCGGCAACCTGCCCACCGATTTTGGTTTCCCCATTGATGTCCATGCCCACGAGCCGGAAACCGTCTTCGTGGTGCCCATCAAAAGCGATTCGGAGCATTACCCGCCCGAGGGAAAGCTGCGGGTGTATCGGAGCAAAACCGGCGGCAACGATTGGGATCCGCTCACGCGCGGCTTGCCGCAAAAGGATTGCTACGTCAACGTCCTTCGTGACGCGATGTGTGTGGACCGGCTTGATCCCTGCGGCATCTACTTTGGCACCACCGGCGGCCAGATTTATTGCTCCCCTGACGGCGGCGATTCCTGGACCGCCATTGTCCATGACCTGCCCGGCGTTCTCTCGGTGGAAGTGCAAATGCTGCCCTGACATGATCCGCGTTGCCCTTCCATTCCATCTGCGCAAACTCTCCCACGTGGAGGGCGAGCTGGAACTGACAGTCGCCGAACCGGTCACGATCCGCGCTGTGCTCGACGCTTTGGAAGCGCGCCTCCCCGCCCTGCGCGGGACCATCCGCGATCACGACACTCTGAAGCGGCGCCCGTTCATTCGTTTCTTTGCCTGCAAGGAAGACTTTTCCCTTGAAACCCAGGACACCCCTCTGCCGGACGCCGTCGTCAATGGTGAAGAACCCTTCCTGATCATCGGCGCCATGGCCGGTGGATAAAACCGCGTGACAGCCTCAAGAGCGAGAATTTGCCCGAGGATTTCGTTCATTGATCCGATCTGGAAACTAAATTTGCTTTGATGCCCGCCCTCACCCATATTAACACCGTTGCCAGGAGAGGACTTGCACGCGGCGCATTTGTGGATATATTGTACTTTTATGGAGGATCGTGTGACCAATTCCACCGCTGGTATGCTTAAAAACGCGGCAACCATTCCACTTTGCGACGAAGTTCCCAACGACAGGGAAAATTTTTTCAAAATTCCCGGAACCTTTTGACAGCCCAGCCATCCCACTAGCCGAGAAGTGCAAAAAATGAAAGGACAACAAATGAATAAAACCAATAAAACATCAAAATTCCCTTCCCTTCCCATTGCCTTGGTCATCGCCGGGGCCCTTGTCACCTCAGCGGTTTCTGGACACGGCCAGGGTGCGGTCGCGACCATTTCCGACGTTCCGGCAAGCGGCGGCTATGATTACACCATCACTCTCCAAGACACCGGCAGCACCGTTCTGAACAGTTTCTGGTACGGCTGGACCACTTCTGGCAACAATTTGCCCCCCACCTCCAACCCCAGCGATTTGGGCAACAACCTGAGCTGGGGACAAAGTGTCTTCGGTGGCAATTCAATCCAATGGGTAAACAGCACCGGGACGGCTCTCGCTCCGGGCGCTTCCGGGACGTTCACGTTTTTCAGCACGACCACGCCCTCGGCCATTACCACTTTACCTTCCGGCGAATCGGTCGCCTATGTCCACGGCATTGATTTCAGCCAGGGAAGCCCCGGCGACAGCACCAGTGTCTTTACCCCAACGACGGTCCCGGAACCCACGACGTGGGCTCTTCTCGCTTGCGGTTCCTTGGGCCTCCTGGCCTTTGGCCGCCGGACCGAGCGTGCCTGAGACGCTTCGAAGCCTCTGGTGGAAGACGCGTCCGGCCTGTTAAATCCGGCGTCTCGGCGGATTTCATGCGCACGCCGCAACCGCACGAACATTCGATACAGCATTGGAGCGCGGGAAGCTCGCAGATGCAATCACGGGAACACTAGCGCGGTTAAATTGCCCTGTGGGAACGAGTTGCGCCCCCAATGTCGCCTCAGGCCTTCGGAGCGGGCTCGTCCAGCAGCTTTTTCACCACTTCCTCCACGTGGGGCGGCTGCAGGCCGATGATTCGCACGACGCCTTTGCGGTCAACAATCGCGTAGGTGGGGTAGTAGTGAACGTGCCAGGCGGCTTGCGAATTCAACAGGGCATCCTGGGCCGTTGGATATTCAATCCCGCGCGTCTTTACGGTTTCTTCCATCTTTTCCTGGCCGCGCTTGGAAGTGCACACGCCCACAATTACCAGCCCCAGGGCCTGGTACTTTTTCAACAATTCATTGTTGTGCGGAATGGACGCCATGCACGGCCCGCACCAGGTCGCGTAGAAGTCCACGACAACGACCTTGCCTTTCATGTCGGCGGCACTGACCGCGCCATTAATCCAGTTGGTCAGCTCCAACCCCGGCATGGGCTGACCTTCGAGCGTCGCGTGCTCTTCGCGGCTCCCGGGTTTGTCATCCCATGTCCAGTCATCCGGAAATTCGCCGGCCAATCCGGTCAGGGCGAACAATACCGAAAGGACTGGGAACAGCGACCTTCCCCAATCATTAGCCAGATGAGTGAAAATGCACAAGCAGGTGAAAAAGGTGTTGACATTACATCACCAATATGGTGATATAATGCCATGTCGGCTTTTACGAAACGAAAATCCAATCTCCAC
>JBEKZM010000006.1:0-120281 GCA_049509875.1 Verrucomicrobiota bacterium | reverse complement strand
AGCGGCAACATCGCGTCGTTGGTGGGGCTTTGCAAAATGGAGGCCACGCCGGACAAATCCGTGGCCTGAATGAAGTTCGTTCCGGTGACGTTGGGCATGACCGCCACGCAATTGGAATCGGCGGCTTGCACGAGGTTGGTGAAACTCCACAGGATGGTTGGGGGCGTCGTATCCCGGACGATAACGGTGCGTGTGGCCGTGTTCGTGTTGCCGTTGCCATCAGTGGCGGTATAAACGATGGTGTTCGTGCCCACGGCTTTGGTATTGACGGTACCGCTGGCAGTCGCGTTCACGGCACCAGCGCAAAGGTCCGCGGCCGTCGCGCCCGGATCAACGAAAGGGCTGCCCAGTTCCACGACAGTCGGATTCGTTCCGTTCAGCGTAACGACCGGGGGCAAGGTATCTTGCACCGTCAGCACGCCATTGCTGTAAAGACTGGCATAAAGATTGGTCACCTGAACACTGACCGTATGGTTTGGCAGATGCAGATTCGTCAGGGAAAAGCTGGTATTGGTTGCGTTGGCAACCGGCGTACCGTCCAAATTCCATTGAAAATTCAGCGGCGGAGTGCCGGCGGCAGTCACGGCAAAGGTTGGATTGTTGCTCCCGCACTGAATGGTGCTGTTGGTCAGTGATGAGCTGACGATGGACGGCGGCAGGACGACGGTGAGTGTGACCAGGCTGCTGGTGATGCTGCCAAACAAGTTGGTGACGACCACCGAATAGCCCGCCGCGCTGTTGGTCGCGATATCAGCCAGCGTCAAAACATTTGAGTTTGTACCGGTGATGCCTGTGCCGGCGAAATTCGTTCCGTTCTTCATCCATTGATAGCCAAAGGGCACGGTGCCACCGGGGGTGGCGGTAAAAACGGCGTTGCTGCCGGCGAGCAGCGTTCGGTTCGCCGGCGTCACATAAACTGTCGGCACAAAGCCAACATTCAAAACCGCGACGATGCTCGTGACGGAGCCGGTGAAGTTGGACGCGACCAGCTGGTAGCTGCCAGTGTTATTCGTAGTGGCGGCGGTGATGGACAGCGTGTTGGTGGTTGTGCCGGAGACATTCCCGCCGGCGGCGAGGTTGGTGCCGTTGCGCATCCAGAAGTAACCGAGCGGTGTCGTGCTGCCCGCAGCGGCCGAGAGAGTGACCATGCTGCCATTGGTCACATTTCTGCCGATCGGCTGGCTGGTAAAGTTAGGCGGCGGCCAGACCAGGGCTTGGATCAAGTTCGTTCCAGCCGGCGTTCCCAGTCCAGTGCAAAGATCGTAGCCGGCCGCCGCCTTGAATAATCCGGCCGTGTTGGTCCCGATGTTGTTGCCGCCGGTGATGTCGTGGAAACTCTGTGGGTAGCAGCTTGACACGGCGATGTTGTAAAGCGCGGGGTTCAGAAATCCGAGCGTCGTGCCATCGGCCGCCACGGACAATTGGTTGGCCAGCGCGCAAAATCCAGCCCAGAGAGGCGCCGCCGCGCTCGTCCCGATCGCGTAACTGCTGCCGTTGTCATCGCCGTCATTATACGAGAGGAATATTTCGTCCGCCGTCAGCGCCACGTCCGGAATGTTTCGAAACGTGGTGGAACCGCCGTTGCCGGCCATGCTCATATTCGTCTGCCACGATGGCTCCGCATAATAGGCGCTGATGCCGCCGCCGGAACCTTCATTGGGTATGCCCGCCAGGTTGTAATTCCAGACTGTTTCCGACGACCATGACGCGCCGCTGCCATTCATTGCCAGCGTCGTGCCCCCGACAATGGTCGCGTAGGGACTGTCAACCGGAACGGTCACCCCGCTATCCAATGGCTCTGCGCCCGTATAGGCGTCGTTATCCCCCGCGGCCTGAAAAAAGGACTGCCCTTGCATGGCCATGTTTTTGAGGATGCCGTCGTACGTGGTAGCGAGGCTGGTGCTCCAGTTGCCGACCGTCCAGGAACTGCTCACCTGTTTGGCCAGATTGTCTGTGGCAATTCTGTTCAAGAGGGAGGAGGTAGTGCTGTTGTCTTCGTAAACATATATCTGCGAAAGCATCGGCGCCATGGAGACAGTCACTTCGATGTCCAATGCCACTTCCAGGTTGTTCGCGGTGCTCGGCGTGGTGCCCCCCACCACGACTTTTACGAGCGGCACATAGTTCGTCGCGCCGATGACGGCCCCAACAATGTTCTCGTAGTTGGTGATGTCCACCGGAAAATAATCGGAATACTCCAACACTGCGACCGACTGGCCGGCCCCATTCAACGTGGCGCCGGGAACATAAGCATTCCGAAAATCCCTGCCGGCGTATTCACTGTTCGGCCCGGTCCCGTTAAGCGCCGCCGGCCGATTCGTTGCCGCTTTTCTCAATCGCGCGTGCCGCGGCAGGCTGTAGTCGCTCAAGCCCTCAAGCGATATCACGCTTAAGCCGGCCGGCACCGACGGTTCGACATTCGGCGCGTAGAAATCGCGGGCCTCGGTCGGATGGGGATAGGTATGCAGCTCGACCTGGAATGCTCCTTCCACATCGGCCACCCGGCCCTTTACCCCGAGTACCAGGTGATTGGAATAGGTTTCAGTGACCCGCAAGCGGTTGGTGCGGGCGAAGGCAATGACATTTTCGTAATCCTGCCGGGTCGGGCCAAAGCGCGCAGTGAATTCCGCAGGCGCGATGAATTTATGGAAGTTGGTGCTGCTGGGATCATACAACTGACCGAGCAGTTCATCCAATTCGGTTTGGTTGCGCAACGGCAGGCCGATGGCCAGGGAAATCTGGTTGGTTGACGGCAGCCGGGATTTGGCGGCCAGCCGCGCAACCACGGGCGGCCTATTACCCGGCAATTCCGTCCGGGCGGATTCGGCCGCTTGGCTCGCGAAAATCAAACAAGAATAAAAACAAAAGACCGCAGCCAGCATTCCTGTCTTATTTTGGGGCATTGCATGGATGATTCCCATAAGCGTGAAGCCCGCCTAGGGAGCCTTCTTAGTCTGTTTCATCCGATTTCACTTCAATTCATATGGCGCAGGCGGTGCGGCAAGCAGGTTCAACAAAAAAATCTTTGCCGCTCGTTTTCATATTCTGGGCGCTATTGCAAAGCACATAAAACATAGCAGTTATGTTGCCAAAAAGGGAACCGGCACCGACGATCCGCCGTCAACGAATCATTGGCCGAAGCCTCATGAGAATCTGGCCGTCATTGTCTCCGGCGGCGCTTTAAATTAATTAAACTTATGTAAAGGGCGCTCGATTCTTGCGTTTGTATGCCCCGGCCGTTGTCAGGACAGCCTAATTGATCTCGATTTGGTCATGGACATTTATCGAATCGGCACTATGCTCACAAACATCAAACCGGAAATTTCTCCGATTCAACTGTTTGGGGCTCTCCTCTCTCGGCGGGCGGCGTCGTGGGTGCAGCGGTGTAAAATCAGCGGTTCGCCTGCTGCCGTGGCGGCCCCGGTTGACCCGCTTGGCATCGTGTGCGGGCCGGATCCGGCAATAAATTTGCGCAATTAAAACCGCTTTGCCCCCGATGAACATATTAATTGAAAACAACTCCACCTTTGAATACCTGACCGCCGTGGGAAATTGGACCAAGATCCCGCTGGGCGGCAAGCCGTTTCCGGCCACTGTCGCTGCGTTTCGGGTGGCGAAGCAGCAGGCCATTGGCAAATTCAACATTGTTGGGCATATTCCACAAACGAATCAATTTATTAACTTGAGCCACGGCTCGGGCAAGGGTTTGCCGGGCGAGGCCGGCGATCCGGTGGAACTGGCCCAGGATTAAGCCAAAATCACAACCCAGGCGTTGGAGGCGCCGCGCTTTATTTCCAAATAATCCGTGGCCGGCTTGTCCAATCAAAGAAAGAAAAAATTTATGAGACCGGAAAAGAGTGAACTGGAATTCCTTGGCTTTGTTCGGGAGTTGGCGAAGACCGGACGGTTCGAAGGCGCCGGACTGGGAATAGCAAAACAAGTCATTATGTCGGGCCAATCGAGTCTGAACGACCGCCAGCGGGAGGTTTTTAACGCCGCTTTGGACAAAATCATCGTGGAAAAATGTCCGGTCTGCCAGCGGATCGTGCCCTGGTCCGAAATGGCTCTGGTCGTCGAAACCGGCGCCTGCCCTGCGTGCCGGCCGAAAATCTCCAATTAGCCGGGCAGGGGAGGTGGCATTCTCCCACCGCGGCCGGGCGCGCGGCCCGCACGCGTGGTGCATGAACTCGTGAAGCGCGGCCTCCAAGGACGCTCTAAAATACAGCTCAAACCAGCAAGTTCAATCGTGCTGTCGCCCGCGATCCGAATTCAAGTTAAGGCCATGAAGGCGGGCACGGAACAGCTGCAATCCTACATCCAGCCGACGCCCACCATGGACTGGGTTTTCACGCACCAGACTTTCAAGCGGAGACACCGGAGAATTTCACGCGGGTGCAGCGTCGTGACTTTGACCTCGCGCAGTTCGGGAATGGCACGGTAAACTTCCGGCAGGCGGTAGAAAGGGATCCTATGGTTCAAGTGGTGAATATGATGATAACCTATGTTGCCCGTGAACCAGGCCATGACGGGATTGGTCTTCAAATAACTCGACGACTCCAGGGCGGCTCCTTCGTAGGTCCAGCCGGCCTTGTCTTTGAAAGTCACTCCTGGAAAGTTATGCTGCGCATAAAAAAGATAGCTGCCAATTGCGGAAGCGATGAAAAGTGGCAGAATCAACGACAGCAACAGCGGCACCCATCCAAAAAGAACGACCACCGTGGTGACGAGGGCCAGGTGCAACAACAGCGAAAGCAGACAGTCATAATGTTTTCGCGGGGAAGCGATGCCCGGGAAAACAACCATGCCCAGGAAAAAAACAAAAAAATACCCGAACAGCATGGTTATCGGATGGCGCTTGAAGAGGTAGCTGAGGCGTTCGGCCGTTGTGGAATTGGCATACTGTTCGCGGGTCATTATTGGGAAGGAGCCAATGAAAGCGCTGCGCAATTTTGAATTATGCGCATGATGATAATCATGCGACAGGCGCCAGATGCTGCTGGGACATAAGACCAGCATACCGTACAGTCGCATGAAAAGCTCGGCCAGCCGTGATTTGGGCAAAATGGCCCGGTGCTGGTGGTCATGATAAATCACAAAGAGGCGTACTGCCAGCAGGGCCATCAACCCGCAACACGAGATGCGCGCGGCCATCGGCAGGCCGCGGAAGGTTCCCGCCAGGGCGAGCGCCAGCAAAAAGGTGGTGGACAGAATGCACCACCAACTGGTCGGAGTATGATCCCGGGCAAAAGACTTGGTGCGCAAGTGCAGCGTCTGCGAGATGTTCATTATTTCTTAATATTGAACAGAAGTATCGATTATTAAAGCATTAAACGCAAGCACATTCGACCTCTGGTTTAAAAAATAAACGGCGGCATCCGGTGGCTGCCGGATTCCGCCGCGAAGCTGGCCAAATTCAATTAGTAGCGGTTGCGACCGCCGCTGCCACCGCCGCTGCCGCCGCTGCTGCCGCCACGACCGCCGCCGAATTCGCGGCGTCCGCCAGCAGGGCGCTCTTCGCGCGGTTTGGCAATATTAACCGTCAGGGCGCGGCCACCCAAATCCTTGCCGTGCAGACCGTCAATGGCCTTCTGAGCCTCTTCAGCCGTGCTCATGGTCACAAAGCCAAAGCCGCGCGGGCGGTTGGTCATGCGGTCCATCATCAGGTTGGTCTCGGTGACCGTCCCAAAGGCGGCGAATGCGTCCTGCAGGTCGTTTTCAGTGGTGTCGAAGGAAAGATTTCCTACAAACAGTTTATTGCTCATGCGATGTTAATTGTCCTAGACTGAACTTTGCCATAACCAGACTGTTTCCGGTAGCCGGATTTCAAATCATCACTGAACCATGTTCACTTGAGGATTTACCATGCCTTGAAAGAGACAAACGAATCTATCAGACAGCGCGAGTCTGACACGTTTTGGCCAAATGGCAACCCAAAAAAATAAAAAAATCCGGGCCGGCGATGTATAAACAGGCAATGTTTAAACAATCGCTTGCTATCATCATCGGTTGAATTTACGCTATTAACGCGATTGTTTCCATCGGACTTTCTGGCAGGAGCGATCTTTTTGCGCTCCAGCCCGTTTGGCCCCCTGATCTCAATGCGCAATCTCCCGTCGTGGGGAAATGCAGTGGCTTAATTTTCATGTCACATCCCACAATTATTCAGGGCGGCATGGGTGCCGGTGTTTCCAACTGGCGGCTCGCCCGCGCGGTTGGACTGACCGGCCAGCTTGGCGTCGTATCGGGCACGGCGCTGGCCTGCATCCTGGTGCGCCGATTGCAGTTGGGGGATCCCGACGGCCACATGCGGCGAGCGATGGATCATTTCCCCATCCCCCAGGTTGCGGCCGATGTGCTCGCGAATTATTTCGTCCCCGGCGGCAAGGCTCCCGGTGACCCTTTCAAAGTCACTCCCTTGCCCGGTCTCGATCCCGGTCCGGAATACGTCGCGCTGACGGTGCTCGCAAACTTTGTCGAGGTCTTTCTTGCCAAGGAAGGGCAGGGCGGTCTGATCGGCATCAACTTCCTGGAAAAAATTCAATTTCCCACGCTGCCGTCAATCTTTGGCGCCATGCTCGCCGGGGTGGACTACGTTTTGATGGGCGCCGGCATTCCTCGCGCCATCCCCGGCGTGATCGACCGGCTGGCAGGAGGGGAGCCCGTGCAACTGAGAATTGACATGGCGGGCGCCCCGGTCCGCAACCCGGAATATCATTCCACCTTTAACCCGGCCCTCTTTTGCGGAGGGACGGCGCCCAAGTTGAAGCGGCCGCATTTCCTTGGCATCGTCGCTTCGGCCACGCTCGCCATCACGCTGGCCCGCAAATCCAGCGGGGTGGTGGATGGCTTCGTGGTTGAAGGCGAAACCGCCGGGGGCCATAACGCTCCGCCGCGCGGCATCCTGCAACTAAGCTCCAGTGGCGAACCCGTTTACGGCCCGCGCGATCTGCCTGATCTGGTCAAAATCCGCGAACTGGGGTTTCCCTTCTGGCTCGCCGGCTCCTATGGCCAGCCGGGCAAACTGGCGGAAGCCCTTCGGCTGGGCGCAGCCGGAATTCAAGTCGGCACCGCCTTCGCGTTTTGCGAGGAATCGGGCATCCGGCCCGACCTCAAACAACAAGCCATTCAATTAAGCCGCGAGGGAAAGGCCCGCGTATTCACCGATCCGCTCGCCTCGCCGACCGGTTTCCCGTTTAAAGTTGTTCAGTTGCCGGGGACCATGTCGGATGCCCGCGCCAACGAAAAACGGACCCGCCTGTGCGATCTTGGCTTTCTCCGCCACGCCTACTTCAAAGCCGACGGAGCCATCGGTTATCGTTGCCCGGCTGAGCCGGTGGCGGATTATATCCGCAAGGGCGGCACGTTGACCGAAACCGCCGGCCGCCAGTGTGTCTGTAATGGGCTGGTGGCGACGATCGGAATGGCTCAAGTGCGTCCGGGAGTCGACCGGGATCTGCCGCTCGTTACCGCAGGAAACGATGTGATGAACGTCGCCAGTTTTTTGAAGCCCGGACACGACTCCTACACGGCCGCACAAGTCGTTGAGAGACTTTTGGCCGATTCCGTGCCAACGGCCCATGAGACGCCGGTATGATTTGGTCCACGCCGCGGTGCACCCGGCGCCTTGCGGAATATTGGAAACGCCTGCCCGGCGGCCAAAATGCCCTCTGTTGCATTTGCCTCTTGGCCGAAAAACCCTCAGTCCTTGCCGCACGTCTCGCCGACATCCGCCAAAACCAGCAGCGTGAAGGAACTGATTTCCAATATCTTCGATCGGCTGTGTAATTTGCACAATGGAACGATGTACCAGTTGGTGTCCTTGACGTCCGAGCATTGCACAAATGCAGCCACCTCCGCCCTTTCCCGGCAGAGCAGCCCTGGGCAGTGCAGGGGCTGCGGCAGAACGCTGAACTTCTGCCAATGCTTCAGCCAGCCCCCGCATTTACAGGGGCGTTGAGTTGTGCCGTTGATGTTGATGACCGTCATATCCATTTCATCCGCGAGGGCCGTCGCCTTCTCTCGCATTCCTCAAGGCCGCTTGGGATATCAGCCAGAGTCGATGTGTCACTCCCCACCGCCGGGGCGTTAAATAGCGGGCCATTTTGGGTCAAGACCCCGTGCCTGGCTTCCGTCGTGTCTGGTTCGGCCGCGGACGGCAACCAGACTGCGCGCTTTATTGGGAAAAAAGCCTTGGGCCTGACCGCGGTAAAGCCTTGCTGCATGTTTGAGCAGCGTAACAGTTGCTCTTAAAATAGATATTTATATTTTTGAAATTGCTGCAATTCCGGCGGTAGCGCCGCGACCTGGCGGGCGGTGAACACGCGGCGGCGGGACGGTGCAACGTCTGAAGGTCCCGGACGCGTGGCGTGGTGGCGGTCATTTGGCGTCCGCGCCGCGTCCGCTGCCCAGCGCAGTTCGTGACTGGCCAGGAATCCCGGAAATCATCTCCAAGATGCGCGCGGGATTCCACAAAAGTGCATTGCGCTGCGCGGTCAATCCCATTAGCTTCCCCGCTGCACCCCGAACACCAATATGAAAAGACGTGAATTCATCAAAGTAAGTCTGAGTGCGGCCGCGTTGGCGGCCGTCCCTTCCTGTGCCAGCAAACTTGCCCAAGGCGCCGCCGGCGAGCGGACGCCGGGCGCGGTTTCACCAAACCACGCGCTGGCGCCGCGCCGTTGCGACTTGCTCGATTTTGACTGGCGTTTCAAGCCAACGCCTATGCCCCAACTGAAAGAAGCCGTGGGCCTGAAAAAATGGGTCTGGATCCGCGAGCAGCCCGGGCAAACGGCGGACCTGATGAGCAAGCCGGATCTGGACACGTCCGGTCCGGATTGGAAAACCGCCGACACGGCCAATAACTCACAAATGGATTTCGTCGGCTATGCCTGGTATCGCACTGTGTTGCCGGAATTGAGTGGGCCGGGACGCACTGTTTCCTTCACCCACGTGGACGACAACGGTGAGATTTACTTGAACGGAAAACTGCTGGATTCCCATCAGGGCTGGTCGGCGCCGTTTGCGGTTGAGCTTGACCCTGCTTGGAACGCCAGCGGAGCCAATGTACTCGCCGTGCGCGTCTATAACGCCGATGGGCCGGGCGGCATTTATGGTGATGTCGCCTTGGGCCGTTCGCCGGTGGCGGAACAGTTTTTTTCACCGGAGTGCGACGATGGTATGTGGCGCAAAGTTCAAGTGCCGCACGATTACATCGTGGAGGGCGGATTCAGTTCCAAGGCTGATACCGGTCATGGTTCGTTGCCGGTTTTTCCGGCGTGGTATCGAAGAAAATTTTATGTGGACGCGGCGGATCAGTACAAATGTGTGTGGCTTTATTTCGAGGGCGTGTTCCGCAATGCCAAAATTTATGTGAACGGCAAACCGGTTGGCCGGCATCCGGACGGTTATACGTCTTTTCACGTAGACATCGCGGACGCGGTCAATTTTGGCGCCGAGAACCTGCTGGCGGTCTATGTGGATCCAACCGATTTTGAGGGCTGGTGGTATGAAGGCGGCGGGATTTACCGTCATGTCTGGCTGAATGTGGCGGACAAAGTTCACGTCGCCCCGTGGGGCGTTTATGTTACCAGCGAGGTGGCGGACGTAACCGGCACGCCGTCCGCCAAACTTAGCATTGAAACCCTCGTGGCCAACCGGACGCCTGACACCCAGAACTGCTCCATCAAATCGACCGTGCTCGATCCGGACGGCCGCGTGGTAGGCACGGCGACCGACCGTCTGGCGGTGCCGTCCTGTCCCATCCCGGCGGATGCCCGCGAAAAAATTCTCGCTTCGTCCGAAATCAACCAGCCCAGTTACCAGCACAGCGGAACGAAATTGGCGCAGGAGGTCCAGCTGCCGTCCGCGCGGCTCTGGTCGCTGGAGGAGCGGAACCGCTACACCGTGGTGACCGAGGTTTCGCGCGACGGCGAAGTCGTGGACCGCCACGCTCAAAAGTTCGGCATTCGGACCCTGCGGTTCGATCCGAATGACGGCTTCTTCTTGAACGAAAAATCCGTGAAGCTTAACGGCGTGTGCAACCATCAGGATTTTGTCGGCGTTGGCATCGGCCTGACGGACAGTCTGCTCTATTTCCGCATGAAAAAGCTTCAGGAATTCGGCTGCAACGCCATTCGCTGCTCGCACAATCCGATGACGCCCGCCATGTATGAAGCCTGCGATGAATTGGGCTTGCTGGTCATGGACGAGAACCGCCATCCCGGTTCCTCCGTGGCGACAAAATCGTGGAATGGCCAGCCTTACGACAACACCTGGCACGTTGAGTCCATGGTGTTGCGTGATCGCAACTACTCCAGCATCATCATGTGGTCGATGTGGAACGAAGAGTTCGCCATCCAGAACACGCCCTTTGCCCGCGACATGATGGCCGCGCTCGTCCAGGCCGTCTATCGGCATGACCGCACCCGGCCCGTGACGTGCGCCAACAACAGCGGGGCTGAAAAGCACGCCTGGAACGGTGGCTCGGCCGAGGCGGAAGACTTGCTGGGCGTCAATTACAACTATCAGGACTTTGACATCCTGCACCAGGAGTACCCGAATAAAATGGTTTTCGGCAGTGAGATTGGCAGCAACTGCGAGTGCCGCGGCGTTTACCACACAGACAAAGAGGCCGCCCACCAGTCCAGCTACATGTCGCCGGACGAATCGTGGGAGCCGTTGGGATCGCGCAAATTTGTCGCCGGCGGATTCTACTGGACCGGCTTTGACTACCGCGGCGAAACGACGCCGTTTGACTGGCCGGAAATCAATTCCAACTTCGGTTTTCTGGATATGTGTGGTTTCCCGAAAGACGCGGCGTTCTATTGGAGAGCCTGGTGGCAGCGCAGCCAGCCGCTGTTGCATATTTTCCCGCACTGGAACTGGCCTGGCAAAGAGGGACAAATCGTTCCGGTCTGGTGCTTCAGCAACTGTGACGAGGTTGAATTGTCCCTGAATGGCCAAAGTTTGGGCAGGCAGACCATGAAGGCATTTCGCTATCTTAAATGGGAGCAGGTGGCCTACCAACCTGGCCGGCTCGAAGCCAAGGGCTACATCAAAGGAAAGTTGGCCGCCCAAAAAGTCGTGGAAACCACAGGCGTGCCGGCCGCCATCAAACTCATGCCCGACCGCACGCGGTTGGTGGCCGATGGCCAGGACACGGTTCCCATCGTCGTGGCCGTCGTGGATGCCAGCGGGCGGGTGGTGCCAACCGCCAACAATCGGATTTCCTTCCAGATCTCCGGTGCCGGCTCAAACGCCGGCGTGGGCAATGGTGATCCAAGTTCCCACGAGCCGAATCAGGCCGACTCCCGCAGCGCCTTTATGGGATATTGCATGGTGCTGGCGCAAGCGGCGCGAACCTCCGGGACCCTGCGGGTGGCCGCAACCGCCGAAGGGCTGGCCAGTGCCTCCGTCAGGTTGGAGACAGTCTGATTTATTCTTGCGATTGCGCGAATGAAACGAAGACACGTTGCCTTCTGACCTGGAACGTGCGGCCCTCCACCGCTGTGGCCCGGCGCAACTCTTGCGAATCATTCGCTCCCAGCCATTCGGCCGATCCCGCCGCCGAATACCACGGTTGTAGACCGCGGTTGGCAAGCAGGGCATTGCGCCACAGCGCCAGAGGGCCGCACGCACTCCCCCGACGCTGGCGCGTTTCCCGATGGACCCCTCAGTCGCGAAGCGTCCTGGAGTGCGCCAGCCCTCTGCCGCTTTGCGGGCGCACCATGCGCCGGCAAATTAAAGAAGGGTCATCGCGCGCACGACAGCGGTGCTGAAGCCACCGCTCTCTCCAAGCCGTTCCGCGAAACAGTGACAAACAGTGACACTTACCACCGACACGTGGGCGATTTTGGCCTTCGCCGGCAGCGTATCTGGGGCGACGGAATTGTTCGCGTGGCCCTTCGCTTCCCGCCGCACCCCAAGACGCTGCGCTACGGCTTTCGCCTGCCCTGCATCGCTGCGATTCCATTGATATTGCGATGAGCAAGGTGTCGGGTTATTCTAAATGGGAGTCACCATCCTAATGAAAATCATACCCATATTTAATAACCGCCTCCGGATGGCGTTATGGCTGTCGATGGCAACGTCTCTCCACGCTCAAACACAGGTTGCGGTGCAGGGTCATGTGCCGTCCGCCGTGGCCCATTCGAAACCCATCGGCCGCCTGCCGGCCACCAACCAGCTGCGGTTGGTCTTCGGCCTGCCGCTTCGCAATCAGCACCAACTGGACAGCCTGATCGCCGAACTGCAGGATCCCGCCAGCACCAATTACCATCGCTGGCTCACGCCCGATCAGTTCACCGAGCGCTTCGGCCCGACCCGGGAGGATTACCAAAAGGTCATCGATTTCGTGCAACGTAAAGGCCTCAAAGTGGCCGGGTTCGCTCCGAACCGGATGCAGGTGGACGCGGCGGCGCCCGCAGCCAACGTCGAGGTAGCCTTGCACGTTAGCCTGCGATTGTACCCGCATCCGACCGAGAACCGGAGTTTTTACGCTCCCGATACGGAACCCACCGTGGATGCGGGTGTCCCCATCGAGCACATCGCCGGGCTGGATAATTTTATTGTGCCCCACCCCTTGGGCAGCTTTGATCTCAGACCCCTGGCCGCCACCAACGGTGTCACACCCTATGCCACGGGTTCGGGCCCGGGGGGCAACTTCATGGGTAATGATTTTCGCAACGCCTATGTGCCTGGGATGACCAACACGGGGGCGGGCCAATACATTGCCATCGTGGACGTGGGCGGAGCGTATTATCCCCTTGATGTTTACATGTATGAGACCAACGCCGGCCTGTCCACGAATACCGTTGTCACCAATATCGCGGCCACGCCAGGCACCACCCTCACTCTGACCAACGGCACCGTCAACGCTGGCGAAGAAGTCTTGGATATTGACATGGCGATGTCGATGGCGCCCGGGGCGACGATTTTAAATTACGAAGGTGAGGCACACGATGTTTTTAACCAGATTGCCATAGACAACAAGGCCAAGCAAATGACGCTGAGTTACGGGTTTGGCATCGACTCGACCATCCAGAATATCTTTCAGGAATTCGTCGCCCAAGGCCAGGCCATGAGCCAGGCCTCGGGCGATGGCGGCGCTGACCCGAACGGTGGGACCGGACTCACCGGTGCCCCTTATTCCACGATCGTCGGCGGCGTTTCGCTGAATACAGTCAGCCCGGGCGGGGCCTGGCTGTCCGATCCCACCTGGGGTGGCAGCGGCGGCGGCATCAGCGGTTACGGAATTCCCACCTGGCAGCAGGGCATCAACATGTCCACCAATCTCGGGTCGGTCTCCTACCGCAATTTTCCCGATGTGGCCATGCCGGCGGATAATATTTTCACGGTTTACTTAAATGGCACCTACGTTGGTGGAACCGGTGGCACCAGTGCCGCTTCCCCGTTGTGGGCCGGGTTCATGGCCCTGGTCAACCAGCAGGCGGCCTCACTGGGCAAACCGCCCGTTGGTTTTGTCAACCCGGCCATTTACGCCATTGGCAAGGGGTCCCATACCGTCTATACCAACTGCTTCCACGATGTTACGACCGGCAATACGTATAACAGCCAGAATCCGGACCGCTTCGCCGCCTGTCCGGGCTACGATCTTTGCACCGGCTGGGGTTCCCCCACCGGCAGCAACACGATTAATGCCTTGGTCGGTACCGGCACCAATGATTTTACCTTCTACCCCTCCCAAGCGACACTCAACCTTGTGGCCGGGTCATCGGCCAACGTCTCCATTGTCATGACCCCCATGAACGGTCTGACGGGGAGCGCCCGGTTCACCATGACGGGTTTGCCCGCGAGCATGGTGGCGAACATCAATCCGGTTGCCACGACGAATGCCACTACCATGACCATTGTCACGGCCAGCAACGCCGTGCCGGGTAGTTACAGTGCCACCCTTGCCGGCACGATCGGCAGCCTGGTGCACACCGTGGCCATGAATATCATCGTTTCGGCGCCCATTCCCGGTTCAGCGCCGGTTGATCTGGTTGCCTATTATAATCGCGTCGGCTGGTACGCGGATGGAACAGCCTTCGGCGGCAATGCCGGCGTGGACGGTTCTTACGCGGCTTATTCCGCCAATTTGCTCGGCGCTTCCCTTTCCTGGAGCGGCCTGGTCTTCAACCTCGGCCGGGCTAACGTATCGGACGTCGTTTACTGTGCCGGCCAAACCATCGTCCTCCCGGTAGGTTCCTTCAATTCGTTGCAGATTCTGGCCACGGGCGTGCAGGGTGCCCAGACGAACATGACTTTCACGGTGACTTACACGGATAATTCCACCGCCACCTTTACGCAAAGTTTCAGTGACTGGGCCACGCCACAATTATTTTCCGGTGAGTCCACCGTCCTAACCATGCCCTACCGAAACCTGGACAGCGGTACTTCGCAAACCATCAATGTGACGGTGGACGGGTATAGCTTCACGCTGGATCCCACCAAAACCGTCGCGCGCATCAAACTCCCCAACAATTCTGATGTGGTGCTGCTGGCCGCCGTCCTGGCCAACGAACCCGTCAGTGTGCCGCTCACCTCGTATTACAACCGGATCGGACTATATACCGACGGCATTACGTTCACCGACACTGGTGGCTTGGATGACGATGGTTCGGCCTATTCCGCCACGCTGCTGGGAGGTTCGTTGACCTGGAGCAATACGGCGTTCAATTTTGGCCCGCCCAACGCCAGTAATGTGGTTGGTGCGGCCGGCCAGACGCTTTCCTTACCGGCCGGCAACGATGCGGCCTTGCGCATGCTGGCGACCGGCGTGCAGGGCAACCAGACGTCGCAATCCTTTGTGGTCACTTACACCGACAATTCCACGGTTACTTTTGTGCAAAGCCTGAGTGACTGGTACACGCCGCAAAACTATGCCGGCGAATCCGAGGCCGTGGTCATGGGGTATCGGGATACCAGCGGGGGCACAGCCGATGATCGGACTTTCTATCTTTATGGCTACTCCTTCACCCTTGACTGCGCCAAAACAATTAAGAGCATCGGCCTCCCGAGCGATGGCAACGTCGTGATCGTGGCCATCACTTTGGTTCCGAATTGGCCGCCCACCTTTACCCTCAATCCGTTCACTCTGCCGCCGGCCAATGCCGGCCAGCCTTATTCCGGCACCATTGCCACGAATGCCAGCGATCTCAACGGCGGTGTCCTCACCTACGCCAAAGGCAGCGGGCCGGCCTGGCTGAACGTGTCGGGCGGCGGCCTCCTCTCCGGCACTCCTCTGTCCGCCGATGTGGGCGCCAACAGCTTCGTCGTGAGCGTCACCGATCCGTGCGGATTGTCGAACACCGCCACCATGAACATCGTCGTCACCTCTGCGCCGCCGATCATCCCGGGCCGCGTGGTTAACTCGACGAACGGTTTCGCCTTCACGTGGAGCGGCGGCATCGCGCCGTATCAGGTGCAAATGTCCACAAATCTGGACTCCGACACCAACTGGGTCGATGTGGGCGACCCCATCACTTCAAATTCATTCAGCATTCTCCCGACCAACCCGGCCGCATTCTACCGGATAATGGGACAGTAAAATTAGTCGGGTGCTGAAGTCACCGCATTCCCCGCCGCTCCGCGAAACAGCGGCACTTACGACAGAAACATGGGCGATTTTGGACTGCGCCTTCCAAGCGTAGCGTAGGGCGGCGGAATTGTCCGCGTGGCCAAGCATCGCCCACGTCGATGGCCTTGGCCGGCCATTCACCATTAAGGCTCCATTGATATTGCGCCCAGCAAGGCACAGGGCTATCCTGAACCCGAGTTACAATTCCCATGAAAATCATATCCAGATTTAGCGACAGTATTCTGACGGCATTATTGCTGTCGGTGGCAATGTCTCTCCACGCTCAAACACAGATTACGGTGCCAGGTCACGTGCCTTCCGCCGTGGCCCATCTGAAGTCCGTCGGCAGCCTGCCAGCCACCAACCAGATGCGGTTGGTCCTTGGCCTGCCGCTTCGCAATCAATCCCAACTGGACAGCCTGCTCGCCGAACTGCAGGATCCCGCCAGCACCAATTACCATTGCTGGCTCACACCCGACCAGTTCACTGAGCGCTTCGGCCCGACTCGGGAGGATTACCAAAAAGTGGTCGATTTCGTCCAGCGCAAGGGTCTGAAAGTGGCCGGCCTCACCCCAAACCGACTGCTGGTGGACGTGGAAGCACCGGCAGCCGACGTCGAAAAGGCTCTGCAGGTGAGTCTGCGCCTGTATCCGCACCCCAGCGAGAACAGGAATTTTTATGCGCCGGATACCGAGCCGATCGTGGACCCCGATGTTCCGATCGAGCACATCGAAGGCTTGGACAATTTCACTCTGCCTCACCGTCTGGGCGGCTTGAAAGTCCGGCCGCTCGACGCCACCCATGGCATAACGCCGTATTATACCGGCTCCGCTCCCGGCGGCTATTTTATGGGGAACGATTTCCGCGCCGCTTACGCCCCGGGAGTCACCAATAATGGGGCGGGCCAATACGTTGCGATCATTGATGTGGGGGGCCCGTATTACCCGGTCGATGTTTACATGTATGAGACCAACGCCGGCCTGTCCACGAATAACCTTGTCACCAATATCGCCGCCACGCCGGGCACCACCCTCACGCTGACCACGGGCACCACCGACGAAGGGGAAGAGGTTTTGGACATCTGCATGGCCATGTCCATGGCCCCGGGGGCAACCATTTTGAACTACGAGGGTGCCGGGTCCGACATTTTCAACCGGATCGCCACCGACAACCTCGCCAAACAGATGACCCTTTCCTATGGCTTCGGCATCAACAGCACCATCATTCATACGTTCCAGGAATTTCTCGCGCAAGGGCAGGCCATGAGCCAGGCGTCCGGTGACGGGGATTCGGACTTGAACGGCGGAACCGGTCTGACCGGCAATCCCTATGCGACCATCGTCGGCGGCACCACGCTGACCACCAGCAGCGCGGGCGGGCCTTGGAGTTCGGAAACCGCCTGGAATTGGGGCGGCGACGGCGGCAGTGGCGGCGGCATCAGCGGCTATGGCATTCCAGACTGGCAGCAGGGAATCGCCACTTCCGCGAATCAAGGGTCAACCACTTTCCGGAATTATCCCGACGTCGCGATGCCGGCGGACGGCGTTTTTCTTATTTCCCGGAATGGCACCTCCATTGGCTGGGTAGGCGGCACGAGTTGCGCTTCGCCCCTGTGGGCGGGTTTCATGGCGCTGGTAAACCAGCAGGCGGCCTCGCTGGGCCACCAACCAGTCGGCTTTCCCAACCCCGCCATCTACACCATCGGAAAAGGGGCTTACGCAGCCTATGCCGGCATTTTTCACGATATTACGACGGGCAATAATTACGATTCCAAGAATCCCACACGTTTCCCGGCCACGTCTGGATACGATCTTTGTACGGGCTGGGGCACGCCGCGTGGCCAGGCAACCATCAATGCCTTGGCAGGCGCTGGAACCAACGACTTTATGTTCGCCCCCTCGCCGGATGGGCCGAACATCGTGCGCGGCGGCAACGCGGCTTCCCAAGTGACGGTCACCCGCATGAACGGATTCAGCGGCAGCGTAAGCTTTACCATCTCCAGTCTGCCGGCCGGCGTCACCGCTGCTTTCAACCCCGTAACCACCGCCACTTCCAATATCCTGGCCATCGCCGTCAGTCCCACCACCGTCGCGGGAACCTATCCCCTCACCATCACCGGCACTTCGGGGGCATTGGCGCACACGGTCACGTTTAATTTGGTGGTGGCCAACCCTGTTCCCGGCGCCACGCAAGTCAGTTTGTCCTCCTTTTACAACCGGCCCGGTATTTGGACGGATGGTCGATCATTCAGCGGCGGGCTGGATGGTGGGGGCTACTCGTATTCCGCCAACCTGCTGGGAACGACCTTGAGTTGGAATGGCATCGTGTTCAATTTGGGCCCCACCAACGTCAATGACACTATCAGTTGCTCCGGCCAGACCCTCACCTTGCCGGCCGGGAACTTCAACTCGCTGCAGTTGCTCGGCACGGCGGTGGATGGCGGTCAGTCGTCCCAAAATTTCATTGTGACCTATACCGACAACTCGACCACGACCCTGGCGCAAAGTTTCAGTGATTGGGCAAATCCGCAACAGTTTGGCGGGGAATCGGTTGTCCTGAGCATGCCTTATCGCAACAACGGCGGCGGCAGCAAGGACCTGAATACCTCCGTGGATGTTTACAATTACGTCCTCCCGCTCAACCAAACCAAGACCGTCAAAACCCTCACGCTTCCCGCCAATAACAATGTGGTGCTCCTGGCCGCGGTTCTGGCGAATGATCCGATTCCGGTGTCGCTGACCGGCTATTATGATCGTTGCGGCATTTACAACGACGGCATCTCGTTTTCCAATCCGCCAACGGGCGGTGCGGACGGAGGCGGTGCTGCTTACTCCGGCACATTGCTTGGCGGGAGCCAGATTTGGACCAATGTGCTGTTCGATTTTGGTCCAGCGAATTCCTATAATACTTATTCCAACTATGTGGTCAGTGGTGTCACCTACACGGCCACCCTCAGCGCCACGAACCTGAACGTCATCAGCACCTCGAATCAAACGATTACCCTGCCCGCCGGGAATTATTCCCTGCTGCGGATGCTGGCGTCGGGCGTTCAAGGCAGCCAGGCATCGCAGTCGTTTACCATCAAATATGCTGACGGCACCAGCTCCGCCTTCAGCCAAAACTTGAGCGACTGGTACACGCCGGGCAACTACGCCGGCGAAGTCAAAGCCATCGCCGGCTACCGCAACAGCAGCGACGGCACCACGGACCACCGTCCGTTCTATCTCTACGGTTATGCGTTCAAGCTCAACAGCGCCAAGGTGACCCAGAGCATCAAGCTGCCGAACGACGCGGATGTGATCGTGGCCGCCATCAGCCTCGTTCCCAATTGGGCACCTGCATTCACGCTCAATCCCTTTTCCGAACCCGGCATTACGGCGGGACAAAGCTATTTCGGATACATTTATACCAACGCGAACGATTTGAACGGCGACACCCTCACCTACGCCGAGGTGAGCGGGCCGGCTTGGTTGAATGTTTCGGGCGGGGGCATCCTCTCTGGGACGCCACTGTCCGCCGATGTGGGCGCCAACAGCTTCGTCGTGAGCGTCACCGATCCGGGCGGATTTTCGAACACTGCCACCATGAACATCCTCGTCTCCCCGGCGCCGCCGATCATCGCGGGCGGCGTGGTTAACTCCACGAACGGTTTCGCCTTCACGTGGAGCGGCGGCATCACGCCTTACCAGGTGCAAATGTCCACAAACTTGGACTCCGACACCAACTGGGTCGATGTTGGTGACCCTGTCACTTCAAATTCATTCAGCATTCTCCCGACCAACCCAGCCGCATTCTACCGGATCATAGGACAGTGAAATCAGCCGGGACCGGGGCGTCGGCGTCTTTCTGCCGTGCCTTGGCGGCCGTGTTCGCGCCGCGACCTCTCCGCCGCCCAGTGCAGCGTTTAGCCGCTCGCGTGACAGTACTCATCATTGACCATTAAAATATTGTTATCGAGCCCCACCACGGCGGTGGCCACGGCGATATTGTCGAAGATCGCGCGAAATTTGACTTCGTTTTCCAGCAACGCCTGCTCCGCGCATTGGCGTTGTGTGATGTCCAACGCCGAGCCAAGCAGGCAGCTTTCACCGCCAATTTCCTCGAGTTCAGCCGACCACAAAATGTGACGTGCGGGTCCGGTCCGGCCGCAAATCTCCAATTCGGTGTTGCGCACCGGATTTTGGGCTGCGACCCGGGCGCCAACGGCCGAGCGCTGATTGGCGTTATACCAGACGCCGATTTCCACCGCCGTGTGGCCGACCACTTCGTCCCGGTCCCGTTGCACCAGCCGCAAAAATTCGTCGTTTACATCCAGGTACCGGTCTTCCCGTGTGGTGGAAAGGGCCATGGCAATCGGGCTGGAACGGAAGAGCCGGGCGAACTTTGCCTGGCTTTCCTGCAGCGCCTCCTCCGCTTGCTTACGTTCGATGTTGGCCGCATGTTTACTGATCTCCGCCAGCCGGCGTTGCTCCAGCGCCCGTTCCCACTTTCCCATCACCCTCGTCAGCGCGGCGTACAAGAGCCCGCCTGTGAGGATTGCAAACCCGCTGTCCTTGATCATGCCCGGATGAATACGGTCGTCCGCGTTACTGAGGAGATGCTTCAGCAACTTATCGGATAAAACGTCCCAGGCCACCGCCGCGACGACATAAATCAGGAACGACAATTAGAAAATCAGAATATCACTGACAAAAGTTATGAGTCCAACAAATGAACAATTGAGCCAAATCTTAAAAATGTTATCGGAACACGTTTTGAAAATGGATGAGTTGGTCTTTGCGGTTGCAGAGGCGCAACCCCGGGGTTCGGATACCGCCGGGCTACTTTCAGAATCTGACCAAAGACACTGGCGCTCAGATCGCATCAAACCATCACGGCGCAACGGCGTCACTCATTGTCTGTGGTTATGACTGTTATTATTGCCTTATTCACGAAGACATAAACCACATTTTGTGCAACTAGTTGACGCAAGAAAATCATTCGGCCTCACGGTGAAAGCCGGTCGCAAGCGGCGTGGACTCTCACAGGAAGAACTGGCGGAGCGGGCCGGGTTGCAACGATCATATGTTGCCGATGTGGAACGCGGCTCGCGAAATCTTTCGCTCGAAAACATCACTCGCTTGGCCCGGGCGCTCCGCGTGCGGGTTGCGGACTTGTTTCCCGAGCGCAATGAATTGGTGAACATTCTATTGGTGGACGACGAACGCGATGATGTGGATGTGACCTTGAGTGCGTTCAAGAAGGCGCGTTTCGCGAACCGGGTCCAGGTAGTGTCCGACGGTCAAGCAGCCTTGGATCACCTGTTTCGGGCTGGCAAATATGCTGACAGTCCGGGCGGGTCTTCGCAGGTTGTCTTGTTGAATCTGCACTTGCCGAAGCTGAGCGGCTTGGACTTCTTGCGCTGCGTGAGGGCGGATGAACGGACACGCGCGATACCGGTGGTGGTGCTGACCTTCAAACAGGTGCTGAGCGATATTGCCGAGTGCCAGCGGCTCGGGGTGAAGACCTTTATCCGCAAACCGCTAAATTTTGAGACGCTGAGCCGGATCACGCCGCGTTTAAATCTGGATTGGGCATTGATCAGACCGGCGCGACGATTGCAGTGAACAGTCCCCCAAATGGTATTGCGAAATGTTGCCGTGGCCGAACTGGACGGATAAAAAGCAGGAGGCCGAGCCTTCGCCCCGCCTTTGAGGCAACGACACGATGAAAATAACTGCGTTTGACGGGATGAGATTATGGTATAAGTTGAATTAGGGAAGCCTAAGCCGGTTCATTCAACCCGGCGGCAAATTACCGAACCGCGCCTAAACGGAATCAAGGCGCTGGCGGCCAGTCAGGTGGTGGCAAATGGACCCGCTCTCGAACCAATGGCAGCAGCTGCCTGAAATCGCGATCCGACGATTGCAGGCGGACCGGCTGCGAGACTGTCTTGGGGCAGCCATTTTGCCATTTTCAGCGCGCTACCAAAAACTGTTCCGGGAAAACAATCTGTCAGCCGATTCCATCCGCACGCTCGACGATCTGGCACGCGTGCCATTCACGAGCAAAAGCGATTTGCTCAATACGCCGGAGAGTCCGCAACGCTTCCGCGACTTTGTGCTCGTTCCCGACCAGCAGATCCTGGCGCGCCGGCCGGGCACAATTTTCCGGGCGTTGCTGCACGGGCGGGACTTCGTCCGCGAGAAATTTGAAGCCGAGTTCCGTCCCATCTTCATGACTTTCACCACCGGCCGCTCGACGGAACCGATTCCGTTTCTTTACACGCAGCGCGATTTGACCAACCTCGCGATCGCTGGCAAACGCGTCATGGAAGTCTGCGCCGCGCGCCGTGAAGACCGCCTGCTGAACGCTTTTCCGTATGCCCCGCATCTCGCGTTCTGGCTGACACATTACGCCGGCACGGCCTTCGGCGCGATGATGTTCAGTTCCGGAGGCGGCAAGGTCATGGGCACCGACGGCACCTTGCGGCTCATCCGCAAATTGAAACCGGACATCTTCGTCGGCGTCCCGACGTTTGTTTATCATGTGCTGAACCACGCGGTCGCCGAAGGTCTGCGCTGGGAAAACCTGCGTTACCTTGTCCTCGGGGGCGAAAAGGTCAGCGACGGACTCCGGGAGAAGCTTCGCGAGCTTGCTCGCCGGTTGGGCGCGCCCAAGGTGGAAGTGCTGGCCATCTATGGGTTCACCGAATCCAAGCTGGCCTGGCCAGAATGTCCCTTCCCACCGGATCAGCCGTCCCCGGGCTATCATCTTTATCCTGATCTGGGCATTGTCGAAATCATCAATCCCAAGACCGGGGAAACTGTCCCGAACGGCCAGCCGGGCGAAATCGTTTTCACGCCGCTGGCCGCGCGCGGCACGGTGGTGCTGCGCTACCGGACCGGCGATTGCATTGACGGCGGCCTGACTTACGAGCCGTGTCCGTATTGCCACCGCTCAGTGCCGCGACTGGTCGGACGGATTTCGCGCAACTCGGAAATCAAGGAGATGAACCTCGATAAAATCAAAGGCACCCTCGTGGACTTTAACGAATTGGAACATGTGCTTGACGACGCGCCGCACATCGGCGCGTGGCAGGTCGAATTGCGCAAGGTCCACGACGACCCGCTGGAACTGGACGAAATCATCCTCCATGTGAACAAGACCAACGGCATTGACGAGGCGTGGTTGGGACGCGAGTTAAGTGAACGCTGTTATAACCAGATTGACATTCATCCCAACCAGATCCTGTTCCACGAGGTCGAAGAAATGCAGCGGCTCCAGGGCCTTGGCATCTTGCTGAAGGAACAAAGGCTGGTTGACAACCGGCCCAAAACCAAATCACTGTCATGAAAGGCCGCCTCGTCATCGTCGAGGGAGTTCGTACGCCGTTTTGCAAGGCGGGCGGCGACCTTGCTGCGCTGGCGGCGGACGAACTGGGCCGCATCGCGGTCAACTCGCTGCTGACTCGCACGGGAATTGATCCCGCGCTCATTGACGAGGTGATCTTTGGCTGCGTGGCGCAGCCGGCAGACGCGATCAACGTCGCCCGGATCATCGCCTTGCGTTCCGGGATTCCCGAGGCCGTTCCTGCGTTGACCGTTTCCCGCAACTGTGCCTCCGGCTGCGAAGCCATCACGCAAGCACAGCAAAAAATGCTCGCCGGAGGCGGCTCCATCTTTGTCGTCGGCGGGGTCGAGAGCATGTCGAACATTCCGCTGTTGTTTAAGCCCGCCACGGCGGGAAAATTCAGCCGCGTCGCCCGCGCAAAAAGCTTCGGCCAGAAAGTCAAATCGATGGCCGCCTTTCGTCCGCGGGATTTTCAGCCGCGCGTCGGACTGCAACTGGGCCTGACCGATCCGATTTGTGGCTTGAACATGGGAGAAACGGCTGAGCTGCTCGCACGCGAGTCCGGCATCACGCGAGCCGAGCAGGACGAATTTGCGCTCCGCTCGCATCAACGTGCCGTGGCTGCTCAGGGAAAACTGGCCGGCGAAATCTGTCCTGTCTTTCCAGGTTTGAAGGCCGCCGCCGCCGTCATCAACGACAACGGCCCGCGCGAAAACCAGTCACTCCAAGCGCTCGCTGGGCTCAAACCGGTATTTGATCGCCGGCACGGCACCGTCACCGCCGGCAATTCTTCGCAAATATCCGATGGCGCCGCAGCCCTGCTCGTAATGTCGGAGGAGCGGGCCGCCGAAACCGGCTTCACCCCGCTGGGCGCGCTCGTGGGTTATGCTTATACCGGCTGTGACCCGTCGCGCATGGGTCTCGGCCCACTGTCGGCCATTGCCCGCGCCGAGGCTCGAACCGGTTTAAGACTCGCTGACGCCGACTTGATCGAACTCAACGAAGCGTTCGCCGCTCAAACCCTGGCGGTGTTGAAATGTGCGGTTTTGGAAAAATATGTGTGCGACGTTCTACCCCGGCCAGATGCGCTGGGCGAATTCACGGCGGACAAATTAAACGTGAACGGCGGCGCGATCGCGCTCGGCCATCCGGTCGGCGCGACCGGCGCACGGCTGGTTCTGACGAGCCTCAAGGAATTGCAGCGACGCAAGGCGCGACGCGCGCTGGTCACGCTGTGTGTCGGCGGCGGGCAGGGCGCGGCGTTGTGGCTGGAAAGGTTATGACCATGGACACAATATTGACCGCACCCGATCAACCGCCAATATCCGGCGCCGCCCGGCCGGCGGCCTTGACCGTAAGTCCGTCGCGCACGATTCGCCGCGAAGTGCGTAACGACGGCGTTTGCATACTGACGTTTGACCGGCCGGGTTCTTCCGCGAATATTTTCGACCCGGCGACCCTGGAAGAGCTGCGCCAGGAACTTGATTTCATCGAAGGCACGCCGCAACTCAAAGGCGTGATCCTTTTTAGTGCCAAGCGCGCCATTTTCATCGCCGGCCTGGATCTGAAAACCATCGGCGAAGACCCGCCGCTGTCGGGCGTCCGCGAGATCATTGAATTGGGCCAGGCGTTGTTCAATCGGATTGCTGCTTTGAAAATTCCCACGGTGGCGGCCATTCACGGCGCGGCCGTCGGCGGCGGGTTTGAAATTGCCCTGGCTTGCGATCACCGCTTGGCTTCGCCCGACCGGGTCACCAAAATTGGTCTGCCCGAAACGAAATTGGGTCTTTTGCCTGCCTGGGGCGGTTCAACCCGCCTGCCGCGTCTGATTGGTTTGCCGAAAGCGCTCGACATTATTCTGGCCGGCAAAACGGTCGCCTCCCAAGTCGCGCTGAAACTTGGAATGATTGACGAGATCGTTCCGGCGGGGCTTCTCGTCGCCGCGGCTGCCAAGAAAATCTCCAACGGCCGGCCAAGACGCCCAATTCATTGGTTTCTCAATCGTCGGCTCACGGCTTTGGTTATTGCTTCGCGGTTGCATTCTCAATTGCTCAAGGAAACGCACGGGCACTATCCGGCAGTTTTGAAAGCCCTGCAGGTTGTGACCAGGGGGATTTCCAAGTCCGTCTCCGATTCCCTCGCGCTCGAAAGCAACGGTCTGATTGAGCTCGTTCGAACCGAAGCATGCCGCAATTTGCTGCGCGTGTTCTTCCTGCAGGAGCGGGCGAAAAAATTGTCACTCACCAAAACACGGGCAAAATCGGTGGTGCGTACGGCCGTCATTGGCGCGGGTGTGATGGGAGCCGGCATCGCGCAATGGTTGAGTACGCGGCGCCTGCCGGTCATCTTGCGCGACATCAACGTGGAGAAGGTCGCCAAAGGCATGAACGCCATAGCCAAAATTTACGGCGACGGGACGAAGCGCCATATTTTTGACCAGCAGGAGGCGCGAGACGGCATGGATAGAATCTCGCCTGCGCCAGATGAAGTCCCGCTGCGCCACGTCGATTTGGTAATGGAGGCCGCCGTCGAAAATATGGAATCGAAAATGAAAATATTCCGGTGCCTCGACGAGTTGGTTGGTGACGAAACCATTCTGGCCACAAACACCTCGGCCTTGCCGGTCTCTGAACTGGCTGGCGGCACGCGCCATCCGGAGCGCGTCCTCGGACTGCACTTTTTCAATCCAGTCCGCCGGATGCAGCTCGTTGAAGTCGTCGCCGCGCGCCAGACCGCCCCGGAGATTTTGCAGCGCGTCGTTGCGTTCGCGCAGCAAATTGGCAAGCTGGCGGTCGTGGTCAGGGACAGTCCGGGTTTTTTGGTGAATCGGATCCTGGTGCCGTATTTGATTGAAGCCGGAAATTTGTTTGAAGCGGGCGCAACCGTTGAAGACCTCGATGAAGCGATGCTCGACTTCGGGATGCCCATGGGGCCGATGCGCCTAATCGACGAAGTCGGCGTGGACGTGGCGCTGCACGTCGCGCAAACGCTCACCGCGAGTTTCAGTGACCGGATGGAGGTGCCTGCGATTCTTGGTGAAATGACGGACGCCCATTGGCTGGGCCGGAAAAGCGGGCGCGGATTCTACGTGTACCACAAGTCGATGAAACCGCGAGCCAATCGGCAAGTCGCTGAATTGGCGCAAAATCTAAGTGCGGGCTATCTGTCGCGCGAAGAAATGCAAAAGCGCATGGTCTTGTTGATGGTGAACGAGGCGTCGCGCTGCCTCGAAGAGCAGGTCGTCACTGATCCGGCAGACGTTGATTTTGCGATGATCATGGGGACGGGCTTCGCGCCGTTTCGCGGCGGGCCGCTGCGTTACGCCGATTCGGTCGGCACCGACAAAATCGTGGGCATGATGGAAAATCTTGCGGACCGCGGTACGGAGCATCTCGAACCGTGTGCCTTGTTGCGCGACCTCGCGGCGCAGGGGAGGAAATTTTATACCAGCCAGTGATCCTTTATGACCGCATTGAAAACACCGCTCGAGAGGCCAAC
The DNA here is from genome assembly GCA_049509875.1 of Verrucomicrobiota bacterium. Classification (GTDB taxonomy): domain Bacteria; phylum Verrucomicrobiota; class Verrucomicrobiia; order Limisphaerales; family UBA11358; genus UBA11358. The sequence continues at coordinate 93,871 of JBEKZM010000006.1, read as the reverse complement.
CAAAGAGCCGGTGGCGGAGGATGGGCCTCCGGCGCTGGACACGTCAAAAATGTCCGCCGGCCAGCGCGCGGCCGTTGAGCTGACGGAGGCAGCGCGCGTGGTGACGAAGGAAAAGACCTTCGCGCAGGGCCTGTTCATGGGCGAATTCAATCTCGAAGGAATGGCTCCATTTCCGCTCCAAGGCGCCGATGACCGCGTGAAAGGCGAGGCGTTTCTTGGCCAATTGGAAACACTTCTGCGCGAGAAAGTGGATCCGGGCGAAATCGACCGCACGGGCGAAATCCCACCGCCGGTGATTGATGACTTGGCGAAACTCGGCGCGTTCGGCATCAAAATTCCCACGGATTACGGCGGGCTGGGGCTTTCGCAGACCATCTATTGCCGCGCAGCGATGCTGCTGGGCAGTTGGTGCGGCAACACGACCGCGCTGATTTCGGCGCATCAGTCCATCGGCGTGCCGCAGCCGCTGATTTTGTTCGGTACGGAAACACAAAAGAAAAGATATCTGCCGCGGGTCGCGCGCGGCGAAATTTCCGCTTTTGCGCTCACCGAAGTTGACGTCGGCTCCGACCCGGCGGCGATGGCCACCAGTGCCAAGCCGACGCCAGACGGGGACTTTTTCATCCTTAACGGCGAAAAACTTTGGTGTACCAATGGCACCAAAGCCGGCGTCATCGTCGTGATGGCCAAAACTCCGCCGAAATTGGTGAACGGCAAACCAAAGGTGCAGATCACCGCGTTTATCGTGGAAACGAGCTGGCCGGGCGTGGAAGTCGTTCATCGTTGTCATTTTATGGGGTTGAAAGCACTTTACAACGCGGTCATACGGTTCCAAAACGTCCGCGTTCCGCGCGAAAACATCTTGCTGGCGGAGGGCAAAGGTTTGCGTGTGGCGTTGACCACACTGGACACGGGGCGATTAACCTTACCTGCGGCGTGCGTCGGGTTGTCCAAGCGGTGTCTCGAAATCTCCCGCGACTGGGCGATGCGGCGGGTGCAATGGGGCGCCCCCATCGGCCAGCACGCCGCCATTGCCGATAAAATCTCGCGCATGGCGGCAAACATGTTTGCGATGGAATCCATGACTTTGCACACCGCCAGCCGCGTTGACCGGGACAAAAATGCCGATGTTCGCCTCGAGGCCGCCATGTGCAAATTGTGGGGAACCGAGGCCGCCTGGACCACAGTCAATGACACGATGCAGATTCGTGGCGGACGCGGTTATGAAACCGCCGCCTCGCTGGCGGCGCGAGGCGAAACGCCTGCGCCGGTTGAGCGCTTTTTGCGCGACAGTCGCATCAACACCATTTTTGAGGGTTCCAGCGAAATCATGCGGCTGTTCATCGCGCGCGAAATGTTGGACGCGCATTTAAAAGTGAGCGCAGCGGTTCTCGATTCGCGATTGTCGTGGCCGCAACGCCTGCGCGCCGCCGCGAAAGCCGCGCGGTTTTATGTGGTATGGTACCCGAAACAATTTCTGCCCTTGGCGGAGTTTCGTGTTTCGCGCTTTAAGCTTCAACCGGACGGCAATGGCAAACCCGTGTTTGGCAAAAATCTGGTTTACGTTGCGCGAACCAGCCGAAGACTGGCGCGCGCGCTTTTTTACGCGCTGCTGCGAAATGGGCCACGGCTGGAGCGCCAGCAATTGCTGCTCGGCCGGTTCGCTGACATCGGCGCGGAGTTGTTTGCCATCACGGCAATGTGTTCGCGAGCAGAACAAATGTTGCCTGCCTGCGCCGACCCGGCCACCCGGGAACCGTTGCTCGCGTTGGTGAATTATTTTTGCGGCACCGCTCGGGGGCGTATCGAACAAAAGTTTCACGAGATTCACCAGAACGGTGACGCCGAAGGTCATCGTCTGGCCCAGCGAATCTTGGCGGGCAAACTCGCCGGTTTAACCGCGGGCATTGTCCAGCCAAATCCGGATCTGCCCGATTGATGGCTAATCTGAAACTGAACCGCATGTTTGCTCCATGTCCATTGCCGCCATTTGTTGCCGGGCCTCTTCGTGGCCCAGGGTCATGGCGGCGGCGATTTGCTTTGGCTCAACGGTGAAGGAACCTACCGGCATGGACCGCAGCGGCCGGAATACCCGGATTCGAACACCCGCCGGAGGCTGTTTCATCAGCTCGATGGCGGCGTTGTAATGCACATTTTGCCGCGCGGTCCAAACCCGCGCCACCTCCGGAAATTCCGGATACGCCAGTTTTCCCATCCAGCGCGGAATCAGCTTGAGGCGGGAAGCGGGATTATGCGTAAGCACCACGGTTATGTCCGTCGCTCCGTCCTGGATGGCCCGGCGGAGGGGAATTGGGTCCGCCACTCCGCCGTCTGCGTACGGCTGGCCATCCACATAATCATATCCGCGCGTCGCCAGAGCCATGGACGATGTGGCGCGCAGCGCCGCAAACACACGCTCATCCGCGGCGCGGAAATAGACCGGGGCAGCCGTCTGACAGTCGGTCAGCATGATGTAAAACTGCGTGGGCGCCTTTTGCAGTGCGGCGACGGAAAGCGGAACCCGCTGGCGAATGACCTCGTCGATCAGGTAAACCAGGTCAATGATCGGCTTGCGGCGAAGGAAATTGCTTTTGCAAATCGCGTTGCAGGCCAGTTCACGCCAGATGGCCAAACCCGGTTCCCACAAGTCGGCGACAAAATAGGCCGCAGAGCAGGCGCCGGAAGAAGCCGCATAAACGAGATCGTATTGCCCGCGCCCGCGTTCCTGAAGGCAGGCCAGCACTCCGGCCGCCCACGCGCCGCGCATCGCCCCGCCTTCCACAATCAATGCGGTTTTGCGGCCCACAACTGGCCCGGCATTTTTAAGGTCCAACATTCCCTTCCTTTTAATGGCACCGGCTACGACTTTGGATCGTGTGAACCTGTGCCCTTCAGTCAACATAGCACATTTTCGGGCGAATCATAGGGGCTCGAAATCATCCCGAGAACTGAACCATCGTTTCGATCGCCGTCCGCGTTGCCGCCCAAAAATGCCGTCCGGGATTATAAACTTAAACTGCTTGCATTTGGAGCTTGGGGGAAGTTTCTAATCTGATATGTTAAAGTGTTAAGAACGATTCCAATGTCATTGTAATGTTCTCAGGCGACCAGTGTGACCTCGCCGACCGTGCCAGGGTGAGAGGTCGCTCCTCCGCCAAAACGATTCTATGAATTGGAACATTATAAAGCTATTGCTGGTGGAAGATTCTTCAGATGACGCAGCGCTGTTGGTGGCGGAAGTGCAGCGCGAGGGGCATGCCCCGATGCACAAGCGGGTCGAGACGGAGACGGATTTTTTAGCCGCCCTGCAGAAATATTCGTGGGATGCCATCATTTGCGATTATGCGCTGCCGCAGTTTAGTGGCCCGGAGGCGTTGAGGCTGCTGCGGCAACAAGGCCTGGACACCCCCTTTATCATGGTGTCAGGCGTATGCGGGGAAGAGGAGGCCGTCGCGATGATGAAGGCTGGTGCGAACGATTACATTATGAAGCGTAATCTTGGCCGGCTGGTCCCCGCCTTGGAACGCGAATTGGCGGCGGCTTTGGCCCGACACTTCCTCAAGTGTGCCATCGCCGAGATGCAATTCCTCGCCGGCATCGTGGAGTCCAGCGCGGATGCCATTTACGGCAAGAATCTCGATAGCATCATTGTGAGTTGGAATATGGCGGCCGAACGGTTGTTGGGCTATAGCTCCACCGAAATCATTGGCTGTTCGAACGTCTTGCTGTTCCCCGGAAATAGCAGGGATGAGATGTTGGATATTATGACCCGGGTCCGGCGGGGCGACGTGGTAGCCATTCAGGAGACCGTACGGCTCCACAAGCATGGCGGAATCATTCCTGTGGCCATCTCCGTCTCGCCCGTCAAGAACACACGGGGAGACATTATTGGGGCCTCCACCGTTGTCCGCCATCTCCCCCCCAAAAAAAGCTGTGCGGGCACCTGACGGGTCTGTCACGCCACCAGGACTCGACCGTGTTGGCGCTCGTTCGGCTCAAATCTCGCTCTGGTTAACGTGCATTCATCCGTGCCTTTAGCTCACAAAAGCTGGCGAAAAGCGCTATATTATTCCGGCCAGGACAATCGCAAAGTGCGGGAAAAATAGATTTTGAAAGTCAGAGGGCCCATCTGGCCAATTGAAACACTCCGGCCATCTCCGACGATCTCCGGCCATGGAATCTCAGCGCCAACCGGGTTTGGCCACCACTTCTTCGCCCCGCATATCCGCCGTTCACGAATCGTATATTTCATTTGACGAAACGCCGTTTAGGGAGTAAAAAAGAGGCTAGTTTAACGCTAATAGTCTCGGTATTTGACGCAAAGCTGACCACGGTTCCTCACCATTAGTTGCGCCACAAGCCGGGTTGTGTACAACATATTGTGTTTTCCGCTTTACTTGCGCCGCCGGCTTTGGTTGAGTTGCGCGTAGCGGATGCTAACGAGTTTTCGAGTCTATGTATCTTAAGAATTTAACTGTTTTTGGCTTTAAGTCCTTTGCGGACAAGACGGCGCTGACCTTCCAGCCGGGCGTGACCGCCATTGTGGGGCCGAACGGTTGCGGCAAGTCCAATGTGTCGGACGCCATCCGTTGGGTACTAGGTGAACAGTCGGCCAAAGCCCTGCGCGGCGGGGAAATGGCCGATGTGATCTTTAATGGCACGGACGGCCGGAAACCCATGGGCATGGGCGAGGTCTCCCTGACCCTCGGTGGGGTGGGTGAGGAGAGCCTGCGGGCCGCGGGGGTGCAGGTGACCTATGACGAAGTCACGCTCACGCGGCGGATTTTCCGGGACGGCGGCAGCGAGTACTTCCTGAATCGCACTCCGTGCCGGCTCAAGGACGTCCAGCAGTTGTTCATGGGCACGGGTGTCGGGCGCACCAGCTACAGCATTCTGGCCCAAGGCCACATCACTCAGATTCTTTCCAGCAAGCCGGAAGACCGGCGCATGATTTTTGAGGAGGCCGCCGGCATCACCAAGTTCAAATCGCAGAAAAAAGAATCGCTGCGCAAACTGGAATACACGGAGCAAAACCTCCTGCGCATCGCCGATACGATCAAGGAAATCAAACGCCAAATCGGGTCGCTCCAGCGCCAGGCCGGCAAGGCGCGGCGCTACAAGCAGATCCAGCAGGAGCTGCAGCACCTGGAAACCCAACTTGCCCGGCATCAGTTCGATGTGTTGCAGGGCGAAATCAACCGGCGCCAGGCGGCGGCGGACAATTTGCGGCAACAGATCGAGCAGGGAACCAACGACATCCAGCGGTTTGAAAATGAAATTGCCCGGCTGCGCGAACGGCTGATCGAGCTGGAGCACGAAGTTTCGGCCCAGCAGCAGCGCGGGTTGGAATTGAAGGGCGAGGTGGATCGCCACGAGAGCCGCATTCAGTTCAATCAGGAGCGCATTCACGAGATCGAATCGCAGAACGCCAAGGCCCTTTCGGACATCGCGCAGGCCGAGGAGCGGCATCGGGCGGCGCAGGAGGAATTGACGGTGGTCGCGGGCAGGCTGTCAGCGGCCGAATCCGCCGTGGCGCAACATCGCGAAATGTTGCAGGCCCGGCAGAATTCCTTGCGTGAAGTGGAGGACAATTTGCGCCAGCGGCATGAAGCGCTGCGCCAGGCGCAAGCGGCGGCCTTCAACGCGGCCCAGGATTTGTCCAAGGTGCGCAATGAACTCACCGCGCTGGACCTCGCCAAGCAGGGCAACCTCGTGCGGCTCGAAAAGCTTTCGGCGGAAAAAGTCCAGTTGGAAGAGGAGCGTGTCCGACTGGAGGCGCGGCTGCACGAGTTTACCGTAAGCGTCGAGGCGGAAAAACTCAATGTGGCCACGACGCGCGGCTCGGTGGAGCAACGCCAGAACCGCCTGCGCGAATTGCAGACCGAACTGCAGGTGTCCTCCCAGGAGCAGGACAAATATTTGCATCAGCAGTCCGACAAACGCTCGCGTCTCACGGTGCTCGAACAGTTGGAAGGATCGCACGAGGGTTTTGACGCCGGAGCGGTGGCGGCGTTGCGCCAGTCGCGCTCGGTCCTCGGCTCGCTCGCGGACCGCATCCGGGTGCCGGACCAGTTTGTAATCGCGGTGGAAAATGCGCTGGGCCACAACCTGCAACTGGTGCTAACGGACCAGCCCGCCGCCGCGCAGGAAATCATCGCTGAGTTGAGCGCCAACAAGGTCGGCCGCGCCAGCGTGGCCGCGCTGTCCATCCAGCAGTACAAGGACGAAAAACAGCTTTCATTTGAAGGCGACATGGCCCCGGCAACCAGTCCCACTGATGAACTGCAGTCGGGCCAGATCGTTCACGCCATGAGCGTGATTCACGCGGAGCCGACGGTTGAGCCGCTGTTGAAGTCTCTCCTGGGCCGCACCTTCATTGCTTCGGACCTTGGCACCGCCACGGCGCAGATCCAGAACGGTCATGCGGGCTGCGATTTTGTGACGCTCGGCGGCGATTTGCTGAACCGCCACGGCATTTATACCGGCGGTTACCTCAACGGACATGGGAACGGCAAGGCGCCGTCGTCCATCCTGGGCCGCAAAAACCAGATTTCCGAATTACAGAATGAGCTGGGAACCTTGCAGCAGCTCGTGGAGGAAGCCAGCCGCAAACGCGGGGCGTTGTTGGGGGAGCAGACCGAATTGCAGGCGAGCCTGCAGGAAGCGCAGACGGAATTGCGCCAGCAGGAAGTGGCCATTGCCACCCGCGAGGGCGAGTTCAAGGCGCTGCAAAATTCCTCGCGCCTGTTGAACCAAAAGATCGAGACAGTGATGTACGAAGTGGACACGCTGGCCGGGCAGGAACGCGAAGGTCAGGAAAAGCGCAACGCGCTGGCCGGACGCCTGCACGAGCTGGAAGCCGGCGAACGCACCGCGCAGGAACTTGTGACGTCTCTGACCGCCGAACTCGAAATGCTCCGCCTAGCGCGCGACGCCGCCAATGCGGCGTTGACCGAGAGCAGAATCGCGCTGGCATCCGAGGACCAGCTGGCGACGTCTTTCCGCCAGCAGCGCGGCGCGCTGGATCAGCGCATCCTTGAACTCGGACAGTTGGTCGAGGCGCGGCGCAACGAATGCGCCTCCTTCGTCTCGCGCCAGGAACAGGCGCAGTCCGAAATCCAGGATTCCCAGACCAACATCGCGCGCCTGCAGCACGATCGCGAGCAGGTTAATGCCCAGACGGCTGAGACCATCGGATTGAAGACGGCCCAGGAAACCGAGATTTCCGCACGCGATGAGGCTTTGCGCGGACAGCGCAACCGGGTGGCGGATATGCAAAATCAGCGCGGCGCCCTCGAGGTCGAGCTGGCGCAGAAGAACATGTCGGTGCAGAACCTGCGCGAGAAAGTGCAACAGAAGTATCACCTCAATCTGGAGGATATCCGCAGCGAATGCATCACCATCACGCATGCCGACGAGGGGCAGCCCAAGGTGGAGACCTTGACGCCCGAGCAGATGGCGGCCAGCGGCGCCGGCACCGACTGGGCCGCGGTCGGGCAGCAGGTCGAGGCGCTGCAGACCAAGCTCGATGAAATGGGCCCGGTCAACCTCGTGGCCATCGAGGAATACGAGGAAACCGAGCAGCGGCATCAGTTCCTCTCGCAACAGTATGAGGATTTGGTGAATGCCAAAACGGAATTGCTCGAGATCATCAATCGGATCAACGCTCAGACCCGCCAGATGTTCGTGGAGACCTTTGAGAAGATCCGGGACAATTTCCGCCTGATGTTCACGGAAGTGTTCGGCGGTGGCAAAGCGGATCTGGTGCTGACCGACCAGAATGACGTGCTGGAAAGCGGCATTGACATCGTGGCGCGTCCGCCCGGCAAGCAATTGCAGAGCATTTCGCTGCTGTCCGGCGGTGAGCAGACCATGACGGCCGTGTCGCTGCTGTTCTCGATCTACCAGGTCAAGCCCAGTCCATTCTGCGTGCTGGATGAATTGGACGCGCCGCTGGACGAAGCCAACGTGGTCCGTTTTGTGAAGATTTTGCAACGCTTCCTGGCGCACTCGCAGTTTGTGATCATCACGCACAACAAGCGCACCATCGCCATGGCCGATGTGCTTTATGGCGTGACCATGCAGGAGCACGGCGTGAGCAAGATCGTCAGCGTGAAATTTCACAAGGCCGAGGAAGAGCCCGCCTCGGCAAGCGCTCCCGAGCCTGTGGCCGCGTGAGGGAGGGCAGGGGCCAGAGGCCCCATTCGGCCTGAATTCCAGCGGACCGGCGCTCCGCGCGTGCGGTTTCACGGCCGCGATGTCCTTCAGATTTTGGAGGTCGGGCCTCCCCGTGAACCCGGCGGTCGGGGAGCGGCATTCACGCCGCTTCAACCCACCCCGTTCACCACGCGTAAAATCATCCAACGCCGGCGCCGGCGCGAAGGATGAAGCCTGACGCGCTGCGACTGGCGCGCGCGGCGTTCACGCCGCTTCACCTCACCCGTGACGGCGTTAAGTCCGGGGCCGCCGGCAAATTTGCGCTCGTGACCGCCTGAATCAGGATGGAGTGCGTAACCGGCGTCATTGCGTCGGCAATGGCCTGGGCCAGCGGGGCGCGTTCGGCCTCAGTGGCGGCCACCGCTTGTTCCATGTCGGCTTCGGCCTTCTTGCTGTGAAAAACCTCCTTGATCTGTCTCGTCTCGTAGGCCTGCTTGACCGCGACCGCTTCATCCACCCGGCGGAAAGTTTCGCAGAACGGATTGTCCACAAAATCCGCGGCCAGGTTCACGCCGGCAGCGAGTTGCTCGGAGGTGTACATGTTCGTAGTGCCGCCCCAGACGATATTGTATTGCAGGGCGCCGCCGTTCTTGACGATCAGGTTGAAGCGGCTCAACTCCTGAAAGAACGGGATCAGCGTGGCGCCGGAACGGAGGGAAGCGTCACTGTTGGTTGCGCCGCCGGCGCAGAAGGGATATTTGGTGCTGGTGACGGTCAACCGGTTGTCCTTGAAACTGTCCACGGTGTGGCCGGCCGTGGCCGTGGCTGTTTGGGCGCCCAGATCCGCCGTCAGTGTGCCGATATCGCCATCCAAGCCCATCGCCCGAAGGAACGAATACGCCATCACAAGATGTCCGGCCCAGCCGGGATGGACCCCGTCCCGTCCATTGATGGAGTAGTCCTGGCCATAGCGGGTCTTGCCGGCGTAACCGGCCTTGAACAGGTTCCAATAAACATCGGCAAACGGGGCTTGCAGCTCTTTGGCCAGCGCAATATCGCAATCGCGGAATGCGCACAGGTTGATGTTCAATTCATCCAGGGAATAAACGTCGGATTTGGTCCAGCCCGGCACCTTGCCGACACATCCGGGCGAGCCGAGCACCACCACCGCGCCCGCGTCCTTAAGACTGCGCACAATGGCCGAGGAATTGTCCGCGTACCATTGCTCATTCTCCATGTCGAACGGGCGGTATTTGTGGTCATTCATGCCATAGCAGGTGGTGGCAACGGTGGGATGGAAGCGCAGGCAATCGTTGGTCATGCGGTGCAAAAAACCCTCGGCGGTCTCGCCGCTCCAGCCAAACTGCCGCGTGGTGATTTTCAACTCCGGCACGCAAACCGTCAAATAGGTCTCCATGATGCGCGAGTACATTCTTTGTTCGGTGATCGAGTCTCCGATGATGGCCAGACGGTCGCCTTGCTTGAGGATTAGCGGTCCCGGCGCCGGCGCCCGGCGCGGATTGAGTTTGATAAAATAGGGGTCGTTCGGCTTCTGCTCGTAATCGGCGGCGCGCGGGACGCCCGCCGAACTGAATAGAACGATCGCGCTGGTCGCGATCAGGAGAGTGTGAAAAACCAAATTTTTGCGCGCGGTTTTCATGAGTTTGAAATCGTCAAGAGACTAGCGCATGACCGGCGTTTGTCCACTCGATTTGAGGCCGCCACGGGGCGGCGGAATGTTCGCGAGCCCGAGGAATGTCCATGCGCCATGTGCCCGCTTTCTCCCCTTGGCCCGGCGGCGATTTTGGACTGCGGTGGCAGAGCGCAGCGGCGACACCGCTTTCGATTGCGCGCGAACTAAACGAACCCAAGCATCATTTATCCGCGCGCAAGCCGGTCAACTTCACCACGAATAGTGCACCGAGTAGTTGATGACGCGCTCCTCGTCGGGCTTGACCTGGATGCGGAATTCAACGGTTTGCGAATCTTTCCGGGTGAAGTCATCCGATTTTTTGGTGATCTCCCAGTTGCTCCAGCGATAGAGATGTTCCACCACGCGGATTTCCACCGGCGTATCCTTTTTCCGGTTCCGCAGCTTGATTTCCAAGGATTCGTCTATCCACTTGTCGCCGGTATCCACGCGGAAACTGGTCTGCTTGCGCTCGCCGACCAGGTCGAAGGCGTTGCCGGTGGTCACGCGCACGGTCTCATTGCGCGGAGTATGGTCAATGGTGTTCTCGCCCACGAACTGCAACTGGCCCCCGGCATCGCGGCGGTAGAAGCGCAGTTTCCCGGCGGGCAGGGCCATGCCAAGCTGGTTGGTTTCCGCGTTCGCAAATTCGCGCTGGACGAGGACTTTTTTGTTTTCCGTCTGGCCGTAGCCCTGGTCGTAGTTCAATCCGTAAAACCGGTAGCCTTCCGCGCCGTCATAGACATAAATCGTGGGCGCGTACATCTTTTCGGCGTGCGCAAATTCCACCTGCTTCGTTTCCCGGACGTGCAAGGTCGTCGGTCGCGCGATTGAATACAGATGAAATTCGTCGAAGGCTTTTTCGGTGACGGGGGGGGCGCCTGCCATCGCGCCCAGGGCCATGGCTCTTCTCGGCACAAAACCGTTCATCGGCGCCGCGGGCTGGATCTTGTTGACGTCGCCGGCCATCAGTTGGATTTTGGCATCTTCGAATGCCTTGCCGCTTTCGTTTTTCATGGTGATCCAGCCGACGAGATCGGCGAAGTCGCCTTTCTCGGGCGAGACTAGATTGTACGCGGCACTCCACTCGAAGCCGCCGGTCACGTAGCCGACTTCCGCGTCGAATTTGCCGGCGGAATCCGATTGCAGCACCCAATTGAACGCCGGCTTGAGCACCGTGTCGTCGCCCAGGTCGGGAAACAGCGGCGTGCCGGGGAGTAAGAATTGCAGCTTGCCGTTGACCTCGATGATGGGCTGCTGCGCCTCGCCGCCGGGCACATAGCCGCTGCGGATGATTTTGCCGGGTGTGAACTCGCGGGTTTGTGTATTATCCTTCATCCGCAGATTCTCGAAATCAATGGTCTTGCCCTCGAACAGCGAGAGGAGCAGCGGTTCACTTACCGGGTCGTTGCGATAATTCTGTTCGAGAATTTGCAGCGTGTGCCGGCCGGTCGGGTCGCGAAGAATGACCGAGTCGGGTTCGACCTGGGCGGTGGCGTTGGCGTAGCGGACGCTGTTCGCGCCGGCTTGCAAGTCCAGCGGCACCGTATCGCGGACGACTGCGAAATTCTGGTTGTAAATGGTCAGGGCCGGCTCGCCCGATGCGGCCAGCGACAACGCAGAAATGGTGATGACGGAGGAAAGTGTTTTCATGGATTTCGCATGCGCATCTAACCATACGACACCTGATGGCGATGGTTATTAGACCAAAAAGATGCGAAAATGTTTGCCATACCATTGCTTCGGGCGATAATGTCCGCTAGCTACCTCTTGCAAAAGTTGCCATGCAGCGGCCCACCAGGACGGTTAGATTGACGGATGCGGCAGTTCCGCCGCCGACGGATGCTCCTTCCGAAACAGAAGAAGTGTTGCCGGCTTCCTTCGCCGACTGGCTGGCCCAACCATCCCACACCATTACCGCCGGCCCGGAGCAGGACCAGGAGAGGCTGGTGGGTTTGCCAGGCGAATTCCACCTCATCCCCCCGGCTCATGGCGATTTTCCTCGCCTTGAATAAGGCCGGTTTGGCAGCGCCATGGCGGCCATATTGCGGCCTTGGGGCTGGCCAACCCGGGAGTAAAGCACAATTCAGGGCTCGCGCAATTCTTAACGATTGATGAAGTCCTTGAGACGTTATTTCAGCCTTTATGCCGCCCTGTGGAAGAATTCCGTGGCGCGTGAGATGTCCTTTAAAGGCAATTTCATTTTGTGGATCGTTGTCGAATTGCTCTGGTTTGGGCTTCAGTTGAGCTTCGTGAGCGTCGTTTTTTCCCAGACCGAATCCGTGGGCACGTGGTCCAAGTGGCAGATGGTCCTCTTGGTCGGGGCCAGCAATTTCATTCAGCAGCTATACCAAGCATTTTTTCTGACCAACTGCACCAACCTTTCGGAACTCGTCCGCACCGGCCGCATGGACTTTCTCCTGCTGCTGCCCGTCAACACCCGGTTTATCGTCTCGCTCCGGGTCGTGGACCTCGGGGCCTTTATCAATGCCGGGTTTGGCCTGTGTGTCATGATTTTTGCCGCCGTCCGATTAAACCTGCATCCCGGGTTTGCGCAACTGGCCGGCTTCGGCGCCCTGTGCCTGGTCGGGATCTTGATCCACTATTCGCTCATGTTCGTACTGGCAACCGTGTGTTTCTGGACCGTCCGGGCCCAGGGCATCGTTTGGGGATACTATAACCTGTTCAACATCGCTCGCATGCCCGACGAGGCGTTCAAAGGCGCCTTCAAAGCTGTCTTCACACTGGGGTTGCCGATCTTGCTTGTCAGCAATGTTCCCGTCCGCATCCTGGCGGAGAAGATTGCCTCGCCGGCCGCGGTGCTTTCGCTTATTGGCATCGGCGTGATCTGGGCATTTATTTCGGAGTACTTCTGGCGCTTTTCCATCCGCCGCTACACCAGTGCCAGTTCCTGAGTTCTGCAAATTGCCGAGCGCGGGCGGCTCGCCCGCGTGTTTCCGGTCCGCCGCGTAGACGGCTATTCGCCATTTGCTACCGTTCCCGCCGACTCATTGTGTCGGAGCGCGGGTCCGCGACCCGCTGCAACGTCGCCCGTCAGAAAGTCTACCAATTACGTGTCTTGGAGTTCCGACGCTGCTGCGGCTCGCCTTTGACTCACGCAATTTATTTCCCAGAATGAACAAATTGGATTATGTTGAGTCAAATGGTGCCATACATCATGTCTCAGTTTAAGAAATTCTGGCCGCTGCCCATCGGCGTTGTCGCCGGGTTGGCCATCTGGGCCGGGTGCCAGACGGGCCGCATGGCGCCAGCCGTTGCGCCCGCCTCCGCGGCGCTCGCCACCAACACCTTGCAGCCCGGGCCGGATGATCCGCGCATCGCCTACATCGCGGCCCGCTTGCTCGAGAATTATCATTATTCGGAGCACGCTTTGGACAAGGACATTTCAGCCAGGTTCTATGATGGTTACATCGATTCGCTGGACCCGCACCACGAATATTTTTTGCAAAGCGATCTGGCAGAATTCGCCCCGTATCGCACCAATTTGGATACCTTGACGGTCGGCCCGGGGCCGGCGGCCAACATGGCGGCGGACCTCTCGCCCGCCTTTCGCATCTACGAACGTTTTCAGAAACGCTTCCAGCAGCGTGTCGCCTTTGCCGATGAAATGCTGGAGCAGGACAAATTCAAGTTCAATACGGATGAGAAGATCGTTGACCGGCGCCGCGAGCCATTTCCCAAGGATTTGGACGAGGCCCGGCAGCTTTGGCGGCAACAAATCCGTTTCGAATATCTGCAAAACAAGCTGTCGCGCGAGTTTTCTGAAACCAATGGCGTGCCCACCGTCAAGCTGCCCCCGGGCGCCAACACGAACATCATCGCCGAGTTGGAAAAACATTACCGCTGGAGCGATCATCTCATGACTAATCAGGACAGCGACGCCGTCCTGCAAGTTTACTTGAACGCCCTGTCGCACGCCTATGATCCTCATTCGGATTACATGAGCTTCCCCCATGCCCAGGATTTCTCGATCAGCATGAACCTTTCCCTCTTTGGCATCGGCGCGCAACTGAGGGAGGATGACGGCTATTGCACCATTTTCTCGCTGGTGCCCGGCGGCCCGGCGAACAAAAGCAAGCAGATCAAGGAGAAGGACCGCATCGTGGCCGTCTCCCAGGGCAGCAAGCCGCCGGTGGACGTCGTCGACATGGATCTGGAGAAAGTGGTCCAGCAAATCCGCGGACCCAAAGGCACCGAAGTGCGCCTGACCGTCTGTGCGGCCCCCGATTTTACATCGCGCAAAGTGATCTCTCTCGTTCGCGATGAAATCAAACTGGAAGACGGGGAGGCCAAGGCCAAGATTATTGACATGCCGGATGACCAAGGCGGTCGGAACCGCATTGGCATTCTTGAGCTGCCGTCGTTTTATGCCCCAGTGGACCAAAGCGGCAAGTCCACCCCGAAATTTGCCTCGGTGGACGTGGCCAAGCTGCTGAAAAAAATGAAGCAGGAGCATGTGGCGGGGGTCATCGTCGATTTGCGGTACGATCCGGGCGGGTCCCTGGAAGAGGCCATCAAGTTCACTGGATTGTTCATCAAGGACGGCCCGGTGGTGCAGGTCCGCAGTTTCGACGGCCAGACGGTGGTGGAATCCTGCGGCGATTCGGAACCGGTTTACTCCGGACCCTTGGTGGTCATGATCAACCGTTTCAGCGCCTCGGCCGCGGAAATTGCGGCCGCCGCCTTGCAGGACTACGGCCGAGCCACCATCGTGGGCGATATTTCCACGCATGGCAAGGGCACCGTCCAAAGTCTGAATTCCCTCAAGCCGTGGATGATCAACAGCACCAATGACCCGGGGCAGATGAAGATCACCATCAAGAAATTTTACCGCGTCAGCGGGGCTTCCACCCAGCTCAGAGGCGTCACGCCGGATATTGTGTTGCCGGACGTGCTCAGCTATTCGACCCAGCTCGGGGAATCCAATCAGGACAACCCCTTGCCGTGGGACACGATTCCCGCGGCCAGCTACACCAAGGTCAACCTCGTGCAGCCGTTTATTGCCGGGCTGCGGGCGCTCTCCGACGCTCGCGTGCTCACCAACCAGGATTTTGACTACGTACGTCAGGACATCGAGCAGTACAAGAAGTCAGAGGTGGATCGCGTGGCCACCCTCAACGAGCATGATGCCATTAAGGAACGGGAACAGGATGTCCTCAAGAACCATGCGCGCGATGAGGAACGTCAAAAGCGTCCCGATCCGGGCATCAAGATCTATGAGCTAACCGTAAAGAATTCTACGGAACCGGGTCTGCCGCCGCCGGAAAACTGGCTGGGCATGACCAATGATGTCGCGGAGGCCAAGGTCCAGGCCGCCATGAAAGAATTAGGGTTGAATGGTGCCACTAATGGCGTTCCAGCTATCGGGAAGACAGTCTCCCCGCCGTATGATCCCATGCTGGACGAGACCGAGCACATTCTCGAAGACTACATTTCATACCTGCAAAAGAGTGGTAGTTTAACCGTGAACCCCTGACCGTTATGAAATTGGCGAGAGCTTACGTTACCGGCGCGTGCCTGCTGCTGCTGGCGGCAGGCGGCGTTCCTGCCCAAAACTATTACATGGCCACGCAGCAGGCGAAACGGGATAGCAGCCAAAACGACGCCGAACAGCAGCGCATCCAGCGCGAGGCCAATGGCGGAGCCGCTGCTCCTGGCAGGACCGCTGCGGCAACGGCACCAGCGGCGCCCATGGACCCCGCCTTGCAGGCCACGCTCAAAAACGTCGCCGGTCTGCAGTCTGATTTCGCCGGCCTGGTCGCCTCCAGCGACAAGGCCGGTGCCGAACAAAAGAATGCCCTGTTGAACGATCTGTCCCAGGCCGCGCAGGGCACCAAAGCCTCCACGGATTCCGTGAAGAAGCTTGGGGAAGACCTCCTGACAGCGGTCACCAGCAGGACCAAACTCGCGGCGGCGCAGCAGACGAAGCTGGCCCGCGAAGTTCATGCCTTGTTCAACAGCTCGCACTTGAGCGCCACCCAGCAGCAGACCCTGCTCAACGACGTCCAGAAAACGCTGGTTGATGCCGGCGCCACGCTCGACGCGGCCGTCGATGTTGTGACCGACCTCAAGGGAGTCGTGGCGCAGACCAAGTAGCCATGCGGCCGGTCAAATGCCCGACCTGCAAAAAGTCCGGTGACTGGTTTGCCGGCAAGTACGGGCCGTTTTGTTCGCGGCGCTGCAAACTGATCGACCTCGGCAAATGGATCAGTGGCGAAAACGCAATTTCTGAACCCCTCAGACCGGAGCACTTCGAGAATTATGGCGGATCGCTGCCCGGCGAACCTCCCAATCAGCCCGATGCGGATTCCCAGGAAATGGTGTAAGGTTTCCAGATTTGTGACGACCAACCGGAAATTGAAAAACCGATATGAGAAGTGCCATCTTAATCTCGCTGGCGGTTTGGGCCATCAACTCAACCGTTTCATGCCTGTCGCAAGTCGCCACCTCCAATGCCAATGAAATCATGAATGCCTCCAATCCACATCCTGCCAATCAAACGGAAATTGCCGATCTGGGCGGCGGCTGCTTTTGGTGCATGGAGGCCGTCTTTGAGCGGCTGCCGGGCGTCATTTCCGTCACCAGCGGATTCGCAGGCGGCACGACTGAAAATCCCACCTACCGCGAAGTTTGCACCGAATCCACCGGTCACGCCGAGGTGACCGAAATCGCTTTCGACCCCGCGAAGATCTCGTATGCCAGACTCCTGGAGGTTTTCTGGCAGGCGCATGATCCCACCACGCTCAACCGGCAGGGGGCCGACGAAGGCACCTCGTACCGCTCCATCATCTTGTATCGCGATGAGAAGCAAAAGCTCATCGCGGAAAAATCCAAGCTTGAAGCCCAAAAGAATTTTGGCAATCCCATCGTCACGGAAATCGTCCCGCTCAAGAAGTTCTACCAAGCGGAAGATTACCACCAGCAATACTACGACCAAAACTCCAGTCAGGGCTATTGCCAGATGGTCATAGCGCCGAAATTGAAAAAGCTCGAGCAGCACAAGGTGATTTCCGAAACCCCGCAGGTGAAGAAATAGAATCCTTACTTCGTCATCGACCAACCTGCGGCAATCATGCCCTTGTAGCCGCCAATGAGCGAATACACCTTGTGGTACCCCATTTTTTTGGCGGCTTCGCAGGTGAGGGCAGAGCGGAAGCCACCGCCGCAATACATGATGATTTCCGTGCCGGCGTTGGGATAAAGCCGCTCCAGGTCGCGTTCAAAGATGCCCTTGCCCAGATGGACCGCCTCCGCCGCGTGGCCGGCCTGCCATTCGTGGTCTTCGCGCACGTCCACCAGCACCACTTGGGGATTGGCGGCGAGCTTCGCGCGGGCCTCGGCTACGCTGATTTCGATGACTGACTTTTTGGCCTCGGCGACCAATTTGAGAAAACCGGGTGAATGGTCCATGATTGGCAAATTACCCGGTTGGCCGGGCCGGTCAAACAGATTTCAGGTTTTCAATTGCACCGGTCTGTATCCGCCGCGGGATTTGAAGTAGAAGAGCAGGGCCAGATAACAGGCAAAAGTGAACGCCGGGAACATGGCCATGTTTCCCAGCGCGCTAAACTTGCCGTTGGTTTCCGCGGCTTTGATCTGGCGGAGCGACTGTTCGTCGGTTAGGGCTGCTTTTTTGGCGGGATCGATCGCCTTGTACGCACCCAGAACGTACTCATTCTTCACGGTTACCTGCTGGTACAGCGCCGGATTCGCCGCGAGCAACTGCTGCGTGGTGGACGATTCCTGCATGTAACCCAGAAAGGGCGCGCCAAGTATGCCTACGGCGAGCATGCCGATGCCGCCCATCGCATTCAGCGTTAGGGCGCCGCCTTTGGGACATTGCTCGGTGGTCAGCCCGAGAATGGTCGGCCAGAAGAAGGTGATGCCCACGCCAAAAAGTGTGGCGGCGGCAAAAATGACGGCGGTGCCGGCATGGCCGGTCTGCGAAAGCGCCACGATGCCCAGGCCGGCCAGCGCGGAACATGCCATCAGCAGACCGACGGGCGAAAACTTGTGAATCAGCGGCCCGGCACAGAATCGCAGGACGAGCATGATGGCGGAGGTGTAAACCAGCACCCAGGCGGGATTATGCCCGGCAGCTTTCATCGGGTCTTCCATGAGTGAGGTGATCCAGCCATTGGTTCCCAGCTCCGTGGTGGCTTGTGGCATCATGATCACGATGAGATAGGCCAGCAAGAAACGGCCAAACGATCTGGTCAGGGCGATGAAAATCAGGACCACCACTCCGGTCGGAACCCAGAAAGCCCAACTGGGCCAGTGCCAGTCCGCCGGGACAAGCACCTGTTGAAGTTGCGCGAACACCAGCCCGAAGCCGACCAACGCGCCGAACGCTCCGAGCTCCTTGAGCATGGCCAGATAACTGATGCCGGCCTGTTCGCGTTCGCTCTTCGGGAATTTAAGGCCGGCCAGGGTGAAGAAGAATATGAATGCGGGAATCAGAATGAGCCCTAGCGTCAGGCGCCAATCAGTATTGTTTGCCAGGGCGATGGTGCACAAGCCCCCGATGACCAGGCCGCCCGGCCAGCCCGCGTGAAGGCGGTTGAGCCATTTGGCCTTGTCGGTATTGAACATCGTCGCGACGACCGGGTTGGCAAATGATTCCACGCTGCCGTTGCCCAGACCCAGGATGATGCTGCCCCAATAGAGGAGCTGGTGGCCATGTTTCTGTCCGGCAATTAGCGCATCGCCGCTCACACCGTGGATGGCCTGGTAGGCGGCAAACGCCATCCCCATATAGACCAGATAGCTGACAAACGAATAAACCATGGCCACCTTGTAGCCAATGCGGTCGATGAAAAGACTGAAGAGAATGATGCTCACGCCGAAGGGCCAGACGCCGGCGCCTTGCAGTTCGCCCACTGCCACCTTGTCGAGGCCGAAGTCGGCGGCGAACTGGCCGCCGCACAGGATCATGCGGCTGATGAAAGCGTAACTCGTTGTGATGATGGCGATAAAGCAGCCCCAAAAAAGGATTCGATCGTGCCGGTTGTTCATGCGTGAATGCCCAGATATTCGTGGCCCGGCAAAAAGAGTCAACCTCAAAAGCAACTTTCTTCTTCGGGCTCGGGGCCGCTCTGAAGTCTGGCACCCGCTCTTGCATGGGGCATACTTTCAAATTGCCTGGCCGCCGCGGGTCTGCGACCCGCAGCAACGTCGCCTGCCAGCAAGCTAATTTCTTCTCAGATTCGGACATTGCTGCGGCTCACAGAGCCGCGCTCTGGCTCAGGTGCGGGTGCCGCTGCGCAAAATGCGGGACTGAACGTCGCGATAGCTTTGCAGGAAAAGCTGGTTGTCGGCGACGGCTTTTTCAATAAGCTGCTTGAGCAGGAACATCTCGGAGCTGTTGATCACTGCGTGGACGCTTTGTTGGAACGCTTCCATGGGCGTGAAGGTCTGGAAGGAATTGCCAATGAGCAGGATGGTGGCGTGGCGGCGTTGGCTGACCTGCAAGTTTTGCAGGGCCTTGAGCGTGAGGTTCTCCTCGCGGTTATTGGCGCCAAAGAGCTCCTCGAGGATGACGACCTGATACGGGGCTTGGCTGAAGCGCATCAGGAAATCACTATGGGTGGCGGCGGTGTGAACCTTGTAGCCCAACTCCTGTAGGGCGGTCTTGGCTTCCTGCAGCCATTCTGGCGTCGAAAAGGCGATCAACGCCGGCTTGTCCTCGTTGCTGACAAAGTCAAAGGAGGGAGTCATTTCAGTTTCAAGGTTGGCGGGGCGGAGGAAGGGGACGGGAGATGGCCGCCGCTGCGCATGCGCAATGCGCCCACGTCGGAGGTGACTTCGCCGCGGGTCTTCCTGAGGTTGTCGATGCCGCGGGAGACGACGCTGCGTTTGGTGCAATAGACCAGGGCGTTGTCCTCCGTGATTTGGCCGTGCTCATAGGCTTCCAGACAGGCCTGGTCGAAGTGCCGCCAGCCGAACGTGTAGCTGGCTTCGATGATTTCGTAAAAAGTCTTGCCTTCACTTTCCCCCAGGCGGATGGCTTCCTGGGTGCGCAAATTGGAACCCATGATTTCGATGAGCGCGTGGCGGCCGCCGCTGACCCTGGGGCACAAGCGCTGGCTGACGACCCAGCGCAGGGAATCGGCCAGCCGGATGCGAACCTGTTCCTGTTCCTCGGGCTCAAACATGCCCAGAATACGGTTGACGGTTTCACCGGCGTTGATGGTGTGGAGCGTGCTCAGGACCAGGTGCCCGGTTTCGGCCGCGCTCAACGCGATTTTGACCGTGTCACGGTCGCGCATTTCGCCGACGAGAATAACCTTGGGCGCCTGGCGCAGGGCGGCGCGCAGCCCGTTGGAATAGCTGTCGAAATCAATGCCCATTTCGCGCTGATTGAAAGTGGCCTTGTTGTGCGGATGCAAAAATTCCACCGGGTCTTCCAACGTGACGACATGGACGGCCTTGGTGCGGTTGATCTCATTCAAGACCGCGGCAAGGGTGGTGGACTTGCCCGAGCCGGTGGCGCCAGTGACCAGCACGAGGCCGGTTTTTTCGCGGGGAATTTTCAGCAGCGTCTGGGGCAGTTTCAACTGTTCGAGCGTGGGAATCTGGGTGTTGAGCTGACGGCAGACGATCGAGTAATTCCCGCGCTGCGAGAAGACGTTGACGCGGAAGCGCGCCTTGTCGCTCAGGGCGTAGGAGGTGTCGCACGAGCCATGCCGCAGCAGGTCTTCGATCTGCCAGAGATTCTCGCCGATGATGTTCATGGCGATCGTTTCAATCTGGAACGGCGTGAGCTTGTCTATGGGCGGATCCAAAACGACGGGCTTCAGTTCGCCGTAGGACTCCACCTGGGGCGGGCGATCGCTGGTAAAGAGCAAATCGGAAACTTCTGGCTGGGAAGCCAGCATAGTGGTCATGATCTGGTCAAGTTCGGGCCGGCGCATAAATCAAAGGGAGTCCTCGTCATCGGGCGGATGGGCGAGCAGGGGGCGGAATTTCCTCTTGTCGAGCGCCTTGTCGTAGGCGTCCTCGGCCGTGACCCGTTTCATGCGGACATGCTCCATGATATGGTCGTCGAGTTGCTGGTTCCCGAATTTCTTGCCCACCTGGATCATGCCCTGGATTTGATGGGTCTTGCCTTCGCGGACGAGGTTGGCCACGGCGGTGTTAAAGACCAGCACTTCGAAGGCGGCGACGCGGCCTTTTTTGTCCGAACGCTTGAACAGCGTCTGGGCCACGACGCCTTTGAGCGCCTCGGACAGCGTCTGGCGAATCTTGTTCTGCTGGTCCGCGGGGAAAACGTCGATGATTCGGTCCACGGTTTTGGCCGCGCTTTGGGTGTGCAGCGTGCCGAAGACGAGGTGGCCGGTGGCGGCGGCGGTGATGGCCAGTTCGATGGTTTCGAGGTCGCGCATTTCGCCGACCAGAATGATGTCCGGGTCTTCGCGCAACGCGCCGCGCAGGCCTGCGGCGAATGATTTGGTGTGCACGCCGACTTCGCGGTGGTTCACCAGGCAGTTCTTACTCTCGTGCACAAATTCGATCGGATCCTCCAGGGTGATGATGTGATCTTTGCGGTTGCGGTTGCAATAATCCACGATGGCTGCCAGCGTGGTGGATTTGCCGGAACCCGTTGGACCGGTGACCACGACCAGCCCCCGGTGGAGCATGGCAAACTTCTTGAATACGGCCGGCAGGGGCGCCTCCAGCTTTTCGAAATCCTCGAACGACAGCACTCGGCTGGGAATCTGGCGGAAGACGGCGGCCACGCCGTTCTTCTGGTTGAAGAAATTGACGCGAAAACGGGAGATGTTGGGAATTTCGTAGCCAAAATCCACGTCGCCCGTTTCCTCGAATTGTTTGATTTTGTAATCGGGCGCGATTTCGTAGAGCATGGCCTTGAGCGCGTCGCTTTCCAGCGGTGGATAGTCCACGCGCTGAAGTTCGCCGTGGATGCGCATCATTGGCGGATTGCCCGACGCCATGTGCAGGTCGGAAGCCCGTTGCTCGAACATCAAGTTGAAAAACGCGTCAATTTTGGCCATACATCCTCAAGAATTGGGCGACACTAATCAATGCCATGCTCGTCTGCAAGCAATGAAAATGCCCGCCACTGTCATTCGTGAAGAAATTTGCAAAAGCGGAGCAATTTCTTTTGCTCGCTTCATGGAACTGGCGCTGTATTGTCCCGAAACTGGCTATTACGAAACAAAAAAGGACAATATTGGGCGCGGCGGCGACTTCATCACCAGCGTGAGCGTGGGCAGCCTGTTTGGCGAGCTGCTCGCGTTTCAGTTTGCCGAATGGCTCAGGGAACTGACGACGGGCGATTGTCAATTGACGATTTTGGAGGCCGGAGCGCATGACGGGCGGCTGGCGGCGGACATCTTGGCGTGGCTGCGGGCGAACCGGGCGGAATTGTTTGAGCGAATCGAATACGTCATCGTCGAGCCGTCGGCGCGGCGGCGGGAGTGGCAGCGGGAGAATCTGAAGAACTTTGGGCCGCGGCTGCGGTGGCGTCCGGATTTGCGCCGTGCGGCGGCTTCCGGCCTGCGCGGAATACTTTTCTGCAATGAGCTGCTGGATGCATTTCCGGTCCACCGCTTCGGCTGGGACGCGGCCCGGCGGGAATGGTTTGAATGGGGCGTGGGGCTGGAGCGGGGGACATTCTGCTGGCGGCGTCTGGAAGGCCCGGTGGCGGGCAGCGCGGCACTGTGCCCGGCGGAGCTGGAGCCGGTGCTGCCTGACCATTATGTGGTCGAGGCTAGTCCGGCCGCGGCCAACTGGTGGCGCGAGGCGGCGGGCAATTTTGCCCAGGGCCGGCTACTGGCCATTGATTATGGATACTCCGCCGAGGAAATGATTTCGCCGGCCCGAACCAGCGGCACACTGCGGGCCTATCGCCAGCATCAAGTGACGCACGACCTGCTGGCCGATCCGGGCGGGCAGGATCTGACGGCCCATGTGAATTTCACCGCCATTCAACAGGCGGGGGAGGGGGCCGGATGGCTGACGGAAGCGCTCTGCCCGCAGCCGCAATTTTTGACACGGATTTTGCAGCAAGCCGTCGCAAAAAAATGCTTCACGCAGTTGAATTCGAAGCGGGTGCGGCAGTTCCATACGTTGACGCATCCGGAACACCTGGGACGGGCGTTTCGCGTGCTCGTGCAGGGGCGCTGCCGTTCTTGATCTCATGTGGGGACGGTGTGAGTGAAATTCAAGATTCAACGCCCAATGCCGAGGACTTGACAGAAGGTCACAAAGGAAACGCAGGGGCGGCACTGGCTGATGAACCGCGAAATATACGAAACCGAATCCGTCTTTGACCGAATCGTTTAGGCAGCAGGCACTTCAATCGGCGCGCCGCTTTAACAGGCGGCCGGCCACGACGATCACAATCAGAGCCCCAATCGCGATGCCTCCGTAGAGGGCACGGGTCTCTCGCGGGATGCGCTGAATGCGGGCCACCAGTCCCGATGGCGGGGCCGGCTCCCCATCGGTTTCACCCTGGCTCGACGCCATGGCTTCCCGCTCCTGCGGCACCAGCAGGCGGGCAATTTCTGCCCGGGAATGGCCGATGATCCGGTAGAGCCGGTTGATTTCGAGCATTTCTGCTTCGGTCAACTTGTGTTTGGGGAGCGACCGGTCTAGGTAAAACAATTTCGTTGCCGCGTTAAACTCCAGGTCCTGGCCGCGAAAGACCACGCCCGGATTCAGGTCTGAAGTTACATAGGGATGGGTGGTGTAATTCAGATCCTGACTTTTTCGCACGTCCACTGTATTGAAATCGGGCGTGGACGCCCCCGCGTGAAACCAGCCCGGGCTGTAAACCGAGACCGGCATGTCTTCAGAACGGGCATAGGCTTGGACCGGCTGATTCACAATCCGAATGACTTGCTGCCAGGCATTGGTCAGCTCCAGTTGCAGCGCCGCGATCTGCTCCGCTGGCGTGCCGGAAGCCCCGTTCGCGGATGCAATCGCCGCGGCCTCCTGCGCCTTGACCATCGGTTGTATCCAAAAACACGCCGCCAGCAAGAGCAGCCCCCCGAAGTTGCGCCCCGCGTGCGGAGGCCTTGCCAGATTCCGGCCGACGCCCTGAATTCGCGAAGCAGTTTCCCGGGCGAGAGCCACGGACTCGCCGAATGGTTTCCTGTTCATATATGTGGACTAAGCGACCGACTGCTTGAGCACCGCAAGTTGGTAATGACGCAAGACTTCCGGATCGTCGATGGATCCATGATGGTGAACTTGTTTCCAGGTGTTGTCCACGCGCCGGAAGATACGAGTTGTTCGGATGGCCAATGCAAGGCTTGTTCCGTCGGGCTGGTATAGGGTGCCCCGCTCACGGCCAATCGCATAGAAGACCGAGTCAGCCACATGCAGGGAATAATCGTGAAACTGCACCTCGACTCGATGCTCGCCTTGGAAGAGTTTTCGGTAAATTGATTCAATCTCCTGCCAACCGCGCTTCACGCCGCCGACTGGATTGTCCATGGTGATCTCCGGCGACTGCAGCCAGTTTTGGCGCATGCCATTGAGGTTGCGACTGTTGAAAGCGAGGTAAAAGTGCACCAATGCTCTCAACGGAGTCGCGAGATGTTCGATTGCTTCGCGTCCGGTGATCGGGTTCGGTTCTGGTTGCATGATTGTAAATGGGACCAAACCGAAGAATACGCGCCGCCCGTGCACCCGGGACGGCCCAAAGTGCAATCGATCCATCGGCCTATTCTGTCCCAACACTGCGATTTTCTGTCCCAACACTGCGATTCTGAGTGAAGCACTGGGACCGCGCTCGCACAAGCCAAATTTGAGGTCTTGGATATCATGAGGAAAGTCCCTAAGGGTTGAACATGGCGGGGTCCGTGACGCCTATCGGGAGTTAACCGCTGTCAATTTGCCGGGTTGACCGGAGTGCATAAAGGTGTAAAGTCGCTGCGTTTGGCAGACTATGAGATGAGGAGGCTATGTTGCTCTGGAATGAAAAATATGCAACGGGTGATTCGCTGATTGACAGCCAGCATCGGATGTTAATCTCCTATATCAATCAATTGGAAGGGCTTGCACGAATCGCCAATCCCAGCGTCCAGGATTTTGAGCGTTTTTTGCGGTTCGTCGAATTCCTGGAGACTTATGTCCTGACGCACTTTAAGGACGAAGATGCTTGCATGAATCGCGCGAGATGTCCCGCCTACGAGGAAAATAAGCGGGGGCACAGTGAATTCTTGGATTTTTTTCGGGAGATCAAGTTGCGGCTGGGAACTGAGGGATGTCATCCAGCGCTGGTCAAGAAACTCCACGAATCCTGCACCACTTGGGTGAAACAGCACGTCTTCCGAATTGACGTCCAACTTATTGGATTGCTTGGCTATGAGAATGATGCACTCACCAAACGGACGCCGACGGCCGACGCTTATGAGCGCATGGCAAAAGCATTCGACGGTGTCCGCGAAGTGAAGCAAATCATCGTGGCTGGAAAACCTGCGATTTTTCTTTTTGAAATGAATCGCGGCAACCGGGGTCCGGCGTACGTGCTTTGGGAACGGCGCGACGCCTTCAGCGGAGAGGATGCGCCTCCGGTTCCATTTGATTGGGCTTGGGCGGCGAAGCCACCAGCGACCGTGGATGCGCTGGGTCAAGTCGTGCCCAACCAGGTGGTTGATGGCCGATTGCAGGTGAAGGTTTCTTTGACGCCAATATTCATTGAGGCGGTGGAATGACAGGCGCGGATTCTCGATGTTCTCCAATTGGATTAAGGGGACGGGATGGCGGGACAGAACAGCGACCGACCAGCTTGGGTTTGACCCGGGCTGGCTGGTTGACCGTCCGCTAGGGCGCCTATCGTCAAGTTTTCCGAGGGGTGTCGCTCTGGCGGTGTTGGCCCTGCCGGGCTTGCTGCTTTTGTCAAAAAAGCATGACAAATTTTTTACAACTTTCATGCGGATTTCCCCCTCCATCGGTCATATAATGGTGAAATGAAACGCTCCTTATGCATCATTGGGGCCGGCCTGCTGCTGGCAGGGACGCGCGCCGGCGCGGAGGAAAAATGGGCGGTTCACGAATGGGGCACATTTACTTCGTTGCAGGATGAGTCCGGCGCCGCCATCGGCGGCATCAATGCCGACGACGAACCGGTGCCGCCCTTCGTTCACCGGATGAGCGGATTTGCGCTGCTGAACACCTCCGAGACGCCCCCGGTCATGTTCAAGGGTGCGCCGGCCTGCCACCCGGACGTGACGATGCGGTTGGAAACGCCCGTGATTTATTTTCATCCGCCAAAATCGGCGGCCAGGATTCAATCGGCCAGTGTGCGGGTGACCTTCCGCGGCGGCTGGCTGTCCGAATTTTACCCGGCGGCCAATTTCGCGGTACCGGGTTTCGAAAATGGCCGGTTGTCGTCTGACCGCCTGCTTCCGGGCACGGAAAGCAAATTGGAATGGGATGATTTGAAGATTGGGGGCGATTGGCCGGTGACGGACACGGCGGCGCAAGTCGGGACTTCTCCGCGCGCGGTGGCATCGGCTGCGGTACAAACCACGAACGGCGAAAGCGAGAAGTTCCTGTTTTATCGTGGCGTGGGGCACCTCAACGCGCCGCTCAAGGTTTCCCGTGATGCGCAGTCAGGGGAGCTGCTGTTTCAGAGCCAGTTGGAGGGTTTGCCGGGCAGTGAACCATTGCCGGTTAGCTCACTCTGGCTGGTGGATATTCAGCCGGGCAGACAGATTGCATTCCGCGCCTTGCCGCCGGTTCCTTTCCGGGACGACCAATCAGTTCAACGAACCATACCTGGCACAAATGCGCCAGGAAATGGGGCAGGTGAACGAGGGACAAATACCGCTGGCGGCCTTCATTTCAATCCCGCAGAACTATCAAACTTATCTTGATCTTGGCCGGTTCAGAAACGCGCTGGTCTTGAACGAAGCCAAGGCTCATCCGACGGCGGGCCTGACCTATTTCATCGCCATCTACCGGCTGCAAGCGTACCGGCCGGTGGCAACTCCGCCGAGCCTTCTAAGTTTCAGGTTTGGACCGGGGGAACAAGGCGGGCGCTAATGTAGGGTCCAATATTGAACGTCACCAATAAAAACGGGCCTGAAATGTAAATTTCAGGCCCGCAAATTAGTTGCTTGGCCAGGATTTGAATCTGGGACTTTCAGGTTGTGAACCTGACCGCCACGAAGCAGAAACACCCTAATCGGCAGAGGCGTTCTCGGTACTTTGAGGGAATGACCTCTCCGGCGGAAACGCTATGGGATTAAGACCCGATAATACTGCTGATTGAAGTGCGGTGCACTGGGGTCTGTAAAAAGGAACGAGCCCGTGTTGGTGAAGATATTTTGCCATGATTGCAAATTGGTTGACGACTGAACGATGGCGGCAAACCCGGAGGCATTCGAAACCGATACCTGGAAGCCATTCGTATTCCATCGCAGTGAACCCGCCTGGAAAAAAAGCGGGGCTGGCAGTATATACATTCCCATCGCCGCAGTGGTCTGATTCGCACCGACGGCTACGGTTTGATATGCCGGCCTGGTCCAGCCGCGGGCGGGAAGAAAACTCACGGTATGATTGGTGGCTGTCAGGCCCGAAATGGTCGCGCCGCTTGCTTCGGGCAGTCCGCCATCAACCTGCCAGAGCGCGCCGCTGCTGATCGCCGTTGCGGGCTTGATGAATACCTCCAAGGACCCAGTCGGAGTGGGACTGGAACTGCCGGTTCCTTCCACAAAAACCACGTTGTCCATTTGAAAAAAACCAAACCAAGGGGTGCCGTTAATGTACGGAATGAAGTCAACTTCGGTTATGCCATAATAGTCAAATTGGAATTGGGCAGGAGTTGTATCGCTTAAATCGTTGGTCAGGTCATAAACGAGCATGCCGTTGTAGTAGCCCTTGGCCTCCACCTCCTGGTTGGTATAGTAGCTGGCTGTGACATAGCACGAAATCAGGTTGAACGGGGACGATCGGCTGATCGTTGACGCCTTGGTAGTATCGACGTTGACCGCTACATTCGGCGAGGAAACCATGCCGATCGGATTTCCCGCGTCGATGAAGAAATTTGTCCAATTAAAACCATCATAACCGTCCGGCACGGGAGCCCAGGAACTGGAGAGCGTGTCAAAAGTCGCCGTCAATTGAGACGCACTAACCACGGTCACAAGGGCAGGAGAACTGACCACGTTGCCATATGCATTGCCGATCGCGGCTGTGTAGTTACCGCTCTGCGATGTTTGGACATTGGTTAAAGACAGAGATGATGCAGTTGCGCCGGGAATGTTTGTTCCGTTCAGCTTCCATTGATAAGTTAAAGGTTCCTGACCGTATGCGGCAACCGAGAGGAAAGCAGTCGCGCCTGCCGGAAGCGCTTCGCCCATGGGCTGCTGGTAGATGGAAACATAAGGAACCACGGTGAGAATGGCATTGCTGCTCGTGACCTGTTGGGCGGCATTTGTAACGACGATATAATACGACCCCGCATTGGCCACGGAGACATTGGTGATTGTCAGGGTGCCGGCCGTCGATCCGGAAATATTTCCGCCGTTGGTCAATGTGGTTCCATTGAAGAACCACTGGCAGGTCAAAGGCTGGCCGCCGGTGGCCGAGACTGTAAATGCGGCGGTTTGCTGCGCGACCAAGATCTGGTTGGTGGGCTGGGTGCCAATGCTTGGGGGTGCCAGAACGGAAATCGTAAACGTCCGGGGAAACACCACTGAATCCATCTGGTTTGTGAAGAAAACGGTGTTGGTAGAAGCGCCCAGCGGCAGACTGTAAGCCGCCGCAGTCAGGCTGGCCGTTACGCTGACGCTTTGGCCGGGGCCAATCGTGCCGCTGGTCGGGGAGATGTTCAGCCATGACGCCGGGCTGCTGGAAAACCAACTAATTGTGCCTGCCGTGGTATTGGTCAGGGTCAGCGCCTCCGCGCTGACGCCGTAGGGTCCCCCCACGCCACCGGCGGTGTTGAAACCGATTGGCGGGAGAATGAGCAGGACATCGGGATGGGCCAAACCATCCATCAAGCCAAGGCCTTCCGGCGTTCCCCACCCGGTGCAAAGATCGTAGCCCGGCACGGCGTAAAAACCACCCGGGCTTGACGAGTTTGTATTGTTGCCCGTTACGATATCGTGGAATCTGGTTTGGTAGGTCTCGTAAGCTCCCTTCCCTACGGCGTAAAGGGCGGGATTGAGGAAACCCACCGATTGCTGTCCGCCTTCCACGGCCAGTTGATTGATCAGGGCCGTATAGCCGGCCCAAAGCGGCGTCGAGGCGCTCGTCCCGGCGCTGAGCCCGGTCGATCCATTGACGGCAACGATATAAATATTATCCGCAGTGAGGGCGACGTCCGGAATATTCCGATTGGTCGTCGAGCCGCCACTGGCCGACATGTTAATGCCCTGTTGCCAGGTCGGAATTGAATAGTTCGTGCTGATGCCCCCGCCACTGCCGGTCCAGACCGTTTCACTGGACCAGCCGCCGCCCGCGTTGGTGGTGGTCAAAACTGTTCCTCCAACGATCGTGATATACGGGTCATCGGCCGGCGAGGCAATACCGCCGCTCTTGCCCCATGCGCCGCCATCGCCGGACGAGTTAAAAAAGCTCTGCCCTTGGGTTGCGAATTCTTGAAAAATCTGTTGGGACTCCGAATCGATGCCGTAAACCCACGAGGCGCTAAGTTGTTTGGCGATATCGTCTGTTGCCATTCGGTTCAGGATGGAATCGGGCAACAGGCCTTCATAAACGAGCACTTGATCCAAACCGGGGGCCATGGAAATCGCCATCTCAATATCCAATGACACTTCCAAATTGACTTCCCAGGAGCCGGGCGAGCCGTCATATCCGTCTAGCAAAACTGGAGTGATCCGGACGCTGGGCAAGGCGGCTTGTGCTTCGTAGGCCGCGATGTCGCTCGGATAATATCCGGCGCTCAGTTCAAACAGACCGATCGACTGGCCCGCTCCCGTCAGCGCGACGTTTGGCGCATAAGCCGTGCGAAAATCTTTGCCCATGAATCCTCCGTTGCCGGCTGAACCGGTTCCCATGGGTGAACCCCGCAAACCTGAATCGTCGGGCTTGAAACGGGTAATCATCGAGCGGGGTTTTGCATAATCACTGAGACCGGCGACGTATAACAACGGCACTGTCAAATCGCACGAGGGTTCAGCATCCGGCGAAAAAATGGTCCGCTTCTCAGTCGGAAGCCCATATCGGTTCAGGTGCACGTGAAAAGCCCTTTCAATGGTATCCCCCGGGGCCCGCACATCGAGCAAAGTGCGGTTCGGATGCGTGCCGATGATTTCAAACCCATTCGCCTTCGCAAACGCCACCACGGCCTGATAATCCGCCGAAGTCGGCCCGAACTGCTCCGCGAACTCGACGGCTGTCAGATAATGTTGGAAGCGGGGACTGGCCGGGTCATAGAGGTCCCGGATCAATTGCGCCAGCTCGTTGGTGTGGCGCAACGGGAGGCTAATGGCCAAATTCAGGCGGTCCTGGGGCGCCAGGCCCCCGATGGGTCGCAGGTGCTGCACGGCCGCGGGAACATGCCCGTGCAATGTCTGGATGGCGGCGGCGGCCCCGATTGGAAAACAGCTCAAGACGCAGGCGACGACAACGGCCCGCAAAATTGAAATCCGATTCAAAACCACCGGGTGTGCGTTTGTGGCTGGGCCCGGCCGGCGGAACCGATGTGAACATGGTGGCGAGCAGGGAGTTGCACGCGGCGAGCAGGCCACTGCGAAGAATCCAAAGGATTTGCTTTTCATCGATTCGTTGGCCGTGAGTTCACCGCCTGAGACCGGTGTCACCAGCATTGGAGGTCCACGGCCTTTGGAACCAGGAAAACTGGCGACCGGCAGACCTTATTCATTTCACGGCTAATAATGAAGACAAATATATCTTATTTTGCGCCGGGCAAAACCTGTTGTGGGTCAGCACGCGATTGCTTCCAGCTGCCGGAACGACCGTTTTTCGCTTTTGCCGGCGCGGCAGGCTTGAACTCTTTCATCTGGGAAATTTTGCCGCGGACAACCGGCCGAACACATCGCTCAAAAAGTCGCCTGCGGGTCTGACCACGGCTCAAGCGTGTTCAAATCCACCGGGATCCCTCACTGGTCAACCAGACTTTCATTCGGACACTACGGGCGCGATATCTTGTGATCGGCGGTCCTTGACGCCCGCCTTGGAGACATCCTCGGCGGGCGGGCCATCACCGTGCTTCGATGCGGTAAAATTGCGGGGCTAGATTGTTCGTGGCGACGAAGCGGTCGGAACTGCCGGCGATGTTTGTGGCCAGGATGGCCTTGGTATTCGTCACATTCTACATTTAATCTGGCTCTGCGGGATAGCCTGGGAACCAGTCCAGTTTGATATGTTTTTTGACCACGCCCATCTTCTCCAGCAGGCGGCTGATCCTTTCCACCATTGGTTCAGGACCCGAGACGAAAAATTGCGGTGTCCGCAGATCCGGCACGTATTCACGAATGGTGGCCTCGTCCAAGTGTTTGGGTCGGAAAACATAAAAGATTCTCAGGTTCGGATTCCGGCGCCCCAAATCCTCCAAATCGCGCTGGTAAGCGGTGACGACTTTGCCTCGGTTGGCATAGAGCAGCCTCACCCGCAACAGCGTCCCCGCATGGGCCGCTTCCATGAGAATCGCTCGAAAGGGAGTGATCCCGATGCCGCCGGCGATAAAAACGTAATCCTTTTGGGGATTCTTAATGACGAAGTCTCCGTCCAAATCCGACACTTCGATAATATCGCCGTCTTTCAGCTTTTTGAGGGCCCTTTTGAACGTGCTTCCGCGCCTGGACGTCAGACGGGTGGTTAACATCACATGTTTTTCAAAGGGGGCGGAGGCAATTGTGAACCATCGATCTGATCCTCGGTCATCCGTGGCCCGGTGATTGAGCACGTAATGCAGGAATTGGCCCGCGGTCCAAACCAGGGGTTGTTCGGGTTTAAAAATGAAGGACATCACCCCGGGCGATTCCGCGCGCTTGGCTGCCAGCTTGAGTTTCATAAGTATAATTAAGCCGAGAAAGGACACGCTGCCGAGGCGACAAAAGGTGCTTCCTTCGGGCCAATTTCCGCGCGCCGGCGATTTGGGGCCCCGGACCATACATGACCCGCGGCTGTGTCCAACCTGATGGGCCAAGCCACAGGCCGCCTTGGTGTGATCCCGGAATAGTTGATTGGCCTATGTTCCCCACTGCCCCTTGGTCGCAGGCTGCCACGCTGGACGATGTGGAAAAATAAATTGGCGCCGTCCGCGGCTTAGATTTGGCTCGTTTGTTCGCCCGATTCTTCCTCCTTTGAGGAATCTCTTCAATAACCCGCCTCGATTCCTTTCAGACGCCTCCAGTTCCCGGCGGTGTTTTTGATAGTTTTCTTCGATAAACTGATTCAGGAGCCTTTGCTTCTCCATGTAATCCAATTTTACGCAGTGTGACATGTTTTTTTTTGCAAACTTCTTGCAAAAATCATGCCACAAAACTTATTCTCTAAATTCAAAATGTGAATTGCATACTGCATTGTTTCAAGAATGCCCTAAAGTGCGCTTTTTATCGCGGCCAGCGCCCTCTCCAGCGATTGAATGCTCACTGGTTTTATCAAATGGGTCACAAAACCGGCGGCCTTGCCGCGCTTTATGTCCTTTTCCATGCCGTACCCAGTCATGGCAATGCCTATTAAGCCGTGGCTTTCACGGAGTTCGTTCATCAGTTCAGTCCCGTCCCCGTCCGGCAGCCCAATGTCGGAGATTAAAAAATCAAATGTGTTCTGCCGGGCAATTTGGCGCGCGCTCTCCAAGCAATTGGCGGTCATGACCTTGTAATTTCTTGCGGTCAGAAGTTGGCTCAACACCGCCCGCGTGGCCTCATGGTCTTCCACCAGCAAAACGGATGTTTGGGAAAAGGCCTCTCCTGGCCTTGCACCGCAATTCGGCTGGTTCTCGGCGTTACGGCCGGAGGCTGTCTCCCTCGCCAGCGGCAGTTTAATGATAAAGGTCGTACCTTGATGGCGCCCGGCGCTTTCGGCCACGATGCTTCCGGAATGCATCTCCACCAAATTTTTTGAAATGGCCAATCCCAGTCCCAAACCGCCAAAGCGGTGGGAACCGCTGCCATCGGCATGATCGCCCTGGGCAAAAGCCGTGAACACACGGGCGATTTCGGCCGCGTTCATGCCGATGCCGGTGTCGATGATTTTTATGACTAACCGGCGGCCAATCTGGACGCTGGTTTCGACCGTAATTGTTCCTCCCTGGGGCGTGAACTTCACCGCGTTTTTTAAAACATTCCAGAAGACCTGCTGCATGCGCACCGCATCGGCCTCCAGGCCGCACTGTCCGGCGATTAGCTTTAACACCAATTCGATGCTCTTCTCCCTTCGGTCGGCCTCAATGGTTGCCAAGGCATCCATCAAAATGAGGTGGGCATCAACCACTTCGCGATGTAAAATCATTTTGCCGGTGGTGATGCGCGTCAAATCCAGCAGGTCATCAATCAACCGCGCTTCGAGTTCGACGTTCTTGCGAATGGTCTCGAAATTCAAGCGCACTTCCTCGGGCAGGGCAGGATCATCCACGGCAGCGCTGGCGACCAGCAGCACGGGGTTTAATGGCGTGCGCAATTCGTGCGAGAGGGCCGCCAAAAAATCGTCCTTCGCCCGCGAGGCCGCCTGGATTTTGTCATGGGCGCGTTTCAGTTCCGCCACCGTATCGCGCGCTTCATATTGTCGCTGCCGGGTGCGTAACGCCACTTCCACGGTGCTGATGAGCGTGGCGGGGCGGAACGGCCGTTCCAGTACGGTTACATTGCCGCCGGGGCCAAAAAGATCGAGGCGCCGCAATCGTGCCTGGCTGACCTCGCCTCCGCTCGTGATGAGCACAACGGGGATGTCCGACCAGGCAGGCTGTTCAGCAAGGCTCTCAACTAAATTCAGGATGGAATTCTCGCCCAGCGCTTCCTCTGCCAGAATGAAGGCGCCACATCCTTCGCGAACAGCAGCGCAAAGTGCCGGCACATCGAAACACACGTGCGCCGACAGATGGTTTTTTGCCAGAAAGTCCGCCGTCAGCCGCGCGTCGTTGCCGGTGGGCGCAAAAATTAACACCCGGAGCTCGAGCACCGGCGTAATTCGGACCGGCCCCCTCTCTTCCCTTTCAATCCTTGCTTGAGCCAATAGCGCTTTACTCATCGTCATCCTGCTTTTCCACAAAAGAAGGCACGCCGGTCAGGACCCCCTGCAAATTGGTCAGCGGGTCGCCCACTTCAATCCCGCTTTCTTTGATTTTCATTTCCCGGATCGTCCGTTCGTGGAGTCCGCTCCTTTTTTTGATGACGGACAACGCCTGGCGCACCTCGCCGCGCGCTTCAAAGTAGCGCAGCGTCACGACCGAGTCGGCCAGATAGGTCAGGTCCACCGTTGTCTGCATATTGCCAATCAGACCTTGCTGCGCCAGCACCATCATGGTGATGACACCTTGCTGGTTCAGGTACGCGAGCAGTTCATGCAGTTGCAAATTCAGATATTTTTCCGCCGGCATCGCATTGAGATAACCATTGATGCTGTCAATAATCACCATTCGAATTTTATCTTTGCTAACCGCATGGTAAATTTTGTGCGCCAGCTCGCCCGGGGAAATTTCCGCGGGATCAATTTGCTGCATTTTAATCACGCCGCTTTTGATATAAGCCTCAAGGTCCATTCCCAATTGCGCCGCGCGGTTCATCAGCGTCCCGATGGTTTCGTCAAAAATGAAAAAAAGAACCTTTTCATTTTGTTTCGCCGCCTGTATCGCAAATTGCATGGCGATGGTGGATTTGCCGGTGCCAGGCGGTCCCAGCAACATGTTGCTGGTGCCGCGATCCAGCCCCCCGCCCAGCAGCGCATCCAGTTCTGGGATGCCGCTGGAAAAAGATTCCCGCTTGAAATTGAAATGATGTTCCGCCGCCACCAGGCGCGGGAAAATGGTCAGGCCCCCCTTCTCGATGATGAAGTCATGACTGCCCTCGCGGAATTTTACGCCGCGAATCTTTTGCACCTCCAATTGGCGGCGCGCAATGCCGTATTCGGGCGAGGAACGATGCAGGCTCAGCACGCCGTGGGCGATGCTCTCAATCTGCAGGTCCCGCGCGCCGGCTGACCGATCGTCCAGCAGCAGGACCGTGCATTTGCGCCCCGCAAAAAATTGTTTCAACTGCAAAATCTGGCGGCGATAGCGCAAGGGTGTTTCCGCCAGCATCCGCATTTCCGAAAGCGAATCAAAAACCGCGCGCATGGGCCTTACGCGTTCCACTTCATCCAGCAACGCCTTGGTCGTCCGGTTCAATTCCACCTCCGATGGATGGAAAAAAGTCGTGTTCGTTTCGCCCTTG
Organism: Verrucomicrobiota bacterium; assembly: GCA_049509875.1. Classification (GTDB taxonomy): domain Bacteria; phylum Verrucomicrobiota; class Verrucomicrobiia; order Limisphaerales; family UBA11358; genus UBA11358. The sequence continues at coordinate 58,666 of JBEKZM010000006.1, read as the reverse complement.
AGACTTTCCTCAATCGTCGACAACTCGAACAACCGGATTTTGTCCAAATCCCAGCCATGTGATTCGGCGACTATTTCCAGCTCTTCCTTCGTTTCGGACAGGGTGATATAAAGGCCAATTTCGCCCAACCGGGTGCCTTCCAATAAAAATTGCAGCGCCAGCGTCGTTTTGCCCACGCCGGGATCGCCTTGAATAAGATAAATCCGGTATCGCGGCAGACCTCCGCCAAGAATCTCATCCAATCCACTCGGCCCCATGGTGCATCGAGAGCTGTCTCCTTTGTCTCTCATTGTTTGGTGCTCTTGTCGCCAGGTCGTCGAATTCGTCACCCGCCTTCGCGCTGCGCTAGCAATTCGCCGCGGAAGTCGCAAACGCATTGCATCCTCCGTCGCGCCGACCTTGGTGTTGGTTACGAGCAAGAAAGAACCCCGGCAAAGCCGGGGCTGGATGCAGAGTTGTGCGTAGAACCTTTATTGTCCTCATTGCAACTGAACCGGCCGCAAGATTGCACTCGAGGCGGCGCCCCGAAAGGACCGAATTACCGTCGCGTCGCGTAGGCGCCTGTTTCCGCACTTTCCTTGGGCGCTGAGGATTCGCCAGTGCTGGAAATATCCTCCGCCCCGGCATTCGTAAAGATTTCCTTCACCAGGCGAACTTCGTCCCGGTCTTCCGTGTGGACGGAGATTAAAATATTTCCATTCCTTACCTTCCCCTCGTAACGCTTGGCCTCATACTCCGGAATCCCCAAGCCAATCAGCGCCCCCGTAATGCCACCCACGGCGCCGCCGACCGCGGCTCCGCCCAAGGCTGCCATAATGGGTCCCGCGGCGATGAAAGGTCCCACGCCGGGGATGGCCAGCGCGCCGATACCAACCAGCCAGCCCAAGGCGCCGCCCAGAACGCCGCCCGTCACACCGCCAGTGGCGGCCCCTTCCGGCGCCTTGGTATGTTGCTCGTGGGCGAAATCCTTGGTGCCGCTTTTATCCGGGAACAGCACGGAGATATCGTTGCTGGAAAACCTCTCCGCCCTGAGTCGATCCACGATGTTGATGGCCTGGGTCTCGGTTTTAGCTATACAGATAACAGATGATTTAGACATAATAATTTCGATGTTTCTTGTGTTTCTTGTTTATGTTGTTTTACGGATCGATTTACTTCAAGTTGATCGTCCACATTGCCGTCACCGGCAATGTTCCTGGCCAAGGCCACCGCTCCTGATTTCTCGGATTCAGAATCGACGGGGCCGCGAAGCGTCACCTTGCCATTGACGGTTTTGCTTATTTTCATAAATCAACGCGGCCCGCCGCCCACTTTCCAGCTACAGATTGTCTCATCACAACATTGGAGCATGCGTAAGGTGAGCCCGAACCATGCCAGAATTAAAAGCTCTCCCAATCAGCGGATTTATGGTGAAATTCATTTTGTCCGAGCCAGGTTGGCACTGAAATGCAATGCGCATTGCATGATGTCGTGCAAAGTCGCGGACACCAGTATTCACAATCATAGCGTTCAATGATCGTGATCGTCGTCATGATGATACCACCGCCAATGGGGATGCCCCTCATCATCGTGGACGATCAGGCAGCCGGAGAAATTTGCGGCCATTGCGGCCAGGAGCAGCGCAAACAAAACCCGCTTGAGATCCCGGCCCCAGATCCGCCGGTCCACCTGCACTTTGGCTGAATGCGAAGTTTGCTTGGTTGTGGCCGTTTGACCGGCCAAGTGTATTTGTCCTTTCATAAAGTTCGTTTTCTTCCAAGCAATATTTGGGCCGCAGTTGCCAATTCCATCACGCGGGATCAGCTTACAGACTCCCTTCCGTTGATTGCGTTTTGCATGGTAACCAAACCTGCGGTTGGGGTTTTGCGAGGCCACTCAATGGACAGTGCTTCGCCAAAGCAAAACATCCATTGGCCAGTCGTTCCCGCCTTGTCTTTCCATGCACGTCATCTGAAGCCAATAAACTGAACCGGCCATCATGAAGCTGTGCCTGGCGAATTCAGTCTCGTACAGCGAGTGGAGGTTAAAAAGCGCATTACCGTGCGACTGCCTCCTGGACACCGGCATGACCGGCCCCGCCGCGGCCAGTCCTGCCCATCTTGACAAAAGGAGATTTCGGTACAGAATAGGGTGTCATTCAAAGCTTTATTTGAGTTTGAATTTCAGACGTGTCTCCGAACAAGGATAAGCAGCTTATGCCGTCGAGTAAAAACGGTCCATTTCACCCTCGCTGGACTCTTGAACGATCCGGGATTGATCCGCTTAATCGCCCTCGGCCGGCCGGGCTGGAAAATTTGCTTCCTTGGAAATCCGCAGCCGAGCAATGAGGGAAATGAATTCATCGGGTTTAAGTCAGGAGCTGCTGGATGATTTTTTTACCGAGGCAGACGAACATCTGCAAAACGTTCGTCGTGCGTTACTCAGTCTTGAAACGCCTGGCAGCAGACCACAAGAACCGCAAATTGTCGGGGAGCTTTTCCATCATTTTCATTCGTTTAAGGGAATTTCGGCAATTGCCGGCTTGGAACCGGCCGAAGTCTTGGCTCATGCCACGGAAGATTTGCTTCGCTTGATTCGGAACGGGCAACTCCAGACGGGCCCGAAAACGGTGAATCTTCTCAGTTCGGCAACCCGCAAGTTGGAACAGATCGTCGCCGCTTTTCGCACCCAGGATCCCCTGCCGGGCTATGGGTCATTGCTGGCTGAAATAAAAAGCGAATGCCCCAGCCAACCGGATTCTGGCACCGCCCCTTCGCCAGGGCCGGGCGGTCCCGCGATGCCTTCCAACGATTTGGAAAGGGCAAGGCTGCGCGGATTGAGTGTGTGGAAGTACACGTTTTCTCCTTCCCAGAAACTGAACACTCAAGAAATAAACATCAACACCATCCGCGAGCAACTTTCGCAGGCCGGCGAGATTCTTAAATCCACGCCGGTCGTTAAAGGCAGGGGAATCATCACCTTTGAGTTTCTAATTGGGAGAGAACAGGCGCCCCAAGACGGCAAATCCTGGGCCGCCAAGGGCGTCACCATCGAGGCGATGAGTGAACCCGCACCGCCGCCGCCTTGGCCCGCCGGTCCCCAGGAGGCTCAAGAGCCAGCGCACAATCCCTTCCTCGCTCCCTCCCATGTCGTCCGCGTTGATCTCAAGCGTCTGGATGACCTGTTGCGAGTCGTGGGCGAAATGGTTATCCATCGCTCGCGATTGGATATTGAGATCGGACGGCTGGGCGCGAGCGGCCGCACGATCGATTTGCGCGGCGTCCAAGATGTCAACCGGATGCTCGGCCGTTCGCTGCGGCAGATGAGGGAAGACCTTATGCGCATCCGGCTAATTCCCATTGGGGAAATTTTCTCCCGCCTTCCCTTCGTCGTTCGCGATCTCTCGCGCCAAACGCCGAAAAAGGTCCGGCTGGAACTGGCGGGGCAGGAAATCGCCATTGACAAATACCTGGTCGAAAAGCTCAAAGATCCACTCCTTCACATGGTGCGCAATGCGTTCGGCCATGGAATTGAAACCGCGGCGGAACGGGCGGCGATGTCAAAGCCCGAGGAAGGAACCATCGAGCTGAGTGCCTTGGCGGCCGGGGATTCCGTTATCATCAAGGTGCGCGATGATGGAAAAGGCATCAATGCAAAGGCAATTCTCGAACGGGCCAAACAGTTGGGCCTGAAAACACCAATGACGGCGGATAATGACACTATTTTGAACATTCTCTGCTCCCCGGGATTTTCCACCCGGGAGGGAGCGGACCGGACTTCAGGCCGGGGCGTGGGAATGTCGGTGGTGCAAACCGCCATCAATGAACTGGGCGGCAAACTCACCCTCGAAAGCGATGAAGGCAGGGGCACCCAATTCACCTTGCGTCTCCCATTGACCGTGGTGATTGCAGAAACGCTGCTCGTCTGCGCCGCCGGCCAGACCTGTGCGGTGCCGCAGAGTTCAGTTCGCGAAATCTTTCATGCGCCGGAAGCAGACCTCCAGAGTGTGGACGGCATTGAAATGGTTTCCTATCGAGGCGGAGTATTACCCGTAACCCGTCTGGCAGGACTTTTTAATCTGAAAAGCAATTACCAGGCATTATGGTCCATCCTCGTCATCACATCGGAAAGGGGAAGTGTCGGGCTTCTGGTGGAAAAGGTTCTGGGCCAGCGTGAGGTGGTCGTGCGCGCTTTTCGTGATCCATTAATCCAGGTTAATGGTGTGTCTGGCGCCACTGAATTGGGAGATGGCAAGCCGGTTTTGATTTTGGACGGCGCGGCCCTCACCTCCGGGAATGTCCGTCCGTCCGAGGTTTTAATTTTAAGGAAAAATGAACCGGCTGATAGCGTGCCAATAAAATGAATGCCACCCTGGAATCGTTCGTGCTTTTTGAGCTGGCGGGAAATGTTTACGGCCTGCCAAGCAGCAGCGTGCGCCATATCGCCATGTTTGAGCACGTCACCAGGGTGCCGAATGCCAATCCAGCCATTGACGGGGTCGTGTTCTCCCGTGGGCAGGTCATCCCCGCATTGAATCTGAGGGTGCGTTTTGGTCTCCCCCGAACCGACACCACCATTCGCACCCGCATCGTTTTTGCCATGATTCATGACCGGACCGTGGGACTGATTGTGGATGCGGCGCGCGAATTCAAGAGTTTTTCCGGCGACAGCCTCAAGCCGATTGAAACGATGCTCACAGGGATCAACGATAAATATCTCACGGCGGTGACCAAGCTGGGTGAAAAACTGGTATTGATCCTCGACTTGGAGGCCGTTTTAAATGTGGACGACGTTCAACTGCCGCAAACCAACCAGCCCATTGCCTCAGGAAATGCGCAATCTTAATACCCCTTGAATTATGCCAAAAAAAAGCACACCTCCAGATATATCCGTTGGCTCGCACCCTGATTTTCAACCCGCCTCGCTGGTGGAAATCGGCGAAATTACGGATCGTTTAACGGGCGGTTTCGATAAGCAAAATTCAGGCTTGAAAGCCACCACCGCAGAGACGGACGTACTTGCGAAGTCGCTGAAACAAACGGCTGAAAAGGCCGCCTCCGTTACTGCTTCCGCGGAGGAAACCGCTTCGGCGGTAAACGAAATCGCCGCCTCCACCGAACAGGTGTCCGCCACCATTGCGCAAGTCGCCACTAGCGCAACGCAAACGGTGGCGGTCGCGAAACATCTCGCGAGCTCGATTCAAAGTGTCACTTCCGCGGCCCAAGGGATGGCGACTTCCGGGCAGGAAATCAAAACGGCGATGGAAGAAGTCGCCGCTTCCTCCAAATCTGTCAAGCGCGATACGGAAGATTTGGCCACCAGCATCACAGAAAACGCGGCCGCGATCGAAGAGATGGGCGAGTCCATCAAAAACGTTTCCCGCAACAGTGACGACCTCCGGGTGGCTGCGGAAGAAGCATCCTCGGCCATCAATGAAATGGCATCTTCCATCGAGGAAGTGGGGGGCATGAGCGAAAGCCTGGCCGCCGCCGTGGAGGAGACCAGCACTTCCATTGAACAGATGGCCAAGTCCATCCAAGCGGTGGCCAAGAACGGGGATAATATCAAACAGGCCGCCGCCGAAGCTGCAAGCAGCGCCACTCAATTGGATCAATCCAGTCGCACCATCAACAGCCTGATCAAACGCAGCGAGGAAATCACCCAGCGCGTTTCGCGGCAGGCAGAGGAAGGCGGTCAGACCATCCAGAAATCCATCCTGGGAATTGCGAAGGTCTCCGGCACGATGACCCAATCGACGACCGTCATGCGTGAGCTTAACAATCGGACACGCGACATTACGGGCATCGTCGACACCATAAACGTCATCGCTGAGCGGACCAACCTGCTTTCCCTCAACGCGTCCATTGAGGCGGCGCGCGCCGGGGAAGCCGGCCGCGGTTTTGCGGTGGTGGCGGAGGAAGTCCGAAATTTGGCAGACCGTTGCGCCAAGGCGACCGCTGAGATCTCTGAAATTGTGCGGGCGCTGGAAGACGCAACTCGTGAAGCCACTGAATCCGCGAATTCGGCGTTCCAAGTTGCCGAAGAAAGCAACCGTCTTTCAGAGGCCGGCCTGGGGGGCTTGAAAATCATATTGGCGGGTATCAGTGAAAGTTCGTCACTGGCGGCCCAGATCAGCCGGGCGGCCGATGAACAAGTTGCCGTGGTCCGAAAAGTGAGCGAGGCCATCGGCACGACCACCCTCCAGGCACGCGAAATCGCCGTCAGCACGGCCGAACAAGCCAAGGGAGCGGCGCAAATCGTTCAGGCGGCCCTGCAAATGCGAAAAGGCGCCAAGGAGGTTTCCCAGGCAAACACGGAACAGGCCAAGGCAGCGCGCGAAGTGGTGAAGGCCGCGCAAATGACCACCAACGGGGCTGGGCAGATTCGCAAGGCCATGACCGAACAGGCAGCGGGCGCGGTTCAGATTGTCCAGGCCGTGGAGTCCATGCGCAAAGGCGCGGCCTCCACGACCCGCGCCGTGGCTGAACAATCCACGGCTGTTGAACAAATCTCGAAAGAAACCGAAAGACTTATGGTGCAATTGGGCGGCCTGGCCAAATCCATGGGCGAGCAGGCCAAAAGCGGCCTGGAAATCTCGGTGGCAGCAGCCGACTTTCAAAAGCTGGCGCGGGAGGCTGGCGGAGCCATGAAAGAACATGCAAAAGCCTTGAAGGATATCCGCGGCAGCTCGGCCAATATCACCAAACAAATAAAATTGGTCACCGGAGCGAATCTTGAAAATTCAAAGTCCGCCGCGGTAATCCTTCATAAAATCAGGGAGATTCAGGAAATCTCGAAAACAAATGCCGAGGAGGCCAAAATCGTCCGGGGCATGCTCCCCAAAAAGCGTGCCCCCCGCGCGGCAGTCAAAAGTCGAAACGGCGGCAATTAGCCAATGTTCGAATAAATCCAATATAAGAAGGTTGTCCTCTGAAATTCAGCAGTTTATTGCGGAACGTTGAAGTCCAATCCGTGCGTATTCCGTACGGCGTGCCCCAATTGCTGCGCGATTTGATTCATGACAAGACCGGAATTTATTTTGAAGATTCGCGGCTGGATGCCTTGATGGAAAAATTGGAGCCGTTGGCCCGCGCGCGCGGGCATCAATCTTTTCTGGATTACTATTATGCGCTCAAGGACAGCCACCCAGTGGAATGGGATGAAGCGTGGGAAGCGCTTTCGGTGCAGGAAACTTATTTCTGGCGGGAAATGTCCCAGATCGATGCGTTGATTGGAATCGTCATTCCCGACTGGTTCCGAAATCACGCCAGCCCGTTTCGAATCTGGTGCGCGGCCTGCGCCACTGGCGAAGAGCCTTATTCCATCGCCATGGCTTTGGCCGAGGCGGGCTGGTTGTCCCATCCCATTGAAATCGTTGCCAGTGACGCGAGTTCCCAGGCACTGAAAAAAGCGGAAGCGGCTATCTATCGGGAAAGGTCCTTCCGATGCCTCCCGCCCGCCCTGAGGCTGAAATATTTTGAACCGCTGGCGGGTGCCTTCCGGCTTAAGTCACCGATCAGGTCACAAATAAAGTTTCGGCAGGCCAACTTGTCTTATTCGGGCGATGTGGCTGTGCTGGCCCGGGTGCACGCCATATTTTGTCGGAACGTTTTTATTTACTTTTCGCCCCATGCCATCCGGCAGACGGTGGCCAACATGGCCGCAAAAATGCCCTCGGGCGGCCACTTGTTTGTGGGCGCCTCCGAGTCGCTTTTGCGCCTGACCGCGGACTTTGAATTGAGGGAAATTGGCAATGCATTCGCCTATGTGCGGATTCGGTGACATGCGCTTGATTAAAACACTTGTTGTGGACGATTCTGCGTTTGTTCGCAAGGTCATCCGCGAAATACTTTCCAGCAATCCCTATATTGATGTGGTCGGCGTCGCGAAAAATGGCGAAGACGCCTTGGCGATGGCGGAGACCCTGAAACCGGATGTGATTACTTGCGACCTCAACATGCCGGAACTCAACGGGGTTGGGTTCGTAAAAAAACAAATGGCGCGCCGGCCTGTACCGATCATCGTTTTGACCGCCTCGCCCCAGGATACGGAGCATGTCGTTGAAGCGCTGGAGGCTGGGGCCATTGATTTTGTCCAAAAACCCACCGCCCTGGCCACCGAGGCGTTGCGGCTGATCCGTGAAGAATTAATCGAGAAAGTCAAAGCCGCGGCAGACGTGACCTACCCGACGGTTCCGCTCGTTAACTTGGCGCTCGCTCCAGCCATGGCCGCGCGCGCGGCACGGAATTTTGACATTGTCATACTGGGAATTTCCACCGGCGGACCGCAGGCGTTGCGCTATCTCCTGCCCCAATTCGCCAAGAATTTCCCCGTGCCACTGGTGGTGGTTTTGCATATGCCGGTGGGCTACACGAGTCCATTCGCTGAAAAACTCGCGGAGTTTTCGCAACTGCCTGTCAAAGAGGCCTTTGAGGGCTGCGCCGTGCTGCCCCAGCAGGCCTTGGTCGCACCGGCGGGCCGGCACCTTTCTTTTCAACGCGATTCGGGGGGGGTGGTCAAGGTCCGTCTCTCCCATCAGCCACTGGGCAAACCGCATAGACCCTCGGTGGATGTCATGTTTCAGTCAGCGGCCCAGACCTATGGCAAGCGGGTGCTTGGCGTGGTCATGACGGGCATGGGCAACGACGGCACTGAAGGCGCCGCCTGGGTCAAGGCACAGGGAGGAATGATTTTGACCGAGTCCGAAGAGACCTGTATTATTTATGGAATGCCCCGGTGTGTGGTGGAGTCTGGCCTTAGCGACGGGGCCGTTCCGCTCACTTCCATGGCAAAGGAGATCAATAATCGGCTATGAAACGAAAAATCTTGGTGGTGGATGATTCCGGCTTGGCGCGCCGCCTGACGCGAAAGATGCTGGAGGAATTCGGGCATGAAGTCGAAGAGGCTTCTGACGGACCCCAGGCTTTGGAAAGATATGCCCTCGGCCATCACAACGCAGTCGTTTTGGACATGCTGATGAGCGGGATGTATGGCTTGGAGGTTTTGGAAAAACTCAAGGAACTAAACCCCTCGCTGCCGGTGGTGGTTGTGACGGCGGACATCCAGAGGTCAACGCGCGAACTCGTAAAGAACGCCGGCGCTTCGGCTATGATCAACAAGCCCATTAACGAGGAAGAACTGGCGGAGGTGCTTGACCTCGTCTGGAAAGGAGAAACCGCGTGGAATTGACTCCGAGTCAGAAGGACGCCTTAACCGAACTGATCAATATCGGTTATGCCCGCGCGGCCGCCGCTCTCTCCGACCTGACAGGCCATCGGATTACTCTTGAAGTTCCCGAAGTTGCTGTCCATACGATTCCGGAGATCACACAAAAGCTATTGCGGGTGGTTTCGGGCGAAGTAGCCAGTGTCAACCAGGTATTTTCCGGGACCATCAGGGGGAATGCCATTCTGGTGCTCGATCGCGAGGCAGCCTTGCTGCTCAATCGGTTGCTCACCGACCGCCCTGCCATGTCCGGTTTTGATGGCGCGGCGCGTGAAGTCATTACCGAGGTGGGCAACATCGTCTTAAACGCATGCCTCGGCGCCTTCGGCAACCTGCTGAAAGTCAAGGTCTCGTTTACCGTGCCAGCCCTCCAGATTGAGTCAGTACGAAATGTGCTTCATTCCTTGGTCATCGAGGACCAGCCATTGGAATATGCCCTGATCATTCACACCTGTTTTCATCTTCGGGCCAGCGATGTGCGCGGGTACCTGGTCATCATTCTGGGGGTGACTTCGCTCGCCACCCTGCTTGTGGAACTGAAGAAATGGGAGGAGCGTGAACTTAAGTGACGAGAAGCTGCGATGACGGAATCTGAAGAAAATCAAAAGAAAAAACGGGAAGTGGCCCTCCTTTCCTGGATCCAGCAGTTTGCCCCATACGGTGTGGTCACACTGGATAAATCGCTGCGGGTGCAAAGCTGGAACCGGTGGATGGCATCGCACAGCTCGATGTCAGGCTCAGAAGTCGTCGGCCGCGAGCTCTTTGAAATTTATCCCGAACTCGACCAGCGCAAACTGACCGTGCCATTTCACAGGGCTTTGGATGGGGAATCCAGCGTGCTTTCCAGCGCGCTGCACCATTATCTTTTGCCGCTCAAATCACCTTTAAGCAGCCATGAAAGTGGCCTGATGCGGCAGACGGCCCGGGTCGCTCCGTTGCTTTCTGACGGCCAGGTTTGCGGCGTGATCGTGGTGATTGAAGACGTGACGCAACGTGAAATCCAGGCTGAAAGCCTCGGTCGGCAACATCGTCGCGATGAAATTCTTTCGTGGGCGTTGGTCCACCTATTGAAAGCTGACGAGCCGCGCACGACCGCTCGCCAGCTCTTTTTCAAGATCGCGGAGCTTCTGGATTTTGACACTTTTTTCCTCTATCTGCGGGAGGTTGAATCGGGCGCGGTCAGGCTGTACACGGCGGGAGGCGTCTCGGACGAATTGCAAAATCAGTTCCTTGAATTTGTGCTTTTTTCAAAGGTGGCCGATGACCAGCAGCCCGTCATTTTCAATGTTGTGAAAAACCGCCAGGAACCCGGGTTTGCCCTTTTGAAGGAGGCCAAAATTTCCTCCGCGATTGTCATTCCCCTTCGTCTCCATGAGAAGAGCCTGGGCTCCCTGTGTTTTGCCAGCTGGAGTCGCGAGCACATCGCAGCCGAGGAAACCGGCTTGTTGAGCACCATCGCGCAATACCTGGCGACGGCCGTTGACAAGGAAAACACGAACCTGGAATTGCGCCTGGCCCGGGAAAAGGCCGAGTCGGCCAACAGCGCCAAGGATGAGTTTCTCGCCTCACTCTCCCATGAGCTGCGCACTCCACTGAACCCCATCCTCATGATTGCCAGCGACGCTTCCGAAAATGCTGCGCTCACCCCGGAAATAAAAGCGGATTTTGAAACGATCCGCAAAAATATCGAGTTGGAAGCCCGATTGATTGATGATTTGCTTGATATTACCCGCATTGCCCATGGCAAGCTTTCTCTTCATCTTCGGGTCGTTGATCTCAAAATCATCCTGGCGGAAACCATCCGAATCGTCCAACCCGAGTTGAATCAAAAACAGATCGGTTTGCGGTTTGATTTCAATACGGCACAGAGACATGTCTATGGCGATGAAGTGCGCTTGCAGCAAATATTTTGGAATGTCCTTAAAAATGCCGTAAAATTTACACCCCCAGGAGGCCGGGTTACGATCTCCGTTAGCAGCGCCGAAAACCACCTGCAGATTGCTGTTCGCGATACTGGAATAGGCCTGACCGCAGGAGAAACTGAACGAATTTTTGAGGCCTTTTCGCAAGGCGATCAAACCAAAAACGTAACCCGTCGCTTCGGCGGACTTGGATTGGGCCTGGCGATCGCCCGCAAACTTGTGGACATGCATCGGGGCCGGATATCTGCCGTGAGCGACGGTCCAAACAAAGGATCGACCTTTGCCATTGAACTGCCTTTGGTCGAACCTGAAAAAACCGCTTTGCTCCCGCCGGCCTCCCAATCGAAAAACGCTGGCCTGGTACTCGGGGCGTTATCATCAACAGTTCTACTAGTGGAGGATCATGAGGCCACCCGGGTTGCGCTCTCCAACTTGCTATCGCGCAGAGGCTATAAGGTCGTTTCGGCCGCCAACGCCAAGGAAGCCAGAAAAGCTTCGGCCGACGGAAAAATCGATTTAGTGATTTCAGACATCGGACTGCCCGACGAAAATGGAAACGACCTGATGAAACACTTGTGGACGACGTTTGGTTTGAAAGGAATAGCGCTGACCGGTTACGGGATGGAGGAAGACATCGCACAATGTTTGGCGTCGGGGTTCGTGACCCACCTGATCAAGCCCGTGAATATCCATTCCTTGGAAACCGCCCTTGCCTTGACGCTCAATTATTCCGGTTGAACCAAGGTGGCGCAGCCGCAGAAGACCCGATCAGGCACCAGCCTTCTGCGATTACGTCGCCTTGCCGTGCAACCACGAAGCTGTGCGTTGCGTCAATCCTATCCGTTAGATTGTCGTTGCTGTCCCAGCCAACTGTGCCAATGATTGGGCCAGGACTTGCACCCCTGGCGCAATTTGTTCCGGCGATGCATATTCATCTGGGCGATGGCTTATGCCGGCTCGGCACGGGACGAAAATCATCGTACTGGGGCAGATTTGCGCCATAAATAGGGTGTCATGATACGCGCGACTGATCATTTTGCGGTATGAAAATCCCAATTGCCGGCAAACCGCGGCAATCGTTTCAAGCAGCGACCGGTCGCAAATGGCGGGCGGATCCACATTGAGCCGGTCTGCCTGCAAAGTCACACCACGACGTTGGCAGATTTCCGCCGCCGCAGATTCAATCTTTGCGAGAGCCGAGTCGCGCGTGGCCACCCGGGTATCGCGCACGTCAATCTCCAACAACGCGCGGCACGGCACGCTGTTTACGGCGCCGGGTTCGATGCGGAAAACCCCGGTTGTGCCCACGGTGTCCGGACTGCCAGTGCCGGTTACCGCCCGTTCCACCGCCAGCGCGATTTCCGCCGCGGCCAGACCTGCATCGTGGCGATCAGGCATCAATACTGCTCCTGCGTGTCCGCCCGCACCTGCCATAAGCATTCGCAGCGTGCTTGGCGCTGCAATTTTTTCTACAACGCCGATACGGATATTTTCACGCTCCAGGATTGGTCCCTGCTCAATGTGCAATTCCACGAAGGCGGAATAATGACCCTTGGGCAGACAGATGGAATCCAACGGGCCGGCGTATCCGGCGCATTGTCGCCATTCATCAAGACTCTTGCCGTCCCGATCCCTCAGGCTGGCGGCCGCTTCCGCGGCCAGCACACCGGACAATAGTCGGCTGCCAATGCAGCCAATGCCAAAACGGGTCGGTTCCTCTGCGGCGAACACAATCAATTCGACAGACCGATGTGGCCGATAACCGGATTGCTTCAGCGCCCGGATGGCTTCGATTGCGCCGAGCACGCCCACGACGCCGTCGAATTTTCCTGCGTTGGGAATTGCATCAACATGTGAACCGGTGGCCACTGCGGACAGCTTTCGGTCGGTGCCCTCCCAGCGGGCAAAAATGTTTCCGACTGCATCCGCCCGAACGACGAGTCTCGCGTCGCGGGCCAGTTGCTTCACGAAGTCGCGGCCGCGGAGATCCGCCTCGGAAAATAATATGCGCGTGACGACCGGCGGCTCGGCTTCAGTGATAAGCGCGAGTTCATCAATCTCTTTTTGCAGCCGGCACGTATCAACGGTGAGGTTCATTTACTCGGGCAAACGATTGATGTTCTTGTAATAAATATAGCGCGTCGTCAGCGGGCCGGCGGCGATGAACCATTGCGGACAATACGGCGCAATCCAGAGGACATCGCCTGCCGTCACCGGATGCCAGTCGGCGTCCAGCCGGTAAATGCCACCGCCGGCAAGGAATAACATTCCGTGCTCCATCACATGCGTCTCCACGAACGGCAATGTTGCGCCAGGGTCGAAGGTGAAAACGTTCACCGCCATGTCAGCGGCGAGCGAATCCGGAATCAACGTTTTCAACCGGGCCCGTTCATCGCCGAGAAATGGCCCCTCGGGAATATTTTTTTCGTTGCCCGCAAAAAGCTCCGGCGGCCGTTGTCCCGCCAGTTGTTCGTACGTTTTTTTGAAAATCAGCAATTGTGAATTTGCGATCGCGCCTCGGACCTCGTACTTTGTCTGCGGCGGCAAAAAAGCGAATCCGCCTTGGCTCAATGCCATGCCGTTTACCACCATGTTTCCGGCGATCGCATAAAGAAACCATTCGTCGTTTCCAGTCTCGCCTACGCCCTCGCTTGTCGAATCAAGGTTCATCAGGAACTGCGAGAATCCCGCTCCGAGCGCCGGTGAAATCAAGACGAACGGAGTGCAGCCGGTCCAGCCCGGCAGCACACTTGGCACCTGGCCGTCGGGCGTGACCAGCGCGTAGTTGCGTTTGATTACATTGCGGGTGAGACTGCTTTTCATAAGGGCTTGACCAGTTGTCCGTGATTCGTGCCGGCGATTTTGCCGTCCTTGAAAATCGTCCTGCCCCTCAGGATGGTTCGAACGACTCGCCCTGTCAATGTGCGGCCAATGTAGGGGCTCTGCTTGTGGCGGTAAAACAAGTGCGGCGATCGAACGGAGAAACTTTGCGCCAGGTCGATCAGGGCAATGTCGGCATCGGCGCCGACGGCGATCCGGCCTTTGGTTTTCGGCAGGCGGAATCGTTCCGCGACGTTGAATGAGGTTAATTGTGCGATTTGAGCGAACGAAAAACCCCTCAGGCCCCTTGCCTCGAAAAGCAAAGACAGCGTGTGTTGCACACCGGAAATGCCTCCCCAAACCGCAAAAAAGTCCCGGCCGGTTTTCACGTCGGGCGGCGACGGCGAATGGTCCGAGCCAATCGTGGTGATTTCGCCAGCGAACAATCTCTCCCAGAGTTCATTTTGGTGCTTTTTGGTGCGCAATGGCGGCGCGCATTTGGCGGCAGCGCCGAGTTGTTCGACGTCGTCTTCGGTCAGCACCAGGTAATGCGGGCACGTCTCGCATGAAACATCCACGCCGGCTTGTTTTGCCGCGGAGACCAGGGCTATTCCTTTGCCGCTGCTGACATGCACAATGTGCAGGGCACACCTGGTTTCCCCCGCAATTTCGATTGCGCATTGGATCGCTTCCAGCTCCGCTGTGACCGGGCGCGACTCCAAATAATCGCGTACGGTGATTTTTCCCGCGGCGATTTTTTCCGCCGCCAGTGTCTTGATTCGTGCTTCGCTTTCGGCATGGACCGCAACCGGCAAGCCCAGGCTGGCCGCGCGCTTCATGCCCTCGCGCAGCGTTTTCGCGTCCACGCATGAAAAATCTTCGATGCCGCTGTTTGCCATAAACGCCTTGAAGCCGATCACGCCTCGCCGGGCCAGCTCTTCCAAGCGGTCTGGATTTTGGGGAACCAAGCCGCCCCACAATGCAAAATCCGTCAGGGACTTCTTCCGGGCGGCCGCCAGTTTCAAATCGAAACTCGGCCCATCGCAGGTCGGAGGATGGGCATTGAGCGGCATGTCAAAAAACATCGTGCCGCCGCCCGCGGCCAGGGCGCGCGACCCGGTCCGGATTCCCTCCCAGCTGGTGCGCCCCGGCTCATTAAAATGGACATGCGCATCAATCACCCCGGGAAATATGTGCAAGCCGCTGGCATCAATTTCTACCGGCGCCTTGCCGGGCAGGTTGGATTCGACCGCGACGATTTGCTCCCCGCAGACGCCGATATCAGAGGCTGTTTCACTTTGGCAGGCAACCACATTTCCATTGCGAACAATCAGGTCAAATGTGCTCATGCGCTTGTGCCAGTCGCAATATGAAATCGTTCAATACGTTGAAGGCTGCTTGGACATCCTCCGCCTTCGCGGATTCATCGGGGTGATGGCTGACGCCGCCTTTGCATCGGACAAACAGCATCGCGACCGGTGTAATCCCGGCCATGACCGCTGCGTCATGGCCTGCGCCGCTTGGTAATCGCGGAATCTTCTTCTGGCATCGCCCGACGGAAAGCGCCAATTGGGCCGACAGCTCTTTGGAACAGTCAACCGCTGCGGCGTCGTTTAAACTTTTCAGGTTCAATTTAAGCCCTCGACGCGCGGCGATTCCCAAGGCGGTGCGTTTTAAGTGGTCTTGTGCTCGCTGGCGGACAGAATCCATCGCGTGGCGCAAATCAAGCGTCAGATCGGCCTCGCCAGGAATTACGTTGCTGGCCCCGGGCTGGACCGAAATCTGGCCCACGGTCGCCACCAGCCCAACTGTCCGGCGCGCCAGATTTTCAACGGCCAGGACAAATTCCGCCGCCGCGCACAGGGCGTCTTTGCGCAGCCTCATGGGCACGGTACCCGCATGGCCAGCCCGGCCCGAGAAGCTAATGCGGATGCGGCTCTGGCCGGCAATCCCGGTTACGATTCCCACGGCCGCGTTTTCCCTCTCGAGAACCGGGCCCTGCTCAATGTGGACTTCGACGTAACCGAGCAATTTTCCCGGATCCAACCGCGTTGATTTTAATTGCGCCGGATTACCGCCAAAATCTTTGATGGCCTCAGCCATTGAAGTGCCAGTGGCATCCTTGCGCTTCAAATCCCGGGTGTCAAAACAGCCCGCAACCGCCTTGCTCCCAAGGCAGGCAGTTTGAAAACGAACGCCTTCTTCATCGGAAAATCCGAAGACTTCGATGGCGAACGGCAACTTGACTTTCTGATGGTGCAAATTCTCCAAGCAGGCGATGGCGAGGACGACTCCGAGGGTTCCATCAAATTTTCCGGCACCGCAAACCGTGTCGAGGTGTGAGCCGAGCAAAAGAATTTTTGCCTCAGGCTTGCCGCCGGCAAACCGGCCGATGAGATTGCCCACCGCGTCCACGCGCGTTCTCATTCCCGCTTCGCGCATCCATTGGGCCGCGAGTTCATTCGCCCGGCGCATCCCCGGCGACGCGAATGTCCGGGTGATTTTCCCCGGATCGTCCGAAATTTTTGCGAGCATTTCAATGCGCCGCATGATTTTCTGTGCGGCCTTCATTTGTGCTTGATCTGCCTGGCATAATCATTGGGCAACCACGTCCTGCAGTCGAAGTTTCGCGATTTTGAGGATTTCTTCAAGCGCCGTCTTGATCTCCTGTTCGCGGGGATTTTGCAAACGCCGTTCAAAGGCGGCAAGGATGGATTCCTTTTGGTTCAACCGCGCGCAAATGATGAAGGGAAAATCAAACCTTTTTTTATAGGCCATGTTGTTTCTTTGGAGCCGCCCGATCTCATCCAGCGACAGCCGGTCGAGGCCGGCGCTCGACTGTTCATTCGCGGATTCCGCTGTGAGTTTGCCGGCCAGTGCCAGCCGCCCGGCGAGGTCGGGATGCACACGAATCAGGGCGAGCTGCTTTTTTACGCCGGCGATTTCGACGGTTTCGCACATTGCGCGATACAGATGTTCGAGATTCATGAAAGGCTTCTGCCTCCAGGCCAATTCGGCAATCCATGGCGAAAGTTCGAAAACCGGCCCCGCAATGCGGACAAACTCATCGCGCGACAGCGAGTTGATTTCGGAAATCGTCCATCGGCGCATATCATTCCAATCTTCAACCTCGCGATTTGATCCAAGCGATCGCCTTTTCCGCCAATTTATCAAACGCGATCACACAGAGTTCGAGGTGTTCTTCCTTGGTGTCCTCGATCTTGTTGTGGCTTATGCCGCGCAGACTCTGTACGAACATCATCACGGTCGGGACACCGGCGGCCGCAACCTCGGCGGCGTCGTGCAAGGGGCCGCTGGGCAGGCGATGCGACCGGCCGCAAGTCTCGCGGATGGCCTCGTCGCAGAGCCCGATAAGGTCTTCGTTGAACGGGCGCGGCATGATTTGCCACAGCCGTTCCCAGGAGACGCGCACGTTGCTCTCTTTGGCGAATTTGTCGCCGGCATCTTGGGCCTCCTGCAACATCCGCGCGAGTTTGGCGGCATCGAGATGGCGCTGGTCCAGCGTGATGCGGCATTCCTCCACAACACTGGTAACGATGCCCGGCCGCGTTGTGCAGGAGCCAATGGTACAAACGCCGTTGCCGCTGCGCTCGGCGATCTGGTAGATCTCGGAACCCATCTTCCCGGCGGCGAGGAAGGCGTCTTGGCGGCGGTTCATCGGCGTGCTGCCCGAATGAGCTGCCTGGCCGTGGAAGGTGACGGCGTGCCGTTCAACCCCGAATGTGCCAAGGACTGCGCCCAGGGGCAAATCCAGGTCCAGCAGGACCGGACCCTGCTCGATGTGCAATTCCAAATAGGCAGCGGCGCTTGCCAGTTCCCTGCCACTGTCTTTGACTCGCTCGAAATCGATGTCCACATTCTTCAACGCATCAAGAAGCTTGATTCCCTGTTTGTCCACGAGACCGCGAGCCTCGTTCATGTCCAGGTTGCCGGAGCAGGCGGACGAGCCAAACAAACTCTTGCCAAACCGGGCTCCTTCCTCATCTGCCCATTCGACCAGCCGCACTGTCACTGGCGGCTTGCCGCCATACTGCGCATTGATGCGGCGCAGAATCTCCACACCGGCCATCACGTTCAGGCAGCCATCCAGCCAGCCGCCGTTCGGCACGGAATCGATATGGCCGCCAATGAGCAGGCATTTCTCCGATTCACCCCGTAGCGTCGTCCATAGGTTCCCGGCGGCGTCGCGGTGGATCTCAACGGGCAGCGTTGCGAACTTCTTCCGGTACCATTCGCGGGCGGCGACCCAAGTGGGCGTAAAGGCGACACGCTGTGCGCCATTGTCGTCGCCGGTCAGTGCGCGGAGTTCCTTTAGCTCAGCGATCGTGCGCTTTGGATTGAGTATGTGCATTGGAAGAATTGAGGACAATTTCGCAGGCGCTTGCCAGCTTTGTCTGCGGCGCCGGACAGATTCGGAAACTGCTCATAAATGCGTGTTCCTCTTTCGCCATACGTCCTTTTTCAGCAAATTATTGTAGCCAATACGCCCAAAGCGAGTTAAAAGTGATTAGTCAGTACAAGGAAGACACGTATGCCGACATTAGCAACAGCCGTTGACGGACTCGAATTGCCGAATCCTTTCATCATCGGATCGGGGCCGCCGGGCACGAACCTCAACGTCATCAGCAAGGCCTTCAAGGAAGGGTGGGGTGCGGTCATCGCCAAGACGGTGAGCCTTGATGCCTCGAAAGTCGTCAATGTTTCGCCGCGTTATGGCAAGCTGCATTCCAGCGACGGAAAAGAGGTCATCGGCTGGGAAAACATTGAGCTGATCAGTGACCGGCCGTTCAAGTTGTGGGAGGAAGAATTCAAAAAGTGCAAGGACCTGCACCCCCACGGTGTGCTCATCGCCTCCATCATGGAGGAATATCGCAAGGACGCCTGGATCGAAATCGTGGAGCGCTGTCAGGCATGCGGGGTGGACGGATTTGAACTGAACTTTTCGTGTCCGCATGGTTTGCCGGAGCGAAAAATGGGCGCCGCCATGGGCGAGAACCCCGAAATCCTCGGCGAGGTTGTCGCCTGGGTGATGAGCGTCGCGAAAATACCGGTCTGGGCGAAGATGACTCCCAATGTTGCCCACATTGAAGACCCCAGCCGGGCTGCGCTCAAGGCTGGCGCCACCGGCATCAGCGCCATTAACACGATCCGCTGTGTCATGGGCGTGAACCTCGACACGTTGCGTCCCGAACCAAGCGTGGATGGCTTCACCACTCCGGGGGGGTATTCGTCACGCGCCGTTAAGCCAATTGCGCTGCGCATGGTCATGGAATGCGCGCAGCTCATCCGCAAGGATTTTCCGGGACGATCGCTGTCGGCCATCGGCGGCGTGGAAACCGGCAGCGACGCGGCGGAGTTCATTCTGCTCGGCGGCGATACTGTGCAAGTTTGCACCGGCGTGATGAAGTTCGGCTACGAACACGTCAAACTGATGTGCGATCAACTGCTCGCCTTCATGGATAAACACAAGTTTGGGACGATTGCAGACTTCAAGGGCAAGAGCCTGGACTATTTCACCACGCATGCCGATTTGGTAACGCGCCAGACCAAGCGCAAAGCCGCCCAAAAGGCCGCCGCCGGGTCGAAAGCGCTTAAGAGTGACGCGGAATGGAGCGGCATCGATTTTGTGAAACAGTCAGACTCTTTGGCGCGGTGAAAACACCAAATCCATGGTTTTGATCAATGCATTATGGAATCGGTTGAAGGCGGTGAATGTACCCGCGGGTTTGCCCTTACGCAATCCAGGGCACGGTTCCCAATGTTGGTGGCACACCCGGAACAAGAATGGCAACAGCGACCATGAGCAAGGCATTTGAACCATGTCCCTTCTTCATCGGCGGCGATTGGGTGCAGCCCAAACTCGCCGGCACGCCGGTATTTAATCCTTCGACCGGTGAAATCATTGCGGAATGTCCCGCCGGCACGGCCGCGGAAGTGAATAGTGCCGTCGAGGCCGCGCAGGCTGCTTTTTCAGACTGGATGGAAACGCCAGCGGTCGAACGCGTGCGGATCCTCGGCCGTTTTAAAATGCTGCTGGACGATAATTTCGAGGAACTCGTCCGCAGCAACACCCGCGAGCACGGCAAGACACTCGTCGAGTCGCGTGGCGATGTGAAACGCGGAATCGAAGTGGTTGAGTTTGCGCTGGGCGTGCCCTCGCTCATGATGGGCGAAGTGCTGGAAAACGTGGCCCGCGGGATTGATTGCGAGGCCGTCCGGCAGCCGCTTGGGGTTTGCGCCGGCATCACGCCGTTCAATTTTCCGGCGATGGTTCCGTTGTGGATGTATCCCATTGCCATCGCCTGCGGCAACACCTTCGTCCTCAAACCCAGCGAAAAAGTCCCGCTAACGACCATCAAAATTGCGAGGCTGCTTGAAAGAGCCGGTCTGCCCAGGGGCGTGCTGAACATCGTTCACGGTGGTCGCGAAGTCGTGGACGCCTTGCTGACGCATCCCCAAGTCAAGGCGATTTCTTTTGTGGGCTCAACTCCAACTGCGCGCCATATCTTTGAAATAGGCGCCAAGCACTCCAAGCGCGTTCAATCTAATGGCGGTGCGAAAAATTACGTGATCATCATGCCCGATGCGGATGTGGAGAACTCCACGCGGGGAGTCATCGAAGCGGCTTTCGGTTGTGCCGGCGAGCGCTGCATGGCGGGCTCGACGGCGGTGGTCGTTGGCGGTGCGGAAAAAACGCTCCTGCCCACGTTGGTGGAAGCGACGCGCCGAATCAAGGTGGGGCCCACCGACCGCGAGGCGCAACCGGGCATGGGCCCGGTGATAACCCGGCAACATTGTGATCGGGTGCAGGAATTAATCAGCCTGGGAGAGCAGCAAGGGGCCAAGGTTCTGGCCGACGGTCGCGGTGTGAAAATCGCTGAAGCGCCCAACGGTTTTTACGTCGGCGCGACCATCTTGGACCACGTCCAAAGCAGCATGATGGTGGCGCAGGAGGAAATTTTCGGCCCGGTCCTGAACGTGATGCACATGGACGATCTGGACGCGGCCATCGAGCTGGCAAATCAATCAATGTATGGCAACGGGGCCTCGATTTTTACGCGCAGCGGCAAGGCGGCGCGCGAATTCAAGCATCGCGCCAGGGCGGGCATGATTGGCATCAACATCGGTGTGCCCGCCTCCATGGCCTGGTTTCCTTTTAACGGTTGGAATGAGTCCTTTTTTGGCGACCTGCACATGCAGGGACGAGAGGGTGTTCAGTTTTTTACGCAGCAGAAGGTCACGACCAGTCGGTGGTTTGGCTACGGCGAAGGGGACATCTGGCACACGGAGAGGAAATGAGATTCCGCACATGAGCCTGCTGATCAAAAACGGCGAAATCGTGACCGCGAGCGAGCGCTACGTGGCCGACATCCTCTGCACGAACGAAACCATCGCGCGCATTGACCGTGGCATCAGCCCGCCCAAAGGCGCGGAAGTAATTGATGCCACAGGGAAGTTTGTGTTTCCCGGCTTCATTGATCCGCATGTCCATATTTACCTGCCATTCATGGGCACGCTCGCCAAGGACGACTACCTCACCGGCAGCCGTGCCGCGCTGGTCGGCGGCACAACGACGCTCATTGAAATGTGCTGTCCGGCCCGCAAGGATGAAGCCCTCGATGGCTTCGAGTTGTGGCTGAGCCAGGCGGTTGGCAAATCGGCGTGCGATTTCACCTTTCACATGGGAGTAACGAAATTCGACGAGAAGTCGGAGGCGCAGCTGCGTGAAATCGTGCAGCGCGGCATCAGCTCGTTCAAAATCTTTCTCGCTTACAAAGGCGCTTTTGGCGTGGACGACACCGAGTTGTATCGCACCCTCAAGCTGGCAAAGGAACTCGGCGTCATCGTCACGGCGCATTGCGAGAACGAAACGCTGGTCACCGAGCGCTGCAAGGAATTGATTGCCGCGGGCAAGACTGATGCCGCCCAGCATTACGAAAGCCGTCCGCCCATGGTCGAAGCCGAGGGGGTCCATCACTTGATGACGTTTGCCGAACTTACCGGCGCGACGACTTATATCGTCCACCTGAGTTGCAAGGAGGCACTTGATGAGGCCATTGCCGCCCGCCAGCGCGGTATTCGCGTGAGCGTCGAGACACTGATTCAATACCTGACGCTCGATAAAACCTATGCGGAGAAGCCCAATTTTGAGGGTGCGAAATATGTCATGTCGCCGCCCCTGCGCGACCGACGGAACCAGGAAATTCTCTGGAACGGATTGCGCGACGGGTTGGTGCAAACCGTTGCCACCGACCATGCGCCCTTTGATTTCAACACCCAGAAGCAGATGGGCAGGAATGATTTCACCAAGATCCCCAACGGGATTCCATCGCTGGAAGAACGCATCAACCTGCTTTACACGTACGGCGTGAAGTCCGGTAAGATTGACCTGCACACCTTCGTCAACGTCGCCAGCACGCAGGTCGCTAAGACGTTCGACCTGTTCCCGCGTAAAGGCAGCATCCAGCCCGGCGCCGATGCTGACCTCGTCGTCTATGACCGGGATTACCGGGGCCGGATCTCCGTGAAGACGCAAAACATGAATTTGGATTACAGTGCCTTCGAAGGCTGGAAAATCGAGGGACGTCCGAGCGTTGTGACCGTGCGCGGACAAGTGGCCGTGCGCGACGGGATATTTACCGGCAAACATGGCCACGGAAAGTTTCTCCAGCGCGAGCCGAGCCATTTTTGAAATCAACATGAGCGCCACTTCCTCCGGTCTCACGGCCAATGCACCCGATGTGGAAGTGGACATTGGCCAGAGCCGTCTGTCAAATGCCGACCTGGCCCCGGTGCCGATGGCGCGACGCAAATGGGGTGCGCTGAGTTTCGCGGCGCTGTGGATTTCCATGTCCGCATGCATCCCCACTTACATGCTCGCGTCGTCGCTTATCAGCGGTGGCATGGACTGGTGGGAGGCAGTGCTGACGATTTTTCTGGCCAATGTCATTGTGTTGGTTCCCATCATTCTCAATGCGGATGTCGGCACCCGCTATGGCATCCCATTTCCGATTTACTGTCGTGCGGCCTTCGGCACGCTGGGCGCGAATGTGCCGGCAGTCCTTCGCGCGCTGGTCGCGTGTGGCTGGTTTGGCATTCAAACATGGATCGGCGGCGAAGCGATATACAAGATTTGCGTTGTGATTTTTGGACGCAGCCCCGAGCAGGCCACGAACTGGCTGGGCATTACCGGCGGACAATTCCTGTGCTTTCTCTTTTTCTGGGGCATCAACTTGTGGGTGATTTATTGCGGCATTGAGGCCATCCGCTGGCTGCTGAACATCAAGGCCCCTCTGCTCATTATTCTTGGCCTGCTGTTGCTGTGGTGGGCCTATCGCGCCGCGGGAGGTTGGGGGCCCATTCTTTCGCAGCCGTCGCAGTTCGACGCCGGCCAGGCGCAGGCCGGAAAATTCTGGAGCTACTTTTTCCCCGCCCTGACTGGCATGGTTGGTTTTTGGGCGACACTTTCACTGAATATTCCCGACTTTTCACGCTATGCAAAAACCCAGCGAGACCAGATCATCGGCCAGGCCCTCGGCCTGCCGCTAACGATGGCGCTGTTTGCCTTCATTGGTGTCGCGGTGACCTCAGCAACGGCCGTCATTTTCGGCCGGACGCTTTGGGACCCGGTCGAAGTTCTGACACGTTTCAAAAACCCGGCCGTGCTGGTGGTGGCAATGCTCGCGCTGTGCGTCGCCACCCTCGCCACGAACATCGCGGCGAACGTCGTTTCTCCAGCGAATGATTTTTCGCACCTCGCGCCCGGCAAAATCTCCTTCCGGCTCGGCGGCTTCATCACGGGCATCATCGGCGTGCTGATGATGCCCTGGAAACTCGTCGCCGACCCGACTGGCTATATTTTCACCTGGCTCATCGCCTATAGTGCGCTGCTCGGACCAATTGGCGGAATTCTCATTGCGGATTATTTCGTCTGCCGTCGGCGCAAGCTTGAGGTTCTCGCGCTCTACCATTCCCATGGCGATTTCAGATTTACAAACGGCTTCAGTTTGGTGGCCTTGCTGGCGCTGATCGTGGGCGCCTTGCCGAGTTTGCCGGGATTTCTTGTCAACGTGAAATTGTTGTCCGCGAGCAGCGTGCCGTCTTTCCTGGCGCATCTTTACAACTATGCGTGGTTTGTCGGGTTTGCGGTGGCGTTTGTCGTCTATATTGCCGGACGAAAACTTGCGCCCGCCCGCCAGAAAATGATCTAAGAAACAAAAACGCCGCCGAATGAAAACACCAGCCCTCCCGCCGACCCATCATCAACCGCAGCACTACACCGGGCCCTCTGCCGCCGACGTGCTCGCCTTGCGCAGGCAGTTCATGAACCCCGGCATCTTTCTTTACTACAAGACGCCGCTGATGATTGTGGAAGGCTCCATGCAATTCGTCTGGGACGAAACCGGCAAACGCTATTTGGACGGCTTGGGTGGCATCGTGACCGTCAGCGTGGGCCATTGTCATCCCCGGGTGGTTGAGGCGGCAAACCGGCAGAACGAAATTTATCAGCATTCCACCACGATTTATCTCCACCCAAACGTTGCGCAATATGCGGAGAAGCTTGCGGCGAAGATGCCGGGAGAATTAAAGGCCTGCTATTTTGTCAATTCCGGCTCGGAAGCAAACGACCTCGCGCTGCTCATGGCGCGCGCTTACACGCAAAATTACGACATCATCGCCTTGCGCAATGCGTATCACGGCGGGAGCGCAGGCACGATGGGCGTCACGGCGCACAGCCATTGGAAATATAATGTGCCGCATAGTTTTGGCGTGCATCACGCGCTCGCACCTTATCCCTATCGCGGACCGTTTGGCTATGACGACCCGGACGCGGGCAGGAAATATGCGGACGATGTGAAGCAGTTGATTGATTACGCGACACCCGGCAAGGTCGCCGGGTACATTGCCGAATCGATTCAAGGCGTCGGGGGATTTGTCGAATTTCCACCGGGTTACCTGAAGCAGGCTTACGGATATGTGCGGGCGGCGGGGGGCGTATGCATCGCGGATGAAGTGCAGACCGGTTTTGGCCGTACCGGAACACATTTCTGGGGATTTGAAACGCAGGAGGTGGTTCCGGACATCGTCACCATGGCCAAGGGTATTGGCAACGGCTGTCCGCTCGCGGCGGTAGTGACGACGCACAGGATCGCGCAATCGCTCGTGGGCAAAGTCCATTTCAACACATTTGGTGGAAATCCTGTCGTCAGTGCGATGGGCCGGGCGGTCTTGGAGATCATTGAGCAGGAGAATTTGCAGGGCAACGCACACAAACTCGGCAATCACCTTCAGGCCGGCCTCGCAAAGTTGAAGGAAAAGCACAAAATAATCGGCGATGTGCGGGGCCGGGGTTTGATGATCGGCATCGAAATGGTGAATGACCGCGCGACCAAGGCGGCCGCTTCTGCGGAATGCGCACAGGTGCTTGAAACCGCGCGTGAACTCGGCCTGCTCCTGGGCAAAGGCGGACTCTGGGGGCAGACGATACGCTTCGCGCCTCCGATGTGCATTACGCAGACGGATGCGGAGTTTGTGCTGGATGTTCTGGACGAATCCTTTTCCAGGCTTTGATGAAATTAATTGCTCACAATTACGGAAAGGCCAGGGTGCGCGTGCTGAAGGTTTTTCGCGCGGGCCGGCGGCACTCCGTCAAGGAACTCGAAGTGCAGGTGATGTTACAAGGGGATTTCGACGCCTCATTTACGAAGGCCGACAACCGCCTTGTCGTGGCGACGGATTCGATGAAGAACATCGTCAACGTATTGGCGAAGCAGAGGCTGGGCGAGGAAACCGAGGAGTTCGGCCTGACGCTGGCCGGGCATTTCCTCAAGACGTACCGGCATATCAGCCGGGTGGAGGTCAATTTGACCGAACATTGCTGGAGTCGCCTGGTCGTGAACGGCCGGCCGGAGGCGCATTCGTTCAGCGAAAGGAACGCTGCGAAACCCATCGCGAAGATCGTTGCCACCCGGGACGGCAGCCTGGTTGAATCGGGCATCGAAGAATTGCTCATCATGAAGACGACTGCGTCGGGCTTTGAAAAATTCTGGCGCGATGAATTTGCCACGCTGCCGGACGCGGGCGATCGGATCTTTGCCACCGAGCTGAGGTCGACCTGGACGTACGCCCGAAGGCCCCGGAGCTATGCCCAGACAAACAACAAAATTCTGGCAGCGATGCTGGCCGTGTTCGCGAAAAAATTCAGCCCGTCCGTGCAAAGGACTTTGTTTCAAATGGGCGGGGCGGCGTTAAAAGCCGGGCCTCAACTCTCACAAATCCACATCGCCATGCCGAACAAGCATTGTCTGCTCATCAATTTGAAACCCTTCGGCTTGGAAAACAAAAACGAGTTGTTCGTGCCAACGGACGAACCCCACGGGCAGATCGAGGGAACCATTGCGCGTTGAATTCATGACGTGAAGCTGCGGCCCAGGCCCAGTTTGGACAGCCCTTGCCGGTAGGTGATGGAGCTCTTGTCGGCGCGGATGTGGACTTCTTCCTGCAAGTTGATCGGCAAGTCTTCGGGAAATTGTTGTTCGACGATGGCCTTGTCCTCGGAGAAGACCTGATGGTTGAAATCCAGGGTGGGCTGCAGCGGCGCGTCCCGGTCGAAGTTGCGGCAGATGGGCACGAAGACGCGCGTCTTGCGCGCCGACACGGGCGAAGCGGCGTTGAGGATGTGCAGTTGCCCGTCTTTGGGAAAAAACACGGTAAGCTTGGCGGTGAAGGGCAGCCAGGTTTCAAAGAGCCGCCGCCATTTGAACCCGGGCGGGTTGAGATGTTTGAACCCGCTTGAATAATTGCTGACGGTGCTGATGTAATCGGCGCGGAAACCGGCGGGAGTCAGTTCCACGGGATAACTCGGCACCTCGCGGTTGTCGAGTTCGCCAAATGTCCCGACGTGGACAAATGCAAAATGGCTGACGTCCAGAAAGCCCTCGACTTGGCGGCCGGCCGAAGCGTCAAGTTCTACGCTGCTCGGCAGAACCTGAAGGAAGTTTGGATCCGTCCATTCTCCGAAATCGGGAAACGGCGACGGGCCGTTGTCCACGAGCCGCGTCCAAATCAAACCGTATCGCTCCCGCACTGGAAAAGTTTGCACCTTCAATCTAGGCGGGATGGCGGCCCCGGGATGCGCGGGGATGCAAACACAACGCCCTTCGGCGTTGTAGCGGAAACCGTGGTAACCGCAGACGATCTCGTTGCCTTCCATCCGGCCAGAGCTCAACGGAGCGCCGCGATGCAGGCATAAATCGCGGGCGATGACGGCACTACCGTTTGCGCGAAATACGACCAGGCGTTCGTCCAGCAATTTCGCGGCGAACGGCTTGTCTTTGACCTCATGCGAAAACGCGACGGGATACCAGAACGGTGCGAGGGCCTGCCAGTCCGATTCCAAAAAAGTGCAATTTCGTGGCAATTTCGGCAAAATTTCGGCGGTTGGGGAATTTGGCATGATTTCGGGGCTGCTCCTTGGCCAGCCCCTTTTATGTTTTTTCAAAATCTGGTCTCAAGCCGGGGAAAAATCAAGCCAGGCCTATCTATAGCGCCGGCTTAATTGTCATTCTGGTCCAAAACTTCCTTTACTTGGCGAATCGTGCAAGAGTTATCGCGCTTTAGACCTGATTGTAAAGCGGGTGTCCGTGGCGGACACCCGCGCTCTGCCCGGAGCGCTAACCTTTCAACGATCTTACCGATGCCCGCCGCCTCCGCCCCCACCGCGGCCACCACCAAACCCAACACCGCCGCGGAAACCGCCGCCGTGCCCGCCGTCGCTTGGGCCGCCGGGGCCGCCTCCCCGACCGGGCCCTTCAAAAATGCCATGCGGGGCAGGTCCGCCCAAGGGCGCCGGGGCGCCCCGCTGGAAAGCGTTCCCGGGAATTTCCGGCCAATTCCGGCCGCCGAACCAGGCGCCGCTCGAATATGTCCGGTAACCGCGGTTCAGATCCCCAAATCTCGCGGCTGCGTAATGATTGTTGTATGCAAAATTGCGTCCTGCAACGCTGCGAAAGCGTGCTTGTTGGCCGGCTTGCAGCCAGCCGGTCCGCGAGTTGTACGCCTGGCCAAACCCGCTGGCAACGCCGCGGCGCGCGAACACCCCAACCAGCGCGGACTGGTTGGCCCGGCCGTAAATGTTGGCATCGGCATTCGCCCACGCGCCACGATTCTCCCCGTGCCACCAGCCGTCGCCATCGTGGCCACGCCAGTGCTCGAAGCCGCCCCACCAGGGCCGGGGCGGAAAGCAACCGCCCCAGCCAAACCCAAAACCCCAGCCGAACCCGCAGCCAAAACCCCATCCCCACCACGGAGTCCAGCTGTCGTCAAAGCCCCACCCGTACGTGACCGGCGGGCCGTACCAGACCGATCCGATCCACGGGTTGTAACCGTAACCGGTGCCATAGACCACCGTCCCGTCGCTGGCCACTTCCGTGCCCAGGTAACCGGGAGTGTACCCTTCATAAACCGTCTCCGGATTGGAACCGTACACTTGCACGTAGGTCAGGTAATGCAGCGGGGAACTGGGCGGGATGGTATAAATGACCCGCGGAACCTCAGTGGCCACCATCCAGGGCCCGTTGGCCGAGCTGGCCTCATACCAGACGCCGTTGTCGCAGGCGTACCACGACTGCGGGTCAACTTCGATGATCGGCGTGGAACTGTTCTCCACATATTGGAGCGGTGTCCCTTCAATGGGCGCCAACTGCATGGCCCCGTCGAATTGCGGGGCGGCCATCTGGTTCGTGCGCGCCACGCCGGTGCTCTCCGGAATGCTGTTGGCAATGAGCGCTTCCTGCGCTTGCAACGTGCCGGGTATGCTCGCCTTCACGTTTTCCTTGGGGCTGTCGTCGGGAATCGCGGCAAAATCATGCGGCAATTTGTTGCCGGGCACAAATCGCCACGGACCGTTTAGCGAAGCCGACCGGTACCACCGGCCGGAAATCAACAAATAAATATGCTGGTCCTGCACGGATTTGAAAACATTGCCCGAAGTATTGGCCGCATAAAGCAGACTCGTTCCGGGAATGGACGCATATTGGATCGCTCCGCGGAACTGGATGAGTTCGGTGGGAGTCGTGGCGACCAGGATTTGCGGCAGCGGCGCGGATTTTAACGAAGGCTCCTTTTGCGTCACGGCGTCCGGCGTGCCCGGCATGACGTCAACTTCCCCAGAATCGGCGGCCTGCTTTTCAGCCTGCGCTGCCCCGGCTGGCGTCTGCGTCGCCACGGTCCACGGCCCTTTGATCGACGCGGCCTGCAAATAGCCGTCAAACAGATGCAAATAGAATTGCCCGGTCGAATCCTTTAACAGCAGCACCCGCGTGTTGATCACTCGCTGCAGGCCGGTGCCAGGGATCGGACGCAACGCCGGGGGGCCGTCGATATAGACGAGCGCCGCCGGCTGGGTGGTCATGATGATTTTGGGCGGCACGTTTTCCAAGTAGTCGCGCTTGGGCGGCGGGGCCACGCTCAAACCGCGCTGCAAGTTTTCCAGGGAAAGCGGCGGCGCCTGCTTCGGGAAATTTTGTGTCAGTGCCGCGACATAATCCTGGCTCCGCTGCCGGTTCGACGGGAAATCCGCGCTCGTCAGTCGAAAGTTCGCGAGTTTAACGGTGCCGGCCGATTTATCGACCAGGGTGACCGCATTAAAACCGAACACGCCGTAGTTCGCGATTGGGTCATGGGGACCCTGTACGGCGACAGCGCAGCGCCCGACGAACTGGTGCCCATCCCACGAATCCACTTGCGGCTCGAAAACCGTAAAATCCGTGCCCTTGTCCTCAAAACGCAGCGGCCAGTTGGTGGATGCCACGACCGGTGCCACCGGGGCGTAGTTGCCATTATAATTCATCCCGGCCTGGGTGTGTTCCCGCGAAGCGCAGGACGACAGCCCGGCCGCCATTCCGACGATCACTCCCGCAATCATTACCCGTTTCATAACGTCTCTCCTTCTTTGGCTTCATTTGTCCTTGAAAGCCACGCCGACAACGAGACGATGCCAGTATTCCTCGGTCGCCGGGCCGCAGCAGTCCCAATATTCCACCGGGTAAATATGTGTCTGATCCGAAGCGATATACACCCCGTCGGCCCCGAGTCGCGCCGCGCCCGCTTTTAGTTTCTGCTCCAATTTTTCGCGCGGGGGATTGCCGTCGGCGGAAAGGACGATTTCGCCGAGGCGCACGACGGGCTCTTTGGGCGCCGCCGCAAGAAGCCGGACTGATTGGGGAGCGGTTGGAGCGAATTGAGGCGACCCCAAATAGGCATGGGTGTGTTCAGTGATGGTAGCGCAGCCGGAAAAGATGACCCCGGCGGCCGCCAAGCACCCACACCACAAGCCCCGTTTCGCTACCGACCCGTTTTTCATAACGCCTCCACTCTATATTCATTGGACTCCCAAGACACGTTCCGTGTTCACTCGCCGTCCATATGAATTGACGCCTGGAATATTATAGCATAATGAGGGATAAATTAAAAACGGGCACGAACCCTTGCGTGTTTCCAAATTGCGACCGGAGCGCGGGTCTGTGACCCGCAGCAGCGTCGCCGGTCAGGAAGCCGGCGAACTAGGCTGGGTTTTTCTCAGAGTTCGGAGGGTGCTGAGGTTCACAGGGCTCGCTCCGGCCAAGCAATCTGATTTTGAAAACACCCCCGCTTTAGCGTGGCCCTGCGATAGATTACATGTGGGCGATGATATTGTCGCCAAACGCGCTGCACTTGATTTCCGTGGCGCCATCCATCAGGCGGGCGAAATCGTAGGTGACTTTCTTGGAGCCGATCGCTCCGTTGAGACCTTTCAGAATCAGGTCGGCAGCTTCCGTCCAGCCCAGATAGCGGAGCATCATTTCGCCCGACAAAACCACGGAGCCGGGGTTCACCACGTCCTTGTTGGCATATTTGGGCGCGGTGCCGTGCGTGGCCTCGAAAATTGCGTGGCCCGACACATAATTGATGTTGCCTCCGGGCGCGATGCCGATGCCGCCCACCTGCGCCGCGAGCGCGTCGCTCAGATAGTCGCCGTTGAGATTGAGCGTGGCAATCACGTCGAAATCCGTCGGGCGCGTGAGCACCTGCTGGAGCGTGATGTCGGCGATGGCGTCCTTGATGATGAGACCGGCGCCGGGTTTGCCCGCGGCGATCTTGCACCACGGGCCGCCGTCCAGTTCCACCGCGCCAAATTCCGTTTTGGCAATGTCGTATCCCCAATCGCGGAAGGCGCCCTCGGTGTATTTCATGATGTTCCCCTTGTGGACAATCGTAACGCTCTTGGAATGATTGGCAATGGCGTATTCGATGGCCGAGCGCACGAGCCGCTGCGTGCCGGTCTTGGACACGGGCTTGATGCCCACGCCGACCAGATCGGGGGTGTCGCCGAAGCGGATCTTCTTGAAATCCTTCGGAAAATTCGCCTTCAGAAATTCGATTGTTTTGAGCGCCGCTTCCTTGCCGGCCTCGAAATCAATGCCCGCATAAATGTCCTCGGTGTTTTCGCGGAAGATGACCATCTTGACTTTTTCCGGGTGCTTTACCGGCGAGGGAACGCCGGTGAACCATTGGACGGGCCGCAGGCAGACGTAGAGATCCAGCATCTGGCGCAACGCCACGTTGAGTGAGCGGATGCCGCCGCCGACGGGCGTGGTGAGCGGGCCCTTGATGCCCACGAGATATTCCTTGAACGCCTCCACCGTGTCATCCGGCAGCCAGTTGTTGAATTTCTTGAACGACTCCTCGCCCGCAAAGACCTCAAACCATGAAATCTTCCGCCGCCCCGCGTAGGCGCTGGCCACCGCGGCGTCCATCACGCGCACGCTGGCGGCCCAGATGTCCGGGCCTGTGCCGTCGCCGCGGATGAACGGGACGATGGGGTGGTCCGGCACGCTGAGCTTGCCGTTTTGGATTGAAATTTTTCCGCCGGCGGGCGGGGTAACGTCTTTGTAAGCCATGATTCAGGTCGAATGAATTGATCCTTCGGCAAAATGAAACGGGGAAACGGAGGCAAAATCAAGGAAAGAAACGTTTCTTTTGTGGATTACGACCTCTGGAGCGGGTCCGGCCGCGACTGGAGCGCCGGTCTCCGAACCCGCTCGTTCCTTGACCAGCGAACTCCCCGTCCGGTCCGGTGCCGGCGGAGATTCCAGTTAAAAGCGGTTGTCCTGCCCGCAGAGCTACCGCACCCAGGGTCACCGGCAAAGAAAACGGCGCATCCGAGGATGCGCCGGCTGGAAGGGATAAATCCGGGGATCAAGCTTTCCGGCGCCAATGCAAGACCAATGCCAGCAAACCGCCCGCGGCACCCAGGCTCAATGACATGGGTTCGGGAACGGGTTGAATTGAGATCGGAATGAATTCTCCCGCACCGTCATAAACCGAATCAACGCCGACGACGTCAACCGGGCCGGTGGGAATGGTTTCGCCGTCCAAGTTGGCGCTGGCTACAGAATAGACAGTCGGGTCATAGTAAAACGACATGCTCCCGGTGCTATCTGCTACCGTTAGGGTGAGGTCGTTGGCACTAGCAGTTCCAGGTCCAAAAGTTTCACCTGCTGTTTGGCCGGAGATGGTGACATTATTCAGTTGCACCAACGAACCAGCGATGGTTTGGGGCAGGGTGGCCTGGTTGAGAGCAGAGACGGTTTGAACTTGAGCCGGGGGGACGGTGCTGCCGGTCGATTGCAGCGTGATTCCGGTCAGCGTTTCAATCTCCGGGACTTGGTGATAAGGATCATAGGTTCCAATAGCACTGATGGCGTCACCGACGGCTGGCGTAAAAGTGGTGCCACTGGGGAGGGCGCCATACAACTCCAGCGACCCCGTGGAATCTGCCGCCAGAAATGCCCAACTGGTGTAGGTTTTTCCGTTCACCGTACCCGGCTGGGAAAGAATGGCCGTAATTACGGGATATGACCCGGAGGCATTGTCATACGTCACGCCGACCGTGCCGCTGGTATCACCAAAGATGGTGGCGGCGTCGCTGGCCAAGGCGTTTGCGGCAGACAGGGCCGCGGTTGAAATGATGAAACCGACCAATAAACAATTGTTTTTCATTGTAAAATGTGCTTTAAGCAAACTTTGATTTTCAGAGCTTATTCAAACACTGACTAAACGACACTTTTTATGACTGAAAAAACCGGGCGAGTCAAATATTTCCCTTGTGAAACTTGTTACATTCCGGTGACGCCAGCCGGTTGAAAGAATTGCCGGCACCCGATCTGGTTTTTCGACTGTCTGCTCATGGTCGCCGGATGGCCTTACGGCCGCCCGTTCATTGCGCGCCAGACACGGCTGTTTATAGGCGGTTGTCCTGCCCGCAGAACCACCGCACCCAGGGCCACCGGCAAAGAAAACGGCGCATCCGAAGATGCGCCGGTTGGAAGGGATAAATCCGCGGATCAAGCTTTCCGGCGCTGATGCAAGATCAACGCCAGCAAACCACCCGCGGCACCCAGGCTCAATGAGATGGGTTCGGGAACGGGTTGAATTGAGATCGGAATGAATTCTCCCGCACCTGCATAAACTGAATCAATTCCGACGACGTCCACCGGGCCAGTGGGAATGGTAAAGCCGTCCAAGAGCGCGCTGGCCACAGAATAGGATGTCGGGTCATAGTAAAACGACATCTTGCCAGTGCCATCAGAAACGGACAGGCTCAGGTCGGCAATCCCAAAAGCTTCACCTGCTGTCTGGCCGGAAATGGTGACATTGTCCAGTTGTATCAACGAACCGGCAATGTTCTGGGGCAGGGTAGCCTGATTAAGAACAGAGACGGTTTCAACTTGATCCGGGGGCACGGCATTGCCGGTCGATTGCAACGTGATCGCGCTCAGGGCCTCAATTTCCGGGATCTGGTGATACGGAGAATAGGTTCCGGTAGCGCTGATGGCATCGCCGACCGCTGGAGGAAAAGTGCCGCCACTGGGGAGAGCACCATACAAATCCAGCGACCCCGTAGAATCTGCCGCCAGAAATGACCAACTGGTGTAGGTTATTCCGTTAAAAGTGCCCGGCTGGGAAAGGATGGCTGTAATAACGGGATATGACCCGGAGGCATTATCATACGTCACCGTCGTGTCGCTGCCATTAAAGATCTGGTAGGCATCGAGGGCCAAGGCGTTTGCGGCGGAAAGGGCCGCAGTTGAAACGACGAAACCGACTAATAAGTAGTTCTTTTTCATTGTTAAAGTTAGCTTTATGTGAACTTTAATTTTCTGAGCTTACCCAAACACCGATTGAACGGCTCCTTTATGACTGAAAAAGCCCGGCGAGTCAAATATTTCTTGGAAATTCAGGTTGCCATCCGGTGACGCCAGACGGTTGGAAAAGTTGCCGGCACTTCCCCTGCTTCGCTGGATGGCCTTGCGATCGCCCGGCCACCGCGCGCCAGACACGGGTGTGGCCGGTCCGTCTTTGGATTTGCCTTCGCCCCGGCTCCGCAGGTTCTTCCAAACGAAATAGTCGGCCGGACGTGTTTCACATCATTCCTACGTCCGCTCAAAGTTTGGTCGTTTGGAGACGATCTTTGGCGTGTTGGAAGTGGCCAGTCGCGGGCATGAGCGTGCCAATTCCACCGAGGCCAAACGGGGGCATGTTGTGGTAGATGGTTTCAAAGGAGCCGGGAGTGACTACATAGGTCTCGTGCCAAATCCCGACATCACCGCTATCGCCTATCCAACGCGTGAACGCAGCCCAGGCGGGCGAATGCTGTAAACTCTTGTTCGTGGCGTAATCCATCAAATGCGCCGGGGAACGCCAATATTGCAGCGAGATCAGGGTGCGGCCGATCCAAAAATGACCACCGAGATAACCCAGCTCTTTATGCGTCTCAAGCTCGCGCAACATTCTGGGCATCGCCCGGGCCACGGGAAACCATTTATGGATTTTTAGCGGGCGGTTGATTCGCATCCCAATGAGGAATACGCAAAATTCGCCGTCCATCCGCGCCGTCATTCTCTGCGATATGATTGGCTTTCCCATCGAGTGGTTTCAAGAAGGTCGCATCGTCAATCCATAGGTCAAACGCGCGTGCCGGAGCAGCGCGGGCATCGGAATTTTCTCAAGCCAAGGTCTGGTCGCGTTCACTAAGGAGAATATAGTACATGGTGCCAAATGCGCGCAGACTCAGCCGAAGGGGCCTCATGGCTCCCGGACCCGGAAAAAACGGTGCGCCGGGGTGGTCGTCACCGGGATTTGGAACTGAAACGTCGAGCCACTGCCTATAAAGTTCGTGTAATCGATCCAGTTGGTGGTGGTCAAGACGTCGTTCCGCTGGATGGTGTAGCTCTGGTTGCTGGCAGTCGGAAACTGGAAGAAAATATTCGTGCCGATCGGTTGCGGGTTGAGAATCTGCACCGGCACGGGTCCGGTCACGGTCAGGAAAACCGTGTTGTTGGTGTCTGAGACGGAGATGCCCTCCGGCACATCGATGCTGGTGAAAGCGCCGTTGAGGTCGGAAGAGCCCACGACCCCGAACTGTTCGCCGACCGCCGGGGCAAAGCCGCCGCTCACGTAGGCACTCAAGGTCCCGCCCAATGTCAGGCTGCCAAGCTGCAACCGGCCGTTATCGATCGG
This sequence comes from Verrucomicrobiota bacterium, assembly GCA_049509875.1. GTDB lineage: Bacteria > Verrucomicrobiota > Verrucomicrobiia > Limisphaerales > UBA11358 > UBA11358. The sequence goes on along the minus strand of JBEKZM010000006.1, from coordinate 23,138 downwards.
GCTGTTGATGCCAAAATTCAACGTGCCATTGGTGAGACTGTAAGTGCCGCCCAAGGTCACATCTCCGGTCTGCACGCTTAAAGTCCCGCCGGCCTGGTTGAAGGTGGTTCCAGTATTGAAATACGTGCCGGGGTAGCCGCCCACCCCGCCCGATTTAACGAACGTGCCGAAATTGTTGAAGACCACGGAGCCGTCGAAATACCGGCTGTCCTGGGCGTTCCACAGACCATAATTGTCGATCACCGCACCGCCATTGGCATTCAATTGATCCGCGCTCCAATTAACCGTGCCGTAATTCATGACGAGACCATTGAAAGTTTTGCCATAGGTGGCCGCGTCGATGGTGATCACGCAATTGGTGTTTACGATGACCAGCCCATTCCACCAACCGTCGATCCAGGCCAGGCCGCCGTTGATGACGTTGGTGCCGATCAAATAGGAACCGGCAAAGAGCACATTCGTGCAAGTGAGCGTGCCATTGATATTGAAATTGCCCCCGCCCAAATAAGTGATCCCACTGGCGTTGGTGGTAACGTAGCCCCCGGTGAAGCTGCCTCCGCTGACCAGGGACAATTGCAAACCGTTGGTGCCGCTCTCCACGTCCAGCTCGCCGGCCAGTTGGTTGAAGACCGCCCCACTGTTAAAAAACGTGCCGGGATAGCCGCCGGCTCCGCCCGACTTGCGGAACGTGCCATAATTGTTGAACTCCACGCCGGCTGTCCCGCCGTTGAAATAATGGTCGTCCTGCGCGTTCCATACGCCGTAATTGTCAATGACCGTGCCGCCATCGCCATTCACCGCCGCGGCGCTCCAGTTGACGGTGCCGTAATTGGAGAACATGCTGCCACTGATACCCTCGCCATTCTTGCCGTTGATGGTCAGCACGCTGTTGCTGCTGAGGGTCACGACCGTGTTGTTCCACTGGCCGTTCTGCCAGGTCAGACCGCCGTTGATGACGTTTGTCCCGATCAGATCGGTACCGGCAAATATCACATTCGTGCAAGTGAGCGTGCCATTGATATTGAAATTGCCGCCGGCCAGATAGGTGATGCCATTGAAATTGGTGGTGACGTAGCCGCCGGTGAAGCTGCCGCCGCTGGTCAGGGTCAATAGCCATCCGTTAGTGCCGCTCTGAATGTCCAGCACCCCCGCCAACTGGTTGAATACCGCGCCGCTGGTGAAATACGTGCCGGGATAGCCACCGGCTCCGCCCGACTTGCGGAACGTCCCAAAATTGTTGAACACCGCGCCGTAGTTGCCGCCGCTGAAATAATGGTCGTCCTGCGCGTTCCACACGCCGTAATTGTCAAAGACCGTGCCGCCATCGCCATTGATCTGATCAGCGCTCCAATTGATGGTGCCGTAATTGGTGAGAATGCTGCCATTGATGCCCTTGCCATAGGTGGAGTTGTTGATGGTCAACACGCTGTTGCTGGTCACCGTGACCACGGTATTGTTCCATTGGCCGTTATTCCATGTCAAACCGCCGTTGATGACGTTCGTCCCGACCAGATAGGAACCCCCAAACAGCACATTCGTGCAGGTGAGCGTGCCATTGATATTGAAATTGCCGCCGGCCAAATAAGTAATCCCGTTGAAGTTCGTGGTGACGTAGCCCCCCGTGAAGCTGCCGCCGCTGGTCAGGGTCAACAGCCATCCGTTCGTGCCGCTCTGGACGTCCAGCACCCCGGCCAACTGGTTGAAGACCACACCACCGTTGAAGAAGGTGCCGGGATAACCGCCGGCTCCACCCGACTTGCGGAACGTGCCATAATTGTTGAACACGACGTTGGGGCCGTCGAAATAGTGGTCGTCCTGCGCGTTCCACAAACCGAAATTGTCAATGACGACACTCCCGTTGGCCGCCAACGCATCGTCACTCCAATTCACGGTGCCGTAATTGGTAAGCGTGCAGCCGCTGAAATTTTGGCCGCCGGGATTGCCGCTGATGTTCAATACACTATTGCTGGCTAGCGTCAGGGTGCCGGCCAATCCGCCGGAGGTCCAGCCGAGCACCCCGCTGACGACCGTATTGGAGGTGCCCATGAGAATGCCGGAATCAACCCGGAAAACCGCATTGCTTCTAATCGTCAGCGAACCGGTCACCTCCAAGGTGTTGCCATTGATCTCCAACCCATCTGAACCACCGCCGTCGCAATCGCCAATCACCAGGCCGGCTACGGTGGCGTCCACGTCCAGCAGACAGAAGCTTCCGCCCGTGTTGGGAATCCGCACAATGTCGTTGGTGGTGGGGGCACGGTTCAAATCCCAATTGCCGGGAGTGCTCCAATTTTGATCCGGCCCGCCGGTATTGATCCAGGTGATCACGCCAGGCGTCAAGCCTTCGATATAATTGCCCGCAGTCGAGTTGGTGGTGTTGGCCGTCACCACCACGGCTTGACTGCCCGGAGTATTCCAGCCCACGATGGAGCTGAACGAAACGGTGTGACTGCCGCCAGCCAGATTGGTCACCACCGCCCCGCTGTTCTGCCAGGCTCCGCCATCCACCTGCCATTGCGCGCCATCCAGCACCGCACAGGGTGGATTGATGGCTACTTGCAGGGCGCCGATGCCAGGGGCGGCAATATAATCAGACGCCGTGATAGTGTAGGATGCTCCGGAACCTAGGAACAAAACTTCATTCGAAGGTGTGAGCCATCCGGGGATGGTATTGAAGGAGAGGGTGTGATAACCGGCCACCAAATTGGTGACCGTGGCCCCGCTGCTCTCCCAAATCCCGCCATCCACCTGCCATTCCGCCCCCGCCTCGACGGCGGCAGACGGCTCCAAATAAATCTTCAAGTTGAACATGTCCAGGTAGAGCTCGGCGCTGCCAATGGCAACATTGTTGGTCTCTCCCCCCGCCACCAGCACCTGTCCGTCCGGCAGCAGCGTCGCGGTGTGTAAAACGCGGGGGATATTCAGGGGGTCGAGCGTTTCGGACCAGTTCTTGCTGATCGGGTTGTAAAGCTCAGCCTCAGCAAGGGGTTGTCCGTTCGTGCCCAGTCCCCCCGCCACCAACACCTGTCCATCAGGCAGCAATGTTGCAGTGTGTTCGCCATGCGCGGTGAGCATGAAGCCGGTGTTCGTCCAAGTCCCCGCCACGGGATCATACAACACTGCACTGGCCAGCCAGCCGGAGCTGTCGGCTCCCCCCGCAACCAACACCTGCCCGTTGGCCAGCAACGTCGCCGTGTGATACGACCGGGGAGGCGCGGAACCCGTGTTCGTCCAAGTCCCGCTGGTTGGATCATACAGCTCGGCCGCGGAAATAAACCCATTTCCGCTCCCGCCAGCAACCAGCACCTGCCCGTTGGTCAGCAACGTCGCAGTGTGTAACGACCGGGCAGTGGCCATCGAGTCGGTATTCGTCCAGGTGCCCGCGACTGGATCATACAATTCAGCGCTGGCACGATAGCCGCCGGTGCCGTCGCCCCCCGCTGCCAGCACCTGGCCATTAGCCAGTAAGGTGGCCGTGAAAGCAACGCGGTTGGTCGTCATCGAACCGGTCTTTGCCCACGTCCGCGCAACCGGATCATATGACTCCGCGCTGGAAAGGATGCCGCTGCTGTTCTCGCCGCCGGCAACCAGCACCTGTCCATTGGCCAGCAACGTCGCCGTGTGCGACGAACGCGGAACCGTCATCGAGGCGGTGTTCGTCCACCTGCCGCTGGCTGGGTCATAAAGCTCTGCTCCGGACAGATAGCCGTTGCTGTTTACTCCCCCGGCGAACAGCACCTGGCCATTGGTGAGCAACGTCGCAGTCCCACTATAGCTGTTCGTAATCATCGCACCGGTTAATGCGAAATCGGCCCGGGCGGGTTGCTGGCCGGCCAAATTGAACGCCAGCGCTGCCACCGCATGGATCATGAACCAATATCGACGCCTTTTTTTCATAGGGAATTCAGGGTTTTAGCTGCCTTGCTTGCAAAACGTTTCCTTCTGCAATAAAGAAGTTTTACACATCGTCGAATTGCGCGGCAAGCAGAAACCGGGTTAAAATCTTCCCAGAGCACCGGCGAAGTAACATGGATCGCAATATAACACGCGTGGATGCATGGACTTACAACTTCATTTTGATCTGATTTATTTCGTTCAATATTGGAATCGCCCCTGTACATCACAGACTCGAGACCGCGGGGGGGGGAACAGGCGTCCCGCCTGTTGTTTCGGGCGTCCCGCCCGAAACCGGAGAGGAGTGTGTGCCTGTTCAAAGCGCCAGTGCGTCGCCATGAGCCACGCCTCAATCGAATCTGGCCGGAGCTTGGATTCAACCGGCTGGAAGCTGGTTCCACCGCGGAGCGTGGCATTTGTGCCGCTTGAGCGTGGCTTTGCAACCATTCGTTGAGGCGGCCTGAAGCCCGCGATCATCAGGCCATTTAAGGCAATGCCAGTTGGCGGACTCGCTTGCCAGACCGGGCCGCGCCCTCTATTTTTTGCGGAATGAAATACCGTCGCTTTGGCCGGACCAATCTGCAAATCCCCGTCATCTCTTGCGGGGGCATGCGCTATCAGCATAAATGGCAGGATGTTCCGCCGCAGGAGATCCCGCGCGCCAACCAGGAGAATCTCGAGGCGTGCATCCATCGGGCGCTCGAATTGGGCATCAACCATATCGAAACGGCCCGCGGTTACGGGACGTCGGAAATGCAACTGGGCGACGTGCTGCCGAAGTTGCCGCGCGACAAGATGTTCGTGCAGACCAAGGTGACGCCGCGCGTCTCGGCCGGGGAGTTTCTCCAGACGTTCGAGACGTCCATGAACTACCTGAAGCTGGATCACGTGGATTTCCTGTCGCTGCACGGCATCAACAACCGCGAGACGCTCACGTGGTCGCTGCGCAAGGACGGCTGCCTCGCCGCCGCGCGAAAATTGCAGCGCGAGGGCCGGTGCCGGTACATCGGGTTTTCCACGCACGGCACCACGGACATCATCCTGGAGGCGGTGAACTCGGGCGAATTCGATTATGTCAATCTCCACTGGTATTTCGTGAACGACTTGAACTGGCCCGCGGTGCTGGCCGCCCGCAAGCTGGACCTGGGAGTGTTCATCATCAGCCCAAACGACAAGGGCGGCAAACTGTACGAGCCGGGGGAGAAGATCACGGCGCTGTCGGCGCCGCTGACGCCGATGCAGTTTAATGATTTGTATTGCCTGAACCGCCCGGAAGTCCACACGCTGAGCTGCGGCGCATCAAAGCCGGCGGACTTTGATGAGCACGTGGCGGCGCTGAAATTCTACGACAAAATTCCGGAAACGATTGCGCCGATCGAGAAACGGTGGCGCGCGGAAATGGAACGGATTTTAGGCGCCGACTGGTGCGCGCGGTGGCCGGAAGGCTTGCCGAATTTCCATGACATTCCGGGGGAGATCAATGTTTCGGAAATCCTGCGCCTCTGGACGTACGGAAAACCGCTGGAACTGACCGCCTGGAGCAAGATGCGCTACAATCTGCTGGGCCAGGCGGAGCACTGGTTTCCGGGTCAGAACGCCGCGAAGGTCCGGGATTATGACCTGCGGCTGGCCTTGAACAACAGCCCGTTTGCCGACCGTATCCCGGCCATCCTCGAAGAATCGCACCGGATGTTTTTCGAGAAGCCGGTGGAACGATTGAGCAAGAGCTGAGTTCCTTCAAGACAACTGCCTTTGTGCTACGAGTTGCGCCGGGCTGCACTCCGCTGTCCGCAGAGGGCAGGCTGATTGTTCCGGGCTTCCTCTTCCATTCCAATCAACCGCAGCATCGCGGCGCGGGTCATGCCATTCATCAGGGCGTTCATTGAGCCGCGATAGGCCTCTTTGAGAATGCTAAATGGGCATTCGGGATTTAGCCGGCTCGCGGAACAGTTTTCAGCCAACCAAACAACGATTCCCCGCAATTCGGCGTCGGATTCGTGGCCCGATATGACCGACTTGAGTTTTCCGTCGGGCCCCCGGGTTGAAAGGCTGGCCGCCACGGCTGCGCAATTGTCTGCGCCGGGATTTGCGCCGCAATCCTCCGCCGAAGCGGTTTCATAATTGGTCGGTGGCATGCTCACTTTGCTTAAATCCGCGTCGGCGGTCGAAAGGTGAACATCGAGGATTCTGGCGTCCGGCCTGATTTTGGGCAGCGGTTTTGGACTGTCGAATTTCACGTCGGTTTTCATGGTGGCTCTGGCGGCCAATGGTTCATCAATTGATGCGAGTCCGCGTCGGGATCTGGACGCAGCCTGATCGTCGGCAGCAAACGATGCCGTGGTCACCTTGAGCATAGACCGCCGCAGCCGCGCGCACAGTCGGGGAAACCAGCGTTCTCGTGTCGGGGATTTCCCTTACAACTGAGCTGATCGGACGGAGCAAATCTCTGGTGTTCTTTGGCGCCTTGGTCCCAAAATCGAGAATCCGGTTGTAACGTGCTATGGAATCCGGCATAAAGGAAAAACGCTCACCCGGAGCAGGTGAATGGGGGAGCTTCGAATCAGCCATGTCAAGATTGTCCACCGCATGAAAACCGATTCCTCGAACAACCCCGCTGGCGGAACGCCACCGTCATCAGTGTTGCGCTTTCTTGGTCGCCCCGTGGCGCGCTACGTGGGGGCGGTGGCAGTCTTCGGTGTAGCCTGCGTGCTACGCTTCAGCTTCGCCAGCATCCTCGAATCCAAACTGGCCTATATGACCTTCTTTCCGGCGGTTATGGTGGCGGCGACGTTTGGCGGTGCGGGCCCGGGTCTGGTGGTCACCTTCCTGTCGGCGCTCTTCGTGGCATATTGGATACTGCAGCCCGTCCACGCGGTTGCCGTTACGGACACCAGCGACATAGTCGGGTTGATTTTATTTTCGTGCCTGGGCGTTTTCATGAGTGTGCTCGGCGGGCTTTACCGTCGGGCCAATGCCAGGGTGCTGGCGTACGAACGGGATAATGCCGTCTGTCTGCAGGAGTTGGTGGCGGCGCGCACGCTGGAGTTGCAACGGGAGCAGGCGGCGTTGCAAGACCGTGAGTTGCGGTTGCAGATGTTCGTCGAGCACACGCCGGTCCCAGTCGCCATGTTGGACTCGCAGATGAGATATCTCGCCGTCAGCAAAAGCTGGCAGGCAAACTATAAGCTTGCCGACGTGCCCCTCATCGGGCGCAGCCACTATGAGGTCTTCCCGGAAATCCCCGGGCGCTGGAAAGAAATTCACCGGCGCTGCCTGGCTGGGGCCGTGGAACACTGCGACGAAGATCGTTTTGAACGGCCGGATGGCAGCGTGCAGTGGCTCCGCTGGGAAATTCGGCCCTGGCAGGAGGGTGGCGGCGAGATCGGTGGCGTCATCATCTTCACCGAGGACATAACCGCGCGCAAACAAATCCAAGAGGCCCTGCGAGTGCGCTCCACTGCATTGGAGGCGGCAGCCAATGGGATCGTGATTACCAATCGCGCAGGCACCATCGAGTGGGTCAATGCCGCCTTCACTCGCCTGACGGGTTATGGCGCCGCCGAAGCCATTGGCCAGAATCCGCGCGTGCTCAAGTCCGCGCGGCACCCGGCGAAGTTTTACTCTGGATTGTGGTCGACGATCGTTGCCGGCCAGGTCTGGCGCAGCGAACTGGTCAACCGACGCAAGGACGGCACGCTGTATGACGAGGAGATGACCATCACCCCGGTGCGCAACGACTCCGGTGAGATTGCCAATTTCATCGCCATCAAACAGGACATCTCGGGACGCAAACACGCCGAGGCGGTTCTGGAAGTCACCCTCCAACGCATCAACATGGTTCTATCCAGCATGTATTCCGGGGTTTTGTTGGTGTCAGCGGAGGGACGGGTCGAGTTTGCCAATCAAGCGTTCTGTGACCAGTTCGGGCTGGCGGAAGCGCCTGTGGACCTGGTTGGATGCTCTCCGGATGTGATGTTGGGCAGGATCAAAGGCGCCTATCTGCAGCCCGAAGAGGCCCTGACCCGCATCCATAAACTTCTGGAGCGGGGAGAACCGTTGAGGGGCGAGGAAATCGCCATGTCGGGCGGGCGGACTTTCCTGAGAGATTTCGTTCCCTTGAGGGTGAATGGCAAGCTTTACGGCCGGCTTTGGCTGCATACCGACATCACCGAGCTGCGACGTGCCGAGGAACAGTTGAATCTGCTTTCCACCGCCGTCGAGTCCGTGGCCAACGGCATCGTTATCACTGACCGCTACGGCAAAATTCTCTGGGTTAATCCGGCGTTTACCAGTTTGACCGGCTACAGCCGGACCGAGGCGGTCGGCCAGAATCCGCGCCTATTAAAGTCCGGCCAGAATCCGCGGGAGTTTTACCGCCGGATGTGGACGACCCTATTGAATGGTGACCCATGGCATGGAGAGCTGGTCAACCGGTATAAAGACGGATCGCTTTATCAGGAAGAAATGACAATCACGCCTGTGAAATTGGGGGGGGCGGATATCACTCATTTTGTGGCAATCAAACAAGACGTCACCGAGCGCAAACGGGCCGAGGAGCAGGTGAAACTGGCCGAGGCGACTTTGCAGGCCGAACGCGACCAACTGGAGGCGCGAGTGCAGCAGCGCACGGCCGACCTCTCGGCCCTCAACAACTTGCTACAAGCGGAAATTCTCAAACGCCAGGGCGCCGAAGAGGCACACCAACTGGTGCAGCGGCATCTTGCCGAGGCCCAGGAAACGGAGCGGGGGCGCATCTCGCGCGAGCTGCATGACCGGCTGGGACAGGATTTGACGGCCCTTAAGGTCGGGCTGCAGAACCTCCGCCGCCAAGGTTCTTTTTCCGCGCCCCCAGAACGCGATATTCATAAGCTCGAGAAGATGGCCGAAGGCCTGATCGGCCACCTTCATCGGCTGGCTTGGGAACTGCGTCCCTCCGTGCTCGACGACTTGGGATTGGAGCTGGCACTTCAGCGTTATACCGATGAGTGGTCCCAGAACACAGGGATCCCCGTGGATTTGCATATCGGGGCAAACTCGGTGAACCACCGGCTGCCGCATGAATTTGAAACCGTTCTTTATCGAATCACCCAGGAGGCCCTGACCAACGTTGCCCGGCACACCCAGGCTCATCGCGTGAGTGTTCTGCTGGAGCGGCGCCCAGGTTATGTCTCGCTTATTGTGGAGGACGACGGTCAGGGGTTTGACGCGCAAGAATTGTTGAAGGCACCCGCGAGCCGCCACAAATTAGGTTTGCTCGGGATGCAGGAACGCGCCAAGCTGGCGGGAGGTACCTTGACGATCGAGTCCGCCGCAGAAGTTGGCACGGCCGTGATCGCCCGTTTGCCAATCCCGCCCGGCGCGGCGGGCAAGGGCTGATTGGCAACCATGAAAAAAATCAGGATTTTACTGGCCGACGACCACAAGATGTTGCGCGAGGGGCTCCGCGTCCTGCTCGACAGCCAGACCGACATGCAAGTCATCGGCGAAGCCGCCAACGGTACGGAAGCGCTTCAGCAGGCTGACAAGTTGAAGCCGAATGTGCTCGTGCTGGATTTGTCGATGCCTGAACTGAACGGATTGCAAACGTCCGAGATACTGCGGACCAGGCAACCGGTAATCAAGGTCGTGGTGCTCACCGGCAATGAGGACGAAAGCTATCTGAACCTGTTGTGCAAAGCCGGCGTCGCCGGCTACGTCCTCAAACGTTCGCCGGGCGAAGAGCTCCTTCAGGCCATTCGCTTGGCAGCCCAGGGGCAGGTGTACTTCGATCCAATCCTCGCCAGCAAGGCTTTGGCGCGCCAGATGGCGGGCTCCGCCGTCAGCCAAGAGGCCACTCAGACGCAACTCAGCGGACAGGAAAAGGCGGTGTTGAGTCTGATTGCGTGGGGCTATAGTAACAAGGAAGTCGCTGAGAAGCTGAATGTGAGCGTCAAAACCGTCGAGACTTACCGGGTTCGCATCGCCGAAAAGCTGGGTCTGCGGAGCCGCTCGCAACTCGTTAAATACGCATTGCAACAAGGGTGGCTCAACGACTCCGGCGTCCCGACCCTACCGGCGGGTTAAACCCGGGCGGAGCCCCTTTTTTTGGTCCGGCTCGCATCCGGCGTCCATCCTTGCCGCGCCGCTGTACGGGAATACCCTGACACCAGGAAGCCGTTTTCCCCGACTGTTCCATGCCCAGCCTCCCATCCTATATTCTCGCCAGTGACTGCATTTGCAGTCAAGCGCTTGGGAACCCATGGCGGGTCCAGGATCGGCCGTAATCGATCAGACTGAAACACGTGCAAGATCAACGCGGGAAAATTTCAGGAGGCATGGTGACGGGGATTCGGGTTCCCGGTGCGGGATTCAGTTCATTGGGGGACTGGATCCCAATCCGGGAGGCCGGTTCGCTGTCTGCCAGTGGGCCGCGTTTCGTCATGCCGATCCGCTGGTCTCCCGCGGACTCATGGCCCGCAACCGTTAAGAATCAACGGCGTGCAATTATCGAAACGGGAACTATTCGGGGCGCTCTGGACACTTGATTCTGCAAGTACAGCAACGGCGCCGGCGCGAACGGATCGGGGCCGTGATCTTTGCCTCTCCAGGCAGAATTTGGATGTTCGCCTTTTGGGTCCCCTGATTTATGAAAAACATTAAATGCATCATCGTTGTCGCCGGAATTCTGGCGGCCTTGTCCTCGGCGGCTATGGCGCAAGACCAGGTTGCCACCGTGACGAACCTGGTTACCGTGACTAACGTGGTCACGGTGACCAACGTCATTACGGTTACCAATGTGGTGGCCGCCGCGCCGGTCCAGGCGCCGCCGTCCGCCGCCGCGCCGCAGCCGGCGGTTCCGGAGCCGGCGGCCCCGGCCCGGCATTCCTGGAACAGCTCGGTTTCCGCCGGTCTCACTCTGGTTCGCGGGAACACCGATACCACGCTGTTCTCGGCGGATTTTCTCACGGAGAAAAAGCTGCCGACGGACGAATGCTCCCTGGGTGCCGGTGCCGCCTATGGCACTCAAGATGGCTTGGACACCGCCAACATGTACAAGGCGTTCGGCCAGTGGAATCACTTGTTCTCTGACCGGTTCTATAGTTACGTCCGTGCCGACGGGTTGCGGGACCTCATCTCCGACGTCGATTATCGCTTCAATCTCGGACCGGGTGCGGGTTATTATTTGATCAAAAACACCAACACGTTTCTGGCGGCGGAGGTGGGGGCCGGTTATGAAAATGAGCACCTCGGTGGCGCCTACGATTCCTTTGCCACTGTGCGTTTCGCCGAGCGTTTTGAACACAAGTTTAGCGCCCGCGCCCGCCTCTGGCAGACCGTGGAAGTGCTGCCGCAGGTGGACCAGTTCGATAACTATCTCGTGAATTTTGAAATCGGCATGGAAGCCGCCCTCTCCAAATCTTTCAGTTTGAAAACCGTCTTGGATGACAACTTCGCCAACCGCCCGGCGGCGAATCGGTTGAAGAATGACGCCAAAATTGTCGCTGGCATATCTTACAAATTCTGATGCTGAACAAATGAATCTTGACTGATTTAGGCCGATGCGTGGTACCAGTCGCGGAGCATCGACTCGACCTGTTCGAATGTTCCAAATGGCACCAACAGGCGGTAGGTGTACTGCCCTTCGTGGATGCCATCCGGGTTCTGCACGCGATAGACGCAGTTCCATTTTACGACCCGGGCCCAATCGAATCTCCAACGGCCAAAGGTGGGCCCGGTGGTGTCCGGATTCGATTGCGGCGGCGCGAAGATGCCCATGGCGAAGTGTCCGTCCGGCGTGGCCAGCACCACGGGATTTTTAATTTCGCCCGGCCCGTCGCTCAGGGGCTGCAGCTTGCCGGTGGCCGGATCAAATTCCCAAAAGCGGCTGAATTCCGGCGGCATATAGCCGGTGAGCGCCTCGAATTGTGCGGCCTGGTGGCGGGCTCCCGCCGGCACCGAAAAGGTGACGCGATAATCCAATGCCTGCGGCCAGCGTTTGAATCCGATGATGAGGTCCTTGGTGAGGACATAATCCGAAAGCGTGTTGGTATTGCGCGCCAATTGGCCGTCTGAACGCTCGCCGGGCGCAAGCCAGAAGGCCATTTGCGTGCGCGTGCGCAGATGGCGTCCGCGGGCGACCAGGGCCAGCAGCCGGCTGGTGGTATTGGTGCCGGCACCGTCATCGCGTGAACCCGCCTCGGTGGGGTTAAACGTTTCCGGGTTCGCCTCCGGCGAGTTGTCAAACGAGCAGGTCGATTGCAATTGGCGGCCGTGGTCCGCGCTGTTGATGAACTCGTGGCCGTTCCATCGGAACGAGTCGATCGCCCCGGCCAGACGTCTCGTCGTGGTGATGACCACGATTGAATTTGTTGTGTCGGAACGAATTTGCGCGGCGCCGTCCGGCAGTTGGCCGAACAAGGGCAGGGCGGCGGCCAGAAGCACGGCTGGCTTGAGAATTCCCCGAATGATCCCCTGAGCCGGACCGCGGCGTTTTCGCCGCTTCAATGTGCAAAAGTATTGTGGCATAAGAAGTTGAGGCGGCGCGAACGCCGCGCACCGACCGAGTGGCTCAGGGAGAGATTTCCCCGAAAAGTCAGCTTGGTTGGGTGGCCGCGACCACCGCCCGCCCACCTCAAGCCGCGCGCCATTTCAGTTGCAGCACCTGCCCGTGTTCAGGGTGATGTCGATCGAGGCAGCGCAATTCGACCTCCATGCCGTCGCGGGCGAGCGTGGCCCGGACCCAGCCGCTGGGCCGCCCCGGTTGAAACGCATACGCCGTTTGCGGTAGATTGATCAAGTGCACGCCGCTGGGATGTTGCGCAACGTTCCAGTCGTGCGTGTGGCCAAAAATGAATGCCTTCACCTGCTGATGCCGCACCAGCAAATCTTCCAGCGCCAGCGAATCCTTCAGCCCGAGCAGGCCGGTGATATCGAGCGGGTGATGGCAAATCACGATCGCCGGCTGCTCTCGGCGGGTGGCCAGTTGCAGGTCCAGCCAGTCCAGTTGGGCCGGGCCGAGTTCGCCGGGCGTGCTCGCGGTGACGTCCAGGGAATCGAGCAGAAACCAATTGGCCCGGTCGCTGGTGAAAACCGACGCCTGCTTGTGTGGAACGGATTCCAGCCGGGTGGCATCCCGCGGGAACGCCTGCCAGAAATTTTCCCGATCGTCGTGATTGCCGAGCGAAAGATGCACGGGTGCCAGCGTGCGGACCGGATGAAGCAGGCGTCCAAAGGTCACGTAATCTTCGGCCGTGCCGGAGCCGAGGGCAAGGTCGCCGTTGACGATGATGGCGGCGGGCCGGACGCGCCAGCCGGCCAGTTCGCGTTCACAGCCGGCGAAATTGTCGGCCATGTTGATGCCGCCGTGGTTCAATTTGGGGTCGGCCGCGATGTGCGCATCCGAGAAAAAGGCGAACGTGTGCGGGTCGCGGGATTTGCCGAAGAGCCCGGCCTGGCTCGGGCCGGGCAGCAGCGCCGCGGCGGCTCCGGCGAGGGCGGCCCGCTTCAGAAACGCCCGACGGGAAAGTTGTGGCAAAGTCACGGGCATGAGAATTATTTTGTCAGTTCCGCGCGCAGTTTCGCCGCAATGTCCCGCAAGGCGTCGGGGACCACCCCGGTGCCGGCAATCACCGGCATGAAGTTGGTGTCGCCATTCCAGCGCGGCACGATGTGGACGTGCAGGTGCTCGAGGATGCCTGCGCCGGCCACTTTGCCGAGATTAATGCCGACGTTGAAGCCGTCCGGTTTCATCACCGCCTTGAGCGCCGCCATACAGCGGCGGACGAGTTTCCAGACGTCGCCGGTTTCGTCGTCGGTCAGGCCGTCCAAATCGGGCACCTCCTTGTACGGTACCACCATGAGATGGCCCCCATTGTAGGGATAGCGATTGAGCAGGGCGAAACAGGTGCGGTCGCGCGCCACCACCAGGTTGGCCTCGTCCTCCGACGATTGGGCGATGCGCGTGAACAGGCCGGTCTTCACTTCCGGCCTGGGCGACAGGATGTACTCAATCCGCCATGGGGCGTGCAACGAATCCATGCCGGCAAGTTAATGAGCCGGGCGGGGAATGTAAACAACAGGACGTGGCTTCCAGCGGGCAGGTCGGAGCGCGGCTCTGTGAGCCGCCGCAACTCCTATTGCGAATCTAGCCGCTGCGCGCCGCAAACCGGCGATCCTTTTTCACATTGGGACACTGCCGATCGCGCGCGGATTTGACAGTTGTGCTAATGTTTAGCGTAAGGAAGCGCAATTCAGCGCTCACGGAGGTTTTGCACCATGAAAATGATTCTGTTTCTGCTCACGCTGGGCACGCTGGTCCTGACCGGTTGCCAGACCGTGAACGACCATCAGGCCGCCCGCACGCCGTCCGGCCAGATTGACTGGACCTACGGAGGCGGCGCCATCGGCCTGCCATAGGAACACCGGCCAGCGAGCCTTGATTTTGCGCCCGGCGCGCGGGCTTCAGCCCGCTTCAACGTCCATTGCCCGGTGACAGTGCATGAACGGCCGAAGACCCCGGAATCTAAAATCTTGAACTTCTGCCCCGGCAAGTCAACCGAGTCCCATTCAGTTCGACCTGGACCCTGCGTGGCTCCGCGTTGCCATTTCTAAACGTTAAAAATCCTGAATTCGGCGTGGAGTAACCCCGCCCTAAGTGCTGATAGCGCCTGGCGTTTGGTGCTTTTGAACTTTTGGGGTCATTGGGATGGAGGGCGCGAGCGCCAAAAGTTAGCGGTGTGGGCATCCGGGCCAACAGCACGGCCTGCGCATGCCACCGCGCATCTTATCAATTCCAACTTCGATGCGCCGCTTTCTGGTGGCTTCTTGCTTGGCCGAGGTGACCCAACAGATCCATTCATTACGCGCCAGCGGAGTAATGTCGGACCAAAGGTTCTTGGCTGTGGCATCCAACTGAATCGCCTTTCGGAAATCTGAAGGCAACTTGTGGACTGTGCCGCCCGCGAGTTTTTGAGTGGCCATGCTTCGAAACTGCGTGTTTTGCCATATCAACGACCATGCAGTGAGCCGACGCCGATTCTCGGCATCGACCGCGCAGCGGAATCGAAAGCGTCGTCGGCGGACGGCTCTAGAAATTTAAGCGACTGGTCACTCATTACGAAAATATAATAACTTAACGGCTACCCCTGTGCCAAGTAATCCAGCGACGCCAATACCGACGAGGACGGCTCCCTGCCCAGTTCTGGAGTTATCGAAAGACGAAATTCCGCATACAAATGCGAGAACGCTGCAAAGTGCCGTCAATGTGAATAATGTTTGCGCTATATTTTTCACGTTTGTGTTTGCCTTTCTGAAGGTGCAAGGGTGTGTAGTTCAACGACCACGCAGAGCCAACGCCGATTCGCGGCGTTGACCGCGTAGCGGAATCTGAAGCGCCGTCGGCGGACGACTCCAGAAATGGGTTAGGTGTCATATGTACCAACACTCCCAAGGTCAGTGAAGCACCAGGCAGGAAGGCGTTCAAGTCTTATTCTCCTCCACTCCGACAGCGCCGGTGAGGCGCGTCATTTGCTCACCCTGGTTAAGAATCGGAGCGCGGATGTCTTTGATGATAGTGGTCGGGTTGCGACCCCTCCTCCGCCGAGTGCAGCGCTGGGACGGCGGAATCCATCGCCTGCCCAAGCATCCGACAACGCCGACAGCATTCGCCTGCGCGCCAGCGTCCGGGAGTGCGGCGGCCCTCCGCCGCTGTGGTCCGTGCTCGCTCTTTTTGTGAGGCAACCAGTCGCAGGTTTCGGTGTGTTTTGGTGGCCGTGGTCGCGCTACGACCATTCCGCCGCCCAGCGCAGCGCAGGCGGATCCCTTCGCTGTGACCCGCAGCAGCGGTCTCGCTTTTCCCTCAGCAGAGTGCGCGAAGAACCCTGGGGCGGAGACAGCTTGTCCCCGCTTGCGTTGCCTTCCCGGGGGGGCAAGTCCTGATTTGAATTTGTCACTTTTTCCCCTGGAAACCCGTGGATGCTGATCTTTGAATGTTGAATCTTTTCGGATTTCGAATTTCAGGCTTCACGGGTTTCAGTTTTCAGTTTTACCCCCATCTTTTTAGTCATTTATTTTAATATTCTGTCTCTATCACGACAAAATACATTCATAATATGCTTGTGGTAAGACTTTTAAACACTACAGGCTAAAAATATAATTACTGTCTCCTTTAGACTTTACATATCTCAAGTTCGTGGTAGATTGGTGTCGCTGATGGACAAGTACAGTTCAGGTTCAGGCCGCTATTTGAGTGGGCCGGCCGCGCGAAAGCCAACCGGCGGTGGAAGCGGGTCTCGGCCCACCCCGTTGCGGCATTTCGCATCCGCCAATTGTCATTCGTCACCTGCTGGAACGATCCCAATGAATCCAGATGAATACGGTTAATTACGGCTAAATTCGGCCCTCAAACTCACGGCTAAATCCAACCCAAAAAAAATTACGCATGGTCATCATTCTTGTGTCGTGCGGACTTGCCGCCCCGGCCTGCCCACCGGCTCGTCGCGTCGAATCCTCGTGAAGACGGAAGCCTTGGCGAAGGTGGGAGCGCGGCCGGCTTGCCCGCGTGTTTCCGGCCCGTCAGACTGCCCATTCGCCGTTTGCTACCGTGCTCGCCGATTCGTTCCGCATTCCGAATTCCGCATTCAATTGATCCGGGTACATCCGGGTATATCCGGCCGTGGAAATTATTTTTGTTTGATCAGGTAGGGCGCGTCGCTCCGCGCGCGCCGCGCCTGCCAACCAACACAAGCGCACCCCAAGAAACATCGCCTGCTAACCGCGGTACCCATTCGCCCGCAGCCCTACAGAGGCGAAAAATAACCGCCCCGAGTCATGGCCCCAAACCACATCAAGCCTGCCATTATGCAGATGGAGCCTCCTGACGCCGGCTGCTTCGGCGCTAATGGAGACGCTTCATCGCCCTGGCGAGGATGCCCATTGATGAAACCAATATTGTAAAAGTTTTATCAATTAACACCTTCGCCCGAATCGCGGCTAGACTCACCCGCACATGAATGCACCGGTGGCCCAAATGAACCTGCTTTTCGCCTGGCTGTGGATCCTGCTCGGCTTTGTTTCCGGCATGATCTTGGGAATGTTCTTCCATCGCGAAAACTGGCTCGGCGGCTACGGCAGTTTTAAACGGCGCCTGTATCGGTTGGCTCACATCTCGTTTTTCGGCCTGGGCGCGGTGAACCTGCTTTTCTGGCTGACGGCGCGGAGCGGTTCCCTGGCCGGGATGCCCGCCACGATCGCGTCTGGGGCATTTATAATCGGCGGCATCACCATGCCGGTGTGCTGCGTCGTCATGGCTCATTTTCCCAAAGCCCACCTCATCTTCTCGGTGCCCGTGTTGAGCCTCATCACTGCGGGGGCGCTGACCTTGGTGCTCTTGTACGGTGGCACGGATGTCACGGCGGCGCGTTTCCACCAGCCGACCAGCGGTCATTTTGAATCACAGGGGCTGGATGCCCGTGCCACCACCAACTTATGAAACGCATTGGACTGATCGCCATGAGCGGTGTGCGCGCGCATAATGCCGAACTCACCCGGCTCGGCTTGACGTTGCCGGGCTTTGTTGACCGCAATAAAATCATCGCCTCGCTGCCCAGCCTCGCCCTGCTCACGCTGGCGGGACTCACGCCGGACCGGTTCCAGGTGGAGTATCACGAAATCGCCGACCTGAAAAGGCTGGCGGACCTGCCGGCCGATTTCGATCTGGTGGCCATCAGCACATTCACGGCGCAATTTTATGAGGCGTGCGCGGTGGCGGATTTTTACATGGCCAAGCAAATTCCGGTGGTCATGGGCGGCATCACCGTATCCTCGTTGCGCGAGCAGGCCGGGGAACATTGCGCGAGCGTGGTCGTGGGCGAGGGCGAATTGCTGTGGCCGGAACTGCTCGCCGACTTTGAGCGCGGAGACCTGAAACCGGTTTACGTCACCCGCCGGCAATTTGATCTGGCCGACGCGCCGATGCCCCGGTTTGGGTTGCTGAACCCGGAGAAGTACAACCGCCTCACGGTGCAAACCAGCCGCGGCTGCCCGCACCGATGCGACTTTTGCGCCAGTTCGATCCTGCTCACGTCGCATTACAAGCTGAAGCCGGTGGACAAGGTCATCGCCGAAATCCGGGCGATCAAGGAGATCTGGCCCCGGCCGTTTATCGAGTTCGCCGACGACAACAGCTTCGTGCACCACGAGCATTACCAGCGCCTGCTGGCGGAACTCGCGCGGGAAAATGTCCGCTGGTTCACCGAGGCCGATGTGCGCGTGGCCGAAGACGCTGAATTGCTGGCGCGAATTCGCGACGCCGGCTGCCAGCAAATCCTGATCGGCTTTGAAAGTCCCCGCCGCACCAGCCTCTACGGCGTGGAGTTGAAGGGCAACTGGAAGTTGCGCCAGCAGGAGTTTTACCGGGTGGCGATCGCCCGGATTCAATCGTACGGCATCACCGTCAACGGCTGCTTCATCCTGGGCCTGGACGGCGACACGCGGGACGTCTTTGACGACGTGCTGGCTTTTGTCCGCGACTCCGGTCTCTACGAAGTGCAGGTGACCTTCATGACTCCGTTTCCCGGCACGCCGCTTTATGCGCGGCTCCAGCAGGAGGGGCGCATCCTGCGCGAGCGCGCTTGGGAGCTCTGCACGCTGTTTGACATCAATTTCCAGCCGAAGAACATGAGCATCGCCGAACTGCAGTCCGGTTTTCTTGGGCTGGCCCGGCAGCTCTACTCGGCGGAAGAAACCCGGCAGCGGCGGGCGCAGTTCAAGCGGCGGCTGAAAAGTTCGCCCAATTTTGGCCGGCATTCCACGCGTCAAAATGGTGCCACCATTGGATTCGAATATGAAAATTGCCGACATTGAAAAAATTCGCCCGGCCGGCTTGATAACCGGCGACCGGCGGCAAAAGATCATCGAGCACTTTCAGCCACCAACTCGGTTCACGTCGCCTGTGGCATCGAGAATTATTTTGTCGCGGAAAACACGGCAACCCCGCCGGCAATCTGACGGTGCAGGTGGCGGCGCCGGCGTCCGGTCGTCCGCGAATCAAGGAAGTGTTTCTGGACGGCAAGCCGTATGCGGAAGCCATGCGGGAGAAATGAGCCTGACTGCCCCGTTATATTTGTGCCGGCGCATCGTCCATTCCAGGCTTCATTGCGGGCCTGGAATCCGTTATTCATGTTCGCGTGAGTGATTTTACAGTGATGTTGCAACAGGTGGAAGGCGGCGACCAGCAGGCGGCCAGCCAACTGTTGCCGCTGGTCTATGACGAGTTGCGCCGGCTGGCCGCCCATAAGATGCAGCGGGAAAATCCCGGCCAAACGCTGCAGGCCACGGCGCTGGTCCACGAGGCGTGGTTGCGCCTGGGCGGCGACCAGCAAACGGCTTGGCGGAATCGTACGCATTTCTTCGCTGCCGCCGCCGAAGCCATGCGGCGCATCCTCATTGACAACGCCCGCCGGAAGAAAGCCCTGCGTCATGGCGGCGGGGCCGAGCGCGTGGACTTTGACCTCGAGAGCTTGGAACTGGCCGCGGGCATGGATGACGAGCAGTTGCTGGCGTTGCACGAAGCGCTGGACGCCTTGTCGGCCCACGATGCGGTGAAGGCGGAATTGGTAAAGTTGCGCTTCTTTGCCGGTTTGACCCTGCCCGAGGCCGCGAAAGCGCTCGAACTATCCGAACCGACGGCCAAACGTTACTGGGCCTACGCGCGGGCGTGGCTCTATCGGAAAATGACCAGGCAATGAAGGGGAACGCCGGGATGGTGTGGCCGGGGAGTGGAGCGCCGGTCTCCGACCCGGCTCGATCCCAACAGAGGTCCGGATTCGCGCCGGCTCTGGAGACCGGCGCTCCGCGGCGAGAGTCGGCTTTGCCGGCGCGCGGTTCGGCGGCGCGTGCGCGGGCCAGTTACCGCCGCTTTGCCTGTTCCCGCCGGCGCACATATGAAAATGTCCCCAGCGCGACCAGCAGGCCGGCAAACCCCAGGCCGACGATGAACGATTTGCGGTCCACGATGCCCAGTTCCACCAGCAGATAGCTGCCCAGCCCGCAGCCCGCCAACCCGCCAACGAGCAAGCGCCAGCGCGAGCGGAATGGCGCCAGCACCATGAACACGGCCGCGGCCGCCAGGTATAGCCACACATCCGTCCGCACGTGTGCGTCGTTTCGGTGGTTCATGGCGTTCAGGAACAGCGCGGTCAACGTGTGCACAATCGCCAGCACTTCCAACAGCTTGCCCGCCCGGCGGAGATCGAGGCTGGCGGCGCGTTCCGTCAGCAGCATCAACGCGAGGAACAAGCCGCCGTTCAACACGATCGAAAATGCCTCCAACCGCTGTTCATCAAAATACGGCCAGCGCGTGCCGGTGATGCCAAGCATCTTCAACGTAGGTCCGTTCAACGCGATGACGTCCAGGCCGACCACCAGCGTGAGCAACGCCACGAGATAAAAAGGCAACGTCCAACGCACGCGGCCCTTTCGCTCCAGCTGGAGCGCGACCGGCTCCAAGGCCACGAGCGGCAGACACCACAAAGCCTGAATTTCCGGCTTGCGGTCGAGCCAGTTGAGCATCAGCAACAGGCTGGCATAGCTGAGGGTCCCCAGGACGGCGGAAGTCCATGCGAAGCCGGTCATCTTCAAGCGCCACAAGCCGAATACCGACACCGCCAGCGCCGTGCAGGACGCCACGAAAACCTGTTGGTTGGTGAACGTGCCGGGGAATAGCTGTTTGACGTGTTCCGCCGGTGCGGCAAAAACATGCAATTCCGCCAGCAGCGCCAGCGTGCAAGGGGCGATGGCCAGGGCGGCTCCGGCCAGAAACGTGGCGGCCGCCAGGGGCTCGCGCTGGCCACGCGCGGCCTGGCCGGCCACCAACAGCATGGCCGTGAAATAAGTGGGCAGCAGCCACCGCCAGAGCGGCGCCAGATCGTTGCGCAGCATCCAAACCATGAGCACGGTCGCTACAACGGCCAGCCAGGTCGCCCCGGAAAGAATCGTCTGCAACGGCGTGATCCGCCGGGCGTCCACAATCCAATGGTCCTCATCCGCGAGCAGGCGGCGATGCACCACTTCGAGCGCGTCGTGCTCCTCCCATGAAATGATGCTTTGGCCTGCCCAGGCCCGCGCCTGCCCGGAATATTCGCTGATGCGCCGGCGCAGCAGATCCCCATAAAGCTTGGGCCGGAGCCGCACCGGTTCGCCCACCAGAAAACGGCCCAGTTCAGTCGCCACTTCCGCGGCTGAGGGCCGGTCCGCGGGATTCCAAGCCACGCAGGTGAGGCAGACGGCCTGCAAATCTTCGGGCACTCCCACCGCCACCTCGCGCAAAAAAGGGGGCGCTGTTGTGGCAATTGCCTCCAGCGTTTCCCGGACGGTTCCGCCCGAAAAGGGCGGCCGCCCCGTGAGCACCTTGAACATGAGGCTGCCGAGGGAAAAGACGTCCGCCGCTGGGGTGAGCGGCTGGCCGCGCGCCTGCTCCGGCGAGGCGTACAGCGGCGTGCCCTGAAATCCGACGCCCGCGTGGCTGGCTTCCTCCAACGACAGCGCCAGGCCAAAATCCAGAATCCGAGGGCGCAGGTCCGGACCCACCATGACATTGTCGGGCTTGAGATCGCGATGGATGATGCCGTGCTCGTGGGCCACGGCCAGACCGCGTGCCACTTCGCGCAGCAGCCGTGCCTTCTGTTGAAAGTTCAATTCCGCCGCGAAGCGGTCCAGTGGAAAGCCCTCTACCAGTTCCATCACAATGGCCGGCGGCTCCGCCTCATCCACCACCGAAAAAATGGTGACAATGGCCGGGTCGCTCAGCGCCGCCGCTTTGCGGGCTTCGTCCAGCACGCGGCGGCGGATGGTTTCGTCCGCGCGGCGGTGCAGCACCTTGATCGCCACGCGACGATTGAGTTTTTCGTCATGGGCGGCATAGACCGCGCCGAGGCTGCCGGCGCCGATTTTTCGCTCGAGGCAATAGCCGGCCACCGCCGGGGCCGGCGGCTCGCCGTGGTCGGATTCGGCCGGCGTGTGCCCCGGCCACTGGCGCACGCGCAGGCCTGCCTCGATCCGTTCCCGGGTTTCGCCACGGGCTGCCTCCGGCACCGTGGCCAGAAAATCCTCCAGCGAGCGGTGGGGCCCCCGCTCCGCGCCCCTCAGAAAGGTCGCGGCTAGGGCAGCCGCGTCAATGGCAACGGGACGTTGGTCGGGACCGGCGGGCAGGGGAAAATTTGGCGGGTGCCCGGCGCGTTCGCATAAAAAGCTGCCGGCGTTGTCATGGGCCTGGAGCAGGCTTTCGACCTCTTGCTGAAGGACGGCGTCCTCGGCGCAGGCGGCGGCGACCAATTCATCGCGGGCGGGGCCGGGCGGCAATTCAAACGCCCGGGCGAACACGTTTTCGGCACTGGTGACAGGTTGGTTCATCGGGCGCGGAAGCCGGAATTGACTTTAACATCCGCCCCGGCTTCGGCCAGCGCAAAAATAAATGATCCGTTCCCTGCGCCGATTCCGCTTGGTATTAATGAACAGTATAAATCGAAACACACTTAATATGACCGTGAAAACGAAAATCCTGAAATTAACCACCGCTGGCGCGGTCCTTTCCCTCCTGGCCGGCTGCATCGTTCTGTCGGTTTACCCCTTCTACACGCCAAAGGATTTGATCTTTGACGCGGCGCTGACCGGGCATTGGGCTGATGCCAGCAAGGCCAACTCGTTCTGGCAAATTGGCGATCTGAATGGAAAATCATACCTGCTGACCACCGCCGACGATCATGACACGAATAGCTTCGAAGCGCACTTGTTCCAGCTCAGGCAATATCAATTTCTGGACCTGCTCGCCACCAACCGCGGCGAGTTCCAGATGCCGGTGCATCTGATCTCCAAAGTGGTCCATGAGGATACCAACCTGTCGCTGCAGTTCATGGACTTCGGCTGGCTGGCGGAGTTGCTGCGAACCAACCCGGCGGTGCTGCGCCATATTGTCTTGCCAGACTTGGGCAATACCAACGACTCGCTGGACGACGGTAACGACAAAATGGTTTATCTGACCGCGGACACCAAAGATCTTCAGAAATTCCTGCTGAAACATGCCGAGGACACCAATGCCTTCAATTCCGGTTCGGCTGTCGATTTGAAGCGCCTATCGCCGTAGGATGCAACACCCATGAAAGCGACATGCATTGCCCTGTTGTTGGCTGCGATGGTGGCGGGCGGCTGCGTCTCTTCGGGCCCGGCGATTTCCAAAAGCTCGCTCGGAAATTTGGATGTTTATGTTACGG
>JBEKZM010000059.1:0-38319 GCA_049509875.1 Verrucomicrobiota bacterium | reverse complement strand
CGAAAAGAGCTCCTTGCCATTGGGGTGGAGCGTTTTTTCGAAAGCGATGCCCGGCGAGCGGTGCAACTGGGAAACCACGACGCGCTCGGCGCCATTGATAACAAAGGTGCCCTGGGGGGTCATCAACGGGAGCTCACCCATGAAGACCTTCTCTTCCTTCGCGCCCTTGCTTTCCTCCCGCAGCTTGAAAGTGACATACAGGGGCGCCCCATAGGTCGTGCCTTCCCGCAGGCATTCCAGCCAGTCCACCTTCGGCTCACCAATTTCGTAGGAATCGTATTCCAGCACAACCTTGCCGTCGTAGCTCTCGATGGGGAAGACCTCCCGGAAGACGGACTCCAAGCCGACATGCTTCTGGCGCTTGCTCGACGGCAGCTCCGCCTGCAAAAACTCCGCGTAAGAATTCGTCTGCAACTCGATCATGTTCGGCGGCGCGATGATTTCCTTGATTTTGCCGAAATTGATTCGTTCTGTGGCTCGCGATGGCATTTTAATTTCTTCTTTCTCGACCTTCTCTGGCGTCCAACGGGCCGATTTCCAGCCTGAGGCCGCCGACGAAGGCACATTTATGTTTAACGACACAAGGCAAGCCCGCCGTCTTCAACGGCCAGCTTGCCAAACCAGCAATCTACTCTTCTACCAATTCAAAAATTGTCAATTCCTGTCCCTAGTTGTCCCTTCTTGTCTATTTCTTCTCTTTTTTACGGATCCTATCTGCGGCCCCGCCTTTCACGGGGATAGAATGGGGCGACGACACCGTGCCGGCGCCCCAAAAAAGGACAGATTATTTGATTTCGACCTTCGCGCCCGCGTCCTCGAGCTTCTTCTTGGCGGCGTCGGATTCAGCCTTGTTGACGCCTTCGAGCAGGGGCTTGGGAGCACCTTCCACCAAGGCTTTGGCCTCGGCAAGGCCCAGACCGGACTTGACTTCACGGACGGCCTTGATGACGGCAATCTTCTTGTCAGCCGGAAGGGAGGCAAGGATGACATCAAAGGTGTCTTTGGCGGCGGCTGGCGCAGCGGCGGCGGCGGCCGGAGCCGCAGCTGCAGCCGCGACTGGCGCGGCGGCGGAGACGCCCCATTTGGTTTCCAATTGTTTCACGAGATCGGCGGCTTCGATGACCGTCAACTTGCTCAATTCCTCTACGATATTAGCGATGTCTGCCATAGTATTTGTTTCTTTCGTCTCGTCGTCTGCCACGGACCCGGCCGAGCCAAAGGCCAGACGGGCCGGACAATATTAAGTCCTTGGGAACCGACGATTTACGTTTTTTGTTTGTTGTTTGCTTCCCCGTCCCGCAAACCGGGACGGAAATGTTTAATATAAGCCAGATTTTGAGATTGCAAACCTCAAAATTACGTCTTTTCGGCCTTGGCTTTGATGACCTGCGCGAGCTGGGTAGCGGGCGTATTGATGAGCGTGACCAGCTTGGTGGCCGGGGCGTTCAACAATCCCAACAGCTTGGCTCGGAGCACGTCGAGGCTCGGCAAATCAGCGAGGGCCAGGATGGAAGCTTCCTCCAGCCGCTGGTTGTTCAAATAGCCGAACTTGAGCTTGAGCTTGTCGAATTCGGCGGCAAAGTTCTTCACGGCCTTGGCGGCCACGGAGATGTCCTTATTACCGGTGACCACGGCAATCTGGCCGGCCAGGCTGCCGTTAAATTCGCTGATGCCGGCTTCCTTGGCGGCGACGGAGAACACGGAGTTTTTAACGATGTGAATTTCCGCGCCCGCCTGGGTGAGGCGTTTGCGCAGCTCAGTGAGGTGCGAGACTTTCAGGCCGGTATAGCCCACGACGAGGAAGAACGGCGAGGCATTCAACCGGGCGACATATTCTTTCGTCAATAGTTTCTTTTCAGCACGCATGATTCAAAATGTGTTGAGGGTGGTTGGCTGGTTATTTGCTGGCGACGAATTCACGCATATCCACGCGGACGGGCGGACTCATGGTGGCCGAAAGCGTGCATGAATTGATATAGGTGCCCTTGATGCTGTTGGGGCGCGCCTTGGCCACCGCTTCGATGACGGCCCGGGCGTTTTCCTCGATTTGTTCGGGCTTGAATGAGGCCTTGCCCACAATGACATGGACGTTGGCGGCCTTGTCCACCTTGAACTCGACGCGGCCCGCCTTGACTTCCCTCACGGCCTTGGCGGTGTCCTCGGTCACAGTGCCCGTCT
Source organism: Verrucomicrobiota bacterium (assembly GCA_049509875.1). GTDB lineage: Bacteria > Verrucomicrobiota > Verrucomicrobiia > Limisphaerales > UBA11358 > UBA11358. Next base: position 36,141 of record JBEKZM010000059.1, on the reverse strand, counting down.
TGGGATTGGGCATCAAACCCCGCGGCCCGAGTACTTTGCCGAGCTTGCGGACTTCCGCCATCGCTTCGGGGGTGGCCACAGCGACGTCGAAATCGGACCAGCCGGACTGGCACTTGGCGATCATGTCCTCGAAGCCGACGTTTTCAGCGCCGGCGGCTTTGGCAGCGTCGGCGGCAGCGCCTTTGGCAAATACGAGCACGCGCACGGTCTTACCGCTGCCGTGTGGGAGCGGAACCGTGCCACGGACCATCTGGTCGGATTGTTTCGGGTCCACGCCGAGGCGGAACGCGAGATCAATCGTCTCGTTAAATTTGGCCTTCGGGAATTTGGCGAGCACGCCAACGGCTTCCTTGAGCGGATAGGCCTTCTTGCCGTCAACGACTTCAAGGGCCTTTTTATATCTTTTACTGGGCATTTCGGTGTGTGCGGTGCAAGCGAACCCTGGGATTCTCCCGCGAATGTATGTGTTGTTATTAACCGACTACTTCGATACCCATGCTCCGCGCGGTGCCGGCGATCAGGCGGACGGCGGCATCTTCGGAGTTGGCATGGATGTCCTTGGACTTCATTTTGACGATGTCCAAAATCTGTTTGCGCGTGACCTTGCCCACCTTTTCCTTATTGGGCGTCTTGCTGCCGGCGGTGATGCCGGCCGCTTTCTTGAGCAGCACGGAGGCGGGCGGCGACTTGGTGATGAAGGTGAACGATTTGTCCTGATACACCGTGATCACCACGGGAATGATCAGGCCGGCATCGTTTTTGGTAACGGCATTAAATTCCTTGCAGAAGGCCATGATGTTCACACCGTGCTGGCCCAAGGCGGGGCCGACGGGCGGAGCCGGGTTGGCCTGTCCGGCCGGAATCTGCAGCTTGATCTGTCCTGTAACTTTCTTTGCCATATATTATTTCGTGATGCATGAGGCGTGGAACGTGATGTCACGCATCACGCGTCACGCGCCAAGTTATGATTTCTCCACCTGCCAATACTCCAATTCCACCGGCGTATTGCGCCCAAAAATATTCACCGTCACCTTTAGCTTGCCGCGTTCGGGATCAATCTCCTCGATGAGGCCGCTGAAATTCAGGAACGGTCCATTGTTGATCTTGATGGTCTCACCCACCGCAAAATTGACCTTCGGCTTCTCCGTCTCTTCCGAGGCGGAAATCTGCGCTTTGATGGCGTCCACTTCCGGCGTCGGCGTCGGCTGGGGCGGATCGCTCAGAAAACCAATGACGCCCTGCGTTTCGCGGATAAAATACCACGGTTTTTCGATCACGCGCCGCTCATCGTCCAGCAGCACCATGTCCACGAACACATAGCCGGGCCACAGTTTGCGATTGGACACCGTCTTTTTCTGGTTGCGGACCTCAACCACCTTTTCCATCGGCACCAGGACTTCCTTGACGTAATCCTGCATCTCGTCTGTCTTGACACGCTTTTCGATGCTGTCCTTGACCTTGTGTTCCTGGCCGGACAATGTCTGGATGATGAACCACTCGCTTCGCATGAAATTAATTATTTATGGAAAAAGACCTGGGTCAGAATCAAGTCAATGACTACGATAAATCCCCCGAGGAGCGCAATCATGACCATGATCAGGGCCGTGGAACCTTTCAGTTCTTCCCAGGTTGGCCACGTGCATTTTTGCAGTTCCACCCAGGTTTCCTGGCAATAGCCGGCGAAGGCCTTGATTTGTCCCTGGTACCAAAGGTAACCAAAGGCCGCACCAATGACCACCGCCACGACGATGATTTGTAACCAATTATTCACAAAAAATATCTTTCCACCAATTCCAACCGCGCCCACAATCCACACGGATGGAGGTTTCGCCGCGCAAAACCGGCTTGGCGGGCCGCAGCCCGACCGGCACCATGACCGGCGCGCTCCCAGCGAATCTGTCGCCTGCGCTTTGCCTCGGCGCGGCAATTTTGCTCCGCGAAATTGGCGGAGAGGGAGGGATTCGAACCCCCGTTGGCGGTTAAGCCAAAGCGGTTTTCAAGACCGCCGCGATAGACCACTCTGCCACCTCTCCCCATTCGCAGATGGCTGGCCGGGCCGGCACCCGAAATTCTTTTCAACTTCACCTTGACCCGGCCCGTCGCCGCGGGCGGAAGCTGGCACGGCGGGAGGGACTTGAACCCCCAACCAACGGTTTTGGAGACCGCTACTCTACCAATTGAGCTACCGCCGTAGCCGTCAAAATCCCATTATCCACGGACAAAAAGGGAGCCCGGAGGTTCAATCTCCGCGCTCCCGAAACCGGGTCGCGATCAGGCGACGACTTCCACCACAATGCCCGAACCGATCGTGCGACCGCCTTCTCGGATCGCGAACTTCAGTCCTTTTTCCATGGCGATGGTCTTCTGCAATTCCACCTCCACCGAGACGTTGTCGCCCGGCATCACCATTTCGACTCCCTTAGGCAGCGTCAGCGTGCCCGTGACGTCCGAGGTGCGGAAATAGAACTGCGGACGGTAATTGGTGAAGAACGGCGTATGACGTCCGCCTTCATCCTTGGTTAAAACGTAAACTTCGCCCTTGAACTTGGTGTGCGGGGTGATGGAACCGGGCTTGGCCAGCACCATGCCGCGTTCCACTTCGGTCTTGGTGACACCGCGCAGGAGCACGCCAACGTTGTCGCCGGCGCTGGCGCTGTCCAGCAGCTTGCGAAACATTTCGATGTCGGTCGCCACGGTCTTGCGTGTATCCTTCAATCCGACGATTTCCACTTCTTCCATTTTCTTGAGGATGCCGCGTTCCACACGACCGGTCACGACGGTGCCGCGACCTTCAATGGTAAACACGTCTTCAATGCACATCAGGAAGGGCTTGTCGATTTCGCGAACCGGATCGGGAATGAAACTGTCCAGCGCATCGAGGAGGTCGGCAATGGCCTTTTCGCCTTCGGGCTTACCCTCGAGGGCGGCGGTGGCGGAGGCGCGGATAATGGGCGTCTTGTCGCCCGGGAAACCGTACTTGGTGAGCAGTTCGCGGATTTCCATTTCGATGAGCTCGAGCAGGTCCGCATCGGCCAAGTCAACCTTGTTCAGGCAGACAATGATGCTGGGCACGCCGACCTGGCGGGCCAGCAGGATGTGCTCACGGGTCTGGGGCATGGGGCCGTCAGCAGCGCTCACGACGAGAATCGCGCCATCCATCTGGGCGGCGCCAGTGATCATGTTCTTCACATAATCCGCATGGCCGGGGCAGTCAACATGCGCATAATGGCGTTTGGGGCTCTGATACTCGACGTGCGAGACGGCAATGGTAACGGTCTTGGTGGCGTCGCGCACGGTGCCGCCCTTGGTTATATTGGCGTAGGAAATCGGAGTTGCCAGGCCTTTCTTGGCCTGCACGGCGACGATCGCCGCGGTCAAAGTGGATTTGCCGTGGTCAACGTGACCAATCGTGCCCACGTTGACGTGCGGTTTCGTTCGTTGAAATTGCTCTTTAGCCATGTTATTTCGTTTGTTGCTGTTCTCGTTTTGTGTTTAAACTGGAGCCCATGATCAGGATTGAACTGATGACCTCATCCTTACCAAGGATGTGCTCTACCAACTGAGCTACATGGGCATCCAGAAAATCGTGTTCAACCCCGAAACGTAAAACGACAAAAAACCGACTCCCTCGGTCTCTGCTCAAAATTCAAGGGAATTTCGGTGTTTTTGCTTTTACGGCTCGGACCTTTGCAAATTAGCAACTGCCAAGACCATGTCAATAACTTTTTTATTCTATTCGACAAGGGCGGGATGTCAAGCGTGGTGCAAATTTAAATTTGGGTCGTGCTGGCGGGTTGATTTAAAGGCCTGCCCCAAGTGGCCGGGTCTCAGCCGGCATTCTCCTTCTTTTTCCCAAGCCCCGCAAGCGCACGACCGATGCAGACATCAAGCTCCTGCAAATCGTCGCGGTAACCGCCAGGGGAATTGGGCAGGGCGGCGAGCTTTTTTCGCACCTCGACTTGAAGGGAAATCAGGTTTGTGGACAGTTCGCTCGCGTGGGCTCCCGCCATGCCCTCCACGACCGCTTGAAACAGTCCTGGATTCCCGAGAACTTCCTCCATTCTCAAATGCGCCCGGACCGCAGCAGACCCGTCACTCAGGCACAGCAGGTTCTTCGTGGCGGCGGCCGCGCAGCGCGGATAAAAGGCGCCGGTGGTGGTGCTAAACTTGAAAGCCGTGGCCGAAAGCACGGTCACAAATTCCGGGTCGCCGGGCCGTTCCGCACCGATGGCGTCGGCCAGCACTTCCAGGCTCGCCGGGTCACTACGATAATGGTTTTCGGTAAAAGAAGACGCCAGCGCCTTCCGCCCATCCGGACCAATCTTGATCAGTGCCTGCGCCGTAGCGCGGAGAATCTCGGGGCGGCTGACGTTGGTATTGGCATAGAAAGCCGGGTCGCAGACGAGCTGCGCCAGGTTCGTGCAAGCCGCCAGATCGTTTCGCCCGCGCATGGCCTCGCCGAGTTCATTCACAAAACGCAGCTGCTTCCCGGGGGACAGGACATAGTCACTCAGCGTGAGGTTGGCGGCGAGCAAATCCGTCCAATGCGAACGGTAGCGATCATGGATCGCCTGCAAAAAGAAGATGTCCTGTTCGGTAAAATTCTCGAAGGTCCGGCCGCCCAAAACTTCGGGCACCGTGGGAAACGTATTGGTCGCGTCCCCCGGGTTCGGCTCATCCGCCGGACAATCGCGCGGCACACCAAACGCGGCCAAAATCAGACCTCCCAAGACCAAACTGTGCGCGCTGATTGCCAGCTCACGCAATCGGGACCGTCGTCTCGGAATTACCAAGCGCAGGCAGCCTCCAAACCGTTGTTTTATCACGTACGAAGTCATAGTCAGTTTTCCGTCCAGAAACACTGCCATCAGGTGACGAACGCGCCAGCCATCGCCGCGGCCCGGTCCCAAGGCGGATAATCGAACGCCACTTGAAAATATCAAACTCTGGACTAGATTCATGCAAAATTTCATCAAGGAGTCCGATTATGAACGCTAACCCCATTCCGGATGGCTACACCAGTGTCACCCCGTATCTCTACCTTCGAGAAGCAGCCGACGCCATCCAATTTTACAAACAAGTGTTCAACGCGACGGAACGAATGCGCCTGCCTCGACCGGACGGGAAGATCGGCCACGCGGAAATCGATATCGGCGGTTCGGTCATCATGCTGGCCGACGAAGCTCCTGAACGTGGCGCAAGAAGTCCCCATGCAATCGGCGGTTCCCCGGTGAGCCTGCTGGTTTACGTCCCCAATGTGGACGAGGTGTTTACGAAAGCGCTGGCCGCCGGCGCCAAGCAACTCAGGCCGGTGGAAGACCAATTTTACGGCGACCGCTCCGGCGGGTTTTCCGATCCCTTCGGCCATTTGTGGCATGTCTCAACGCACGTCGAAGATGTGTCGCAGGACGAATTGCAAAGACGCATGGCCGCGATGCGGAAATAAGGCGACCAGAGGCAGCGGAATGCAAATCCGATGTCCGAGTCCCCGAAATACGAAGACGGAAAGCCGGGTCCCGAACCGCACGTCAAGTACGCCCCGGAGATTGAGCCGTTGGACGAAATTGTAACAATTAGCTGCTTGACGGGGATGATGATCATTGCGGAGGATCGAAATTAATGAGTGCGCTCAGAATGGACCGTAGTTTGGCCCTGGTGTTGACTTTGGCCGTTTTAGGTTTTTGCCCTTCCGCCTGCTGGGCTGATTCACAAATTTCCGTAGTCGCGTCCCCAGTCCCGCCCGGCACGAATTTCAACATTTTTATCTTTGTCGACGATGCGGTCGTGGGTCCATTGTTTTCGATTACCAACGGGAGCGAAGATGTACCGTTCACAACCATATACTCCGTCCCCGGCGTTCAGGAGATTGACGAATTTCAAATGACTGTCCCGTTTGAGGTGCTGACCAATAGTGTCACCCTGACGTGGACTAACTTTTCGACCAACATTCCCGTTGTTACACAACCGTATTTTTCTGCCGTGCCGCAGAACCAGTCCGTGTTTGTCGGAAGCATTGCAGGCTTTTCCGCCCTGGCCGCACATACCACGGGCTACCAATGGCAGCATGGCGGAACCAACCTGCTGGACGACGGTCATTTTGTCGGCGTGACCAACAGCTCTCTGACCATTTCAAATGTGCAGACGGCGGATGCGGGCGATTACACAGTGGTTGCCAGTCACCCGTTGAATCCCGCCACCATGAGCGCCACGTTGTCCGTGTATAAGCCGGTTCTGCTCGAAATGGAAGCCCAACCGTCCGACGGGGGGTACATTTTGGCGGTAGCCAATCAGGACGGCAGCCCATTCGAATCGAATCGGATTCCCAATTTACAGATTTACTCGACCACTGCCCTACCCGCCGATTCGTTGTCCTGGGAGCTTGAAACAAACGCCGGCACCCTCGGAGATGGTGTTCTGCAATTCTATTTCCCGGACGACGGCAGCACGTGCAAATTCTGGCGGGCGTTGGAGCAATAGAGTTGTTTGGAACTTTGGCGGACACATGGGAGTTCAGCGAGGATCTGATTTTTCCAGCCGGTCCAGCCAGCGCAAGAGCCCATCCAAAATGGTCAGCGGATGTGGAGGACAGCCCGGGATGAACAGGTCCACGGGCACCACCGCGGCGGCTCCGTTCAATATCTGCGGATGGCCGATGAACGGCCCCCCGGCAATGGCACAGGCGCCGACGGCGATGACGATTTTGGGTGCGGGAACCGCGTCATAGGATTTCTTGAGCGCCAATATCATATTACGGCTGACGGCGCCCGTCACGAGCAGGCCATCGGCATGACGGGGGGAGGCCACGAACTGGATACCAAACCGGCCAAGGTCCCAGCCAATGGTGCCGAGCACGTTTGTGTCGGCTTCACAGGCGTTGCAGCCACCGGCACTGACCTGGCGCAGGCGCAGCGACCGGCCGAAGAGTTTCTTCAACCTCCCTTTCAGTGCGGCGGCCAGCCGGACCTCTTCGGCACCCGGCTCGCCCAGCAGCAAATCCTCGCGCTGCCCCACGGCCATCCGATGGTCGTTGGTCTGTGAAATCGCGTGAGGCGGGCAGGCCTCTACGCACGCGGCGCAAAAAATGCATTTGCCCAAGTCCAGCGAGACGCGCTCACCCGGCGCCCGGGTGACGGCCTGGGTGGGGCAAACCGGCACGCACGCGGTGCAGCCGACGGCGCATTTTGCCGCGTCCACCCGCAGCGCCCCGCCGTGGCGGTCGGGCAGCGCGGGCGCCGGACCTTGCGGATAAGGCATGGTCTGGCAGCCGCGCTGCAGGCGATGAAGGATGGAGTCAACGACAAACATGGTTCAACGATAGGGTACGCGAACGAATCCGCCGCCCCTGGGCTGCGCTGGGCGGCGGAGTGGTCGCAGCGCGACCACTGCCACCGATTTGTGTAAATTCTTGACCATACTTGTTCATTCGTGGTTACAAATCGAAGCCGCAATAAGACAGGCTGAAGCTCTTGTTGCAAATCGGAAAATCGGAAATGGCCTGGCGGCGGAGAGCCAGCGCCAGTCCGGGCCAGTTGTGAAACGAGGGATCGACAATTTTGTAGCGACGGAATTTTCCCGCCTCATCCGTCAGCGCCACGTGGCAGATCTCGCCGCGCCAGCCTTCCACCAGGGCCACGGCCAGCGTCCCGGCGGCGGCCGGTCCGACGGGGTCACACACCCCGCCCTCCGGCGGCGCAGCCACTTGTTCCAACAGGAATCTGCCAGACCGCCGGATTTCCAGCCAACGGACCCGTGCTCGGGCAAAGACATCTCCGTCCGGCCAGGTCGAGACCGGCATTTGCGCGAAACGATGCCAGCCGGCCGGATGATCAAAGCGGACGTCACGCAGCAAGCCGGACGCGCGGGCGGCCACACCGACCAGGCCGATTTCGGCAGCCTGTCGGTTGCCCACCGTACCGGTCAGTTCGAAACGAGAGCGGACGGAGTTGGCCTCCCACATCCATTCGGTGGCGGCGGCCACATCGGCCAAGGCGGTCTGGAGTCTTTCGAGCAGGCGCGCCGCGCGGGCGGGCTCCAGATCCAGCCGGCAGCCGCCGGGGCGCACCAGGCCGCGCCCAAAACGGTTTCCGCAAATCAGCGCCGTCAGGTTCAGAAAGTCGCCGCGAATTTTCCCGCACGCGGCGGACGTGGTCAGGAAGGCCACGTCGCCCGCCAGCGCGCCGAGATCGCCCGTATGGTTGGCCAGCCGTTCCAGCTCGAGCGCCAGCGCCCGCAGCCACTGGGCCCGCAACGGCGCTTCGGCGCCCGCCAGTGCTTCCAGGACCAGCGCATGGGCGGTCGCATGGCCGATGGTGGCATCGCCGGCGACGGTTTCCATCTGGTTCATCGTGGCCAGGTGTGGTCCGCCCGCCAACGCGTCCTCCACGCCGCGATGCTGATAGCCCAAGGCAATTTCCAGGTGCAACACGTCCTCGCCATGGCATTGAAAGCGAAAATGGCCCGGCTCGATGATGCCCGCGTGCACCGGACCGACGGAGACTTCGTGAATCTCGCCGCCGTCCACTTCAAAAAATTTTCCCATGGTCGGATGATCTCCGTCCTGCCGGCGCACGGGCTTCAACCATGGATGGCCTTCGGGCAGCAGACCGTGCTGTTCCCAGACTTCCCGTTCGAAGAGATGCGCCTGCGGGTGCCAGGCCGTCAAGGACGGATAGCTCTTGCTCACCTGCACACTGCGGCCCACCGCGAGCGTGTTATCGGCATCAAAGGCGATGACCGCCACCAGGCGCGTGCCGGCGCTCTCGGCCACGCCAAACCAGGCGCAAAGCCGTCCGCCGCGTTCCAATTCGGCGGCGGCGGCGGCCACAAATTCAGCCGCGGGCCATTCCGGCACGTCGGACCACGACACGCTCGTGCCGTTGCTCAGCCATGAAAATTCGCGGGAGGCGCTCATGGCAGGAGGGATTTTACCGCGGCGGTCCAGGCGTCACCCAGCCACGACGGCGTCGCCAAGCCGATCCCGAGGGAACATCCCAAAAAAGCCAGCGGCGGCAGGATGACGCCGGCGGTTTCATGAAAGCGGCCGGCATTGGCCCGCGCTGCCGCGCGCGGCCGGCCGTCCACGATGGCAAAGACCAGGCGCGTGAGTCCAAAAAAAGCCAACAAGAGGCAGGCCAAGAACCAGGCGGCGGTAAAAAAGCTGCCAGTCGAAAACGCGGCGCGCACCACCAGCAGTTCGCTAAAGAACGGTCCGAAGGGCGGGCAGGCCGTGATGGCGAACAACCCGGCGACAAACAGGCGTGCCGACAGCGGCGCACTCCACGCCATGCCGGAGACTTGGTGTTGGTCGGCCGTGCCGGCGGCCCGGCGAATGTTCCCGGCGCTCAAGAACAGCGCGCCTTTGGTCAGGCTGTTGGTCCACACATGAAACAGGGCGGCCCAGGTGCCGAGACCGCCGAGCGCCGCGCCCACGGCCAGGATGCCCATATGTTCCACGCTGGAATAGGCCAGCATGCGTTTGAAATCGAGCGTGCCCAGCAGAAACAGCGCGGCCACCAGCATGGAAAACAAACCGATGGCCAGCAGGGTGCGCTGGGTCATCGCGCCGCCGCCGGCCGCGTCCACAATCTGTTTGACGCGCAGCACCGCCACAAAAGCCATGGTGGTGGTGCCGCCCGCGAGCAACGCGCCCACCAACCCAGGCGCTTCCCCGTAAACATCGGGTTTCCAAGTGTGCATGGGGGCCAGGCCCATTTTCGTCCCGTAACCGACCAGCAACAGCACCCACGCGGCAACGATCCACGGGTGGGAATACTGGGCGTCATCGCCGGACAGGTTCACAAATTGCCCCGCCAAGGCGCGGAAGGTGAGATCGCCGCTGCCATGGGCGTTCAAGGAAGCGTAGCCCAGGCAGAACGACCCAAGCAAAGACAGGGCAATGCCCGTGCCGCCGACCAGCAGATACTTCCAGGAAGCTTCAAAGGCCCGCGCCGTGCCATTGAAATGAATCAGCGGCACGGTCATCAAGGTGGCTGCCTCCGCCGCCACCCAGAGGAGGCCGAGATGCTGGGCCTGGATGGCGAGGCTCAAAAAGCCCAGCAGCACCAGCAGCGCAAACACAAATACGCGGTTGCTCCGCTCCTGCCGGACCTTGAGATAGGCGACGCCGTAAATGGAACAGACAAAAAAAAGGAGCGAAATCATGGGCAACACCGCGCGCGCCATGGGGTCAAACCCAAGCCAGGCGCCGGGGACGGCCTCCGGCGGCCTGGCCAACAGCCACCATGATCCGGCGAAGTGCGCCGCGCCCGCGGCCGGTAACAGCCAGGGGCGAGTGCGCTCGTGCGGCCACAGCAAGGCCAGGGCGGCGAAAATCAGCGGAACGGCAATAAGGGCGATTTCAATCATTCGTGCAACGTCGTCAGTTTGTTGGTGTCCAGCGAATCAAATTCCTTTTGGATTCGGTCCATGATGATGCCGATGACGAACACCGCCACGGTAAGATCCAGCAGAATGCCGGTTTCGACGAGCAGCGGGGTGGAGTTGATGAGCAGCAGGCCGAACAGGTAGATGCCGTTTTCCAAAATCAAATATCCGCAAACTTGCGAGATGGCCTTGGTGCGGCCGACCAGCATCAAAAAGCCGGCCACCACCGTGGCGAAGGAACCCGGAACCAGCAGCGCGCCGGCCTGTTCGGGCCGCAGCGGCAGCACCCCGCCGAGGGCCACCGCACCGATCGTGGCCGCCGCGCCCAGCAGCAGCGAGGGCACAAAGCCGATCAGGGGCCGGACTTCGCGGTCAATGTTCGCCGCCCGCAGCGCCCGCCGCAGCAAATGCGGTATCACGAAGCCTTTCACGGCGATCGTGCCGACGGCGACCAGACCCGTCATCCATGCAAATTCGTGTTCGAGCAACAAGGGCAATATGCCCAGCACCATCCCTTGCAGCGCCGCCGCACGGATGACGGACGGAAGCCGGCTGCTGGCCAGGGCCAGCAGGTTCAACCCCATGGCCAGCCCGATGAAAAGATTCAACGTATTGATCATGGGTGTCCTTTCCACGCCACCAGCAGCGCAAACAGGCACAGGAGAAAGGCAGTCGTGAGCAGAAGGGGCACGCGGCGGAACGCCAGCCGGGCCAGAAGGGACTCCACCAACCCGACCGCGACGGTAATGATGAACACGGCGAGGGCCAGCACTGCGGCGGCGGCAGGCGACGAGAACGCGCCGACCGCCAGGATCGACTTGGCCAGCAGGACCGAAAACAGCAGGAGCTTCAGTGCCGCGCCATGCAGGATGGCGGCCAGCGGCGGCCCGCTGTGATCGAGCACCATCGCTTCGTGAATCATGGTGAGTTCCAGGTGGGTGTTTGGGTCATCGAAGGGCACGCGGCAGTTTTCGGCCAGCAGGACGCCGAACAGGCCGGCGGCGAGCAGCGCCGAACCGGCGCCCGCCGCGGGCGGCGCCAGCATGACGGTCAAGGAGACGCTACCGGTCTGCACACTCAGGGCCAGCAGCGCGGTAATGATGGCGGCTTCGTTGATGACGGCAAAGCTTACTTCCCGCGCCGCGCCCATGCCTTCAAAGGCTGAACCGGTATCGAGGGCTGCGCTGGCCGTGCAAAACCGGGCCAAGGCCAGCAGGTACACGAACAACAAGGCGTCACCGCGAAACGCCAGCGGCGCGCCCGCCGGCCCCACCGGCAGCAGCAGCGCCGCGCCAACCAGGGCGATCCAGGCGACGGCGGGCCCGGCGATGTGGCCCGGAGACACCGCCGTGCTCAGCACCACCCCCTTGCGCCAAAGTTTGGCCAGGTCGTAGTACAGTTGCAGCACCGGCGGCCCGCGCCGGCCGGCCACCCAAGCCTTCACCTTGTTGATGATGCCCGGCAACAACGGCGCGAGCAACAGCCAGACGGCCAGACGCGCCAAGATGTGGAGGGCAAGGGTCATGGCTCTTCGTGATATCCGAAATCCGAAATCCGAAATCCGAAAGAGATCCGAACGAAACCCGAATGATGAATGACGAATGGCGCGAAGTTGCGCCTTCGAATTTCGGGGCTTCGGGCTTCGAATTTCGGATTTCGGTTCATTGGCTGCCTCCCATGAGCGCCAGCGCGATCAGCGCGGCCAGGCCCACCAACAGGTAAAGTATATAAGCCTGCAACCGTCCATGTTGCAGCCGGCGCATACCGGCGGAAAGCCACATGATGCCGGCGCCGGCCGGTTCCACCACCTGCTCCAGCACCGTTTCCGGCGTGTGTTCCTCGTCACTGGCACGCGCTGGAAAATAGTCGCGCGGCGGATGTGAATGCCGGCGCGGCCGCAGGATCCAAGCGAACCAGCCGGTGATGATCCCGGCGAACGAACCGGCGGTATATTGCATCCGCGGCGTGGGTGCGGCGTAACCGCAATCCCAGGTTCCCGCGCGCGCCAGGCCGTTTTGTCTGACTCTGCGCCACAAGGCGACCGCCGCAACGGCGGTCAGGACGGCGAGGGCGATGTGCACCGAGCCGAGCATCAGGAGGGGCGCGGGTGGCGCCGGATCCTGCCACAGCGGCTGCCAGACCGCGACGGCATTGGCGATCGACGGCCAGAACAGGGCAGGCGCCAGCCCAATGGCGACGCAACCAGCGGCCAGGACCAACATCGGCACACGCATCCGCCAGCCGCATTCGTGCGCGTGCAGCGCAGCCCCGGTCCGCGGTACCCCCAGAAAGACCACGCCGCAGACTTTCACGAAACAGGCCAGCGCAAGTGCACCGGTGAGCCCCAGCAGCACTGCTGCGGCCGCGGCCGCGCACGAGGCGAAACCATGCGCGGGCAGGGCGTCGAAAAGGCCCAGAAACACGAGCCACTCGCTGACAAAGCCATTCAACGGGGGCAAGCCGGCGATGGCCATGGCGCCGAGCGTGAACAATCCGGCCGTCCAAGGCATGGCGCGCCAAAGTCCGCCCAACCGGCTCATTTCACGCGTGCCGGTGGCGTGCAAAACCGAGCCGGCGCCCAGGAAGAGGAGCGCCTTGAACAGCCCATGGTTCCAGACGTGCAACAGCGCACCGGCCAGCGCCAGCCGGCCCCACGCCGGATGATCGTGGGCCGAGGCAATCATGGCGAAGCCGAGGCCGATCAGGATGATGCCGATATTCTCCACGCTGTGATACGCCAGCAGCCGCTTCAAATCATGTTGTCCCAGCGCAAAGGCCACCCCCAGCACCGCGCTGACCACGCCGAGCGCGGCCACCGTCCAGCCGGCGGCAGCGGGCGTCGGCAGCCAGCCGCTGAAACGCACCAGCCCGTAAATGCCCATTTTAATCATGACGCCGGAAAGGATCGCCGACACATGGCTGGGCGCATTTGCGTGCGCCGAGGGCAGCCAGATGTGGAGCGGAAACAGTCCCGCTTTGAGACCGAAGCCCACCAGCGCCAGCCAAAACAACGGGGCCAGTTCGGGATGATCCGGCAGGGGCCCCAGTTCCCAGCTTCCCGTGCGCACCGCCAGCAGCGCGAAAAATGCGAACAGGCAAAGCGTGCTCAAATGCGACGCCGCCAGGAACAGCCATCCCGCTTGGCGCACCTCGCCTCGGCGCCGGTCCAGGGTGATCAGGAAGTACGCGCTCACGGTGGCAATTTCCCAGGCGATCAAAAAATGAAGTCCGTTGGCCGACAGAAAAATCAAGGCCATGCAAACCAACAGCGCGTTCCACCACATTCGGCCCGCCGGAGCCGAAACCGGGTGCAGGCGGTCAGACCAATATTCGGAGGAGTATAGACTCCCGACGCCGCCCACCGCGGAAAGCAACGCCAGAAACAGTGCGCCGACCGCATCAAGTTGCAGATGAATTGGTTCGCCGGCCAAAGAGTGGCCGGGCTGCCAATCCCAAACGGCGCCGGTCGCCAGGATCCACACCGCGGCACCGAATGCCGCGACCGCCGATAGCAGCGTGGCCGCCAGCCAGCCGCGCGGCCATCGATAAGCCGCCAGCAATCCGGCGAGGACCCCGGCCAGCGCGATCAAGAGCAGGCAGCCGGGATTCATCGCAAACCCCCAGGTGGAACAGGCTTCCAGCCTGTTAAATCCGGCGTCCCGCCGGATTTCGCGCGGACGCCAGTCGCACGCGGGTCAAAGCTGGCTCGTCCGCACGCTGAACCCCGGCTTTGGGTGCGTCCCACAAAACAGGCGGGTTGGGTCTGACCTCCCCGGCTCCAATTTTTTCCGGGCCGGCTCATGGCTGCCGGCTCTCCTGGCCCCGGACCGCGTCCGCGGCGATCACCGCGGCCATGATTTCCTCATCGGTTGCCCCACGGAGCACCGGCTCGCGGAGTCCGCCGCGGATCAGCGCGCTGCTCAACTGGCCCAGCAGTTCCAAATGGGCGCGCGGCGATGGCGCCACAAAAAACAGCAGGCGGGTCACCGGCACATCGTCCGGAACCGGCTCGTTCAGGGCCAGGGCATCACGCAACAGGAAGATGGCAAAGGTGCCGGCGTCCCGTCCCAGCGCCACCGGCGTGCGCAAATGCGGCAGTGCCAGGCCGCCACCCACGGCCGCCCAGGAGACTCCGGTGGGCAGGCGCAGCCGCTGGGCCAGGAGCCGCCGCACCGGCGGGGTGGCGCCGGGAAGCTTGCCCACGACGGTTTCAAAAGCGTCGAGCACCTGGGCGGCGGCGATATCGCGCCAGATGCCGCCCGCGCGCAGCATGGGTTCGAGCCGCGTGCCGACCACCTTAACGGATCCTCCGGCGGCCAGAAAACCGGCCTGGGCCGCCAAGCCGCGCGCCGCCGCCCAATCCACCACCTGATTGCGGTCAAACAGCAGCCGGTCGCGGTCTTTGATCGCCATCAGGCCTTCGTTGCGCACCCAGCCTTCAACGACGTTCTCTTCAACGCCGAACGACTCCGCAAGCTGGATGATGTTCAAGTACATGGCTCAATGTTATTTCCAAAGACCATTGAAAAAATCTTCCTGAGTCTAATTGTGGGGTCCAACGGATGGATTTCAACCGAATTCAGTTCGCGGAAATTGGCAAAGTTTCCCCCCGTCGCGAAAAAAGGGAGAAAGCGAATGACGAATGACGAACGACCGGCTCTGAGTTCTCGGCCTTCGGTCTTCGGATTTCCTTCGAGCTTCGGGTTTCGCCTTTCGGATTTACGTTACGCCCTTGGATGCGCCGCCTCGTAGGCCTTCTTGAGCCGCTCGGTGGTGACGTGGGTATAGACCTGCGTGGTGGCCAGGTGCGCGTGGCCCAGCAACTCCTGCACGCTGCGCAAATCCGCGCCGGCATCCAGCAGGTGCGTGGCGTAGCTGTGCCGCAGCTTGTGCGGCGTGAGATTTGGATCCAGCCCGGCGAGGACCAGATAGGTCTTGAGGCGGCGTGCGAGTTGCAGCGGGGACAGCGGCGCGGCCTTGCTCGTGTCCGCGCGAAACACCGGCTGGGGACCCGTGGGCGGATCGAGCAATTGCGCCCAATAATTCTGGACCGCCTCCAAGGCGGGTCCGCCAATGGGCACCAGGCGCTCCTTCCTGCCCTTGCCACGCACGCGCACGACCTGCTCGCAAAAATCAATATCCTCCACGCGCAAACCGCACAGTTCGCTGATGCGCAGGCCGCACGAATAAATCGTCTCCAGCACCGCGACGTCGCGCCCGCAAACTTCCGCCGAAATCGGCCGGCCCGGCCCTTTTCTTTCCGGCTGCGTCGCGATCAACTTCGCAGGCGCGGCCAGCAGCTCCTCCATCTGCTGTCTGGTCAAAAACCTCGGCAGCCGCTTTTCCAGCTTCGGCAGCGACAGATTTTTGATCGGCGTGGTTTCCACCACGGCGTGGCGGATCAGGAATTTGTAAAACGTGCGCAGGGCGGAAAAACGCAGTTGGGTGGCCGCGCGACTCAGATCATTCCGGCCGAGAAAGCGCACATAACTGCGGAAATCATCGCGCTGCAGCGTGTCCCAGGCGGCCGGCGATTTGAGCTCGTCGAGGTGCCAGCGGGCAAATTCCGTCAACGCCTGCCGGTAATTCCGCTGCGTGAAGACTGACGCGCCGCGGTCCGTCGCCAGATGCGCAAGAAATTTTGCGATCCACGGGTCGTGAATTTCGGACGATGAGGACGTATCCATCTCCGCTGATTCTAACCGCGAAAGACCCGAAAAGGAATTCGGATCATCCCAGGAGGGCACAGCCGAAAATGGTGGAACGCACACCTCACCCCGGCCCTCTCCCCATCGGCTCCGCAGGCTCCGCCGATGCGGAGAGGGGGAAACGCTCCCTTCGTCGTGGCGAAATGGGGCGCGGTCGGTCCAGGGGTTCAATACGCAATTTTTTCGGGGGAACTCCATGAACCCTGTAGCAGCCGACGTCAGGCTCAAACTTGGGGATGAGAAAAAATTCTACAATCGGACCAAAAAGCCCATAAAGCAGGGTTCAATTTCCCGCCCGGCACGTCAGGCGAAACTTCCCCGACGTCTGCGGCGGCAGCAACTTCACGGGTTCGGTGGTTACCGGGCGATCCAGTTGCAACAGCTCTTGCAATTGCGCGGCCAGGCCATTGAGCGTCTCTTCCGTGGGCGGCTCCCGATCGGAGATGAACTGCAAATGGCACGCGCCGCCCTCGTGCTGCCGGAGTTGATAGTGCAAGATGCCATCGGCACCCGCGAAGCATCGGTCCGCTGCCAGCGTCGTCACGCGCCGGCCATCGCGGCGCAGCAACGTGTCCCGCGCCCGGCCATGGACCAGGTAATCCGTGGCGTACGGCCGTTCGCAGCGTTCGGCGAGATCACCGATGCGATAACGCACCAGCGGCATGACCTCGTTGGTCAACGTCGTGACCACCA
Organism: Verrucomicrobiota bacterium; assembly: GCA_049509875.1. Classification (GTDB taxonomy): domain Bacteria; phylum Verrucomicrobiota; class Verrucomicrobiia; order Limisphaerales; family UBA11358; genus UBA11358. The sequence continues at coordinate 19,357 of JBEKZM010000059.1, read as the reverse complement.
AGCCACCCACGCCCTGGGCATCGGGTTCCACGATTTCATAAAAAACGTTGTCGAGGCTGGCCTTCATTTCGCCGCGCTCGTTTTCCATCAGCAGATGTCCCGTCTCCGTGGAGCCGTAGAGGTTGAACACCGGTACGCGGAAGACCCGCTGCAAAATCCTCCGATGCACCACGCTCACGAACTCGTAGCTGCACAGAATGAACTTTACCGACGGGAACCTGATGCCGCTGCGCTCGCAATACCGCGCGAACCACGCTCCGTGCACGGGATCAAAATCGAGGAACTGCGGCGCCCACTCCAGGATTTCGCCGGCCATGCGCGCCAGTTCGGCGTCGCTTTCCAGAAATGGAATGCGCGCCTGATTCACAAAGCGCGTCTGGTCCACCGTGCGCGCGGTCTTGGAAGTATAGTTGGAAAAGCACACCAGCCCGTTGCAGACCGGTGGCACGAGCGTGGCCCGGCGCGCCCGCGGATGCGCGTCCAGCACCTGCGCCACGAAGCCATTCAGCCGCAACACGCGCGCTTCCTGCTCATTCCACCAGCCGCGCCCGAACAGCACCGCCGTCCGCTCCTCGGTACTGCCCGACGTGTGCTCCAACTCCACCGCCTGGCTGGCCAGCAGGGAGTCGAGGTTCTGTCCGGCGCGCAAGAAGTTGTGCGGGAAATTTTCCCGCAGCTCGCGCTTGCCGATGAGCGGCCAGCGAAAGAAATCATCCGTGGGCGCCGACCGGTACAGCGGCAGGTGGCGCCAGCGCGGGAGGAGTTCTTCCAGCCGCGCCAACTGCGCGGCTTCGCGCAGGAGTTCAGGAGTCGCTAACATCATCCTATCTATGCACCAACCGGGGGATTTTTCCAGTCTTTTAAACAACGGTCAGGCCTCCGGGCAGCCGCCATCCGCACCGTTAGAAACTCGCGGGCGAGCGGCCCGGGCTCCGGAGAAATTCCAGCACCAGCCGCAAAAATTCCACGGGCTGGTCCGCATGCACCCAGTGGCCCGCATCCGGAATCGTCTGCATCTGCGCCGCCGGGAACCATTCCCGGATGAGCGGTTCGTCTTCCGGCTGCAAGTACTTGGATTTGCCGCCGCGAATGAACAGCACGGGCTGGGTGAACGGGGCGTCCCCGGCCACCGGCTCCCGCAGCCGCCAATAATTCGCCGCCAGGTCGCGCAGGTTGATCTTCCAAAAGAATCCGCCCGGTTCGCTCCGGCGGAGATTTTTAAGCAAAAATCGGCGCAGAACCGGATTGGGAATTTCCGGCGCCAGCGCGGCCTCGATTTGCGCGCGGCTCTCGAATTTCGGCAGATCCAGCGCGAGCAGCGCCGCGAAAATCCGGTTGTGGGCGGCCGCATAGGCCCGCGGGGCCATGTCTGCCACCACCAGCTTGTGCACGCGCGCGGGAAAATGCAGCGCCAGCTGCATCGCCGTCTTGCCGCCCATGGAATGGCCGATCACCATGGCGCGGTCCAGCCCGCGCGCGCTGAGGAATCGGTCCACATCCGCCGCCATCACCGGATAGTCCATGTGCGCGCTGTGCGGCGACTGTCCGTGATTGCGATGGTCGAGCGCAAAGACCTGGTATTGCTCCGCCAGCCGGACCGCGATCGGATGCCAGTTGTCCGACGATCCGAACAAGCCGTGCAACAGGACCACCGGCCGGCCCTGCCCGTACTCTTTGAAATGTAACTGCATATTGGACCCGCAAAATAATGCATTCGCGCGCCGGCTCAATGCTTGAAATAAACGCCCGCTCGTGGAAAATGCGCGGATGTTTTTCCAAACGTGCCGCCTCGCGCTCCCACTGGCTTGCCTGCTTGGGCTCGGCGTGTGCCCGGCCGGTCCGCTGACCGCCACGCCCACCGGGCCCACGCTGCAATTCGACTACGGTGAAGGCCGGCCGCGGTCCAATCCCCTCGGCGCGTTCATGTACTTTGTGCCGCTGATTTCGCCGGAGGTGGTCTCGCTTCACACCAACCTGCGCAATACTCAATGCGCGCGGGTGGTTTCCTTTCGTTGCCGCACCAACAGCACCGTTTTCCGCGCCGTGTGCGAATTCAACTTCGTGGGCGAGGGCATGCAGCGCAACGTCTTTGACCACACCGCCGTCATCCAGCGGCACGAGCATGATCTGGCCACCGGCAAAGTGCTGGCACATCAGATTGCCTCGATCAATGTGCAGGGCGCGGGCAGTGGCACGGCGGAAATCGACGGCGTCTTCACCAACGGCCGGCCCGCGGTCACCGAGATGCGCCTGCGGTTCAACAGTCACGGCCGCACCAGCCCCGTGAGGATCGCGTTGCAGGACATTTCCTTGAAAAACGGCACGCTGAACTACGACAACGAAACCGTGGCGCGCGTAAACACACTGACCTTCCGGCAGAAATCTCCGCCCAAAATGGAGGTTACGCTGGCCTCGGTGAAACGGGCGGACGCCGGCAACGGCTTGTGGCAAAATTTCGTCGGCGGCCTCAAAGGGGCGGCGGCCAGTCTCCTGCTGCCGCCCATCAACATCACTGCCAGCGGCCAGGCGACCATGTTGGATTTCGGGCTGGCGCTGGCCACCGACCAGACGGAGTTCACCTTCCCTTTTGCTGAACGATTGACCAACGGGGAGGCGCTCGCGCCGTGATTCCCCGGCGAACCAGGTCGTGCCGCTGATCAACTTTTGGCGTCGGAGCGCGCCTGCCCGGCAATAGAAAGCAGAATGAACCCCGAAGACGGTAAGTATGGACAAAGGCCGCCCTTACCCAGCCCTTTCCATGAACCTTAAGATGTTGGGCACGCAAGAAGCCCGCCCTCACCCCGGCCCTCTCCCCCGGGGAGAGGGAGACGCTGTTCCCGCGTCTGAACATTGGGTTCGCGCTGGTTCATGGGCCGTGAGGAGGGTCAAATGGAACCGGGGATTTCCCGCGCGCCGGGTCGGAGACCGACGCTCCATTACTGCGTTCACTCTTCCCGCTCGGGAAAATCAAACGTGACCTTGCCTTTGGCATCCATCACGAGATAGGCCGGAAACGGCTTGCCGGCCTTGGATATGAATTTGTCCAGCAAATCGCTCTTCTTCGCGGCCAGAATTTTCGCCGCCTGCGCGGCGTCAATGGGCTGCTCCAGAATTACTTTCTTAATGCTGAATTTACACGGTTTGGCTTCGAATTGCGATTTTTCGCAAAGGTAGCCGGACTCGGTGTCAAACACCCTTCCGCCGCACTTCGGACACTTCCCCACTTCTGCCTTCTCGGCGAAATCAATTTTCGGCGGCGGCTCGGACGACCGGGCGCGGCCCTTGCGCTCGCGCTTCAAAAATTCGAATTTCGTCTTGCCGTCCTTGAGCACGAGGAAGGCCTCGAACTTCCGGTTGGTCTTGTTGGAAACGAAGTTTTTGAGCAAATCGGTCCGGCCTTCGGCGAGCAGCTTCTTCACTTGTTCGGGCGGAATTTCCTGCTGCAAAATAATTTTGCCCGTGCGGAAATCGCAGGTCGGCGCCGAGCCGGCGTGCTTTTCGCAGATGTAATTCATGCCGCCGTCGTACACTTGAGCCCCGCACTTGGGACATTTGCCGAGCGGCTCCTTGCCGGCGAAATCGACCACCAAGGGCGCCTCGCCGGCCTTGGGCGCGTTGCCGAAATCAAATTCAAGCTTGTGCTCGGCGTTCAGCTTGAGCACGGCCGCGAATGGAAAACCCTGCTTGCTGCGGAACCCTTGCAGCGGGCCGATCTGCCGGTCCTTGATCAGTTGCTCGATCTCCTCCGGCTCGAACATTCGGCCGCACAGCGTCTTCCACATTGCAAAATCGCAGCCGTCCTGGGTGCACTGGTATTGGCGATATTTCTCGTGCAGCTCGCCGCCGCATTTCGGGCAGGGCGTCTTGAGCGTGCCGAAATCGCCGGGAATCGTGTCGAATTCATATTTCTTGGCGCGCTCGACGATGCGCTTGGTCATTTCGGCAATTTCGCGCATGAACTGCTCGCGGCTGATCCTGCGCCGCTGCATTTCCTTCAATTGGAATTCCCATTCGCCGGTCAGCTCCGGCTTGGTCAATTCCTGCACGCCCAGGCCGTTCAGGAGTTCCATCAACGAAAACGCCTTGGCCGTGGCCTGCAAATCCCGCCCCAGGCGCAGGACGTACCCCTCCAGTATCAATCCTTCGATGATGGCCGCGCGCGTGGCCGGCGTGCCCAGGCCTTTCTCGCTCATGGCCTCCCGCAATTCGTCGTCGTCCACCAGCTTGCCCGCGCCCTCCATCGCCGAAAGCAGCGTGGCTTCCGTGTACCGCGCGGGCGGCTTGGTCACGTTTGGCTTCACCTCCACCGCGCTGGTCTTCACCGTTTCGCCCGGCTTCACCGGCGCCAGGCTCGGCGTCTCGTCGGCCTCCGATTGTTTGCCGTAAACCGTCAGCCAGCCCGGCGATACCAAGACCTTGCCGGCGCTCCTGAATGGCTCGCCCTCCACGCGCGTGATGCGCGTGGTCTCCAAAAATTCCGCCGCCGGATAAAAGACCGCCAGGAACCGCTTGGTCACCAGATCGTATAACTTCTGCTCCGGCTCGCTCAGGCTCCTGGGCGCGAGCGACGTCGGGATGATCGCGAAGTGGTCGGACACCTTGGCATTGTTGAAAATACGCTTGTTCGGATGCACCCAGCCGCTCTTCAAAACCTGGTCGGCGTACGTCGAATAACCGGTCACCCCGCCCAGCATCGCCAGCGTGTTCTTCACCGTGCCGATATAATCTTCGGGCAAGGCGCGCGAATCGGTGCGCGGATAGGTGAGCACCTTGTGCCTTTCGTAGAGCGCTTGCGCCAGACCCAGCGTGTTCTTGGCGCTGAAACCGAAGCGCGAGTTCGCGTCGCGCTGCAGGCTCGTCAAATCATACAGCAGTGGTGAAAGGGACGTGCTCGGCTTGCTTTCCTCGGTGACCACGCCTGGCTGGCCCAAACATTTAGCCTGCAACGCCTCAGCCTTCGCCTGATCCCAGATGCGCTCGGCCTTGAGCTGGTCGTCGGTCTCGGATTTCCCGAATTTTTCGTCGAACCAGCGCCCGGCGTACTGCCCGGCGGCGCAGTCAAACGTGCCGATCAGCTCCCAAAAGTCGCGTGGCACGAACTGCCGGATGCGTTCCTCGCGCTCGACCAGGATGGCCAGCGTGGGCGTTTGCACCCGCCCCACGGGCGTCTTGAAGAAACCGCCCTGCTTCGAGTTGAACGCCGTCATGGCGCGCGTGCCGTTGATGCCCACCAGCCAGTCCGCCTCGGCCCGGCTGGACGCGGCATCGGAAAGCGGCTGCATGTCCGCATCCGTGCGCAACTGCGTAAACCCGTCGCGGATGGCGGAGGGCGTCATGGACTGCAGCCAGAGGCGCTGCACCGACTGCTTCGCCTTGGTGTACCGGACGATGTTGCGGAAGATCAATTCGCCCTCGCGCCCGGCGTCGCAAGCATTGATGAGCGCCGTCACGTCTTCGCGCTTGATCAGCTTCTTGAGCACATTCAGGCGCTTTTCATTGCGCTCAATCGGCTGCAAATCGAAGTGCGGGGGAATCACGGGGAGGTTCTTAAACGCCCATTTGCCCTTTGGCGCCTCCACGCCCTCGGGCGGCGTGAGTTCGAGCAAATGGCCGACGGCCGACGAGATGACATAGTTCTCGTTTTCGAAGTAGTCGTCGTGTTTCTGGAACTTTCCGAGCGCCTTGCTGATGTCACTGGCGACGGACGGTTTCTCGGCGATGATCAGAGTCTTGCCCATATGGCGGGCTCTTCTTTACGCCCCAAGATGCCGTCCGCGCAACTTATTTCTTTTTGCCCGCCGGTCATTTGGACCGCGGATGGACGCGGATTGGGGAAGCACAAAAAGCAAAATACTGACACGAATTCCACGAATTACCTGAATGGATATCGGCTAGAAAAAAACTGCCACATGGCAAAATTCATGTCTTCCCCAGCGGCACGGCATATTTGCAAGACGGTCGTTGACGCACTTTCTCATTCCAGTCGCTCACCTCAAAAACCCCAGGCAGGGTGCCAGCAGCACCAGGAGGCTGGGAACTGGAACGGGCGTGGCCACGCAAAACCACCCTCTCCCACGCCGCGCAAGCCCTGCTGGAGCTGGCGGCTGCCAAACCGAATGACGAATGCCCCCCGGTAAGGGCGCGTCGCTCCCCGCGCCCCCAAGGCGAAGCCGGGCGGTCGAACGGTGTGGCGGTGTCTGAGGGTTGGCGGGCGGTGTTTTGGAGCGAGCTTGCGCCGGTTGGCAGGCACGGCGCGCGCGGAACGACGCGCCCTACCGGCGGCACTCCGCATTCTGAAAGTTCGCACATCGGATATCGTCACGGTGCGGACGTGGGGTCAAGGGTTCCATGGGCGAATTGTTTGGGGAGACCTCTTCCGTCGGGCCTTCGTCATGGTTTGGTCGTCTCATCTTTTCCACAGTGCTATCGGACGGCCGCCAAAATTTGTCCCCCAGCCGCCGGCGCCTGGCAAATAGTAAATGGTCCCTCTATCGAGACCGCCCAGCACGTTGGCGCGACCGCCTAGCCAAGGTTCGCCGTAGTCCGGCGCGTTGCCGCAAAATAGATGTCCTGCATGGACACGCATGTAGTGAACGCATTGGGCGCGAGGTTCGTTACACCCGCCGGGATGATTACCGTAGCCAGTCTGGAGCAGGCGGCAAATTCCTCTTTGCCAATTCAGTTCCCAATCTTTAAGGGAAGTTCCGCCCAAGTCGCTCCGCCACCGGAGGTTTTATAGACGTGATATTGGTTGTGGGAATAATCGAGAGTGTCATAGACCAAGGCCCAGCCATGTTTTGAGTCCACAAAATCAATCTGCAAGACGCCGCCGCGAGAGACCGTCCGGTCAAGATCAAGGTTCGGCTTGATGGTTTGCCAACTCTTGGCGCCGTCATGGGTGACGTATAAATTCGCGCCGCCATGCACGAAGATATCCCTGATGGAGACAAGGTTGATCTGCCCATAACCCCCGACAAGATTGGTGCCGCCCACAATGATTCCTGGCCTGGGCGTCCACGTTTCGCCGCCGTTACTGGTTGTGTAGAAGGCCAGCACATTCCAGGCAATCGTATAGCCGGCGCCGTACTTGACGATGTGCACCGGCAACCAGCCGTTTTTACCATCCGGAAAAACGGGCGTGTCACACGTGACCAATCCATCGCGGTACTTTTCGGTTGGCAATGGCAGGTTTAGTTTGCGCCAGTTATTTCCCAGATTGGTCGAGACAGAAAGGTGGACAGCCTCTTTTGGTTCTTCATCGTCCATGTCGCCGTGAGTAATGATGACATTCGCGGGCGGACAAAATCCCATGGTTTCGGGAGTAATGTCGCTAAGGCCAATCGTTCCGGGCGGTTCGTTGGGATAACGGCCGCCGGGAGGAATGATGACGACTGGTTTCCAGTCTTTGCCGCCGTCGTGAGTTTCATAAAAACAGACATGCCTGCTCCCGGCGCTGTAGTCGGCGATGTTGGCCACGCCATCATGGGCGTTGGAGAAATTGCAGTCGGAGCTTTCCGTCAAACGCCCGTAAGACGCAGTTCCTTGCGGGATCAAAACCGACCACGATTTGCCGCCGTCCGTGGTGCGCAGCAAACCGCCGCGGTAGCTCTCCTTGCGGTCCAGCGTGGACACCCAGGCGGTTTGCGAATCGAGAAAGCAACCGCCTTCGGCGATGTAAGGAAAAGCGCGCGGCGTGCGATCCTGCCAGGTTCGTGCACCGTCGGAGGTGTGCAGCAGCAGGGTATTGCGCAGCAGATTACCGATTTCATCCCCGCGCGACCAGGCCCAGCCGTTCCGGGCATCAATCATGTGGATCTGGGCAATGTACGTTCCAACTGCCGTGGCATTTGACAGCGCAGCCGGACGGTCATTGATTGTGGAACGGCCAGACAAAACGGCGCACGATGCGATAGCCAGACAGAGAGCGAGTTTGGGTTTCATTGCCAATGCGCCTTTGACTTCGGATTCGCCGGGATTGTTCATCTGATTCAGGCAAACGATCAAAATTTTCCGGGCAAATGTCGGCACCTTTAAGCCGGTTTTTCCAACCGTTACCGAGAGATAGATCAGCCCCCCGCCCATGGCCTTGAGCAAGTTCTGATTTCTGGCGGTGTCCATCGGCCTTTGCGATTCCGGCCATGGTGGCGTCCGGCGACAGACGCCAAGGAGGTCGGACAGAGGGTGTCCATTGAAAAAGCGTTTGCCACCGGACAGTTGATGTTCCCAGACTCACGCGCAAATTCCCATGGGGTGTTCCACCCAGTCCCCCAAATGCGACAAGACAGTGGTTGAATGTCTCGCGGCAACGGGTTCATGCGCCGGGGTGCTGGGAAAAATGGATCGATTACCCGAATTCGCGTTCCGCGAAAATCGCGGATGGGGAGTTTGTTTTATCTGGGTTTATCTGCGTTTATCGAGGGCAAAAAGGGAGAAGTTCTCCGCACTTGCGTTCGTTCCGTGGCGATTTAAACTCCGCGCCCGATGTTGAATTTGTCGAGTCTCAACCCGCAGCAGCGCCAGGCCGTGGAAACGGTCCGCGGGCCAGTGCTGATCCTGGCCGGGGCGGGCACGGGCAAGACGCGCGTGATCACTTACCGCATCGCCCACATGGTCGAGAAGGGCATTGCGCCGGGGAACATCCTGGGCGTGACGTTCACGAACAAGGCCGCGCGGGAAATGCAGGAGCGCGTGACCAAGCTGCTGCCCAAAAAGCGGGCCGGCGCCGACGGCCAGAAGCCGGAGCGGCCCACCATCTGCACGTTTCATTCCCTGTGCGTGAGGATCCTGCGGCAGCACATCGAGAAGCTCGGCTATAAAAAGAATTTTGTGATTTATGACGAGTCCGAGCAGCTCGCGGCGGTGAAGAAGATCCTTTCGGCAATTTCCAACAAGGGCGAGAAGGCCGATCCGGGGGCGGTGCTGGGGATGTTGAGCCGGTTCAAGAACGGGGGCGAACGGTCGGCGGCATTTGGCGATCCGAACGTGCGGGCGCTGGCGCAGCACGTGTCCAAACGGTATGAATCGGCCCTGCACGCCTGCAACGCGGTGGATTTTGACGATTTGATCCTGCTCACGCTGCGGCTGTTTCGCGAGCATCCGGACGCGCTGGAGATCTGCCGAGCCAAGTATCGCTACGTGATGGTGGACGAGTACCAGGACACCAACGCGTCGCAGTTCGAGCTGGTGCATGCGCTCACGAAGGAGCACCGGAACTTCTGCGTGGTGGGCGACGACGACCAGAGCATTTACAGCTGGCGCGGCGCGGAAGTCGCCAACCTGCTGAACTTGGAGGAGCATTTTCCCGAGGTCAAAATCGTCAAGCTGGAGCAGAATTACCGCAGCACGACGACCATTCTCAACGCCGCCAACGCGATCATCAAACACAACGCGCGCCGCCGGGGCAAGACGCTGTGGTCCGGCAAGGGCGCCGGCGCGAAGCTCCAGTTGCAGACCTATAACAACGACGAGGACGAGGCGCGCGAAGTGGTGGCGCAGATTGAGTTCAAGCGCCTGGCGCACCGGATTCCGTGGAAGGACTGCGCGATTTTGTTCCGCACCAACCAGCAGTCGCGTCCGCTGGAAACGGCGCTGCGCGCGGCGGGCGTGCGGTATCACTTGATCGGCGGGCAGAGCTTCTTTGACCGGCGCGAAATCAAGGATTTCCTGGCGTATCTGAAGATGTTCGTGAACCCGCACGACGACATCAGCCTGCTGCGCATTGCCAACGTGCCGGCGCGCGGCTTGAGCGACGTGACCATGGAACGGCTGCTGGGCGCGAGCCACGAGCGGAAGTGCTCCGTGTTTGCCGCGATGAAGAATCCGCTGGTGACGTTTTCCTGCCAAAAAGGGACGCGGGAGAGCATCGAGGCGTTCGTGGCGTTCGTGGAACGGACCCGGGAGCAATTGGAGGGAGACCCTGGCCCTGGACCGAAAGTTGGACCTGAGCAACGGGGAAGCCCGACCTCACCCCGGCCCTCTCCGCCAGGGAGGGGGGGAAACGCTCCCAGCGTGCTGGCGGATTCTGGCGATGTCGGTTCGAGGGAACAAAACATGAATGGTTCGGGGAAAGCTTCGGACTCCGTGCCGCCAACGCCGGTTTCTGCCAATACAGCAGACGGGCCCGGCCGAGGCAGCGGAGTGTTTCTCCTGCGAACCTGGGCGGATCATTTCCTGGAGGAGACCGGGTATTTCGCCGAGCTGAAACGGCTGGACAAGGACCCGGAGGTTTCGGAGGTCCGCATCCGCGGCCTGCGCGAATTGATGACGACCATGGACGGCGTGGGCAACGCGCCGCTGGAGCGGCTGGAGCATTTTCTGGAAAACGTCACGCTGGACAGCGACCGCGAGGAGGAAAAGGAAAACACCAGCGACGCCGTGACGCTGATCACCATGCACTCGTGCAAGGGACTGGAATTTCCGCACGTGTTCATTGTGGGACTGGAAGACGGCCTGCTGCCGCATTCGCGATCGAAGGCCGAAGGCACCCTGGACGAGGAACGGCGGCTGTTTTACGTGGCCGTCACGCGGGCGATGCAGACGCTGGCCATCAGCCACTGCGGGGGCCGGAAGCGATACGGGCAGCTTCTGCCCTGCCAGCCCTCGCCTTTCCTCAAGGAACTGCCCGGGGAACTGGTCGAATATTCCGATCCCAAATCGAAGATTCCGGTCGCGCCGGAATCCGGGAAAGATCTGTTCGCGGCGATGCGGGCGGCCATTTCGTGAGGGGTGGAACAGGCGTCCCGCCCGAAACGGGAGAGGAGGGCACGCCGGTTCAAACCGCCAGCGCACCACCCTCGGCCACGCCTCAATCGAGTCTGGCCGGAGGCCAGATTCAACCGGCTGGAAGCCGGTTCCACCCACGCTCGCAAAACAGGATTCATCCTAGTATTATCGCCGCATGAGCAAGCCCGTAAAATCACAATGGGACTTCGGGGAATTGTTTCCGCCGGCGGAGACGCGAAAGGTCCTGTCGGTTTGGGAACTCACGTCGGACATCAAGCGGCTGGTCGAAAAACAGATCGGGTCGGTCTGGGTGAGCGGCGAAATCACTAATTTGCGGGCGCAAAGCTCGGGCCACATGTACTTCACGCTCAAGGACGCGGCGGCCCAGTTGAGCTGCGTGCTTTTTCGCGGCACCCCCACCGCCCAGCGGCAACTCCTGGCCGACGGACAAAAGGTCCTGCTGCAAGGGGAGGTGACGGTTTATGAGGCGCGCGGACAATACCAGCTCATCGTGCGCACGGCGGAATTGCAGGGCGTGGGCGCGCTCCAGGCGGCCTTTGAAAAATTGAAGCAGAAACTCGCGGCCGAGGGCCTGTTCGCGCCGGAACGGAAACGTCCCCTGCCCCGCTGTCCGCAGCGCATCGGCCTGGTGACTTCGCCCACCGGCGCGGCGATACGCGACGTCCTGCACGTGATCCAGCGCCGCAACCCGGCGCTTGAAATCGTCCTGGCCCCCTGCCGGGTGCAGGGAGACGGCGCCGCCGCTGAAATTGCGGCAGCCATCCAACTGCTTAACGAGTTCGGGGTCCGGAATGCGGAGCACGGAATCGACCTGATTTTGGTCACGCGCGGGGGCGGTTCGCTCGAGGATCTGTGGGCCTTTAACGAGGAAACGGTCGCGCGCGCCATCTTCCATTCGGCCACTCCCGTGGTCTCGGCGGTGGGGCACGAGATCGATTTCAGCATCGCGGATTTCGTGGCGGACGTGCGCGCGGCCACGCCCAGCGCCGCGGCCGAGATCATCACCGAAGGGGTGCATGCCTGCCGCGAATTTGTGACGGAGGCGCCGCGGCTGCTGCGGCAGATCGTCCGGCGGAAACTGGACCGCGAGAACGAGCGGCTCGATTCGCTGTCGATCCGCTTCGGGCGCCTGCATCCGCGCCGGCAGTTGAACGACTCCTTCCAGCGGCTGGACGATCTGCAATCGAGTCTGTGGCGATGTTTGAAACACGGCACGCACGCGCGCGGGCTCCTCCTGCAACATTTGGCGGGCCGGTTTTTGCGCGTGCGGCCGGCGCAGCAACTGCAATTGCGCCAAGAAGCGCTGCGCCAGCTTGAAAAGCGGCTGCAGGCGCTGGGCCCCGAACAAGTGCTCGCCCGGGGCTATTCCATCACCACCGACGCCGCCACGGGCAAGGTCCTGCGCGACGCGGCCCTGGTGAAAGTGGGACAGGAGTTGAAGACGCGGCTGGCCCAAGGCGAACTGATCAGCCGGGCGGAGCCGGCGGTGCTTAAGCAAACTCGAGGTTGAATGGTGGACGGAGTGGCGATGCGACCCGGTCTGCACGCGCCAGCGGGCACATGGCACATGGACATTCCCCAGGCTCGCGAACTTTCCGCCGCTCCTGCGCCCTGCCATCTCCAAGACGCTGGCGCGAGAAAGGATGGCTCCGCGAGGATGAGGCGTTTTGGACTGCGGTGGCAACCGAAGCGCGGACACCGCTATCGTGCGGCCAAGACTCTTCCTAGCGCGAAGGGATCCACCGCCCTGCGACCCCAAGCTAAAGGCCAGAACCCAGCAGACCAACGGTTCTTGGCTGCTCAAACTGATGCGTCAAAAAACGGCCTGACCTTCCGGTGAATAATTTTATAAAAAACACCTTTACAGATCAGAGAACAACTGCGCTGCGCTGGGCGGCGGAATGGTCGCAGCGCGACCACTGCCACCAAGGACAATGCCAGACTGCATTCGTATTGATTAATCATCGATTGCCGTTGACCCGGCCGGCAGATTCTGGCAAAAAGCGTCTTGAAGACCCCGCCCTTGATTCCTTGAGAAAGGCCGGTTCATGCGAATATCTGATCCTGCTGATGAGACTCGTGGATAGACGGCGGCCGATCCAGGAGTCTCCTCGATAATGTAAACTGGACGAAGCCGACAGTTTTGCTATGATTCAGCCGTGCCTAACCATGCGAAAAGCGCGGGCGCAAGCGAGCCCGCCACCAACCCGCCCTTCGAGGAGGCGCTGAAAAAACTTGAGGCCGTGGTCGAAGCCATGGAGGCCGACGACCTGCCGCTGGAAACCCTGCTGGCGAAATACGAGGATGGCGCCAAGCTGGCGAAGATCTGCCAGGAAAAGCTGGCTGAGGCTGAATTGAAGATCCAGCAGCTGGAAAAAACCGCCGGCGGCGAACTGAAATTGAAGCCGCTGGCCGCGGACGTGGAAGAGTGATGCATTCGGGAACGGGCGGAGGCAAGTTTTCCCGTTTTGACGCTTCAGGCTGTATGATATTGATGAATTAACGAATTTATGAGCCGTTATTTGGACATGGTGGATGCGCCGGAGCATGTAAAAAAGCTGACCGTGCCGCAATTGCAGGAACTGGCCGGAGAAATCCGCACCGAATTGATCGAAGGGCTGGCCAAAGGCGGCGGCCACCTGGGCCCCAATCTGGGCGTGGTCGAGCTCACCATCGCATTGCATAAAGTCTTCACCACGCCCAGGGACAAGTTCGTCTGGGACGTAAGCCACCAGGTCTATGTGCACAAACTACTGACGGGCCGCAAGAGCCGGTTTCGGACGATCCGGCAGACGGGTGGGCTGAATGGCTTCGCGCTGCGGACGGAGAGCGATCACGACTGTTTTGGCGCGGGCCACGCGGGCACGGCCCTGTCCGCCGCACTGGGCATGGCGGCGGCGCGCGACAAGCGCGGCACCAACGAGAACGTCGTGTGCATCTTTGGTGATGCCGCCCTGACCAACGGCATTTCGTACGAGGCGATGAACAACCTGGCGCACACCACCAAGAAATTCATCGGCATCCTGAACGACAACGAGTGGAGCATCGCGAAAAATGTCGGCGCCATTTCCGGCTACCTCAACAAGCTGATCACCAATCCGCGCTACAACCAGATCGCCAAGGATTTTGAGAGCTTTGTGCGCCGCCTGCCCAAGGGCGCCCTGGCCCTCAAGCTGGCGCACCGCGCCGAGGGCGGCTTCAAGGGGGCGCTCACCAACGTGGGCCTGCAGCCCACCGACCGCACGGAGGCCGACGGCCGCGGCGGCTACGGCTCGCCCGTGTTCTTCGAGGAGATGGGCATCCGCTACCTGGGCCCGATTGACGGGCATGATTTGCCGCTGCTGATCAACACGCTGGAATTCGCCAAACAGTGCGACCACCCGATTGTGATTCATATTTTGACACAGAAGGGCAAGGGCTTCGCCGCCGCGCTGAAGCAGCCGGAAAAATTCCACGGGCTGGGACCGTATAACTCCCAGACCGGCGAAACGCCCGCCAGCAAACCGGGCACGCCGCCCGCGTATCAGGACATCATGGGCCAGACGATGATCAAGCTGTGTCAGCGAAACAACAATGTCGTGGGCGTAACCGCTGCGATGCCGACCGGCACCGGCCTGAAGCATCTGGAAAAGGCCATGCCCGACCGGTACTTCGACGTGGGCATCGCCGAGGAGCACGCTGTCATCTTTGCCGCCGGCATGGCCACCATGGGGTACCGGCCGGTCGTGGCGATCTATTCCACCTTCCTGCAACGCGCCTACGACTGCATCCACCACGACGTTTGCCTCCAGGATCTGCCCGTGATTTTCTGCATGGACCGCGCCGGCCTTTCCGCGAACGACGGCCCGACCCATCACGGCCTGTTCGATATTTCGTATCTGCGCTGCCTGCCCAACGTCATCGCCATGGCGCCGGCGAACGAGGATGAACTGGCGGACATGATGCTCACGGCGACGACACTGAATCATCCGGCCTTCATCCGCTATCCGCGCGGCGCGGCCGAAGGCGTGCCGGTGAAGTCGGAACCGGAGCTGCTCGAGGTGGGCCGGGTGCAAATCGTCCAAACTTTTAGCAACAACAAACGGCGCAAGGTGGCGCTGTTCGGTCTCGGGTGCATGAACGCGATTGCCCGCAAAGCGTCCAGCCGGCTGGCGGCGGAAGGGTTCGACTGCGCGGTCATCAACCCGCGGTTTACCAAGCCGCTCGACGCGCCGGCGCATGAGACCTACGGCCACGAAGCCGACCTGGTGGTGACGGTGGAAGACCATGTGCTCATGGGCGGCTACGGCTCGGCGGTGCTGGAATTGTTTAATGAAAGAAACGTCACGACCCCGGTGATCCGGATCGGCTGGCCGGACCAGTTCATCGAACACGCCTCGTCACAGGACGAACTCCGCGCCAAATATGGCTTGTCTGTGGAAAACATTGTGAACCGCGTGCTGGTGCAGTTCGGCGAAGCGCCGGTCGGCGCGACGAAGCTCGTGGCTGTTGTGCCAAGCTAAACCACGCTGACTTCGAGCTGGCCCAGGGCGGAACGGAGGGCCAATTCCACGGCAGCCTGGCGGGCGGGATCGGCGACCTGCCCGCCGCCGAGTTCCCGGACATAAAAGCTGTCGAGAGCGGCTCCCCGCTCGGTGACAATGCGGGCGGCGGAAATATCCAGACCCTGTTGCGCAAAGGTCTGCGAGATGGCATGGAGCAGGCCAAGGCGGTCCTCGGTCTCAATTTCGATCAAAGTGCGTCCCTCGGACGAGTTGTCGAATCGAATCTGGGTGCCCAGGCGCTCGCCGAGGTACGCGGAATAGACGCTTCGACCGGTGGCTTGCTGCGCGATCAACTCGCGGAAATTGACGGCTTCGCCGGTCAGGACGGCTTCGAGCAGGGTGGAGAATTTCTCGCGCTGTTCCTTGCTGGCCACATTGCCGGTGCGGCCGTCGTTCACGAAAAACGTGTCCAGCACGATGCCGTCCGTGCGCGTGAAAATTTGGGCGCCCAGGATGTTCAGGCCGGCAGCGCTCACGGACCCGGCGATTTTGCCGAACAACCCCGCGCGGTCCCAAGTGCATACTTTCACCAGACTGTAGCCACGGTCCCGTTCATCGATCCAAGCAGTCACCGGGGCGAGGACGCGCTGGTTCTCCAGCAGCAACCGGTGCATGAAACGGTGGGCCAGCTCGACGTCGTCGAGAATCTGTTTGGGCGTATAAATCTCATAATAGCGGTCGGGCAGCTTGCTGAAATGCGCGGCCAGTTCCTCGTCCGAAATGCGCCGGGCCGCGAGTTCGCGCACGGCATAGCGCAGATCATCGCGGGCCATTTGCGAGGCCCGGCGAAATTCCGTGCCGCCGGCCAGCAGCGCCATCGCACGCGAATGTAACTGCCATAACAGCGAATCCTTGAAGCCGCTCCAGAGTTTGTCGCTGGTGCCCAGGGTATCGGCGAAAGTCAACAGTGCCAGCAGGTTCAATTTTTCCGGGGTGCCAACCTGCCGGGCGAAATTGCGAATGACGGTCGGATCATCTAGGTCACGGCGCTGGGACAAGGAAGCCATGAGCAGGTGATGTTCGACCAGGAATTCGAGCAGATTTGCGGCGGAGGCTTCGAGCTGCAAGCGGCGCGCCGCGCGCATGGCGAGATTCGCCCCCGTCTCGGCATGTTTGCCCACTTCATGGCTAACGGCCTTGCCGGTGTCATGCAACAGCAGCGCCAGATATAGAAGGCCGGGCCGTTCCAGGCTCTGAAACAGCGGCGTGTAATGCTTGTACGGCGGCTCTTTGGCTTCCCAGACCTTGTCGAGTTGCTCGAGGCACACAAGAGTATGTTCGTCAGCCGCATACTGATGGTAGAATTCGTGCTGCACCAGGCAGGTCAATTTGCCGAACTCCGGAATATACTTGCCGAGGAAATTCACCTCGTGCATGGCCCGCAACACTCGCGCCACTTCTCCGCGGCGCTCCAGAATGGTCAGGAACGTCTCACGGACGTGCTCATCCTTGATGAAGTCGCGGTTTACGAGCGAAAGCTGGTTGCGGATGAGCTGGGCCAGATCAGGATGCAGCCGCAGATGGCGCTGCTGCGCGTATAGAAATACACGCATCAGGCGCCGGGGTGAATCGCGAAAGATCCGGCTGCCAATCGCGCGAATCTCGTCGTCAACGAAGAGAAATCCGTCCACGGGATCGGGCATGTGGCGCGGCGGCGAACCGCCCAGGAGGCGGCGCAACCGGCTCAGCCGGCTGGTTTCCTGGGGCGAGAGCAGCGCCAGGCGCTGTTCCAAGGTGCGGGTGATCAGGTAGATGTTGCGCATGTGCGTGTATAGGTCGCGCATGAACTTCTCGATCCGGCGGCTGGGCGAACGATCGCTGTACCCGAGATTGAAGGCCACTGCCGGCTGCAAATTCTTGCCCAAGACGTCCTGGGGCCGGTTGGTGTGGTAATGCAGATCGGTGCGGACCCGCAGGAGGAAGTCGTAGGCCGCCTCCAGTTGTTTGTGCTCGGCGGGGCTCACGAATTCGCGCGCCTGCAATTCCGCGAGGGATTGCGTGCGATACTTGAAAAAGACCATCCACAGCAAATTTTGAAAATCGCGCAGGCCGCCGCAACCGTTCTTGATGTTGGGCTCCTGCATGCAGGCGGAATTGCCATGCTTGCTGCGCCGGGCGGCCTGGTCCTCCAGCCGCAGGGCAATATATTTGTCCTCATAGCCAACGACACATTTGCTTACCACCGCCTTTTGAAATTTGGCGAACAGCGCTTCGTCGCCAACAATCAGCTTGGATTCAATCAGCGACGTCTTGGATTGCATGTCCGTGTTCGCCACCTTCACGCAATCGTTCACGTCCCGCACGGAATAGCCCACCTTGAAACCCATATCCCACAATGGGTAGAGTACGCCATCGATCAAGCCGGCCAGATACGGCAGCGGCTTGCCGCCGGCGACCTGGCCGTCCTGCAGAAACATAAAGTCGATGTCGCTCTGGGGATTCAATTCGCCCCGGCCAAAGCCCCCAATGGCCACGAGCGCAATGGGAGGGGCGTTTATTTTGATGTCCGCCGGCAATTTCTCCCGGGCGGAGGTCCACAAGTGGCGGAGGAAGGCGTCCAGAATGGCGGCGCGGGCCTGGCAGATTTCGAGCCCGCCGGCGCCGGCCCGGTGCAACAGCTTGAGGCGATGCGTTTCGACCTTCAGAAACTTCTTGTAACGGGCCAGCCTTTCCGCGGCGGTGGTCTCGGAGGAAAAGGACAGCCGAGCAGCCGCGGCAGCCTCGATTTTTTTGAGCAAATCCTGCACGGAAGGATAAGATGGCGGGCGGCGGCGCGGAAGGAAAGCGAAAGAAAGCGAAACCTTGTGGCGCGTGCGGCGTTGAATAGACTTAAGCGACCATGCCGGAACACTCCGACCTTGATGCCGCCCTCATGCTGCGCGTAAAGCGCGGCGACCGGGCGGCCTTCGCCGAATTGGTAGAGAAGTACAAGCAACCGTTGTTCAATTTCATCACGCGCTATTTGCGCGACGAAACGGAATCGGAGGATCTGGCGCAAAATGTCTTTTTGCAGGTTTATAAATCACGGCAGCGATACGAACAGACCGCCAAATTCTCCACCTGGCTGTTTACGATCGCCCGGAACCTGTGCCTGAACGAAATCCGGCGGCGCTCGCGGCATCCGGCCGAATCCCTGGAGGAGGCGCATAACGAGCACGAGGACCAGCCGCAACGGCAATATGAGGACAAAAAGAATTCCCTGCCGGTGGACCAGGTCCTGCAGGGCGAACTGGCCGGGAAGATTGAAGCAGCCCTGGCCGAACTTCCCGAAGTCCAGCGGACGGCCATTTTGCTGTGCCGGCAGGACGAACTGAGCTACGAAGAAATCGCCAGGATTCTCGGCTGCTCGCTCTCGGCCACCAAATCGCTGATTCACCGCGGGCGGGAAGCGCTAAAGGAAAAACTGAAGCCTTATTTGCAAAGCGGGCACTGGAGCGACTAAGGTCCGGCCGGCCGGCTTGGTTTTCGGTTCCTCGACGTTTGTAATGCGTAAAGCCACTGCCAACCCAAGGGAACACCCGGGCAACAAAAAAAATCCCCGGAGCAGAACCCCGGGGATTTTAGTTAAAGACTGGCGGCTACCTACTCTCGCGGAAGCTATACAACCACTACCATCGGCCATGCAGCGTTTGACGGCCGTGTTCGGAATGGGAACGGGTCGGACCACTGCGGTATTGCCACCAAATTGGTGCGCACGATTTTGACGTGCAAAAATATGTTAAAAAGATCGCGACCGAACCGGGTCCGGCGATTCTCTGAAAACTACACACAGGAGCCTATAGGCATTCCACAACTCGCGAGTTGAAATTGCATTCTTCAATCAAGAAGAAAAGCAATCAAGCCGCACGACCGATTAGTGCTGGTCAGCTGAACACCTCACGATGCTTGCACTCCCAGCCTATCAAACGGGTGGTCTGCCCGTGGTCTTTAGGGACTTGCGTCCGGGAAACATTATCTTGGGATGAGCTTGGCACTTAGATGCTTTCAGCGCTTATCTCTTCCGCACATGGCTACGCAGCGATGCCCCTGACGGAACAACTGCCACACCAGAAGTGCGTCTAACCCGGTCC
>JBEKZM010000058.1:0-38347 GCA_049509875.1 Verrucomicrobiota bacterium | reverse complement strand
ACCCCGCCGTTCAAACACGGCCGCCTTGGTAGTGCGGCTGCCAAGATCAACCGCGATCATTTGGGCTCGTTTTTTCCGACTGGCGCCGTTCAGGAATGGCATTGGCAAAGCCATGTGCGTTTCTTATATTATTGTTATTTCGCTTAAACAGCGGGCAATCCCGGCGCGCTGCAATTATTTCCCGTTCCGCAGTCTGAGCAGGTGCCACGCCAAGGCGCGCCAACCCCGAAAATAAACTTTCACGACCGACATTCTGTCCGAAGTCCAGTCGTTCTTGTCTTGAAATTGGCTGGCGCTCAGGCCATTCCCTTCGCGCGCTGTCTCGCCATGTCCAAAAAAACATCCAACACCGGCGTGTTTCGTCCACGCCAAAGCGCCCCAATGAGCGCCCCTGGGAAGTCCCGCAATGGCAGCGCGCGCACGTTCTTGAGCAAGGGCTTGCCCGGCACGGCCACGGCCAGGCCAATCCCGAGGCCATTGGACACATAGCCTTCGACTAAATCGGCGGAACTGGCCTCAATCGAGGGAAACCATTCCACGCCCAGTTCCGTCAGCCGCGACTGAAAATTCCTGGTCATCGTTTCGTGCGTGGGCAGGCAGATCAAAGGATCGCCAATTTTGTCCAGCGCCCAAAGCTCCTCCGCGGACTTGAAACGCGACGACTTTTCCACCAACAACACCAGCGGCAGCTCCAGCAGAACCAGCGACCGCAGTCCGGCCGGCGCCTTCCGTTCGATCGTGGTGAACACCAGATCCACTTCATCGTTGAGCAGCAAGGTCTCCAACTGGGCCGGAAAGCCCTCGCGCAATACGATCTTAAGGCCTGGAAATTTTTGCCGCACGCCCGTCAGCAGCTGCGGCAGATGGTCGCGCAAGACAATCGTCGATGCGCCCATCCGAAAGTAGTGCGCCTGCCCGCCCTGCAGGTCGCCCGCGATCTTGTCGAGGTTCGCAAAAAAGGGCTGGACGAATGCATAAAGCTTTTCACCGGGCGGTGTCAAGGCAAACGGCCGCCGCTGAAAGAGCGTCACCCCGAGGAATTCTTCCAATTGCGCCACCTGGGCGCTGACGGCGGGCTGTTGGATGCCGTAGGGAATGTTGCGCACCGCAGGCATGATGCCACCATGCTTGGCCACATAATAAAAAAGCTCAAGGTGATGGACGTTCACGGTTTCAATCGGGTTTGGATCTTGAAGTCCCCACTTATAGCGGGCGCTCGCCCGGAAGCAAGCCAAGATGCAAAATAAAAAAAAGTCCGCCGCGCGCCGCGCGATACGGGATTGCCCGGTCGGAACTTCGTTGCCTGGTCGCGGCGTCAGTCCACCAGCAGCTCCAGCTCCCGCAGTCCCTTGTCGGTCAATTGCCATCGTCCGCCGCGCTCCGCCACGAGCTTGCGGCACGGGTGCGCGCGGTATTCCGTCTCATTCACCGAAATCAGCTGAAACTTCCCGGACCCCTTGATTTCCGAGGCCGCGCGCGGCATCAGCGCGAAGGCCACGCCGTTGTAATTCAGGGCCACTTCATAGCCCGCCACCCCTTCCTTTTCGGCGCGCGGATTTTTCAGCACCAGCGGCGCGTACCGTTTCAGATACGGAAAACCGGCCGCCCGCACCAGTGCCCGGCACAACTCCGTCTGGCTCCGCACGTAGTTCAGGAGGCTGAAGTTACCGTCGCGCTCGGCCAGCAAAATTTCGCGCGGGTCCAGCCCGTTCAGGTTCTGCCCGTTCCAGATGCCGTGATCGTTGCGTTCCCCTGGAAAATACTTGCGGTACCAGCCCGCGAAATGCTCGTTCACGAACACATTCAACTCAAAATGGCAATGCGCCCGCTCGCGGGTGATTCGTTCGCCCGTGTTCGAGGTGCGGCCCATGGTGGCGATGATTTCGCCCGCCTTGACCGCCTTGCCCGCCTCGAGGCCGGGCTGGAGGTCGCTCAAGTGCGCGTAAAGCGAGTAGATTTCCAGTCCTTCGATGACGTGGCGGATGACAATGTATTTGCCGTAATTTGACAGGGCCGCCTTCGTGCTCACATACACGACCGTGCCGTCGGCCGTGGCCATCACCGGATCGGTTGGTTCGCCGTGCCGGTCGGTGTGCTGATGCAAAATATCCAGCCCCTCGTGCATTTGCCAGCCGTCGCTGCGCACGCAGCCAAAGCTGCCGCTGGTCCACGGCTTGTCCGGCGCCGTGGGCGCAAAGAACTTCAATTCCTGGCCCGGCTCATAGAGCAAGTGATTGGCGGTGGGGAATTGAAACGGCGACTGGGCCAGGGCGGTCGCCGCCGAAATCGTCGCGGCGGCAAGTGTTGCCAACAGGATTCTCATGCCAAACATCAGCAATATCGGTGGTGAAGGTGTCACTGGGTGATTGGTTCGGGCGGCCGCTTTGATTGCCGGCCGCGATGCTCTCGGGCACCCCGGGGCCTGACCTAGTCTTTGGATTTCATGCCCGCCTTTTTCTTGGCCGCGGCGTTTAATTCGCTGACGAATTGTACGGCTTCTGCGTGGCTGCAATCTGGGGTGAACGTCAGCATGCTGCTGGCGTTGCGGTGGTTAACCAGCAGCGCCGTCAGCCAGCGCCCATCTTCCAGCTTTTCCCCCCAATGCGCGTAAATCGCGAGATGCTTTCCCGGGTTGATGGCCGTATATTGTTCCAGCCGCCAGCCAGCCGTTTCCTCAAATTTCAACTCGATGGCGAATCCACCGGGCGCGTCCAGCACCCGTGCCGCCGTCACGTCCGCCTCCGTCAAGATGGGATCGGTCGAAATGTTCACCCTCACCGGCTGGTCGCGAAGTACCGCAATGTTCGTGGTGGTCCCGGCAACGCTGGATTCGCTTTCCATGTGGATGCGCAGAAGCGCCACCGGCTCCTTTTTATGGTGAAACATCGAGCCGGCGCACCCGCATGCCCCCAGACACACCGTGCCCAGCAACAAATAAAGATTGAATCTCAGCCTGCAAAAATTCATAGTGCCCCACACCAAATCGCAATCTGCGACGAAAGTAAAGACAGTTATGGGAAAACAATATAACAAAGCTCAAAACAAACAACGCCGCAAGGCCTACATCAAGCGCCGCAAGACCACGCTCAAGGCCAAACGCGCCGGCGGAGCGGAAAAGACCGCCGCCAAAGCGTAAGCCTTGCCGCCACCATCGGCCGTCCTTTTGGACGGCCTTCTTTATTGGTGGCACGCACATCGTAATTGGGTCGCGCTCTACAATCATTTCCCCGCCATTTCAATGCCCCCGTCCGCCCCCATCGCCGCCACAATCTTGAAAATGTCCCGTTGCGCACAATATGGCACGTCGGGCCGCAATTCAGGGATGGCCAGCAGCCGGCGCGCATTTTGCGTCGTTGCCATGACTGCCGGCAGATCGGCCTTGGCCGAGAGAAATGCGCGCACGGCCATCTCCGTGGCATCGGAATAATCGCCACCGGCCAACCCCGCCAGCGCTCCGGCCGCCAGCACATCCTCCAGCGCCGTGCCTTCACCCGTCCCCGCGCACACCAGCAGAACCTCCGCCGGCGAAGCCTGGTTCAAATACTTGGCCGTGGCGGCCAGATTCAAAAACGCCGCCGCCAGCACGACTTGGGCGCCCGCGCAAGCCCGCAGGGCGCGGGTTCCGTTGGTGGTGGTGCTCACGATGGTCTTGCCGCGAACCTGGTCCGGCCGAAACTCCCGCGGCGAATTGCCAAAATCGAAATCGATGCCGCCCGACTGCGCGGCGCGAATCTTGATCCCCCCGCGCTCGCCAGCCAGCAGCACCTCAGGTTGTTGTTGCCGCCAGGCGACTGCTTCCGCAATTTCGCCCACCGGGATGATCCGGTTGGCGCCGTTTTGCAAGGCGGTAACGATCGTGCTGGTCGCCCGCAGAATGTCGAACACGACGCACGCCGTGCCGCTCAAATCACGGCCGGTGAGGGCCGGCAGTTCCGCCGGCGTCAGGATGGTTTCAATTCTCATTTCCTCTATGGGGCAAGTCGGCGCGGGGGGACAACGGTTGGGGCGACGGGTTTTTCCATCACCGCCGGCAAGCTAACACAATCCCGGGAGAGGGTCCAGCCTCGCCCGCCGCTGGAATCATATGATACCGCCACAAGGCAAATTGCCGGTTCGACCATAGGTCGCACTTTCGGCTTGCGCGGTGCACCCTGCCTGTTACGATTACGGTACGATTCATCCGCCACATCCGGCGGGTTTTCCATCTTAAACGGCAGCAACCATTTTGTTTTGACTCTGTGAAAGTATTTTCCGGAACCGCCAACGAGCCTCTGGCCCGCGCCATCTGCAAATCCATCGCCATCGACCTGGGCAAGTGCACGATCACCCCATTTCCTGATGGCGAGACCTTCGTCAAAATCGAGGAAAACGTCCGCGGCGAGGATATTTTTATTATTCAGCCCACCTCGCCGCCGACGAATCACAATCTGATGGAGCTGTTCATCATGATCGACGCCCTGCGTCGGGCTAGCGCGATGCGGATCACGGCGGTGCTGCCGTTTTACGGTTACGCACGCCAGGACCGCAAGGATCAGCCGCGCGTGCCCATCACCGCCAAGTTGGTGGCCAACCTGCTGGTTGCCTCCGGCGTCAACCGCATCCTGGCCATGGACCTGCATGCGCAGCAGATCCAGGGTTTCTTTGACATTCCGGTGGACCATCTCTACGCCGCTCCGGTCATGTATGAGTATTTGAAGAAAAAGGAGCTCACCAACCTGGTCGTGGTGAGCCCTGACGCCGGCGGCATCAAGATGGCCCATGCGTATGCGCAAACCCTTGAAGCCGAGCTGGCCATCGTGGCTAAACGCCGCAAGAGCGCCACCGAGGTGGAGAGCATGGCGGTCATTGGCGAAATCGACGGGAAGAATGCCCTGCTGGTGGATGACTTGACCGAGACGGCTGGCACGCTGACGCAAGCGGCGGCGGCGCTGAAGTCCAAAGGGGCCAGGCAGGTGATCGCCTGTGTTTCCCACGCGCTTTTGAACGACGTGGGCATCCAAAGATTGCGCAATTCTGTGATTGACGAATTGATAACAACTGATACAGTCCAACGCCCTGCAATTGACGGTGTGAAAATTACCACCCTGTCCGTAGCGGGGCTTTTGGGCGAAGCCATCAAACGGATTCACAGTAATTCGTCGGTCAACTCGCTTTTTGAGTTCAAAGGCGGACGCACCAGTTGAGCGCCGCGGCAACAATTTAAAAAAATGAAATCAGTAGCATTGAAAGCGTATCCGCGTTCGCAAGTGCAGCGCGCCGAAGTGAAGAAGCTCCGCGCTGCCGGGCGCGTGCCCGCGACCATTTATGGCCGCCAGGCCGGCCCGCAGAACCTCGAGGTGGGTTTCGAGGAGATCACCGACCTGCTGCACCAATCCGTTTCGGAAAACGTGCTCGTCGATTTGTCGGTGGAAAATGACGCGCGGGCCAGGCGTCTGGCCATGGTGCAGGAGGTCCAGCACCATCCCTTGGACGGGCAGGTGCTGCACGTTGATTTGCACGAGGTCGCCGAGGATGAAAAGGTCACCGTCCAAGTGCCGGTGGAGACGACCGGCGACGCGGCTGGCGTGAAAAACGGCGGCGGCACGCTCGAACACGTCATGTTCAAGCTCAAGGTCCGCGCGCTGCCCAAAGATCTGCCCGAACAGATCGTCGTTGATGTGAGTCCGCTGGAAATCGGCAAGTCCATTCATCTGGGCGAAGTGAAGGTCTCCGCCGGGGTCGAGCTTTTGGGCGACAAGACCCGCGCCGTCGTCACGGTGTCTGCGCCTCGCGCGGAGGAAGAAATCGCTCCCGCGGCTGCGGCTGCTCCGGCGGCCGGCGACGTCGAGATGCTCAAGGAAAAGAAGGAAGAGGGCGCCGAAGGCGCGGCTCCCGCCGCCAAGGGCGATGCGAAGGCGGACGCCAAGGGCGTGAAAGGCGACGCGAAGGCTGCGCCTGCCGGCGACAAGAAGGCCGAGGGCAAGCCTGAAGCCAAGGCCGAGAAGAAGGCCGAGAAGAAGAAATAGATTCGGCTGGGGTTGCGGGTGGCGTGGCGGCGGTTGGACGGAACACGAAACGCGCACTCCGGGGCAGCTCACATGGAAAATGTTTTTCTCATCGTGGGCCTGGGCAATCCGGGTGCGGATTACGCCAAAACGCGCCACAATGCCGGTTTTTTGGTGGTGGAGAAGCTGGCCGCCCAATGGCGGACCCGTTGGTCAACGGGGCGAAAGTTTAACGCGCGCCTGTCGCGGGCCGAACGCGGCGGGAGGACGATTTTGCTGGCCGAACCGCAGACGTTTATGAACGCCAGCGGGGAATCGGTCGGCGCATTGATGCGATTCTATCAGTTGCCGCCGGAACGGATTTTGGTTGTGGTGGACGATGCAGATTTGCCGTTGGGCGAGATCCGGCTGCGTCCGGGCGGCGGCACCGGCGGCCATCACGGGCTCGAGTCGGTGAAGCAGCACGTCGGCTCCCGCGACTATGCGCGGCTGCGAATTGGGATCGGACGCCAGAACGGGTTGCGGCAGATCACCGGCCACGTGCTCGGCCAGTTCAGCGCCGGCGATAGCGCGCTGCTGGATCAGGTTTTGGAACGCGCGGCCGGCCAGCTGGAATGCTGGCTGAGCGCGGGGATACAAAAGGCGATGAGCCAATTTAACGGGGCGGTAAGCCCCATGAACGAAGAAACATGAAAAAATACGAAGGTCTGTTCATCCTGAATCTTTCAGGCAAAGAAGAGGGCGCCAAAGACGCCCTCGACAAGATTTCCAATGAAATCACCAACGCCGGCGGCAAAGTTGAGACGGTGCAGAAAATGGATCGCAAGGCGTTCGCCCGCGTCGCGGACAAGCGCCACAGTTCCGGTTTCTACGCCAACGTCATATTCGCCGGCACCCCGACCATCGTGTCGCAGTTGCAGAAAAAATTCTCGCTCAATGAGGAGGTTTTCCGCGTCCTGTTCACGCTGTTGCCGGAGCCCAAACCCGTCAACGAATAAACCCGCCCGCTTATGGCCAGCTTCAACAAAGTCATCCTCGTGGGAAACCTCACCCGCGACCCTGAATTGCGCTACACGCCCAAAGGCACAGCCATCGCCAAACTCGGCCTCGCGGTCAACCGCGTCTGGACCAATGAAGCCGGCGAGAAAAAGGAGGAAGTGACTTTTGTTGACGTGGACGTCTTTGGCCGCACGGCTGAAAACGTGGGCCAGTACATGCGGAAGGGCCGCCCGATTCTGGTCGAAGGCCGCCTGCGGCTGGACCAGTGGGACGACAAACAGACCGGCCAGAAGAAGAGCCGGCTCGGCGTGGTGGCCGAAACCGTCCAATTTCTCGGCAGCCCCGGCGGCGCCGGCGGCGAAGCCAATGGCCCCGCAGTCGCCCGGCCGGCCCGGCCCGCGGGCCCTGTCGCTGCACCCACTCCACCACCCGAACCCGCCGAAGGCGAGGTTCCGCCCGAAAGCGACGACGTCCCGTTTTGATAGATTTTTCACGCATCACGCATCACGCATCTTTTTTCTATGGCAAAAACTGAAGTCATACTCACCCAGAACATCGTAGGCCTCGGCGGTGAATCGGATAATGTCCGCGTGGCCGCCGGCTACGCACGCAACTTCCTCTTTCCGCAGCGCCTGGCTGTGCCGGTCACGTCGGCCAACAAGCGCCAGATTGAGGCGTTGAAGCAGCGCCGCGCCGAGCGCGAAGCGCATGAGTTCAACACCATGTCCGAGCTGTCCAAGGCGCTGTCCAAGCTCATCTGCGTCATCAAGGTCAAGACCGGCGAAGAGGGCAAGCTGTTCGGCGCGGTCACCGCCGGCATGATTGCCGACGAACTGAAGCACCAGTTCGACATCGCGCTCGACAAGAAGAAGATACTGCTCGCACACTCCATCCGCACGGCGGGTGAATTTGAAGTGGAATTGAACCTGCACAATGAAGTCAAGGCCACTTTAAAAGTGCGCGTGGAGAGCACCACGCCGGCGGTCGCGGCGGCGGAAGCGCTCGTGGCGGAGAAGCCGCACACCGAAAAGCGCGGCAAGCGGTCCGAGGGCGAAAAGACTGAACCGGCTGAAGCCAAGGGAAAAGGCGCCAAGGCCGAAAAGAGTGATATTAAAGTCGAGAAGCCCGCCAAGGCGCCAAAGGCCGAAAAGAAGGAAAGGGTCAAGCCCGATTAATCGACCAGTTTTTCAACCAGCCGCGGAGATTTTCTCCGCGGCTTTTTTATTTCGTGGCAGGCCACCACCGTGATTCTAAAGATGGAACCAATTGTATGGATCACCGAACGCCCGCCGATCGCTGACGACTTCGGTACCCAGCATGGACAAGAGAATCACCGCGAGCGCAAGAAATTTGGTTCTGAGGCTGGCACGGCACATCAACTGATCGAGCCCGCTTACGAATACAAGCATGAAAGGGATGAGCGCCCCGAGAGCGTGCCGGCCGTTCGTCAAATAAGGAATCTGCGGCGTCGGAATGGGACACTGGTTGAAGTTGTAAGAGATTGAAGAAAAAAACAAAAATGCCGCGGAGGACGCAAACGCGAAAAATCCAAACCAGAGCACGCGCCGCTGCGGCAGGGACGTGAGCGCGGGAGGCTGGAGTGTTTTTGCCAGCGCCACCGCCAGCAGGCCGGCAGTGGCAAATTCGTAAATCCAACTCGGCACCCGAAGCGCCATCGGCTGGCAATGACAGGTAAATTCGCCCTGCCAGAATTGTGAGAAAAAGAGCGCAAAAAATTTTCGTGCACCAGGAAACGTGAAAATGGGATGCGACCACCATTCCGCAAACGGTTTTGGTGTCCAGGTCCAGAAATGTGCCATGCTGCGCGTGCCCGTGAAGTCGCCAAACACTTTCCGGCACCAAAAACACCAGATTGCCGAAGGCAGCGCGGCACACAAACAGAGCGCCGAAAGCGCCGGCAGTGACCGTGCCAATTTTCCCGTCCTCCACAACTGCCACACCCAGAACGCAAAAAACACCACCGTAACCATGAGTGGTGGCACATTGGTCATTTTGACGAGGAATGCCCCGGCCAGTGCCAATCCGGCGGCTGCGCTGAGCCAGACGGAGGGCGGGTCAGACCCGGCGAGATGCAGGAGCAGAACAAACGCCGCGCCAAAAAAGAGCGGCGCGAACGCGGGATTTCCGAGGGAGTAAAACGCAGATTGCGGCATGAAGGCCAGCAACGCCGGGACCGCGAGCCGGTGAAAAATGCTGTCAGTAAAAACCGTCTTCGCCCCGAGCCAGCCGAGCCAGACGACCAAAACGACCACCGGGATGTTTAAGAATCGCAGCCAGTAGAGCCTGTGCCCCTCGTCGAGCCCCAAGTGTTCGGTGACATTCCAACAGGCACCGGCCACGGCATAGTAAAGCGGAGGTTGGGAATTCTCGTAATTGGTTCCGGCATAGCCCGGCGCCTGAGCGGCGATCCACGCCGCTTGTTCGCTGGCGGGCAGTTTCCAGGGCTGCGGCAGCAGTTCGTCCCGATTGGTTTCGGAGCCGAGATAAAACTTGGAATTGTAAAGCGCCAGGCACCGCACGGTTTCGCTGGTGAAATCATCGTAGGTGCGCGGCATCTTCCCCCGCGCAAAGTTCAAGACCGTGCCCAGGTGCGCGCGCTCGTCCACATTGGTGAAGAACGGAAACGCGGCGGCAAAAATGAAGACGTGCAGTGCTGCAAAGAGGCATAGGCTGCCAACGATCAGCCGTTCATGGCGCATCGGAAATGTCATCGGCCAGAATCTTGAGTTCTTCAATGCCACCCTTTATGAGGATGGACAAAAACAGAAAACACCTAGTCACACAAGCGGAAATGAAGGCTGGCTGCTGGCGAGGGTGAATCTTGGAACAGTGTCGAGCCAAACCTTCCCGGTCCGGGCGTGCCGTCGGTGTCCCAGTGCTCGCGGGCTCGAATTTGGAAATGGGACCTCCAACTCGCTGAAAAACTTTGACCATCCCACCCGCGTCTGTTTTGCTACGGCCAGCGGAAATGATGCCTGATTGTTTTTATCCGATTACTGTTGCGCTGTGCTTGCTGGCGGTAATTCTCGTTTATTTTTGCAATAATCCCTTGCGGCACGGACGCTGGTTCATGACCCGGCGCTTCATCAACTGGCTGCCCCTGGGAATGACCTATGCCTTTCTGTGCATGGCCCGCTACAACTTGATCGTTGCCAAAGGCGCGCTGGGCACGCTCATGTCCAATTCCGACCTGGGCATCATCTTCGGCGTCGGGACTTGGGTCTATGCGATTAGCTTTTTGATCAATGGCCCGCTGATTGACAAGAAACTGGGCGGCAAGCGCGGGATGTTGATTTCCGCAGTCGGCGCTTCGCTGGCCAATATCGCGCTGGGCGTGCTGACCTGGCTCATCCTCGCCAAACACCTGAAGGTGAATCTGATCCTGAGCTATTCGCTGCTCTACGCCGTGAACATGTATTTTCAGAGCTTCGGTTCGATGTCGATCATCAAAGTCAAAGCGTACTGGTTTCACGTGCGCGAGCGCGGTGTCTTCGGCGCGATCTTTGGCACGCTCATTTCCGTGGGGGTGTATTTTGCCTTCGACTGGGGCAGTTCGATCATCGCCTTGACCCGGGCAAAATCCTCCGGCTTGCTGCACGATGTCTTCGTATCCGGTGCCAGTCCCATCGACGCCACCTGGTCGATTTTCTACATTCCGGCGATCATCTTGATCTTCTGGTGGCTGGTGGATTGGTGGCTGATCAAAGACGTTCCCGAGGAGGCCGGCTTTCCGCATTTCGACACCTGTGACGCCTCGTCCGGCCAGATGCACCTCGAGTTTTCCGTGGCCGACCTGCTGAAGAGAATATTCTTGAACCGCCTCATGCTGTTGATCGCCGGCGTGGAATTCACGGGCGGCGTCTTCCGCTACAGCATGACTCAATGGTATTCCATCTTCGCACACGACATCCCGCAGCACGGCGCGGAATACATTTCCCAGCATTGGGGCTGGTTTACCTGCGTCTTTGGCATTGTCGGTGGCTTTTCCGCCGGCCTCCTTTCCGACAAGCTTTTTAATTCGCGCCGCGGTCCACCCACTGCGTTTCTGTGCGGTTTCGTTTTGATCGTTGCCTCCATCATGGCCATGGTGCTGTACACGCGGCCGCAAATCGTCGGCTGGTTCGCGGTGTTCATCGTCATGGCCTCCATTGGCGTCACCTCGCTGATGTCCGGGACGGCGGCCACCGACTTCGGCGGCCGCAAGGCCACCGCCACCAGCATGGGTGTGATCAACGCGTTCGCCTATGTGGGCAGCGGCCTGCAGTCTCTCTGCATCGGGGTTTTGATTCCCGACCAATCCGCCGGCACCAAGGAGGTTCCCATTTTCGGATTCTCGCGCAACTGGGAATGGCTGCCCGTTTTTGTGATTCCGTTTGCCATCATCGGCCTCATCATCGCCATCAGGATCTGGCACGACCTGCCGGAGGCCACGCGCCGTTTCAACGCCCAACAGGCGGCCCGGTCGCCGGTGATCGCCGGCGTGCCGGATGCCAGCCAGTAATCAGTATTTAATGCGGAAAAACTCGCGGGTTCCAGTGGTTGGAAGAGGGTACGGCGAAGCCGCCCCCGGCACCGGCGTGTAGGGACCGACAATGTTGGTGGATTGAACCAAAGTACCGAGCACCCAATGGAGCGTCAACTGACCGCCCAAGGCCGTGAGCGAGAACTGTTGCAGGCTCTCGGCGTAGTGGGTCTGCACGCGATTTGGTGTCAGTGCATGATCGTAAATGGCCACTTCATCAATGACGCCCGCGAATTGGCGGTCCAAGCCGTTGATCGGATAACCCTCGGCATTCTTCCACCGGCCCCGCGCTCCAATGGCCCAGTTGGCGTTGCTGACAATCAGGGAGCCCGTGCTATCCGAGGATGACCCCACCAGCACGCCGTTGCGGTAGAGGTTCCAATTGACGCCATCGTAGGTTCCCACCAAATAAACCCAGTTGCCGCCGCCCAGATCTTCCGACGGGATGGGGGCCGTGGTGCCGTGGGCGGTGTTTCCGTCCCACGAGGAGATTTGATAGGAACTAGTGCCGTTGAGCCGGAGCACCACTTCAGCGTTCCCTGCGTCGTTGACTCCGTGGGCGATGACATCGCTCAAGGCACCTTGACTGGCGGCCGGCTTGATCCAAGCCTCCAGTGTGATTGGTCCCGTGAAATTCAAGCCCGGTGGATTCACCAGTTCGACGTAATTGGTACCGCCAAAATCCAAGGCCAGATTGGCGGCTTCAAAGCCGGGGTAAGCCGGTGCCGCCGGGCCGGCCACCGGCGATCCAGTGTTGGAGTCAACCCCGTTCGCCGCCAGGCCAAGACTGCCGCTGTTGACCGCCACATCCACCGCCGGTTCGTCCAGACGCAAATATTCCGCCGCACCGTCCGATAGGATGAGCGAACGGTAGGAAACGCTTCGCGCAGCGTTGGTTCCATTCTGGTAATGTGCCAGGACTTGGGCCGCCGACAACGCACCGGTGTAAAACGCAAATTCATCAATGTCCCCGACATACGGATTCTGCGAGCCGTCCGAATAACCGCCGATGGACATCGGGTAGGACGGGTTCGGCGCATATCCGCTCACCCCGGTGGACTGCGCCACTGGCTGCGCGTTGACATACAGGGTGGCCGTGGCCGCATTGGCGTCATAGACCGCCACCAAATGGCACCATTGGCCCAATATATAAGAGCCGCCCTCGGCGTCCGCCACCCGGTTTCCGTTTTGGTCGTTCATATAGAATTCCCAACCATAGCCGCCATCGTTGCCGGTCCCTTCGGTTGAAGACCGCTGGTAAAAGTCCCAGCCGTAATCTTCCGTGCTGGCCTGGCAGTTGAACAGCGGACACTGCGCGTTGGCGGCGCCTTCCTCGGTCGGCCGCAACCAGGCTTCCACGGTGAACGAACCGGAGGGATTCAAGCTGGGATCGTACGGAATAACCGTGGGCACGCCGCCGTCGTCCGAATTGGTGTCAATGGCGCTATATTCCATGGCCGTGTCCGAATCGCCCACGATCGCGCCGGGAACCTGATGTTTGGCGCCGGGGAAGGTCATGCCGTTGTCCACCGTCCCGAGGCTGCCGCTATTGGTGGCGGCGTCCGGCGCCCAAGGGCCGGGCTCATTGAGCCGGTAATAGGCCAACGGCCCGTCAGCCAGAACGGTGCCGGCGACGCCTCCAGGTTGGGTCACGACCGGAGTGGTTCCGAGGTCGCGTACCTGAACAAGGTTGATTTGGGCGCTCGCACTGCTGGCACCCCAGGCCGTCAGTGAAATCTCCTCCGCGCCGGATTTGTCCGCCGTGAACGTGCCGACGATATAATAGCCGGCCGAGGCATCGCCGCTAAAGATGGGCGAAGAATAGCCCACCGGGCCGGAAGTGTCAGCGCCGTAGGCGGTAGTGCCGACGTCGCCGCCGCTGAGGTTTTCCCAGCGCGCTCCGGCAACGCCGCGGGCGTCGTTCACCCAAAACTCAACTTCATAAGTGTGGCCCGGCATCATGCCGTCCCAGCTAAACGTCAGGTTGGTGCCATTGGCGAAAGCGGCATATTGCAGGAGGGCGTTATAATCCGGGTCGGCCGTTCCCGGCGAGCCAAATTGGCTGTAGCCGTTTTGGCCGCCGCCAAAGCTCGTGGCCAGACCGGGCAAATCGGAGAATTCCTGGAAGGACACACCGTTGACCGGCAGGGAGGAGGAACCGCCATCGTACGGCGCCCAGGAACCGAAATACGTTCCATCGGTGAGGACGTCGGTGGTGCCGAAGATGACTTGTGGCGTCTGCCACCTGATAACTTGACCGTAAGCGCTGCACAAAACTGCCAGGGCGGCCAGGGCGCAGCCGGTGATTGTTTTTTTCATTGGGGGGTATGGCGAATTCTCAGAATTTACGACAGGTCAGCCCGGCTGTCCAACCTCGAGATTAGCTTGCTGAATAGGCGCTATTTGACGAGGTGTAGAAACTGGCCAGCCCGGTCATTCAGTGGTACCGCGCCAGTCATCCGTGCGAAATGGCGCGGCGGGCAAACCGGCGCCGTTGAACAGTGTCGCCTGTGGGTTGGCCTGCCACGCGTACCGCGCGGCCAGTGGATCAGGCACCTGCGGGGAAGAAACGATGACGGAGTCGCCTTGAATTCTTGCCTCGGCCCAGTGCCATTGATGAT
Source organism: Verrucomicrobiota bacterium (assembly GCA_049509875.1). Classification (GTDB taxonomy): domain Bacteria; phylum Verrucomicrobiota; class Verrucomicrobiia; order Limisphaerales; family UBA11358; genus UBA11358. Next base: position 24,200 of record JBEKZM010000058.1, on the reverse strand, counting down.
CCTTTCCGGCCACGGAAAATTCTCCTGGCTGGCCGCCTTCGGCCACCAGCCCGCGGTCGGTATTTGTGAAATGCAATTCCAGTGCGCCGGGCAATGGCGTCACCGACACCAACGTTGGTCCCGAGAAAACAACCTTTTGGCCGTATTCATTCGCCAGCGCGCATAACGCCAGTCGTTCGCCGACGGCTTGCTTTTCCTTGGGATGGATGTTGTCGGCCTCGCCGGTATCGACGGTCACGGCCAGGGCGCAGTTGGTCACCGTCCGCGCGGTCAGCGCTTGCGCCTCGCGCAATTCGGCCCAGGCATCGTCGCCGGGCGCGTCGCGGTGGGCCATGAATTTTGGCAGGCTTACGATATAAAATGGAAAATCGCCTTGCTGAAAAACCTGTCGCCAGTCGCCGATCATCGCCGGCAAAAGCGTGCGATATTGATGCGCGCGCTGGAAATTGGCTTCGCCCTGATACCAGATCGCACCCCGGATCGCGAGCGGCGCGAGCGGTTGGATCATCCCTTCGAACAAAATCGCCGGCATCGTTGGATAATTTTCAAAGGCCAGCGGCAGCGGATGGGGCGGGCGCACGTCCGCGCTCAAGGCGCCCCGCCAGCCCCCGGCCAGCGGAATTTTGAGTTCATCCCCAACCGTCAACCTCAAATCGTCCGGCGGCGAAAGAAATCCGCCCGGCGTTTTCAATTTGAAGACGCGCACAGCCAGAAAATTCGTGCCCGGCTTAAGCACGCCGTCGGCGAGCGGGTAAACGCGCGGGTTTTCCACCCAGGAACTCGCGCCGACCCAATGGCCGTTGAGATAGGCCGTGTCCATCTTTTCGATCACGCCGAGATGCAGCGCCGCCCGGCCCGACGGGAGCGGGTCAGGCAGCGTGAGTTGCCTGCGAAACCAGCAGACGGCCGGCACATCCGCCAGGCCCAATCCGGCGAAGCCGCCGGGAATGTTTACCGATTTCCACCCGGAGTCATCAAAATCCGGCGCTGACCAGAGATTGTTTCCGACATCATATTCCTCCAGCCAGTGCATGAGAAAGCTGCCATATTCCGGGCCGCCTTTGGCGTGCAAGCGGGCAATTTCCGCCAGCGGCGAGGCAAAGTTCGTCATCGTGCCCAGCGTTTGGGGATTCATCCAGCTCTCGGCCGGCGTGCCGCCCCAGCAATCTTCCACCAGTCCGATGGGCACCGGCACCTCCGCCTGAAGTTTGAGGCCAAAAAAATAAGCGACGGCCGAAAAGCCGCCATTATCGGCGATGGATTGCGGTGTGCAAATTTTCCATGATCCCTGCACGGTCGAGGCCGGAGCGTACGCGACGTGCTGCTGGACTTTGAATAAACGGATTTCCGGGTGATTCGCCGCCGCGATTTCGTCCGCACCATTGCGCACCCGGGCCAACCCGAGCTCCATGTTGGATTGTCCGCCGCATAGCCAGATATCGCCGACGAGGATTTCGCGGAGCACCACGGTTTGGCCGGCAGTTGATATCGCCAGGGTGTACGGTCCGCCGGTTGGGGGCGGCTGGACCTGGATTTGCCAGCGTCCATCGGCGCCCGCAACCGTCTGGTGGGTTTGTCCTGCGAATATGACCTGAATGAAATCCCCCGGCTTGGACCACCCCCAAATCGGGTTCGGCTTGCCGCGTTGCAATACCATGTTGTCGCCGAAGATCGGGCTGACGAGTGGCGGTGGTGGACTTTCCGCGGCTTGGATGGGGAAGGATGCCAGCAAGGCGGACAGCCAGCAGTGGACAATGAGTCGGCGCATGATCAGGGTAAATCGGGTCTGGCTGCGGCCTTATTGATTGGCGGGCGTCCATTGGAGCGTGGCGATATACGCCAACACTGAAGCACTCGAAATGTCCCCCAAGTCTTGATAAAACCAGAAATTGCGGCCGCTTCCCCAGGTGGTAAACTGGTACATCGTCTGTACTTTGCAGAAAATTGCCGAACCGTCCGCAAAGACTTCGTTTCCACCCGTGGGGTAAGGATGGGAACCCGTGCGATGTTGCGGAATGAACTTGCACGCAGCCTGGCAGTCCGCCGGCAGATCGGTGTCAACACCACCCCAGGAGCCGTTGATCTTGGCCACCAAATCCGCCGCCAGACACCAATAAGGCTTCGACTGCCCAAGCTTGACCGGGCTGTGCGTGCCCGGAATGGCTCCGACAGTGCCGTTCGGCGACCATTCAGTGAACCCGCCAAAGTATTGATAGCCGATGACCCACTGCTGATTGTTAACGTCGGGATAGGGCAATCCCGGAATATTTGGGCAGGACCACACACAAGCCGCATTGGTTTGGAACGGGATGCCCATGGCCTTCGCGGAATTGGTATACATCGCATAGATGGCGAACTGTACGAACGGCGGCGTGGCGGGCGTGTTGTCAGCGTCGGGTTTGGCAGGGATGACAAAGTCCTGGTTGTCGCCGGCATAAGCGGTCATGCCGATGCCCAGTTGGCGCAAGTTGCTCAGGCACCGGATTCGTTGCGCGCGTTCCTTGGCGCTGGCCAGCGCCGGCAACAGGAGCGCGGCGAGAATGGCAATGATGGCAATGACCACCAGCAATTCAATTAACGTAAAGCCGCGGGCCCTTGTAACGCGCTGCGGACGCAGACATCTCTTGTCGTTACGCATATTGTTGGGTTTAGGTCATGATGCGGGGAAGTTGTTTTAAATTTGCTTTTCCGCCCAAGCTTTCAAGGCCGGTGCGGCAGTCGGGCGACCTTCCCGCATTGGCCCCGCAAGGTTCCCACAGGTCCTGGCTTCGCAAGACACGAACGGCAATTTTGACCCGGCGGATGCCCGTCCAGCCATCAGAATTCGATACCCGCGGGGAGGCAGGCCGTAAACGGATCTGAAAACGCGCGAGAAATATAGAGGATCGTTATAGCCCGACGCGTCGGCCACTTCCTTGATGCTTAAGGCCGGGTCCAGCAACAACTCGCACGCGCGACGCATTCTGGACCGGATGAGAAAATCGTTCGGCGTGCGACCGGTCGCCAGCTTGAACAAATGATAGAAGTATGAAGTGGAAACGGCGGACAAAGCGCCGAGAGCGGATATTCGAATTGGCTTGCGCTGATGTGCCATCATATAAGCCAGGGCTTTCTCTACTTTGCGGGCGGCGTTGGCATCGAGAACGCCCTCCAGCCCCGATCCGCCGTCGCCCCGGCCGTTGCTGTGCGGCGCCGGAACATCCCGCGCCGGCGCGCAGCCACTCCGGCGCCCCGGCGAAGGGCTTGAATGTTCAAGACGCGAACAAAATATTTCCGTCGGGATCGTGTTAATCATGGCTTAACAAGTGAGGAGACTTTGACTTTCTGTCTCGAGGCAGATCGCCAAAGGCGCCGGTCGTGACCTATCGATCGGCGATTACCTGCTCCGTGATTGCCGAGGCGGTCCTCCGCGGCAAATGGGAACGGCGGGGAAAGATCCGACCGGGAAATTGGGTGGTGCTCGCGGATCGGATTCAGAACAAGGCGGCAATGGATGTCGCGGGCGGTCTCGCCCCTGGCAACGCGAAAATCGTTGAGATCAATTTTGCGCACAAAACCTCTTGACGCGGATTTGTTTTCGAGGCGAACTATATCGCCATGGTTCAAATGTGTCCAGACTTATCTTGACCAAAAGCCGCACTTTTTTTACCGGGCCCGGTTGGGCCCTCCCCTGAAACGCAGCCTTGGGCCGGCTGGCCCGGTCGAACAAAGTGGATAAGTGATGCGTTCCGATGAGTTTAGCCGCGAATCACCGTCCCATCATGGCTTCGGTTTGCCAGGAGGATCCGCCTGATTCCCAGTCTAGTCGGCTGGCGCGTCGAGTTTCTCCCGGCGCCGCGCGAGTTCGTTCGCCATTTGGATGGTGACGCGCTTGTTCAACTGGTAAGCCGCCAGAAGCACCGTGCAAATGCCGAACAGCAGTCCCACGGCGAGGCCGCTGCATGCGCGATAACCTTGCAAAGCTGGGGCCGCGTCGGGCAGCTTGGTGTCGTAGTGGAAAAGGCCGGTCATGATCCAGAGAAAGGACGCCGAGCCCAGCGCCAATCCGGATTTCAAGCCGAAACCAATGGTGGCGAAGACCATGCCGGTGAAGCGCCGCCCGGTCTTCCATTCCGAGTAATCCGCCACGTCGGCGAAAATCGCCCAGGTCAGCGCTATGGTTGGCGCGTACGCCACCGCCACAAACGCGGTCACGCCGAGCATCCCCCAGACGTTGGTTGGACTCAAAAAATAAAAAGCCAGCGAGCCGAGCGCCGCGAGTGCAAAGCCCGCGACCGCAACGGCCTTCTTGCCGAAACGCCCCGCCAGGGCCGGCGAAATCAAAATAACCACGATGGTGATTCCCGTGCCGAGCATGTTCACGATGCTGTTAAAGACATCGGCGACGTTGGCGGCGGTGTGATCGCCATGCACGAGATAGCCGAGTGCTTCCAGGAGGCCGCCGGCTGGCGCGCCCGCCGGGGCCACCAGACCGAATTTTTGGACGCAATCGAACATGGCCGACTTGTCCGCGTAGTGATGGTAATAATTATATAGTGCCCCGCCGCGGAATGACAAAATGGCAAAATGCACGAGCGTCCAGCACCACATGACCTTCCAGGGATTGTTTTTCAGCAGGTCCAAAAAGTCCTGCTTGGGCGAGGATTTCTGCTGGCTGGCCGGGCGGATGCGTTCGCGGGTCGTGGCGAACGTGATCAAAAACAAGACCAGGCACAACGCGGCCCAAAGGGTCATCGTCATTTGCCAGCCGTATTGTTTGTCCGCCACGCTGATGGGACCGCCGGCGGCGCGCCGCGCCGCGAACTTGGTCATCAGCGGCAGCGTGAAACCGCCGACAATGAATTGGGCGGCATTCACGGCGACAAACCGGAAGGAATTTAATTTAGTGCGCTCATTGATGTCACCGGTCATCACGCCGCCCAGCGCCGCGTAAGGCATGTTGTTCATCGAATAGATGGACATGAGCAGAGTGTTGGTGAAAGCCGCGTAAGCAATCATCGCGGCCATACTCCAGCCTTTGGGAGTGGTGTAGGCCAGTACCATCACGACCGTCCACGGCACGGCGGTGAACAGAATCCAAGGCCGGAACTTGCCCCAGCGCGTGCTGGTGCGGTCCGCGAGGACACCCACCAGCGGATCCGCCACCGCGTCCCACAGCCGGGGAAGGAACAGGATCATCGCTGCCGTGCTGGCCGCCAGCCCGAATACGTCGGTGTAGAAATTGAGCTGGAAGAGCACCATCGTCATGAAGACGAAGTTCGCGGCGGAATCGCCGCAACTGTAGCCGGCTTTCTCGAAGAACGAAAGTTTTTGATCAGTGTTCATGCTGTTTTCTCTCCCCTTGCCCCGTCCCTTCCATCCTGGCTGGGGGATCCGGTGCGGACGGTTCCGGGGCAGGGGATGGCCGGATCATCCGGTGACGGTCAGAATTACCCGTTGCAAATCCTCGTCCCGCGAAGAATTGCCGACCATGATTTCAAATTCGCCCGGTTCCACGACATATTTCATGTTGAGGTCGTGGAATGCGAGCGATTCCGGCGTGATGTCGAGGGCCACCGTTTCCATCTCGCCGGGCAGCAACTCAATTTTCCGAAACCCTTTCAGCTCCTTGACCGGTCGCGTGACGGAGCCGATGCGATCGCGAACATAAAGCTGCACCACCTCCATGCCCGCGCGTTTGCCCGCATTCGTCACCTCCACCAGCACTTTGGTTGAACCGTCGCGTTTGATTTTTGCCCGGCCGAGCCGGACGTTCTGGAATTGAAATTTCGTGTAGCTCAGGCCGAAGCCAAACGCAAACAGCGGCGAAACGTCATCGAACAAATAACCCCGCCGCGCCGACGGCTTGTGGTTGTAAAACGCCGGCAGATGTCCGGCGGATCGCGGCACGGTGATGGGCAGCTTGCCGCCGGGGTTGTATTCGCCGAACAAAACTTCGGCCACGGCCTGTCCGCATTCCTGGCCCAGATACCAGCACTCCAGAATCGCCGGAACGCTCCGAGCCAGAAAATTGATGGACAGCGGGCTGCCATTAAACAACAGAACCACCATCGGTTTGCCGGTCATCTGCAGAGCCGCCACCAGGCCCTCTTGCCGTCCGATCAAATCCAGCGTTGCGCGGTCGCCCAGGTGCTGGCGCGACCACGCCTCGCGCGAAGTCTGTTCATTGCCCCCCAGACAAACCACCAGGACGTCGGCCTGCGCCGCCACGCTCACCGCCTCGGCGATGAGCTTGCGGTCGTCTTCGACGTTTCCGGGCGTGACCAAATCCTGGTTCCAGGAGCCGCCGAGGGTGATTTTACAACCCTCGGCAAAGGGCACCTTGACCTTGGCGCCCACTTTCGCGCGGATGCCTTCCAGCACGGATTTGAAATAGTCCGGTCGGCCGCTGTAGCCGCCCAGAAGTTCCCGGTCCGCATTGGGCCCAATGACAGCGATGGTTTTCAACTTTGCCGGATTCAATGGCAGCACGTGATTTTCGTTTTTCAACAGGGTGATCGTTTCGCGCGCACCCTGCAGCGCCAGTCGCTGGTGCGCCTCCGAACCAACCACGCGCTCCGCTTCGGCCGGATCCACAAACGGATTCTCGAAAAGGCCGAGTTTGAACTTCCAAAAGAGCATCGGTGCGACCAGCTCGTCCAAGGCGGACTCTTTCAAGGTCTTGTTGCGCACGAGTTCCGCGAGGTACAGATAGCAATCCGGCTCGGGAAATTCGATGTTCACGCCCGCCTTGACCGCCAGTGCACACGCTTCCTTTTTGTCCCGCGCCACAAAATGTCCGTGCGTGTCGGCGCGAAAGCCCAGTTCCCAAATCGCGTAATAATCGGAAACGACAAAGCCTTTGAAGCCCCATTCCTGGCGCAACAGCCGGCGCAGGAGCCAGGCGTTTGCGTGGGACGGCACGCCGTCAATTTCGTTGTAGCTGGCCATCACGCTGATCGCGCCGGCCATTTGGATGCACTCCTTGAAGGGTGGCAAAAACATCTCGCGCAACTCGCGCTCGGAGACGTTTGCCGGCGCGCAATTCTGCCCGGATTCCGGCTGGCCGTGCGCGGCAAAATGCTTCAGGGTGGCCACCACGTTTTTCCGGTTTTTGAACGTCGCGTCGCCCTGAAAACCGCGTACCGCCGCCAGGCCCATCTGCGTCACGAGATAAGGGTCCTCGCCGAACGTCTCCTCCACGCGGCCCCAGCGCGGATCGCGCGCCACGTCCACCACCGGGGTCAGCGCCTGATGCGCGCCGCGCACTCGCGCTTCCTCCGCGGCCATCGCGTACAGGTCCTGCACCAGCGCCGGGTTGAACGTGGCGGCGAGCCCGATGGGTTGGCCAAAGCTGGTCGCTCCGATGGCCGCGTGGCCGTGCAGGCATTCCTCGTGGAAAAATACCGGGATGCCCAGCCGCGAATGGCTCACAAAAAACTTTTGGATGGCGTTGGTCAATTCCGCCGTTTCGCGCGGACTTTTACCCACGCCGGCGTCGGTCGGTTTGCTGCCCGCGTCACTGGGCCGCGCGATCTGGCCAATGCCGCAGCCGTGCGCGAAATAATTCGCGGCCTTTTGAGGATCAAAATCGCCGCGGGCGTCTTGAAGCCTGACTGACTTCTCCTGCCAGATGCAGGTCATTTGGGCGGCCTTTTCCGCCAGCGTCATGCGCGAAAGCAAGTCGCGGACGCGGATTTCGGCCGGCAGCGCAGGATTCTTGTAAAGCGGCGCCGGGCCGGCGGGTTTTTTCTTCATGCGGCGGTTCCTCAAAATGATCCGTGGGACTTTTCCATAAAAATCCGCAATACCGGAACGCAATTCAATTGCAAATTCATGGAGAATTCTACAAGTCGCGCGTGGAATCCGGTGGGTCTTATTGGTGAAAACTCTCCGGCGGGCCGAGGTAACTCGGCTTCAGCCCGCCGCAATCCACGATGATTTTCTCCAGCACCACGCCCGGATCCACCATCCAAAACTTCAGGGTGTGCCAGCCGGGCCGGCTAATCCGGTGCGGCGATTGGCCGGTGCGGCAGTTGTTTTTCACGGCCGCTTCCCAATCTGCGTTGCCATTTTGCGCCGAGTAGTTCGGCGGCACCAGCGTTACCACTTGGGGCGGTTCATCGTCGAAGGACACCGCGTAGCGAATGGCGCGGCCGGGCATGAAATTCAAGACCGGGGAGGTGACGGCGGCCACCTGCACCGTCCGCGCCTCGAACAAGTACATGTTGTATTCCAGCGACGGTGAATCCCGCCCCGGTGTCGCCGGAGGCGCATCAACCGGCCCGGTCGCCCTCATGGCGGACAGCGTGCGGCCATAGTCCGGAATCCTCAGCCAGCAATTCCCGCCGGCGTCGTGTTTAGCCGAGAAATGCTCCGGCTCAATCGAGACATGATCTCCGCCTTCCACGAACCCCGGCAACCCGTCGCGCACAGGCCGCGCTGGATTGAATGAATTGACGCTCACGGCCACCTCGAGGTTCGCGCCGGAAATTTTAACCGTCCCGCTCGCAGCGTCCCGCGGCACTTGGTCCCAGGCAAGGCTGACCCAGATGCGCCGGTCTTTTCCAACCAGCCCGCCGGGCTCGCTCAAAATGATCCACGGCTGGCTGGCTTCCGCGGCAAAGGCCAAAGCCGCTTTGCCCTGGTTGAACACGTCGATGTAAAACTTCTGCCGGTTGAACGAGTCAAATTGCGGCAGTGCTATTTCTGCGTTGGTCACGGCCATTTCCGCACCTTCCACCGCCACGCCCAGCGCCGCTGGCCCCGGTTCCGGCACTTCCGCCAGCCGGATCGCCGCCACGGTGTTCCGCTCCGGGTCGCGCCACGATTGGTAGCCGATGACGCTTTGATCCATGAAATGGTCCCATTTGCCGCCCAGAAAGTCGTGGTTGAAATGCCCCATCAAATTGGTCTCCGCGGAAAAGAGGGTGCGGGTCTGTGCCGCCCACTCGTTCGCGGCCCAACGACCCTGCGCGGCGAAAAGGGCGTTTTTGGCGGCGGCCAGATACATTTCGTTCAATTGCGCCGAAGCCTTCGTTGGCAATAGAACCAGTTCGTAAAACGAGGCGCGCTCCGCTTCGGGCAGCCGGTCCGAAATATTCTGCGCCCGGGCCGCGAGGACGTTGAAATTGGACACGACCTCTTCAAACTCATGATAGTTCACCAAGCTGTACGTCTCCGCGTCCAGCAATTCCGGCTTGCGTCGCCCGTTGTATTTCGTGCAACGCGAAATGATGTCCGCAATGTCATTGGCGAAGTCGTTTCCAAATTCCCGCCTGGCCCAGCGGCGCGTGAATTCGTCCAGGTTCTCGTTCGTCCAGCGCTCCATATTCCAACCGAAATTCAGGAAGAACTCCATCGGCAGCTCGTAGCCCTTGAAGTGGCCCACATTCACGATCCAAATCCGGTCCGCGCCGTATTGTTTGGCCAGCGACAGTTGATCCCAGATTTTTGGCAACGGGCTTGTGTTGAGCCATTGGTAGCTGCGCGGACCGCCGTGGTAGTCAAAATGATAATAAATGCCCGCGCCGCCGCGGCGCTGTCGTTCCGCGGCTGTCGGCAGGCAGCGGAGGTTGCCCCAGTTGTCGTCGGCCCACAGCAGCGTCACGTCGTCCGGCACGCGGAGTCCGTCGTGGTAATAATCCTGGACTTCCTTGTAGAGGCACCACACCTGCGGGACTTTCGTGAGGTCGGGATTGAGTTCCTCCGCGAGAATCGTTCGCTGTGCGCCCACGATCCTTTCGGTCATTTCCCGGCCAATCGGGAGTCCGCTGTCGTTTTCCGCGCGCAGCCCCAGCGTGATGATGCTCTCGAAGTTCCGGTTGCGCCGCACGCCTTCGCGCCAGAATTCCTGCAGCACCGGCTGCTGGTTGGTGCGGTTGTAATTCCAGTTGCCCTGGATCCTGCCCGGACCGCGATCCCATTCCTTTTGCGCGCGCAGCATGGGCTCCTGATGCGAGGTGCCCATCACGATGCCATACCGGTCGGCCCAGGCCGGATTGTTTGTGTCGTCTTCGTTAAAGGCGTTGTTCCACATCGCCGGCCAGAGGTAGTTGCCCTTGCACCGCAGGATCGCTTCGAACAAATTCGTGTAAAACGCCGGACCGTAGTTCGCCGCGCCGCTGAAGCCGGGTGCGCGGCCGTATTTTTCCTGAATCCAGCCGGTCAAATCGGGCGCCTCATCGTTAAGAAATATTCCGCGATACTTCACTGACGGCGGTCCTTGGGAATATTTTCCAGCCTTCACGAACAGTGTTTCATGATGCGGCGGCGCCACATCCGACCAATAATGCCACGGCGAAACGCCGATCTGCTCGGACAAATCGTAAATGCCGTAAATCGTCCCGCGCTTGTCGCTGCCGCAGATTACCAGCGCGCTTCCGGCTTCGGGAAACGGGTGAGGCACCGTCTGAAGGAAAAACGATTCCCATTGGTTGCTGATCCCCGACCCGGAGATTTTTCCGCTGCGCAGGAGCCGGTCGATGATTTCACTCTTGCCGATCGTGCCCACGATGATCACGTCCGTGCCGGAAATGCTTCCGTCCGGGGACAATGTCGCCGCCACGCCGGACACGTGCTCAAGGTCCCTCCGCAAGTCACCGGCGGCGCGAACGACTCCCGGCCAATCCTGCCCATCCACGAAAATACCGGCCGCGGCGCCGTGGTTGACCAGCGGGAAGCTGTCCTTTCCGGCCGTGGTCTCGATGTATTGCGGCTGGCCAATCGCCAACGCCGCCTGGGCCCGCACCAGGCACAGCAGCAGCAGAAGAAGGCATGTTTTAAGGGCAGGCGAAAGGGGCTGCTTCATGGGCATCTTAGTGCGGATGCCAGACTTTAAACTCCCCGCTGCAATGAAGCAACGCCAGCATATACAGCATGCCATCGTAGTAGCGCCAGTGGTCGGTGGGCGCGGGCCGGTCCCACAGCGCCTCGACAAACTCCCGTGAGCGCCCCTCGGTCGCCGCAAGGGCGGCGACGGCATTCATGGCCACTAGGCCGGTGGTGTGGTCGTTGCCAAACTGGGTTCCGTCCAAGTGGAACCGGTCGCCATAAACCGTCAGGCCCAGCGATTCAAAAAAGCCCTGCAGTCGGTCACTCAAAATTCGCTCGCGCCCATCCGCGTGCCACCAGGACCAGTCCACCGACCAGTTCATCGCCGTCCGCCAGGAATCGTATTGATAATCCGCGCTGTGCGGGCTCCACGGTGCGGCCCACGGCGAACCATTGAAATTCGCATAGTCCGGCGTGAGCGCGGTGTTTGGGTTGGCCGCCCGCTGAAAAAATTCGCGGCTGGCCTTCGCCGCCGCCGTCCAAAACGGCCGGTCCTTGGGCGGCCCCCAGCGCGACCACAATTCGTAAAAAGCGGGCATTTGATAAGAGGGATCGGTATGGTTCCAGTTCGACACATCGGGCGTAAAGCGCACGAGTCTTTGGTCCGGTTCGAACATTGCGCCCGCCGTCATTTCACCCTTCGCCGTCGGCCCGGTGATGAGCCCCCGGTTTTTCATGCGGTCCAGCAGCGCGTTGGCTTCGGCTCGATAGTCGAATATGCCCGCGCCGTTGCCCCAGCGGTTCCCGGCAAAATGCAGCGCCATCGCAAAATATTCTTCGCCATCCGGCGCCGGCATCTCGTCGTTGGCCGCGCCATTGGTGTTCATCGACCAGGAAAAGAATCCAAACGACGGATGATTCGCCGCGCCGTGATACATGAACGTCTTCGCCCAATTCCAAAGTGCGTCGAACTCCGCCTTTTTGTCGAGCTGGACGGCGATCATCATGCCGTAGCTCAGGCCTTCCGATCGCACGTCGCCGCTGGCCAGGTCCTGGATGCGGGCCAGCCTGCCGTTGACGTTGGTGCCGGCGGGAAAATAGACCGCCTCGTTCGTCGGATTGCCGTGGAACAACTGCGCAAAGGCGGAATCAATTTTGTTCTGAATTTCGTTGTGCGAGTGCCCGGCCTCGGCAAACAAATTCCGATAGGCGCCCGTCACGGCCGCGCCGTCGGGCGCTGCCTCGGATCTGCGGGCAACCGGCAGCGCGAGGGCCAGCGCCAGCTTGAAAATGCGGCGGAGTCTCATGGAACTTTATCTGGGCGGCCCGCTCGGGATGAATTGGCCGGCCCATTTCAAAAAGACCGGCCAGTTCGGAACGTCCGTGTGGCCGCCGTCGTGCTGGCGAAACGCGAGGTCACCGTCCAGCAGGCCCGTTCCGATGGGCGGAAGACTCGTCGTGCCCAGATCCTTTTTACCAAGCAGCGTATAAACGGGCCCGGCGGCGGCGGCGGCCATGAAAGTGCCCTTCGCATCCACCCACGCGTCTCCGTTGGTTGATCCCACGCCGATGAACACCGGACGCGGCGCGCACAGCGCAATGAGTTCATGCGCATCCACCGGCAGATCATTCCAATTCAGCGGCCCGCCGTATTTCAAAAAGTTCCCGGCCATCCAATGATATTCGCCGCTGCTCGTCAGGTTTTCCACAATTTCACCCCAGTCGCGGCGGTGCAATTTCGCCCCGCCCTCGCCGGACGAACTGACATAAGCAATCGCGAAACGCGGGTCATAGGCCATGGCGACCAGAGCGGCTTTGCCGTAACGCGAATGGCCCTCGATGCCCACGCTTTTGGCGTCCACCGATTTGTCCGTCTCAAAGTAATCGAGCGCCCGGCTCGCGGCCCACGCCCAGGCGCGCAAGGCGCCCCAATCGTCCGGCTTGCGCGGCCGGCCCTGGTTGCAAAGCCCGATGATTCCCCGGCGCAATCCCGCGCCATTGTCCGCCTGCGCGCTCGTCGGAATGAGCACTGCGCAGCCCCAGCCGTCCGCCAAAACCTCCTGTTGCCACGTGGGGCCGCCGCCATAATTCCCGGCGCGCGTATTGTTCGTGCCGCGATTTCGCGCCAGGGATCCCGGTGGAAAATTAAAGGCAAACTGCATCATCACCGGGGCCGGCGCAGTCGCGTTGGCCGGCGTGCTCAGGGTCAGGTCAAGGTTGACGCTGATGTTCGTGTCCGCGGAATTGTCCACGTGGCCAAGCAGTTTTTTGGTGACCACGCCCAGCCGGCCGATGTTGGTGTGGATGGTTTCCGTGATTTCCCAATTCACTGGCGGCGTGGCCGCCGGGACGCGGCCATAGATTTCGCGGTCGAGCGCCGCGACAATTTCCGCGCGGCGCAGCCGCCACAATTCTGGCGTGGTCACTTTGGTTCCATCGTTCATCGTCAGCGCCTCGGGCAGATTGGGGAACGGATTGGCCTTGGCCTCGTCGTAGTGCGCATGGAACGGCGACTCCGGGTTCATGCCGTCGCGGCCCGGGCGAAGTGCGGTGATGCCAAGTTGCCGCATCATGTCTTGGTGGTCCTGCTCGGCTGTCCAGTTCGTCGGCTGCGCCCCGGCAAGCGTGCTGATTGAGATGCAGGCAACGGAAATCAGCAGTTTTTTTGACTTGCGGAACTTCGATCTCATTTGGTTACCGTTCACTTAAACGCATCCGGAGGCGACGTAAAATGGTAAAATTTATGAATTGCATGGAGAATCCTCCAAAAAAGCGCTTTCCCGCTTGCGGCCTGCGCGATTTGAAACGAAGAATGATCCAGGACGAATGGTGGAAACCGGCAGTGAATTTATGCGACCTGAACAGTGGGAAATCTTCAAACGCGCCGCGCGGCTCGAAAAGCTGGACCGGATTCCGATGGCGCTGATCATCGACAGCCCGTGGATTCCCGGCTACCTGGGCCTGAAACACTTGGATTTTTATCTCGATCCGGAACTCTGGTTTCAATCTCATTTGCGGATTCACCGCGAGTTTCCCGACATCATTTTCGTGCCGGGTTGGTGGATGGAATATGGCATGGCGGCGGAGCCCTCCGCGCTCGGCGCAAAAATCAAGTTCTGGCCGGACAACACGCCCAGCGAATATCACACCCTCTATCACCTCGAGGATATCCCGGACTTGCCCGAATACGAAGTGGAACACGACGCTTTCATGGGGCTGACCCTGCACCGCATCCGCTCGCAGCGCCAGCGCATTTTGGACACCGGCGAAATTCTGCCGTTCGTCACGTCGCGCGGGCCCATGTGCACGGCAGGATTCGTGCGTGGCACGACCAACCTGATGTTTGACCTCGTCGAGAAACCGGAGTGGGCGCACAGGCTGCTGGACCTCTCCACGCGACTCATCATTGACTGGCTCAAGGCCCAGCACCAGGCCATGGGCGGCACCGTCGAGGGCATTTTCATCCTCGACGACATCGTGGGCTTTGTAAACGAGGAGCATTACCATGAATTTTGCCATCCTTATTTAAAACGCATTTGCGATGCGTTTCCCAAGGACTGGGTCAAATTGTATCACAACGATGCCGAAGTGCAGGCTTGCCTGGATCATCTGCCGGATTGCGGATTCAACGTGTTGAACTGGGGCAAGCAAACCGACATCGCTGAGGTCAAGGACCGGGTCGGCGACCGGATGTGCTTGATGGGTAATGTCAATCCGCTGGAAGTCGGCGTCCGGGGCACCCCGGAAGAAGTGCGCGCGGCCACACTCGACGTCCTGGAAAAAGGCGGCGACCGCGGGATGATTTTGTCCGTCGGAGGCGGCACCAGTCCCGGCATGCCCAGGCAGAATATTCTGGCCATGCTCGCCGCGCTGGAGGAATTCAATGCGGCCCGCGCTGGCCGGTGACCATGAACGCCATGAATCACTATTCGGGAAAGTTGCAACCTCGGTGAATGAGCGCGCGTGCGGCTTGCCGGGGCTGGGGCACGTTTTCCCTTTTTTGCGATGCCTGACTACGCTTTGATGAACCAATGTATTTACGAGGGGAAGGCCCGCGAAGTCGAGGAGATGACCCGGGCCGCCATGGCCGAAGGCCGCCCCGTGCAGGAAATCCTGTCCGAGGGCCTGATCGCCGGCATGAGCGTCGTCGGCGAGGATTTCAAATATAACATCCTCTACGTTCCCGAGGTGCTCATTGCCGCACGCGCCATGAAAGCGGGAATGGCCGTTTTGAAACCGCTCCTGGCAGCGCATGATTCCGTCGTGCAACCGGCCGGAAGCCTGCTCATTGGCACCGTGCGCGGCGATTTGCACGACATTGGCAAGAATTTAGTCTGCATGATGGCCGAAGGCGCGGGCTTCAAGGTCATTGACATTGGCGTGGACCAGAGCGTCGAAAAATTTCTCGCCGCCACCGAACAACACCAGCCCGACATTATTGGCATGAGCGCCTTGCTCACCACCACCATGACTTATATGAAAACCGTCATCGACGGTTTCAAGGAACGTGGCTTGCCGCAAAAATTCGCCATCGGCGGCGCGCCCGTGAGCGAGGCCTTCGCCGGCGAAATCGGCGCGGATGGCTATGGGGCGGACGCCTCGAGCGCAGTGGACTTGTTCCTGTATTTCATGGGCAAGGGTCCCCGGCCCGCGGCGCGGTCAAAGCTTGAAACCATTGGCCAGGTCAAAGCCGAACGTGATTCAGCACGCTCCAAGGGCGATGCCAATGCCAGGGCAAAATTTCAAATCCTCTACTGGCAGGACATCCCCTTCGAGGTGAAGGCGTGGGATGATTTCGACGAGGTGAAAATCAGCTTGCCGGAAAAATTCGCCCAGCGCATTGACGCCTCCGCGCAACAGCAAGGGTTCATTTCCGAGGCCGCCTATTCGGCGCACCTGCGCTGGAGCGAAACCTCTGAGCGCGCCGGTTCGCCGCGCGAAGTCGCCGAAACCGTCCGGCGGGAACTCGAATCCGCGGTCTGAACCTCCCAAGTGGAACAAAAACCGGTGTCGCGCTTCACATTTCGCGAGGCCGGGATTTCGTGGCCCAAATGTTCGTTCCCCGGCGGCGTGGGCTTTGCCGGCCGCCGCCGGTCGGAACATTTCACACCTTGCGGTTGAATTCTTTCACCGCTTCGCAAATGGCCCGCGTGTGGTCTGGCGTACTGCCACAGCAGGAACCGATGATGCTGGCGCCCGCGGCCAACGTGTCCGGCACATGCGCCGCCATGTCCGCCGGAGCCTGTTTGTAAACCGCCTTCATGTTTTCCAAAACCGGCAAGCCGGCGTTCGGCTGCACCATCACCGGCAGACGGCAATTCTCGCGATACAATCGTGCCACGTTCGCGGCGCCGGCCATGTCCATACCGGTGCCGCAGTTCAGCGCGATCAGGTCGGCGCCGCGCTCCTCGGCGAACTTCGCCGCGTCCTCCGGCTTCACGCCCATCATCGTTACATAGAAGGTCCGATCCGCGGACAAATCATAGGCCAGGGATGCGATGACACACGGCGCGCCTGCCTCCCGCGCCGCGTCTATCGCCACGCCGATCTCTTCGAGCGACGTCTGGGTTTCGATAATGATCGCATCCACGCCGCCCTCGACCAGCGCGCGCGTCTGTTCTTCGTAGGCGGCGCGGGCTTCGGCCTGCGATAGATCACCGAACGGTTCCAAAATCGCCCCGAGCGGCCCCAAATCACCGAGCACGAAACCGTTGTACCCGCCAAACGCCTCGCGGGCGAGCCGCGGGCCGGCCTGGTTGATGGCGCGCAAATCTTCCGCGTGGCCGTGGCGCTGGAGCATCAGGCGGCTGCCCCCAAACGTGTTTGTGATCAAACAGTCGGCGCCGGCTGCCACATAGTCGCGCTGGATTTTGAGCACGCGGTCTGGGTGTCTCAGATTCCAGGCCTCACCGCACTCGCCGCTCGCCAGCCCGGCGAGCATCAGTTGCGTACCCATCGCGCCATCGCAGACGAGGCGGCGCTCGCGCATCGTTTCCAGCAGGTTCTTGGTCATGGCTCAGGCCACTATGAAAATTCCGGTCTCGGTGATTGCCAGTTCAACGCCCGCCGAGTTCGCGGCCTCCTGCAGCGCGGCCGCCAGCATCACCACCGGGTCCTTGCTTACCACCAGCCGCCGCATCAGCCCCTCGCCTTTTTTCGCGCCGACGCTCAGCGTGATTTTCAGGCCCTTGCGCCGGCAGCCGACGCGTGTGCCGTCGGGCAGCTTTGTGTTCATCGGTTTGACGAAGGCATCCACATAATGCGAGCCGATGCCGGATTTTTCCGCGAACACCGGCGGCAGTTTTTCTCGGGCCACCGCGTTGAGGTCGCATAGCTTGGTCATTTTCTCCCCGAAACTATCCCTCAATCGCGTCCGATTGTCCACGCGCGCCCGCCAAAATCGCATGGAGAATCTTACTTTGCGCAGCCGCCGGCCGGCCTTCAACTCGAGCGCGGCAGCGGTGGGCCATTCGGGCGGCCGGGTTGAACGGATCTGCGGGTCGTCCTCCGGTACTGGCAGATCGGCAGCGCGCAATCTTCACAGGGGATCAATTTTGCGTAGCGGCGTGCTTTCTCCACCTCGCGCGTCAACCCAAAGACCGCGAGCTGAGATTTCTTGGGACGCAACATTCCCGATTCCAGGACTTCCAGCTCGCCGGGCAGGCAGCCGCTGGCGCTTGGCCGGATTAAATTCCAGAGCAACGTCTGCTCCGCGATGTTCCAGCCGGCCAGTCCCGGGCTGCAATGGGGCAGCACGGCCGCTTGATTTTCGTCAGCCCAGCCGCAAATGCGGCCGCGGGCCAGCGCCAGCAAGTGCTCCACCACCGCCGAACCGAACACCTCCAGGAAAAAATACTCGTCCGGTTTGTCCTCGCGCCAGAGTTCGCACGCGTGCTCCTCGCATTCCTTTCCCGCGCTGACCGCCACCAGCACTGCGCCGTGCGCCTGCGTCTCGGATAAAAGTCCGTGAAGCCGTCCCGCTGAGAATTCCGTTCCGCCCAGGACCACCCTCCCGTCCTCCAAATTCAGCGGCCCGATTTCGCGGGCAAATATCCATGGGCTGCCATTTTCGTGGAACCACTTTTGCGCCGCGTCCGCCAGCTCGCGGGCGCGGCCGGCTGGCTGGCGGTATGGCGGATAGCCCAGCAGCCGGCGGTATTCGGTTTCCGGCACTTCCAGCGGCGGACGGCGTTCAGTCAGTTCGAACATCATCGGGCGCTGGGCGCGGTGGACAGCGTCGCCAGCGGCTGAAATTGGCAGCCTTCGACAAAGTAATTGAAAAAGTTGGCATCCGCTTCCAGCCGGCAGTGCGTCACGCTTTTGACCAGGCATTCAAGTTCCGCCCTTTTGGACCGCGACAATAGTGCGATGGTTGCGCCTTCAATCGCGGCGTTGCCGATTTGCAGAATCTTTTGCCCGGCGATGTCCGGAATCAGGCCGATGCGTTTGGCTGAGGCCGGATCCAGATGCTGGCCGAAGCCGCCGGCCAGATAGAACACCTCGACTTCGTCGAAGGGAATTCCGAATCTGTCAAAAATGATCCGCAGTCCGGCGGCGGTCGCGCCCTTGGCCTGGGCGAGCTCGTTGATGTCGCCTTCGGTCAAATGAATCGGCGCACCCCCGTTCGTCGCCACGACAAATTTCTCCGGGCCATCCTCGAATCGGCCCAGCCGGTTGAGGCGCCCGGTCCGCAACAGTTCGCCCAGCAGGTCCACCAGGCCGGAACCGCAGATGCCTTCCGCCGGCCCGCCGCCGATCACACCGGCGCGGACGGAGCCATCGTCATTGATTTTCACCCTTTCAATTGCGCCGGGCAGCCCGGGCATTCCGCAGGAAACCTTGCCGCCCTCGAATGCCGGCCCCGCTGGGCAGGAAGCGGCGAAAATCTTTCCGCGGTTGCCGAGAATCAACTCGGTGTTCGTGCCAATGTCCATGACCACCACGGTGCGATTCTCGCCGGCCAGATCAATCGCCAGCATGCACGCCGCCGCATCCGCGCCGACATGGCCGCTGATGATTGGCAGGCCGTGTACGCGCGCCCTCGGATGGATTGGCAACAGGAGGTTTCTCGCGGATTCATTCAAGCTCGTGCTCACGCGTTTGCCGTCCTCCATTTCCAGCTCGGTGAGCGAGCGATACGGATTCTGGCCGATCGAATGGACCTCCAGACGGAAAAAAAGGTCCCGCATGGTTGAATTTCCGGCAATCACCACCTCGTAAATTGTCTGCGGATCAATCGGCAATTCCTCAATGGCGTGTTTCAAATAACCGGCCAGCGTTCGTTGTAGCAGTTTGCCCGCGTCGTGCGTGTCAAAATGAATCCGTGACATCACGTCCGATCCGCCAAACTGCTGCGGATTTTCAAAGGCCGCGTCGGCGACGATTTCGCCGGTTTCCAGATTGAGCAGCCGGAGGACCACGGTGGTCGTGCCCAAATCCAGCGCCAGTCCGTGGACCGGTTCGGTCGAGCGGGCGATTTCAGTGCCGTCCAGGAGAATTCGATCACCATCGCGTGTCACCGCCGGATCGAGCTGCCATGCCTTCGCGTTCGTTGGCAGTTGAAACGCCTGCCGTTCAATCCTCATTTCTGCCCGCCGCAGCGTATGGCAGCGCACGACGCCCGGGGTAGACGAAATTTTGCAGCGGCACGCCAGCCGGAAATTTTCCCGCAAATGGTTCTCCTCCGGCGTCTTCGGCGAGAGCAGTTCGGCGCCTTCGGTGATTTCCAGGAGACATTCGCGACACCGGCCGTTTCGCTGGCAGGAGGTCGGCACGCGGATACCGAGCCGGTCCGCGGCGTCAAACAACACCATTCCTGGCCCGGCCTGCATTGGGTGGCCGTTGAGGTGCAATTCTACGCTCATGCCCGTATCCATTTCATCCTTTTTTTAAAGGAATACAACACTGTCGCCTTTGGATCGAGACCTAATTAATGGGCGCGGATCGTGCGGCCCGGAATTCGTTTTTGACATGAACAATATCGGCTGTTAGGCTCGCTGCATGCGGAAAATTGACGCGAACAATTTCCGGGTGGCCAGTAGCGGAACGGCGCGCGACATCAACCGCCGCATCGTGCTGAACTTGGTGCGCCAGCATCAGCCGATTTCACGCGCGGGCCTGGCCCGGCGTTCTGGCATGCAGCGCAGCACGGTTTCGGCCATCGCCTGCCAATTGATCGCTGAACGCTGGGTAGTGGAGGGCGCCACCGGACAGCTTCCGCGCGGGCGCAAGCCGACCTTCCTTCACCTCAATCCCAACCGTTCCGGCTTCATTGGCGTGGACATCCATCCCAACACCACCTTGCTCGCCGCCGCCAGCACGGAAATGAAAATCCTCGCGCAAGAGTCCATGCCCACCGGGCGCGAGCCGGCCGAGTTTATCGAGCGCCTGGGTGTCCGCATCCGGGACTTGATCCGGGCCCACCCGATTAGTTCTTATGAAGGCATCGGCGTGAGCTTGCCGGGCCGCATCGACCCGACTTCGCAGCGGCTGTCCTTCGCGCCCAACTTGAACTGGAGCGACGTGGACATCAAGCAGCCGCTGGAGAGGATCACCGGCCTGCCCGTGGAACTGGAGAATGCCGCCAACGCCTGCGCCCTGGCGGAGTTGTGGTCCGGCCGGCACGGCGAGAGCGTGTCGCATCTGGTCGCGGTCACGGTTTCGGAAGGCATTGGCGTGGGCATGGTCATGAACGGCCGGTTGCTGCGCGGCTCACTGGGCGTGAGCGGCGAGTTTGGCCACGTTTCCCTCCTGAATGACGGACCCTTATGCCGGTGCGGCAACCGGGGATGTTGGGAGGTGCTGGCCTCGAATGCCGCCGCCGTGCGCAACTATGCGGATTTTCTTTCCCGGCGAAAAGGTGAGGTCGGCACCAAGAGCAACATGTCCCCCGTACTGTTTACGGACCTGCTCCGCCTGGTCCAGCAGGGCGATGTGAAGGCCTGCAAGGCGCTCGACCAGATGGCGCATTATTTGGGCGTCGGCCTGGCGGTCCTGGTGACCGGCCTGGCGCCGGATGTCGTGGTGGTGGTCGGAGAGGTCACGCGGGCGTGGCCCCGTGTCGGCCCCATCGTCGAGCAGGCCATTCGGCAGCGATCCTTCACTCCCGCCCCGACGCGGATTGTCCCGACGGATCCAGAGCACTTTCCCCGTTTGCGCGGGGCGATCGCACTCGTGGTGCAAAAGCATTTCCAGTTGCCCCGGAAGGTTTGACCGTCCGGGAAAATGGCATGGTCGAAGCCCCGGAGTGCAGCCTGCGGACCATCGCCAGGACGTCGCGCACGCTGCCGGGCGGCCTGCCACTCGGCCGTGATTTATTGGAAATGACCGTCGAAAAACCCAGTTCTGGCTATCGCTGGATAATCTGCGCGCTGCTTTTTGGCGCGCTCGTCATCCTCTACATTGACCGGCAGATTCTCGGCTTGCTCAAGCCAATGTTGGACGATCAGTTTGCGAGGATGCCCCCCGCCTTCGGCTTCGCGTCATTGAAATGGTCCAACACTACCTTTGGGCTCATCAACTCGGTGTTCTTGCTGGCCTACGGGCTCAGTACCCTGGGCTTTGGGTGGCTGATCGACCGGTATGGTACCAAGGTGGGATACTTCATTTGCGTCGGTGCTTGGAGCCTCTCCGCCGGCGGCACGTCGCTGGTCAACCACATCGGCGGATTCTTTGCCGCCCGCCTCGCGGTGGGCGGCAGCGAAGGCGGTTGTTTCCCGTGCTCGATCAAGGCGGTCGCGCTCTGGTTTCCAAAAAGTGAGCGCGCTTTGGCCACCAGCATATTCAACTCAGGAACCAACGTTGGCGCGCTTGTGGCGCCGGCCGTCATTCCCCTGATGGCGCTGCGCTGGGGCTGGCAGTCTTGCTACCTCGTGGCCGGAGCCGCCGGCGTATTCTGGCTTTGTCTGTGGTGGTCTCTTTACGACACGCTCGGGAAAATCAAGGCCGTCAGCGGGGCCGGGTTGAATCAGGTCTTGAGCGACCGCGACGATAAAGAAGCGGCGCGGCAAATATCATGGGGTGGTTTGCTACGCTACCGCCAAACCTGGTCCTTTATCGTGGGGAAATTTTTAACGGACCCGGTGTGGTGGTTCTTTCTCATCTGGTTGCCGGATTATTTCAAGAACTCGGCGTTTCACTTGGACATCAAGAATAGCTGGCCGCATTTGATGACCATTTACGCCATAGTCACGTCATTGAGCATTGGTGGCGGGTGGGTTACCGGCTGGCTCACCAGCCGCGGATGGACCGTCACGCGTGCCCGTAAAACCGGCATGTTCATTTTCGCCTTGCTCGTGATGCCGGTTGCCCTGGCCAGATTCGGCACGCCGTGGGTGGCGGTCCTGTTGATCGGGCTTGCTGGCGCGGCGCATCAGGCCTGGTCGGCCAACTTGTTCACGACTGTTTCAGATATGTTCCCCCAATCGATGGTGGCGTCGGTGACAGGAATGGGCGGGCTGGCCGGCAGCCTCAGCAGTGCTATATTTCCCTGGGTCACCGGCTTGGTTTTGGATTATTTCAAGGCGCAAAACGACATCAACCGCGGCTATACCCTTCTCTTCGTGTTTTGCGGCCTTGCGTATATTGTGGCCTTCATCCTTCACCATCTGCTGGCGCCAAGTTTGGCGCAGCTCCCGCTTCGCCGTGAGCTTGCTTAATCCCTCTCGCGTAATTTGGTTCGCGGTTTAAAAACTTCTCGGGATTGGGGGCGATTTTAGGGCTTGCTGGACGGATATCGCATCGGGTATCGTTTTTCGCATCGACGCGGATCAAACATGGAGAATTGCCTGCAAAGATGGCTCGATTTCGGCAGGATAGCTCAGTTGGTCGAGCAGAGGCCTGAAAATCCTATTCTGGTTTGTTTTGCTACGTCGCTCCCCGTTTTTTCTACGTAAGGAGAATTTCACAATCCTATTGGTACAATTGAGTAAAAGCTCGCTTTTCGCTGCATTCCCGATGCTTCACGGCTAAAGCACAAAAGGAGGCTCGGGCCTCCTTTTTGAATCAGTCTGTAGTCCTCCGCTCCACGGGATCAGTATTTCGCTCCACCAGAGTCCTTCTTCGGAATCTTCTTTCGGGGAATTACAGCCACTGGAACGGCAAATTCACCCGACTTGACTCTGTCCCAGAACCGGTCGATCTCCGCCTGGTCAATGAACCACTTGCCATTGATGTTGTGGGCCTTGTGTTAGAGTGGCTACCGACTTTCAGAAGAAGTTCCGACTTTGCCCTTTTCTGGAGTTCATTTGCCCCACGCCGCCCCATTTTGGAGTTCGAAATCTCCTCACGTCGGCTGTTAGGGTTGCCCGGATTTGGCTGCCTGCACCGCATCGATCGAAAGCATCCCAATCGTGTTAATGGCCAGTTGTTGCATTTTCGGGTCGCTCATAAACATTCCTTTTGTCCTTTGAATTTTGGTCCTGATTCCGGCGCGTGCGTGGTCAGTTTCGTTTCTTGACCAGTGGGATTTGGTTGGGGAGATGAGATTGTTTCTTGATTTTCATGAAGCTGCTCTTCCTCCAACGCGTCCTGCTCAGCGAACAAATGGATCGCGTGCCAAACGAGAAATCCGCCGCACGCAACAGCACAGAGCGCAGCGCCAATGCCTTCATACTGTTTGCCAAGCCCGGATCGCAGCAGATAAGTGATAACCGCGATTGCACCCAATGACATCAGGATGATCGAACTCTTGGAATGCAAGCGTTTCCATCGAGCAACAGAAGTCGTTGGACGTAGCCGCTCGGCTGGCTGGCCGAACTTCGTCGCTCGAACGGTTTCACCAGATTTAATGTTGCCGGTGTTGGTTGCCAGTTGGTCGGTTTTTGAATCGCTCATAAAACTTCCTCCAAAGTTAGAATTTTTGCTTTGCTTCCAAATTGGCCACTTTCTGCAGCCGTCACAAATACCGTGGAGCCTGGCTGAATGTGGCGGCGAGAAACGTTTGGACCAGGTCCTACGTCAGCTCCGGGCCTTCGGTACGTCCGCCCAGATTTCCATTGCTTTAGCCATAACAATTCTGGGTGGCGCCACCAACCGGGATCCCCGGCGCGGGACTCCTCTGGGGCGGTGCTAGGGCGCTGTTGCTGTACTTATAACAGTTTTGCGCGGTGGATTGGGCGTAAGTGCCTGCGCCACTTCCTAAGGATTGGCCCTCTCTATCCGCCACTGCTGAGCAGTAAATCGCGCAAGAATAGCGCGCCGTTTCCACGCAATTTCTGACATTGGCCGCTGCAATGCCAATCCCGCCCGCCAACTGCACCGTGCAGAATTCCACCAGACTCGAATTGTCCGGATACGCTAGCACATTCGCCGTCGAGGCGAATGTAAACCCGTTCAAATCCAGGGTCACGTCACTGCTGGCGAAGGTGATGGCATTCCTCCGCGCCATGCTGAGATTTGTTGTTAGGTAATACGAGCCCGGCGCGCCGATCGTATAAGGCACTGAGGAT